>JAIUOY010000073.1:0-5024 GCA_020160995.1 Pseudomonadota bacterium | reverse complement strand
CGCAGGGTGAAAGTCCAGGTGAGCTTGTCGGCCGAGGTTTGGTATTTGTCGACCATCTGCGGCTGGATGCGCAGCTGGGCATCCTTGGCGAACAGCACGTCGTAGATCAGGTAGCCGTGGTTGCGCGTGATGAAGGCGGTGGTCCAGATCGGATCCAGCACCTTGAGGTCGGAATGCGCGACCATCTTGAGCGTCGTTTGCGACACTGCCGGCGTCGCCAGCGCCATTCCCATGGCCAGGCCCAGGCCGGCGGCCAACTGCCCCAGTCTTCGTGTTACATGCATTTATTAATTCCTCCCAGAAATCGGCTTCCCCGATTTGCATACAAGCTGCCACGAGCCAGACAAGGAATAAAGCGATGTCGATGCCGACGATCTTCGTGTCCCATGGAGCGCCGACGCTGATCCTGGAGGACGTGCCGGCGCGGGCGTTCCTGGCGAGCCTCAGCCAACAGGTGCCACGCCCTCAGGCGATCGTGGCGGTGTCGGCACACTGGGATACCGACGTGCCGGCGGTGTCGCTGGCGCGCAAGCCCGACACCATCCACGATTTTTATGGCTTTCCCGAAGAACTCTACCGCCTGCGCTACAATGCGCCCGGTGCTCCGGCACTGGCCGAAAAGGTAGCGAAGCTGACGGGTGCGGCACACGACCACCATCGCGGCCTCGACCATGGCGCCTGGGTGCCGGTCATGCTGGGCTGGCCGGAGGCCGACATCCCGATCTTTCAGCTTTCGGTGCAGCCGGACCAAACGCCAGCGTATCACATCGCGCTCGGCCGGAAGCTGGCACCGCTGCGCGAAGAGGGCGTGCTGATCATGGGCAGCGGCAGCGCTATCCACAATCTCAGAGCGCTGGTGCGTGGCGGCGATTCATCCGAGCCCGAACCTTGGGCGCAGGCCTTCGATGATTGGCTGTCGGACACGGTGGAGAAAGGCGACGAGGCGGAACTTGCCGACTATCGCGCGCGGGCACCCTATGCGCGCGAGGCTCATCCGACCGACGAGCATTTCTTGCCGCTGCATGTCGCCTTCGGCGCAGCAGGCGAGGGCGCGCGCGGCCGCGCCCTGCATCGCAGCTTCACTCTGGGAAATCTCTCGATGGCGTCCTACGCGTTCACGTAGGACGGCGGCGAGGAAAAACTAGGCCGCGGCGGCCAGCGCCACGCCCTTTTCCTTCAGGACCGTTTCCAGCTCGCCCGTCTCGAACATCTCGCGGACGATGTCACAGCCGCCGATGAACTCACCCTTCACGTAAAGCTGGGGGATCGTCGGCCACTGGCTGAATTCCTTGACGCCCTGACGCAGTTCCGGGTCGACCAGGATGTTGACGCCGTGGAACTTGACGCCGAGCTGGCTCAGCACGTCGACCACCGCCGCCGAGAAGCCGCATTGCGGGAAGACCGGCGTGCCCTTCATGAACAGCAGAACGTCGTTCTTGCTGATCTCGTCACGGATACGTTCGAACACCTGAGGTTCGCTCATGTCGGTCTCCTGAAGCACGACGCGGGACGCACCACACGGTGGGTGCGGGATTTAGCGATAATATAGGGCGGTCAGGGCCGTTGCGCCATGGTGGTCAATTTCAGGGCATGCAGAACGCCGCCCATGCGACCTCCTAACGCGCCATAGACCATCTGGTGCTGCTGAATCTTGGATTTGCCCGCAAAGGCCGACGAAATAACCGTGGCGGCATAGTGGTCTCCATCGCCGGCGAGATCCTGGATCTCGACCTCGGCTCCGGGGATGCCCTCCTGGATCAGGCGGACGATATCCTCGGCGTGCATGGGCATAGGTGTCTCCTCAGACCGCGCTGTTCATATAGTTGGGGAGCCAGGCTTCATGCGCCGTCCGCAAGTCGTCGAGCGGCAGCTCAAGCAGACCTTCGACGACCACGCTGGCGCCGCCCGAATAGCCGAGCAGGACCGCAGGGACACCGGCCTTGGTGGCTGCGGCGACCAGAGCTTCGCCATCGTCGGTCGCGATCAGGTAACGGGCCTGGTCCTCGCCATAGAGGTAGGCATGGGGCGCCGCGGCGCCCCTCGGCAGCTTGACCGTCGCGCCGGTCCCACCGGAGAGGCACATCTCGGCCAGGCCGACCAGCAGGCCGCCGTCGGAAAGGTCGTGGCAGGCCACGGCCCGGCGGCCGACGATTTCCCCGCGCACGAAGTCGCCGTTGCGGCGCTCGGCGGCAAGGTCGACGGGCGGCGGCGCGCCCTCCTCGCGGCCATGCAGTTCGCGCAGGTAAATCGACTGGCCGAGCCAGCCCTTCGTTTCGCCGACGAGAACGAGCGCCAGGCCCGACTGCACCAGCCGCGAGCCGACGGAGGTGGCGATATCCTCGATTACGCCGACCGCACCGATGGTCGGCGTCGGCAGGATGGGACGGCCTTCGGTCTCGTTGTAGAGCGAGACGTTGCCCGACACGACGGGGAAGTCGAGGGCCTTGCAGGCCTCGCTCATGCCCATGATCGCGCCGTCGAACTGGCCCATGATCTCGGGTTTCTGCGGATTGCCGAAGTTCATGTTGTCGGTGACGGCGAGCGGCTTGGCCCCCGTCGCGGTAATGTTGCGCCAGGCCTCGGCCACGGCCTGGCGGCCGCCGGTCTCGGGATGGGCCTGCACGTAGCGCGGCGTGCAGTCGGACGTGATTGCGAGGCCTTTGTGGCCGCCGCCGGGCACGCGCACCAGGGCGGCATCGCCGTCCTGCGGTCGGATCGCGGTGTTGCCCATGATGAGATGGTCGTACTGCTTCCAGATCCACGCCTTGCTGGCGAGGTCGGGCGAGCCCATCAGGGTGATCAGCGAAGCGTTCCAGTCCTTGGGCGCCGGCACCTTCGTCGCGTCCAGTTCGGCGGGCAGGGGCGTCAGCGTCCAGGGCCGCTCGTACATCGGCGCTTCGGTGACCAGCGGCGGGATCGGGATATTGCCCACGATGTCGCCGTGCCAGGAGAGAACCATGCGCTCGGTGTCGGTGAGATGGCCGATGACCGCGAAGTCGAGTTCCCACTTCTCGAAGATCTTGCGCGCCAGCTCCTCGCGACCGGGCTTCAGTACGATCAGCATGCGCTCCTGGCTTTCGGAGAGCATGAGCTCGTAGGGATTCATGCCGGTCTCGCGCATCGGCACTTTGTCGAGCTCGACGACGACGCCGAGGCCGCCCTTGGCCGCCATCTCGAACGACGAGGAGGTGAGGCCGGCCGCGCCCATGTCCTGGATGGCGACGATCGCGTCGGTCGCCATCAGTTCGAGGCAGGCCTCCAGCAACAGCTTCTCGACGAACGGATCGCCGACCTGGACGGTCGGCCGCTTGCTCTCGCTGTCCTCGTTGAATTCCGTTGAGGACATGGTGGCGCCATGGATGCCGTCGCGGCCGGTCTTGGAGCCGACATAGACCAGCGGATTGCCGATGCCTGCGGCGGCCGCATAGAAGATGCGATCCGACGGCGCGACGCCCACGGTCATGGCGTTGACCAGGATGTTGCCGTTGTAGGCGGGATGGAAATTCGTCTCGCCGCCGACCGTCGGAATGCCCATGCAGTTGCCGTAGCCGCCGATGCCGGCCACGACGCCGGAGACGAGATGCCGGGTCTTGGGATGGTTGGGGTCGCCGAAGCGCAGCGCGTTCAGGTTGGCAATCGGCCGCGCGCCCATGGTGAAGACGTCGCGCAGAATGCCGCCCACGCCCGTCGCAGCGCCCTGGTAGGGTTCGATGTAGGAGGGGTGGTTATGGCTTTCCATCTTGAAGATCGCGGCCTGGCCGTCGCCGATGTCAATGACGCCGGCATTCTCGCCCGGCCCCTGGATCACCCAGGGCGCCTTGGTCGGC
Source organism: Pseudomonadota bacterium (assembly GCA_020160995.1). Classification (GTDB taxonomy): domain Bacteria; phylum Pseudomonadota; class Alphaproteobacteria; order Reyranellales; family Reyranellaceae; genus Reyranella. The sequence continues at coordinate 1,197 of JAIUOY010000073.1, read as the reverse complement.
AGCTTCTTCAACCAGACCTTGGAGGACTTGTAGGAGCAGTGCTCGCTCCACATCGCCGAGAAGATGCCGAGTTCCACCATGGTCGGCGTACGGCCCATGATCTTCAGCAGGCGCTCGTATTCGTCCGGCGCCAGCCCGTGCTCGGCGACGATCTGGGGGGTGATCGCGGGTTCGTTGGGGAGCTTGACCGGCGGGTACTTCTCTTGAGCAATCGTCACGACAGCGCCTCGACCATACCCTCGAACAAACCTTTGCCGTCGGTGCCGCCGAACATCGGCTCCACGGCATTCTCAGGATGCGGCATCAGCCCCAGCACCGTCTTGGTCTCGTTGAAGATGCCGGCGATGTTGTTGATCGAACCATTGGGATTGCCCGTAGCGTCGGTCACGCCATCCGGCGTGCAGTAGCGGAAGGCGATCTGTCCGCGATCCTCGAGGCGCTTCAGCGTGTCGGCGTCGGCGAAATAGTTGCCCTCGGCATGGGCCACCGGAACCTTGATCACCTGGCCGGCCTGATAGCGGTTGGTGAACAGGCTCTGGCTGGTCTCGACCTTGAGGTGGACGTCGGAGCAGACGAACTTGAGGTGCGAATTGCGCATCAGCGTACCCGGCAGCAGGCCTGCCTCGGTCACGATCTGGAAGCCGTTGCAGATGCCCAGGACCGGCACGCCCTGGGCGGCCCGCTTCTTGACCTCGGCCATGACCGGCGACTGGGCCGCCATGGCGCCGCAGCGCAGATAGTCGCCGTAGGAGAAGCCGCCCGGCACCACGATCAGGTCGACCTTCTCGAAGTCGCCGTCGCCGTGCCAGACCATCGTGGGTCGACGGCCCGTGACCAGTTCGATCGCCTGCGCCACATCGCCTTCGCGATTGGAGCCGGGGAAGACGAGGACCGCGGACTTCATCAGCCGACCAGCTCGATCGAATAGTTCTCGATCACCGTGTTGGCCAGCAGCTTGCGGCACATCTCGTCGAGCCGCGCCTTGGCCTTGTCCTTGTCGGTCTCGGCCAATTCCAACTCGATGAACTTGCCCTGGCGGACGTCGCCCACCTCGGGAAAGCCGAGGCGATTGAGGGAATGCCCGATGGCCTTGCCCTGGGGGTCGAGCACGCCGTTCTTGAGGGTTACGTGAACTCTGGCTTTCATGTCGTCTCGCTAGGGCAGGGCTATGGGGCGGGGCTATTGAAGGGTGGTGGG
>JAIUOY010000072.1:0-5603 GCA_020160995.1 Pseudomonadota bacterium | reverse complement strand
CTGGTCGAGCAGAATGTCATGGCGTCGCTCAAGATCGCCCATCGCGGTTATGTGTTGGAGAATGGCCGCATCGAGTTCGAAGGGCCGGGCGCCGATCTGTTGACCAACGACCGCGTGCGCCAGGCCTATCTCGGCCTCTAGGAACCGCGTTGACGGCACTCCCGTCACGTTGCAATGCTTGCCTTTCCGGTACTTGCCGCTGTCGCGTGCGACGCGGGCTTGATCCGGGACGGCCCTGATCTTCCCGACGACGGGAAAGACCATCCTCCCCGGCAACGATTGCCATTGGGAGGAGAGAAGATGAATCGTCGCGACCTTTTGAAGGCCGGCGTCGCCGCTGGCGCGCTGGGCTTGGCGCCGCGCCTGACCTCGGCACAGGCCGTCATCTATGCGCCTGTTCCCAAGGGCTGGCGCAACTACGTCCTTACCACCAGGGTCGAACCGACGGCAGGCGCCACCAAGGCCTGGATACCGCTGCCGACCTTCGAAGCGGCCGACTGGCAGCGGCCGGGCAATGTCACCTGGACCGGCAATGCGCGCGTCGCCGAGCGCGTGCGCGATCCCAAGTACGGCGCGGAGATGCTGCGGGTCGAATGGGCCGCCGATCGATCGGCGCCCGTGATCGAAGTCACCGCGCAGGTCCAGGCCCGGAATCGCTCGGTCGTGCCGGGCAAAGGTAACGCGCCTGCACTGAGCGATGCCGAGCGCAAGCTGAACCTGATGCCGACCACCTTCCTGCCGACCGACGGCATCGTGAAGGAGACGGCCGACGAGATCGTGCGCGGCAAGCAGGGCGACGTCGCCCAGGCGCGCGCGATCTACGACTGGGTGGTCGAAAACACCTTTCGCAACGCCAAGACCCTGGGCTGCGGCGTCGGCGACATCACGGCCATGATCAGGACCGGCAACCTGAACGGCAAGTGCGCGGACCTGAATGCGCTCTATGTCGGCCTCGCCCGGTCCGTTGGCCTGCCGGCGCGGGATGTCTATGGCATCCGCGTGATGCCGTCGGAGTTCGGCTTCAAGGCGCTGGGCGCAGGCTCCGAGGTCGTCTCCAAGGCCCAGCATTGCCGCGCCGAGGTCTGGCTCGCGGGCTCCGGGTGGACGCCCGTCGATCCCGCGGACGTGCGCAAGGTGGTTCTCGAGGAGCCGCCGACCAATCTCGCCATGACCGATCCGAAGGTCGTGGTCGCGCGCCGGGCATTGTTCGGCTCCTGGGAAGGCAACTGGCTCGCCTACAATGTCGCGCACGATCTGAAGCTGCCGGACTCCAAGGAGTCACCGATTGCCTTCCTGATGTATCCGCAGGCCGAGAATCGGTCGGGCTTCCTGGATTCCCTCGATCCCGACAAGTTCCGGTACCGTATCACTGCACGCGAACTGACGTCGTAGGGCCTTCTATCCAAAGAGGAGGAAAGCGGTGGGGCCATTCCGCTCGACCGCTTTCCGCCCTATATCGGCGGCATGACCGCCACGACGGATGCGGCGCCGCTTGCGGCGTCGGCCAGCATCGAGCGCCGATACTATGCGGCGATGGCAGTGCCGTTTGCGGTCGACGTGATTTCGGACGCGGTTTACGCGCTGATTCACCGGGCTCCTGAAATCCTGTTCCCGGCTCTGGTGATCGCCTCCTGCTTTTTGCTGGTGGGCGTCGGCCTGGGCGCCTGGTGGCTGATCAGGCCAGTCATGCGATTCGTGTCGGGCGAGGCCAGCTTCGAGCAAATCGAGCCGCAACTCGCCCGCCTGCCTTACAATTCGGCCATGGTCGTGGGTGTGCTCTACACGCCCATGTTGACCATGCGCGTGCTCTCTCACCAGCTCGGCATCACCTTCGGCGCGACGTTGGAGCCGACCCAGCTGGCGGATGCCTTCGCCACGATCGTGGTCGGCAGCCTGTTCAATGTCGTCCTGACCTACTTCGTGGTCAGTGCCTATTTCGACCGCCTGTGCGAGCATCTGTTTCGAACGCACGGCGTGAACATGGCGACGTTTCACGGCCGCTTTCGCAACAAGGTCGCGCTGGCCATGGTCTTCCTGTCGATTTCAGGCTTGATCCTGCTGGCCGCGGACATTGCAAGCTATTCGGGCGCGCGATTGATACGTGAGGCTACCTCCGATATCGTCCTCACCCTGACCGGCGCCGCCTTCGTCTACTATTGGATTTCCCAGGCGCTGACCCGACCGATCGACCGTCTCGATGGTGGCCTGCGACGGGTCGCCGAGGACGACTACACGGTGCGCCTGCCCGTCACGACCAACGACGAACTCGGCCATGCCGCCAGCCGCTTCAACCAGATGGTCGAGGGCCTCGCCGAGCGGGAATACCTGCGCGACACCTTTGGCAAGTACGTGAGCGAAAGCGTCGCCACAGCGATTCTCGGCAACAGCGGACGCAGCGGCCGCACCGTCGATACCACCGCCGAAGCCACGCTGATGTTCACCGACATCGAGGGCTTTACAGGACTTTCGGAAGGCGCCACGCCAACGGAGATCGCGGCCCTTCTCAACACCTATCTCGGCACCGTCGTGCCGGTGATCCAGCGTCATGGCGGCGTGGTGAACAACTTCATCGGCGACGGGCTGTTTGCGAGCTTCAATTTGCCCCTGCCACTCGCCAATCATGCAGCCGCCGCGGTGAACGCCGCTCTCGAAATCCAGCAAGCCCTGGCAGCCACGCCCTTCGCCGGCAAGGCCGGGCTGCGCACCCGTATCGGCATCAACACCGGACAGGTCATCGGCGTCACCATAGGTACCGAAAACCGGCTGAGTTACACTCTGCTGGGCGATGCGGTGAACGTGGCCTCGCGCATCGAGCAGCTCAACAAGAAATTCGGCACGACGATCCTGGCGGCCGAGAGTACGGTTCTCGCGGCCGGCGCCGTAGAAGCCTGCGAACGCCTGGGCGTCACGGATGTGCGTGGCCATCGGGGCAACGTCATCGTCTATCGTGTGGGGCCTCCGGCATGAGCGATATCACAGCCATGTCCACCTCGGCGCCAGTCGTGCCTACAACGGCGACGCCCGCCGAGATTGCCGCGATCAGCCGCCGCTATTTCTGGATGGCGACATCGGTTTTCTTTCTCGATCTGGCGATCGTCACGATCTACGCCGTCATCACCAACACCTGGCGCAACTATCCGATCGTCGTGGGGTTCGGCGCTCTCATCCTGGTCGGTGTCAACTTCATCGCCATCTTCCGGCTCTTTCGACCGATCCGACGCTATCTCGTTGGCGAGATCGCCTTCGACGACGTGCAGAGACGGCTGACGCAGCTCCCTCTGCTGACGGCACAACGGGTGTTCGCGCTCACCTTCGTCACCTGGGCCATCCGCCTCTCCTCGCCCTGGTGGGCCGGCCCCTCGGTCTCCAACATTCCGATGCCGGCGACAGCCGACTTCATCGCGACCTGCGCCGTGCTGATGGTGCTCTACTTCACCTACACCTACTTCGTCGTCAGCGATTACCTCTCGCAGCTCTGCACCTTCATCTTCCGGCATTGCGGCCGCAACCTCGGCCTGTTCTTCGGCCGCTACAGGAACAAGCTGGTGGTCGCGCTGGTCGTCATCTCGATCGGCCCCCTGGCGGCCATTCTGGTCGATCTCTTTTCCTACCAGGGCGATCGCCAGCAAATGGAGATCCTTATCGACGTCGCTTCGGCCGTCGTCGGTGTCTCGATATCGGCCTTCTATATCAGCCGCTCGCTGCTACGACCGCTGCGCATCCTCTCGCAAGCCATGACCAAGGTGAGCAAGGGCGATCTCAGCCAGCGCATCGCCGTCACCTCGAACGACGAGGTTGGCGAGCTCACCGGCCAATTCAACAACATGATCGAAGGCCTGCGCGAACGGGAGCGCATTCGCGAGACCTTCGGCCGCTATGTCGACGAGAGCGTCGCCGCCACCATCCTGCGGCGGGAGGGCTCGGGCGTGCTGGCCGGCGAGACCCGCGAGGCGACCGTTCTGTTCAGCGACATCGAAGGTTTCACCACGATCGCCGAACACCTGCCCCCGGATCAGCTCGTCATCGCACTCAACGAATACCTCCAGACCGTTCTGGCACCGATCCGCGCCCATGGCGGTGTGGTCAACACCTTCATCGGCGACGGCCTGTTCGCGTCCTTCAACATGCCGCTGGCCTGCGACGGCCATGCTTCGGCCGCTGTGCGGGCCGCGCTCGACATCCAGCGCGCCGTCGGCAGCCGTACCTTCGGCGACGTCGGCATGTCCTTCGCGACGCGCATCGGCATCAGCACCGGCGGCGTAATCGGCGGCTCGGTCGGCGCCGGCCAGCGCATGAGCTTCACCTTGCTGGGCGATACGGTGAACCTCGCGGCGCGGCTCGAGGAGCTGAACAAGCAGCACGGCACGAGGATCCTCGTCTCCGAAAGCACCCGCTCGAACTGCAACGGGGAGTTCTCCTTCAGCCCCTTGGGCAGTGTGGTCGTTCGCGGCCGCAGCGAGCCTGTGGCGATCTTCAGCATCGATCCTGGCGGCACGAGAGGCTATTCCTCACCGCGCCTTGCCAATGCCTGACCCCGCTGGAGATCGATTCATGTCTTCCCCCGCTTCGCTGCCCATCAGCCGTTTCCCCGTTCCCGCCCTGGCCGACTTGCCGGCCGACATTCGCGAGCGGATCGTCGCCGTTCAGGAAAAGTCCGGCTTCATTCCCAACGTCTTCCTCGTCCTGGCACACCGGCCGGACGAGTTTCGGGCCTTCTTCGCCTATCACGACGCGCTGATGGACAAGCCCGGCAACCTCACCAAGGCCGAGCGCGAGATGATCGTCGTAGCGACGAGCAACGCCAACCAGTGCCAGTACTGCGTCATCGCGCACGGCGCCATCCTGCGCATCCGTGCGAAGAACCCGCTGATCGCCGACCAGGTTGCCATCAATTATCGCAAGGCCGACATCACGCCGCGCCAGACCGCAATGCTGGACTTCGCCATGAAGGTGTCGTTCGAAGCCAATACCGTCGGTGACGACGATTTCGCCGCCCTGGCCAAGCACGGCTTCAACGACGAAGACGTCTGGGACATCGCCTCCATTGCTTCGTTCTTTGCGCTGTCCAATCGTATGGCGAACGTCACCCGGATGCGTCCGAACGACGAGTTCTATACGCTGGGCCGTTAGTCACTTCTTGCAAAGGCTGTTGCGATGAATGCGTCCGGACTGTCGCCCGATCAGGTGAAACTGCAGGCTCGCGCCCGCGAGCTGGCTGCAGGTCCCGTCTCGAAGCGGGCGGCCGAGGTCGATCGCACCGAGCAATATCCCTGGGACAATGTCGATCTCCTGAAGGACGCCGGGCTGATCGGCATGACGATCCCGCAGCAGTATGGCGGCCAGGGCAAGGGCTGGCTCGAGGCGGTCCTTGCCATCGAGGCCCTGTCGTCGGCCTGCGCCGTCACCGGCCGCATCGCCGTCGAGACCAACATGGGCGCGATCAGCGCGGTCATGGCCTACGGCTCGGACGAGCAGAAGAAGATGGCCGCCGATATGGTTCTGTCGGGGGACAAGCCTGCCATCTGCATCACCGAGCCGGACGCCGGCTCCGAGGCCAACGGCATGACCACGCGCGCCGACAAGAAGGGCAATCGCTACGTCCT
>JAIUOY010000005.1:0-3829 GCA_020160995.1 Pseudomonadota bacterium | reverse complement strand
GCGGCGACCGGCCCTCGCCGCGCTGCGCCTCGTACTCGCGCTCGCGGAACTTGCCGACGCTCTTCATGCCCTCGACCGAGCGCTTGGCCTGGCTGAACAGGCAATCCTGCGCCTGCTCGCGTGTCCAGCCGGCATCGCCCAGGATGCGCATATGCTCGGGCGCCAGGATCACCACGCTCTGACCCAGGGTGATGCAGCCGTAGTTCGCCATCGCGTCGGCGACCGAGCCCAAGATCTGTTCCGGCGTGTTGCCGCCGTGGTTCTCGACGTTGCAGAAGCCGCCGCCGGCGAAGGTCGTGACGCTCGACGTGCCCTTGGCATAGCCCTGCACCTCGCAGAGCAGCGGCCACGGATTGCCGCGGCTGCGCTCGGCGATGCAGAAGCTGTACTTGCCGGGATTGCCCTGGGTCGACTTGTCGGAAATGCCCGGCAGCATCTGGAAGACGTTGCGCAGAATGAGGCGCGTGGCGCGGCCGATGGTCGAGTTGGCGCGGTTGCCGGGGCCGAACAGGTTGACGTCGGCGTTCATGCCGATCTCGTCGACGATGGGGCCGCTGACGATCAGCAGCGGCGCGGAGCCGCCGGTGCTGGCGGTCGAGCCGTGGAAGTTGAACTCGGTCCGGTTCATCGCCTCGAAGGCCGCGACCAGCACGGGAAAATGCTCGGGCAGGCAGCCCGCCATGACGGCGTTGACCGCCGCCGCATGCAGCGAGAGATCGAGCGTGGTCGCCGGATGATGGCAGATGACGGTGTCGGCCGGCCGGGGATCGGCGGCCAGCATCGCCTTCACGCGATCGACCTGCGGCGGCACCACGGGCAGGCCGTCGGTCCAGCCCTGCTCGTAACAGAAGTCGATGGCAGCCAGCAGGTCGTCGGGGGCTTCGTGAATGCGCGGCGCAACGGCGGCCATCCTTGAACTCCTCTATTCGATCTTGATGTCGAGCTTCTTGATGAGCTGCTGATACTTCTCGCTCTCGCCGGGCAGCATAGCGGCGAATTCGGCCGGTGTGTTGAAGACGACCTCCGATCCGTCGCTGCTGAGCGCAGTGCGGAATTCCGGAGACTCGGCGGCCTTCTTCAGCGTGGCGTAGACGCGCTCGATGATGGCGGGCGGCGTGCCGGCCGGGGCGGCCAGCGCCAGCCACGAATCCTGCACGAAGCCGTCGAGGCCAGCGGGCATCGCTTCGAGGAGGGTCGGCACGTCGGGCATCGCCGCCGAGCGTTTTGCCGAGGTCACGGCGAGCGGCCGCAGCGATCCCTGCTGCGCCAGCCGGACCACCGTCGGCATGGTCGGAAAGGCGACGTTGATCTGCTCGCCCAGCAGGCCGCGGACGATGTCGGGCGCGCCCTTGTAGGGGACGTGGACATAGTCGATGCCCGTCGCCAGCCGGAAGGCCTGCGCCGACAGGTTGGCCAGGCTGACGATGCCGCCCGAGCCGTAGTTGAGCTGGCCGGGCTTCGACTTGGCGAGGGCGATGAACTCGGCGACGGTCTTGGCCGGAGAAGACGGCGGCACGACCATCAGGGAGGGCAGGCGGGTGATGACGGTGATGGGCGCGAAGTCCTTCAGGCCGTAGCCGGGCTTGGCGTAGAGGAACGGGTTGATGACGTGATTGCCGGTCATCAGCAGCAGGGTGTAGCCGTCGGGCGTGGCACGGGCGGCCGCCTCGCCGCCGATATTGCCGCTGGCGCCGGGCTTGTTGTCGACGATGAACTGCTGGCCCAACCCGGCCGTCAGCTTGTCCGCGGTCTGGCGGGCCGCCACGTCGGGCGCGCTGCCGGCGATGTAGGGGACGATGATCTTGACCGGCCGGTCCGGGTATTGGGGCTGGGCCTGTATCTTTCCAGCTACAAGACAGACGGCGGCGAGAGCGAAAAGGGCGGTCCAGCGCATCGGTCTACTCCCAAAAAATTTCTTTCTTTTCAGTTAAGTAAGTGATATTCCTAATCTATATTCTTAGAGTATTGCCATGCCGCTTTACCTGCACTCCTGGTGGCCGGCCGCCCTGATCGGCTTCCTGACCCTGCTCAACAGCCTCCCGGCCCTCTTCCAAGGCTAACCCAGCTTCCGCAGTTCGCGGCGCAGGATCTTGCCCGTCGTCGTAAGCGGCAGTTCGGCCACAAACTCGACGGCCCGCGGATACTCGTGGGCGGCGAGCCGCGTCTTCACGAAGTTCGCCAGGTCGGTCTTGAGCGCGTCGGTGGCCGCGATCTCGGGGCGGAGCTGGACGAACGCCTTCACGATCTCCGTGCGCACCTTGTCCGGCACGCCCACCACGCCGACCATGGCGACGGCGGGATGCTTCATCAGGCATTCCTCGATCTCGCCCGGCCCGATGCGGTAGCCGCCCGAGGTGATCACATCGTCGTCGCGGCTCTTGAAGAAGACATAGCCGTCCTCGTCGATGCGGCCGAGGTCGCCGGTCAGCAGCCAGTCGCCGGCATATTTGCGCGCCGTGGCCTCGGGGTTGCGCCAGTATTCCAGCATCACGATGGGATCGTGCCGCCAGCCCGCGATCTGGCCTTCCTCGCCCGGCGGCAGGACATTGCCCTGGTCGTCGACGATCGCGACCTTGCGGCCGGGGCAGGCGCGGCCGCACGAACCCGGCCGCACCTCGAACCAGTCCGGCGAATTCAGCAGCATCATGTTCATCTCGGTCTGGCCATAGCCTTCGGAGATCGTGGTGCCGAACGTGTCGCGGCCCCAGGCGAGCAGTTCCTCGCCCATCGCCTCGCCGCCGGTGCAGACGGCGCGGACATCGTAGGTCCAGCGGTCGCGCGGCTTGTGGACCTGGCGCATCATCTTGAGCGCGGTCGGCGGAATGAAGCTCACGCCGACGCGATGCTTGGCCAGCATGGCGAAGGCGCGCTCGGGATCGAACTTGGCGAAGCGATGCGCCAGCACCGGCGTGCCGTAGTACCAGGCGGGGAACAGCGAGTCGTAGAGGCCGGCAATCCACGCCCATTCGGCTGGCGTCCACATCACCTCGTTGCCCATCGGCCAGTGACTGAGCCACTGCTCCACGGCCGGCAGGCAGCCCAGCATCATGCGATGGGCATGCAGCGCGCCCTTGGGCTGGCCGGTGGTGCCGGACGTGTAGATCAGCAGGGCGGGATCTTCGGCCATCGTATCGACGGTGGCGAAGCTATCCGAGGCAGCGGCCAGCAGCAGCTGCCAGTCGAGGAAGGCGCTGCCATGTGCGCCGGCGCCGATCACGATCACCGTCTTCAGGTTCGGCAGCCGATCGCGCACGGCGAGCAGCTTCGGCAGCTGGCCCATGTCGGTGACGATGGCCGAAGCTTCGGCGTTGGTGAGGCGATACTCAATCGCTTCCTCGCCGAACAGCGTGAACAGCGGCAGCACGACCGCGCCCATGCGATAGCCGGCGAGGTGGCAGATCGTGAGTTCGGCGCTCTGGCTCAGGAACACCGCCAGCCGGTCGCCCTTGCCGAGGCCGCGCGCGACCAGCGCATTGGCGAGCCGCGAGCTGGCCGCCAGCATCTGCCCGAAGGTCCAGTTGCGGATCGAGCCGTCGCCGTTCTCGACGATCATTGCCAGCGTGTCGGGGGCGTGGCGCTCGCAGATCGCGCGTCCGATGTTGAAGCGCTCCGGCGCCGGCCAACGGAACTGCCGCATCGCATCGTCGTAGGAAAGGCCGCGGGGGATCATGCCGGAGGAACCTCTTTCAACTCGTTCGCGATTTATGCAGGTCGCGACCTTGCCGGCCAGCAGTTCCTGCGGCGTCGGGGTCCAGATTTCGTCGGAAGGCGTGTCGATGGCGCGCTTGGCGAAAGCCGGCGTGACGCCGCTGGCGACGAGGAAGCGGCG
>JAIUOY010000071.1:0-39355 GCA_020160995.1 Pseudomonadota bacterium | reverse complement strand
TTCTCGAGCGGCACGCCGAGCTTGTCCGACACGATCTGGGCGAAGGTCGTCTCGTGGCTCTGACCGTGGCTGTGCGAGCCGGTCAGGATCTGGACGTTGCCTGTCGGGTTGAACTTGATCTGGGCGGCCTCCCATTGGCCGACGCCGCCGCCGAGCTGGCCGATCACCTGCGACGGCGCCAGCCCGCAGGCCTCGATGTAGGACGAGAAGCCGATGCCGCGCAGCTTGCCGCGTGACTTGGCTTCGGCACGACGGCCCTCGAAGCCCTTGTAGTCGGCGATCTTGATCGCTTCGTCGATGATCGGCGGGTAGTTGCCCGAATCGTACTGCAGCGCCACCGGGGTCTGGTACGGAAAGGCATCCGACGGAATGAAGTTCTTGCGGCGCAGCTCCGCCGGATCGACCTTCAACTCTGCCGCCGCCCTGCTGACGATACTCTCAATCACGAACGTCGCCTCGGGGCGGCCGGCGCCGCGATAGGCGTCGACCGGCGCGGTATGCGTCACCGCTGCCTTCACGTTGGCGTAAATGAGCGGCGTCGTGTACTGGCCGGCCAGCAGCGTGGCGTAGAGATAGGTCGGCACCGCCGTCGAGAAGGTCGAGAGATAGGCGCCCATATTGGCGATGGTCTCGACCTTGAGCGCCAGGAACTTGTGGTCCTTGTCGAGGGCGAGTTCGGCATGGGTGACGTGGTCGCGCCCGTGCGCGTCGGTCATGAACGACTCGGCCCGCTCCGCCGTCCACTTGATCGGCCGGCCGACGCGGCTGGACGCCCAGCACACCATCGTCTCTTCATTGTAGCAGAAGATCTTGCTGCCGAAACCGCCGCCGACGTCGGGGGCGATGACGCGCAGCTTGTGCTCGGGAATTCCCAGCACGAAGGCCGACAGGATCAGCCGCAACACATGCGGGTTCTGCGACGTCGACCAGAGCGTGTAGTTGCCAGTGCCCTTGTCGTACTCGGCCGCCGCGGCGCGCGGCTCCATGGCGTTGGGGATCAGGCGGTTGTTGACGATGTCCATCTTGGTGACATGCGCCGCCTTGGCGAATGCCGCCTCGACATCGGCCTTCACGCCGATTTCCCAGTCGTAGATCAGATTGCCGGGCGCCTCGCCATGGACCTCCGGCGCGCCCTTGTCGAGCGCGCGCGCGAGATCGACGTTGGCGGGCTTCACGTCGTAGTCGACATGGATCGCCTCGGCGGCGTCCTTGGCTTCGTCGTGGCTGTTGGCCACGACCATCGCCACCGTGTCCCCGACATAGCGCACGGTATCGAGCGCCATCACCGGATGCGGCGGCGCCTTGTGCGGCTCGCCGTGCTTGTCCTTGACCACCCAGCCGCAGATCAGGCCACCGACCTTCGCGTCGGCAATGTCCTTGCCGGTGAAGATCTCGACCACGCCGGGCATGGATTTCGCCGCCGAAACGTCGATGCTCTTGATCTTCGCATGGGCATGCGGCGAACGCAGGAAATACGCGTAAGTCGCCCGTGCGAGGGGCAGATCGTCGACATAGCGTCCGGTGCCGGTAAGGAAGCGCTGGTCTTCCTTCCGCTTCACCCGGGCGCCGATTCCGGTTTCGGCGGTCATGGCTCTACACCCCTGCTGACTTCATGGCCGGCGCGGCGGCCAGGATTGCCTTCACAATGTTGTGGTAGCCGGTGCAGCGGCAGAGATTACCTTCGAGTTCGCGGCGCACCGTCGCCTCGTCGAGCTGGTAGTTGTGACGCTTCACCATGTCGATGGCGCTCATCACCATGCCCGGCGTGCAGAAGCCGCACTGCAAAGCATGGTTGTCACGGAAGGCTTCCTGCATCGGATGCAGCTTGTCGGCGCTTTCGGCCAGGCCCTCGATCGTGATGACTTTGGCGCCCTCGGCCTGGACGGCCAGCATGGTGCAGGACTTCACCGACTTGCCATCGACATCCACGACGCAGGCGCCGCACTGGCTGGTGTCGCAACCGACATGGGTGCCGGTCATGCCGAGATGCTCGCGCAGGAATTGAACCAATAGCGTGCGCGCCTCGACCTTGCCCGAGACGGCCTTGCCGTTGACGGTCATGGCGACGGAAATGGTCATTACTCTTCTCCCTCAACGTATTGGTTCGCGCGAGCCAAGCCAGAGCAGGCCCGCCGGGCATTGGTGGAACTCTCGCAAGCCCGTCACATTGCGGTCAAGTGAATTGGCGGTTTCGCAGACAATCCGCGATTGTCTCCGCCGCTAACGACTCGCAAGAAAGACCAGGATCAATACGGCGGCGCCGACGCCAATGATCAGCCAGTGCTTGTAGCCACGCTGCGCTGCAGCGGACGGCGCGGCGACGGGCGCCGGAGCTGCTGCATCGGCGGGTGCTGCCGATGCGACCGCTTCTGCCGGCGGCGGCCCGCCGACCATCGTCGCAAACTTGCTGAAGAACTCGTCGGCCAGCTTCTTGGCGGTCCCGTCGATCAGGCGGGCGCCGACCTGAGCGATCTTGCCGCCGACCTGGGCGTCCACGTTGTAGGTGAGAATGGTGCCCCCGGCGTCCTCTTTCAGGGCCACGACGGCGCCGCCCTTGGCGAAGCCCGCCGCACCGCCCTGCCCTTCGCCGGAGATCCGGTAGCCATTGGGCGGATCGAGGTCCGACAAGGTCACCTTGCCCGAGAAGGCTGCGCTGACCGGGCCAATGCGCATCCGCACCTTGGCCTTCATCTCGGTATCGGAGGTCTTCTCCAACGATTCGCAGCCCGGAATGCAGGCCTGCAGAATGGCCGGATCGTTCAGCGCCGCGAAGACCTTCTCGCGCGGGGCCGCGATCCTGTACTCACCCTTGATTTCCATTCGGTAACTCCCGGCAAAGCGCCTACCATTTGCTGGTATAGGAGTCCGGCGGCGGTTCTGCCAGTGGTTCGCGTATGGAGACGTAGATGGTTGCCAGATAAGGCACCGACATGAGGAGCGCGAGGAAGGCGAACCAGTTGGCCTGGGTGTTCCAGAACAGGGTCCGGATCACCCAACGGCCGCCATCGGCGGAGACGAAGCCGCCCGAGCCGCCATCGTGCAGCTTGATCGCTCCTTCAGTCACCACCATCACGATGGCCCAGAAGATCAGCATGCCTGCCAGAAAGATCTCGGGCAGGACGGGCTCGAAGCGGCTGAACCGGCGGTCCATGCGGACAAAGCCGCGACTGCCGTCGTATCCCAGCAGCCGGCCGAACGAGAGCGCCTTGGCGATTCGGTGGTCGCGGGCCACCGGCTCGCTGCGCAGGATCGTGATCGTCTTCCAGACCATGAGCACGATGCTCGGGATCACGAAGCTCCAGATCGGGAAGTCGCGGTAGCGGCCGTCGATGGCGATCTGTCGGAACCAGTCGCCAATCCGGATCACTCCATCGTACCAGTCGATGCTGATGACGATCAGATAGAAGATACAGAGGACTGTGAGCACCAGATAGAGCATCTGCGCCAGCAGGTCGGCGCGCTGCAGGATGCGATAGCGCGGCAACTCCCGCCAGGCATGCCAGGCCTCCCGCACGCGCGCGCCATAGAGCGAAGGGTCGGCCATCTTGCCGGTCAGGCTGTCTGCAATGCCCCGCAGCAGGGCATAGCTGAACACGGCCAGCAGCAAGCCCCAGAAGGCGACGCCGACCATGCGCTCGACATAGAAGGCGCGCGACAGGTCGATCCAGGTCGCCTGCACGTAACAGGTCGCCACGACCTGGGCGAAGACGGCGAAGATCAAGATGCCCTTCCAGGTCGATGCCCGGCGCAGACCGGCATAGGCCAGCAGCAACAGCCCCCCGACGATCGTCGACACGGCAAACAGCAACCGCCATTTCGGCTCCGCGCTTACCGGCTTGCCCAGCTCGAATTTGTCGTGCCGATAGGCATCAAGAAGGCCCCAGGCGGCGCCAACCGTGCCCTCCTGGCGGGCCTTCCAATATTGGTCGAAGGCTTCGATGACGTTGTAGTCGAACTTCTCCCGTTCCGCCGCGGACCGGAAGATCGAGAAGAACTTCACCTGCTCCACCCTGCCCGGCCGGGCATCCGACCGCATGCGGCCGTCGCTCGGCCAGCCGGTTTCGCCGATCACGATCTTCTTGTCGGGAAAGCGCGCCTGCACCTTTTTGTAAATGTCGACCAGGTGCTTCTCGATCGTGAGCTTGCCGTCGGGTTCCCTGCGGTCGAGGCCGATCGGCTCGTCTTCCCAGTAAGGCAGGATATGGATGGTGATGAAGTCGACTTCGTCGGCGAGCTGCGGGTTGCGCAGCCAGAATTCCCAGACATCGGCATAGGTGACCGGCTGCGAAACGCGCTGCTTCACCTGGCGAATGTAGCGCCGGAGCTGGTTGGCGGTCAGATCCTTGCGCAGCAGGACCTCGTTGCCGACGATCACCCGCTCGACCGTGTCCTTGTACTTGTTGGCGTGGTCGATCAGCAGGTTGATCTGCTCGAGGTTTTCCTTCTCGTTGTCGTTCAGCCAGGCGCCGTGCCAGACCTTGAGGCCGTACTTGCCCGCGCGCTGCGGCACCGTCTCCAGGTTCTCGCCTGCGGAATAGGTTCGGACCGCTCCCACCTTGCCCTGGAGGCGCTTCAGGTCGCTCTCGATCTGGTCGGGCGTCGGAAAGGTGCGCGTCAGCGGGCTCTGGCCCGGCCGGTAAGGCGCGAAGGAAACGCTTTGCAGGGGCGCTGTGGTCCAACCGGCGATCTCGACCGGCTTGTTGGGATACCACCACCAGAGATAGTTCAGCGCTGCAACGACCACGAAGGCGAGGAGCGCCACAAGGGCACGCATGAAGAGCTTTTAGCAGGATCGCAGGTCGGACGTATGGCTTTTCCGGGGCTTGTCCCCAATAGCTAGAGGGCGCCCCGCTGCAAGCCGGCAATGGCTTGCCGGACGATCTGGTGGCCGCGGAACAGCACCGCCTCCTTCCAGTCGTCGGTCTCCGGATAGAATTGCCGGCGCATCGCAGCACGTACCGCCACGGCCTCCTTGCCCAGCGGGTCGCCATACTTGTGCAGCCAGTGGTCCGCCCGGAAAGCCCTTTGGCCGCTTTCGCGGTCGAAAGTTCCGTACTCCAGAGTGCACATTGTGAGCCGGGTCTTGGGCTCCTGCAGCACGCGGTTCAGCCCATAGTGGCCGAGGCCATCGCGCGCCTGCGATGCCGTCTGGCCGCGCTTGGACTCCGTCACGGACTCGCCCCAGAAGGCGCGCACACGGCGCGAGGCCGGTGTGTCGATGTCGAAATGCGTGATCGGCTCGCCATAGCCGTAGGGGCCGAGGCCGGTATGGAAATCGATGACCGCCACGTCGCTGCGGTCCTTGAGATACTGATCGACGATGGCGTGCAGGGTCCGGTTCGACCATGCCGGCCCGCCACCGCCGAAGAACATCCCGTCGGGATGACTGTACTGGCCGCCCGAGACCGCGCGGTAGAACTCGACGTCGCCGACCTTCTTTCGGTAGGCCGCGAGGCGTGCGTCCGCCGCCGCCTTGCCCTGTTCGCTGAAATCCTTCGGTATGAGATCGTCGGCGATATCGAGATAGCCCTTGTTCTCAGGGTAGGGCTTGCTGTGATCGACATAGTTCCGGTTGAGGTCGTTGCCCTCCTCCGTCACCCGGCGCGTCCAGGCAAAGCCATAGGGGTTGATGGCGTGGACGAACAGCGCTGCCGTTCCGTCCGGCAGGCCGGCAGCTCCGACCGACGCCAGCCAATCGACCTGAAAGCCGGAACCGCAATAGCCCTCGACGCCATGGGTCGAAGAAATGGTGACGACGACCTTCGACGCATCCTGCGGCCCGAGCCAGGCGAGATCGGTCGACAGCGCCTCGCCCCCGGGCCCCTTGGTCGGGTTGTCGTAGCGATGGGTCCAGGCATCGGCGATGCGCGCCGCCGCCAGGAACTTGTCTCGCGCCTCGTCGTAGCTTGTCGCGAAGGAATGGATGGCGGACATGGGCTTGCCCTCAGGTGCGCAGAGTGAGGCCGCCATCGACCACCAGTTCGTGGCCAGTAATGAAGTCGGCCTCGTCCGAGGCCAGCAGCAGGGCGCCGCGGGCGATGTCGATGGGTTGGCCAAGACGGCGCAGCGCCGCCTTCTTCTCCCAGACCTCGCGAATTTCCTGCTTGTCGAAGTTGGTCTGCGTCATGCCGGTGTAGATCGCACCGGGGCAGACGTAGTTGGCCGTAATGTTGAACTTGCCCAGTTCGAGCGCGAGCGTCCGGGTCAGGCCGCCGACCCCGGCCTTCGAGGCACAATAGGCCGCCAGGCCGTAGTCGGTATCGAATGCCATCACCGAGGCGGTGTTGACGATCCGCGCCCTGCCCTTTTCCCTGGCCCGCAGCTTCAAGGCCGGAATGGCTTCGCGACAGAGCCTGAACATCGCGCGCACGTTGACATTGTTCACGCGATCCCACTGCTCGTCGGTCATCTCCTCGACAAAGGCCCGGCCGCTGACGCCGGCATTGTTGAACAGGATGTCGATGGCGCCGAACGTGGAGAGAGCCGCCGCCACGATCTTCTTCGGCGCATCCTCGCCCGTGATGTCGGCCGCGAAGGCCGAGATCGCCTTGTTGCCGGCATGCGCCGTCGCAATGGCCGATTCCGGCCGGTCGACCGCCAGTACCTGGGCGCCCTCGTCCGCGAAAAGCTTCGCGGACGCCGCGCCAATACCCGACGCCGCGCCCGTTACGATGGCGATCTTGCCGGCCAGCCTGCCCATCGCTTCCTCCCGCTTCAGTCGATGTTGATGATGACCTTGCCGGTCGCCTTGCGCGACAGCAGGGCATTCATGGCCTCGGGGGCCTTCTCCAGCGGGAAGCGCATGGAGATGTGAGGCTTGAGCTTGCCCTCGCCGTACCACTTCAACATCTCGTCGAAGTTCTTGCGCGCCTCGGCCGGTTCGCGGCCGCGCCAGGCGCCGTAGAACACACCGCGCACATCGCAGCTCTTCAGCAGCGCCAGGTTGGCCGGCAGCGACGGAATGCGGCCCGCCGCGAAGCCGACGACCAGCAAGCGGCCGTACCAGGCGATGCAGCGCACCGACTCGTCGAAGGCATCGCCGCCGACCGCGTCGTAGATGATGTCCGCGCCATTGCCGCCGGTCAGTTCCTTGACCTTGTCGCGCATCTTTTCCTTGGCGTAGTTCACGAACATCGTGGCGCCGTACTTGCGGCAGATCTCCATCTTCTCGTCGGAGCCGACAGCCGCGATCACCTTCAGGCCCATCAAGGCACCCAGCTCGACGGCGGTGAGGCCCACGCCGCCCGACGCACCCGTGACCAGCAGCGTCTCGCCCGGCTTGTAGCTGCTGCGCTGCTTCAGCGCGTAGTACGAGGTCCCGTAGGTCATCGTAAAGGCGGCGCCGTCTTCGTAGCTCATGTTGGCGGGCATCGGCAGCAGGCTGCCCTGGTCCACCACGGCTTCGGTGGCATAGCCGCCATGGCCGATCATGCCGATGACGCGGTCGCCAACCTTGTACCCCGTGACGCCCTCGCCCACTTCGGTGATGTCGCCGGCAATCTCGTGGCCCGGCGCGAAGGGCCGCGGCGGCTTGAACTGATACTTGTCGGCGATAATCAGCGTGTCCGGAAAGTTGACGCCTGCCGCCTTGACCGCTACGCGAACCTGCCCCTTGCCCAACGGCTTCGACGGGATCTCGACCAGCTTCAGGCTTTCCGGTCCGCCCGGCGTCTCGCTCAGCATTGCGCGCATCAATTCGCTCCCGTCATCGCAGTTTCGTCCTGTAGCGGCATTGATACGATGGCGAACCGGGCAGCGTCCATCCATGCTATGACGCAGGACTTTCGCGGGGAGGAAAATGGCAGGTCTGTATTACGAAGAGTTCGTGGTGGGACACGTGTTCGAACACGCATGGACGCGCACGGTCACCGAAATGGACAATGTCCTGTTCAGTTCGCTCACCATGAACGTGCAGCCGCTGCATATCGACGAAGAGTTCGCCTCCAAGACCGAATTCGGCCAGCGCATCGTCAACAGCCTGTTCACGCTGGGCCTCATGATCGGCATCACCGTGAACGACACGACGCTCGGCACGACCGTGGCCAATCTCGGCATGACGGACGTGCGCTTCCCCAAGCCCGTCTTCCATGGCGACACGCTGCGGGTGCGCACCAAGGTGGTGAGCCTGCGTGAAAGCAAGTCCCGACCGGACGCCGGCATCGTCGAGTTTTCCCACGAAGCCATCAACCAGCGCGGCGAGGTCGTCGCGGCGTGCACGCGCCAGGCACTGATGCGCAAGAAACCGAAGGGCTGAGGAAGATGCGTTCATTCCTGTTCGTTCCCGCCGATTCCGAGCGCAAGCTCGCCAAGGGGCCGGCCTCCGGTCCCGACGGGCTGATCCTCGATCTGGAAGATTCCGTCGCGACGGACCGCAAGAAGGTCGCGCGCGACATGGCGCTCGCTTATCTGAAGACGGCCAGCCGTACCGGCCCCAAGCTCTATGTCCGCGTCAATGCGCTCGATACCGGGCTCACGCTGGGCGATCTTGCCATTGTCATGCAGGGCAAGCCCGACGGCATCGTGTTTCCGAAATGCGTCGGCCAGGCCGACCTCGATCTGCTGGCGACGTATCTCGACGCCTTTGAGGCGCGCGAGGGTATCGAAGCAGGCTCGACCCGTATCCTGACCATCGCCACGGAGAGTGCTGCGGCAATCCTGGCGCTGACGGCGGCGCCCGCGAAGCATGCGCGACTGATGGGCCATTCCTGGGGCGGCGAGGATCTGATGGCCGACCTCGGCGCCTTGGCCAAGGGCCCCTCGCCCGGCGTCTACGACGACACGTTCCTTATGGCGCGCACCGTCAACTTGATGGCCTCGGTCGCGGCCGGCGTCACCGCCTACGATACCGTCTATCCCGACATCAAGAACGTCGAGGGGCTGCGTGCCGAGGCGCAGGTCGCACGGCGCATGGGCTATGGCGGCAAGATCGCCATCCATCCCGATCAGGTCGCCGTCATCCACGAGGTCTTCACACCGAGCGCCAGCGAGATCGACTGGGCCAAACGCGTCGTGGCGACCTTCGAGAGCAACCCCAATGCCGGCGTCCTGACGATGGATGGCAAGATGCTCGACAAGCCGCACCTTGTGCTGGCTCGCCGCCTGCTCGCACGCGCGGGCTAGAGCAGCCGACTCGGCGGCCGGATGAAGGACAATTTCGGTCTCTACACGACGCTCGACCGGCTGTTCGGTGGAGACCCGGCGTCTGTCCTGACGCTCGACGAGTTCCTGAAGGGTCTCGAAGGCCGCTCCTATGCCTTCGCGATCATGGCCCTCAACATGCCGAACATCGTGCCGTCGGGCATTCCCTGGCTGTCGACGGTGACCGGCGTGCCCATCCTGTTCCTGCTGGCGCAGTTCTTCGCCGGCCGCCCGGTTCCGTCGCTGCCACGCGTGATCGGCAGCCGCGGCCTGTCGCGCGGCAAGCTGCAAGCCTTCCTCAAACGGGCGCGTCGATACATCGACTGGCTCGAAAATGCCGTGCACGCCCGCTACGAATGGTGGGTGAACGGCCTGCCGCGGCGCCTGCTGCTGGCGGCCTGGGTGATCAACGCCGTGATCCTGGCCCTGCCGATTCCCTTCGACAACCTATTCCCGTCGATCGCCATCCTGTTCTTCTGCTTCGCCTTGATCGAGGACGATGGGCTGATGGCCATGCTGGGCTGGCTGTTCACGGCGATCACCGCGGCCTGGACGGTTTTTCTCCTGATGGTCGGCCATGCCGCGATCATGACGGCCATCGGCATGCTTCAGGATTTCATCTTCGGCTGACGTCGCATGCCCCCGGGCAGCGAGACCGCCTCGACCCGGCCTCCCCCGTCCGGCTGCTCGCTCAGTACGAGCGCGGCAGCCCCAGCACGTGCTCGGCCACGAAGTTCAGGATCATGTTGGTCGAGATCGGCGCCACCGTGTAGAGCCGCGCTTCGCGGAACTTGCGCTCGACGTCGTACTCCTCGGCAAAGCCGAAGCCGCCATGCGTCTGCACGCACATCTCGGCCGCCGCCCACGAGGCTTCCGATGCCAGCATCTTGGCCATGTTGGCCTCGGCGCCGGCATTGATGCCCGCCTCGTACATCGCCGCGGCCTTGCGCACCATCAGGTCGGCCGCCTCGATCTGCGTATAGGCACGCGCGATGGGATACTGAACGCCCTGGTTCTGGCCGATCGCGCGGCCGAACAGCTTGCGCTCCTTGGCGTAGTTCACCGCCTTCTCGATGAACCACTTGCCGTCGCCGATGCACTCCGAGGCGATCAGCACGCGCTCGGCGTTCATGCCGGAGAGGATGTAGCGGAAGCCCTGCCCTTCCTCGCCGATCAGGTTCTCGGCCGACACTTCCATGTTGTCGAAAAACACTTCGGTGCTGTTGTGGTTCATCATCGTGCGGATCGGCCGGATGGTGAGACCCTTGCCCAGCGCCTTGCGCATGTCGACCAGAAACACCGACAGGCCTTCCGTCTTCTTCTTGGTCTGGTCGCGCGGCGTAGTCCGGGCGAGCAGAAGCATCAGGTCGGAATGCTCGGCGCGGCTGGTCCACACCTTCTGTCCGTTCACGACGTAGGTGCTGTTGTCCTTCTTCACCGCCGTGGTGCGCAGGCTCAGCGTATCGGTGCCGCTCGACGGCTCGGTGACGCCGAACGCCTGCAGGCGCAGCTCGCCGGTGGCGATCTTCGGCAGGTAGCGCTCCTTCTGCTCCTTGCTGCCGTGCCGCAGCACCGTGCCCATGATGTACATCTGGGCGTGGCAGGCCGCGGCGTTGCAACCCGCCTTGTGTATCTCCTCCAGCACCGCGCTCGCCGCCGAGATGCCGAGTCCCGCGCCGCCATATTCCTCGGGGATCAGGATCGACAGCCACCCCGCTTCGGTCAGCGCCTTCACGAACTCGGTGGGATAGCCGCGCTCGCGGTCCAGCTCCCGCCAGTAGCTGCCGTCGAACTTGAGGCAAAGCTGGCGAACGGCGTCGCGGATTTCGGGATGGGTCGGCGCGTAGGGATTTTCCATGGCGGCGCAAACTAGTCCGCCGCCTGCTCCCAGGCAATGCGGCCAAGCTCGTCGACGAGAGCGCCATGAACGTCGGGCCCGAAGCCATCGACGGTCGGTTCGCGCAACGCCGTGACGCCGTCGACGGCACCGGCTTCGTCGACGACCGCACGCGTGACGGCGAGGTCGCGTTCTGCTGTCAGGAATTTCGCAATCGTCGGCTGCCAGTCGGGCCGCAGCACCGCCAGCGCCGCCATCAACCCGTAGGCGCCCCAGTTAGACACGCCGGCAACAGTCAGGTGATCGCAGGAGGTAACGCAAGCGATCTCGGCGCCGTTGGGAACGGTGCGTGCGATCAACCCGGCCGGTAGCCGGCCCATGCCGACCTCGTTGCCGCCATCGCCGACCGCCAGCTTCTTCCAGGGGCCACCCAGGAAGAGCTCGTCCAGCGGCGCCGTCCAGGCCGAGACATCGACCCCGCGCATGTTGCGCGGCTTTCCATCGGCCGAACGGCCGCACCGCTCGATGGCTATCGCATGACTGAGCGAGGTCGCCCGCCAGTCGACGATCAGCCTGTCGAGCGCAGCCCGATCCGCAACGGCAACCTCGTCGACGGCGACGACGACACCTGTGGCGGCAACGGCCGCGCGCACCGCTTCGGCGCACGGCGTGTCGGTCGCGATACGGGCGGGAACGCCGCACGCCGCCAGCGCCGCCGCCAGCAAGGCCGTCCCGACAGGGCCATCGGTTTCGGGAGCAGCAACATCGCCTCGGGGCACGAAGAACCCGGTGATCAGGCCGACGGACGTCGCCTGCGCCAGTTCCCGCGCAGCGTCGCCAAGCCCGCCGGCATTCGCCGCGATCAGATCGGCCGTCTTACGGCCGACGTCGCGGCACACCAAAGCTTCGATGGCGGCGAGTCGCCTCGTCCGTTCGCTTAACTCTGTCGACATAAACCAGCACGCCCCCTCGCGAACTTCACTTTACGAAAGGATGCGGCGCGAGCCAAATAGCGCACCTTGTCAAATGTTCCCGCGCCGTCGCCGCTGCACGGCATCTACTTCAAGCTGAGCGCCCTCGTGTTGTTCTGCACCATGGACGCCATGGTGAAGGCGCTGGGCGGCACCTACGGATCGTTCCAGATGATGCTGTTCCGCAGCGGCATCGCCCTGGTCCCCGTGGCCGTCATGATCTGGCATGCTGGCGGCTTCCGGGCTGTCCGCAGCACCCGGCCGGGGCTACAGGCCATTCGCGTCTGTATCGGTATCTGCAGCATGTTTGGCTTCTTCTACGTCTTCCCGCGCATGCCGCTGGTCGACGCCTATGCCATCTCCTTCGCCTCGCCCCTCTTCATGGTCGCCCTGTCCGTGCCGATACTGGGCGAGCCGGTCGGTTGGCGACGCTGGACGGCCGTCGCCGTGGGCTTCGTCGGCGTGCTGATCATGCTCGACCCCTGGGGCATCCAGTTCCACGCCATCTCGCTGATCGTGCTGGCGGCGACCTTCTGCTACGCCCTGTCGACCGTGATGGTCCGGCTGCTCAGCCGGCACGACAAGGACGTCGTCACCCTCTTCTGGTTTGCCTTCTGCGCAAGCCTGGTGTCGCTGGTCGGCGCCATTCCCGAGTGGAAATGGCCGCCTTTGCTGGACTGGGTGTGGCTGATCACCCTGGGCCTGTTGGGCGGGTTCGCGCAGATCCTCATCACCCGCGCCTGGCGGCTGGCGCCGGCCGCGGTGCTGGCCCCCTTCGACTATGCCTCGATCGTGCTCGCCGTCGCCTTCGGTTACCTATGGTTCAAGGAAGAGCCATCCTGGACGGTCTGGTATGGCCTGCCGCTGGTCATCGGCTCCGGCCTGTACATCCTGTACCGTGAGCGAGTCCGGGCTCGCGAGCGGGCAAAGGCCGGTTCTTCCTGACCGTCTTCTCCCTTTCCCCCAACCGTTCTGTGGGTATAGCTGGGTTTCAATGCGCAGCATTGACGAATTGGCCGGCCAACCACATCTTGTAGGCATGACCGACACCTCCTTCTCCGTAACCCCGAACGCGGCCAAGCGGATCGCTTTCCTTGCCTCCAGGGAGGCCAAGCCCGTCATGATGCGGGTGGCGGTGCTGGGCGGCGGCTGCTCGGGCTTCCAGTACAACTTCTCGTTCGAGGAACAGCGTAACGACGACGATCTCGTCATCGAGCGCGACGGCGCAGCGGTGCTGGTCGACAGCACCTCGCTGGAACTGCTCCAGGGCAGCGAGCTCGACTATGTCGAGGAAATGGTCGGCGCGTCGTTCCAAGTGAAGAACCCGAACGCCACCTCGTCCTGCGGCTGCGGCAACTCCTTCAGCGTGTGACCCTGCCGCGATGAAGATCGCGACCTGGAACGTCAATTCCGTCCGCAAGCGGACCGGAAATCTGGTTTCGTGGCTGCAACACGCCAAGCCGGATGTCGTCGTGCTGCAGGAGATCAAGGCGCAGGAGCCGCAGTTCCCCGCCCTCGAGGTCGAGGCGGCAGGCTACAAGGTTGCAATCGTCGGCCAGAAGGGTTTCAACGGCGTCGCCCTCCTCTCTCTGCATCCATTCGACGTCACCGCCCGTGCTCTGCCCGGCCACGTCGACGACGAGCCGGCGCGCTACATCGAGGGGCGCATCCACACGCCGCGCGGGCCGCTCACCGTCGGCGGCATCTACCTGCCCAACGGCAATCCGATCGGCACCGAGAAGTTCGCCTACAAGCTCGCCTGGATGGAGCGCCTGTTCGGCCACGCCCGCGAGTTGCTGGCGCGCGAAGAGATGTTCGTGCTGGGCGGCGACTACAATGTCTGCCCGACCGACGTCGACGTCTTCAATCCAGCCGCCTTCGCCGGCGACGCTCTTTGCCAGCCGGAGTCGCGCGCGGCGTTTCGCAAGCTGCTCAACCTCGGCCTGACCGATGCCGTCCGCGCCTTCCACCCCGAAGACGCGCACTACACCTTCTGGGACTACCAGGCCGGCGCCTGGCAGAAGGACAACGGCCTGCGGATCGACCATCTGCTGCTCTCGCCACAGGCCGCCGACCGGCTGACCGCCGTCGGCATCGACAAGGCCGAGCGCGGCAAGACCGAGCCATCGGACCACGTACCCGTCTGGTGCGAACTCGACGTCGCGGCCTGAGAGCCGCTTTTCCAGCATGCTGCTGAAGCGCCGCTTCCTCGACGGGATCGCGGACGGATCGATTTCGCTCGTGTTCCGGCGCTGGCGCAAACCGACCGTGAAGGCAGGCGGCACATTGAAGACGGCGGTCGGTGTCCTCGCCATCGACGAGGTCGAGACCGTCTCCCCGACGAGAATCACGGCCGCGAACGCCAGACGTGCCGGCTATTCCTCGCTCACCGAACTGAAGGCGGAGCTTTCCAAACGCAACGAGGGCGATATCTACCGGATCAAGGTCCGACATGTCGGCGCCGACCCGCGGATAGCGCTACGGACCCGATCGCGGATCGGCAGCGGCGAGTTCGAGACCTTGCTCGTGCGCCTCCAGCGATTGGACGGCACCACGCCCTGGGTGAGGCGCACCCTCGGCCTCATCGAACGCCATCCGGGCCGGCGAGCCGCCGAGCTGGCGGCCGAACTCGGGCAGGAGACCGCGCCCTTCAAGCTCGATGTCCGCAAACTCAAGGCACTTGGCCTGACGGAAAGCCTGGAAGTCGGCTATCGCCTGTCGCCGCGCGGCCGGGCCGTGCTGGCCCGGCTCGGCAAGTAGCCTTACTCGGCGCCGGCGCCGATCACGCCGCCATCGGCGATGATGCACTGGCCGCAGACGAAGTTGCCGGCCTTGGAGGCCAGGAACACGGCGACGCCACCGATATCGTCGGGCTGACCGATACGCTTCAGCGCAGCCTTGTTCTCCTGGGCCGCGCGAATCTGCGGGTTATCCCACAGCGCCTTGGCGAAATCGGTCTGGATCAGGCCGGGCGCGATCGCATTGACGCGGATGTTGTGCTTGCCCCATTCCATGGCCAGCGACTTCACCAGCGAGAGGTCGGCGGCCTTGCTCATGTTGTAGGCCGCGATATGGGCTGAGCCCACCAGCGCGCCGATCGACGACACGATGATGAAGGCACCGTCCTTGCGTTCCGCCATCTCCGGTCCGACCATGTTCATCAGCCAGAGGTTGGACATCACGTTGTTCTGCATGATCTTCTGGAACACATCCTCCTTCAGGCCGGTGAGCGGGCCGAAGTAGGGATTGGACGCAGCGTTGCAGACCATGATGTCGATCTTGCCGTAGGCCTTGCGCGCGGCGGCGACCAGATTTTCGAGCTGGGCTTTGTCGGAGATGCTGGCGGCCACCGCCGTCGCCTCGCCGCCCTTGGCCTTGATGCCCTTCACGACTTCCTCGCAGGCCGGCAGCTTGCGGCTGGAAACGACGACCTTGGCGCCGTGTGCGGCCATCTGCTCGCAGATCGAGCGGCCAATGCCGCGGCTGCCGCCAGTCACAACGGCCACCTTGCCGGAAAGGTCGAACATCATCGGTCGTCTCCTGAATTCATTTGGTCAGCAGGGCTACAAGCTCAACATGCGCCGACCAGAGGAACTGGTCGATAGGCATGAGTTTCTCCAGTCGGTATCCGCCTTCCTGCAGGACGCGAACATCGCGGGCAAAACTGCCCGGATCGCAGGATCCGTAGACGATCTTCCTTACCTTGGAGCCCGCAAGCTCGACGCATTGCGCGGCGGCCCCCGCTCGCGGTGGATCGAGAATGACGGCGTCGAATTTGCCGAGTTCAGCCGTCGTCAGCGGATTGCGGAAAAGATCGCGCCGCTCCGCCACAACGCGATTGCCGCCGAGCTTGCGCGCCGCTACGTCGACGGCTGCGACGGCCGGCTTGTCGCTTTCGAACAGGGTGAGTTTGCCCGGTCGTCCCAGCGACAAGGCACCGATACCGGCAAAGAGATCGGCAATGTGCGCCGCATCGCCGATCCAGGCATTGACCGCCGCACGCATCGTCAGCTCGGCGCGCTTGGTCGCCTGCAGGAAGGCGCCGGGCGGCGGTTCCACCGTCGCCTCGCCCAGGATCAGGAACGGTGTCCGGCGCGTCACCACCGGCTCGGCCGTCGAACGATCGCCCCAGCTCAAGCGCGCGAGGCCGGCACGATCCGCAAGAGCAACCAGTGCCTCACGCATCTCTAGTTTCAGTGCGAGTTTCTTGTGCGGCCGGACCAAGACATCGAGGCCGCTGTCGGTTTCGTTCACGATTGCATCGGCGGCGGCGCCATCCGACAGGATGTCCGCCATGCCGGCGCGCAACGCCTCGAAGACAGCGCTGACCGCCGGCCGCGCCACGACGCAGGTCCCGACATCGACGACCTTCTGGCTGGCGCGCTCGTGAAAGCCGGCCAGCACCCGCCGCCCCTGGCGGCGCAGCACGATATCGGCGCGCCGCCGCTCGCCCGGCTCGCAGGCCAAAGCCTGCTCGAATGCCGACGCCTGCACGCCCTGCTGGCTGAGCGCACGCGTGATGAGGTCGACCTTCCAGCCCAGATAGATGTCGCGCCGCCAATGCTGCAGGGCGCAGCCGCCGCAGACGCCGAAATGCCGGCAGGGCGGTGTCTCGCGGTGGCGCGAAGGCGCCAGGATCTCCAGTAGATCGCAGACAATGCCGTCGCCGCGTTTGTCGCGCGGCTCCGCTTCGACGGTCTCCGCGGGCAGAGTGAACGGCACGAAATAGCGCCGGCCCTCGACCTCCGCGATGCCGTCGCCCCGTCCCCCGATCTCCAGAATATCGAGTGTCAGACTCACCGGCTGGACTCAGCCAAGCCAGCTCTTCGCTGGCCTCATTTCGCCAACCAGCAACCCGACGACGTTCTTCACCGGCGGGTGCAGGATTTCCTCGCGCTGGTTCGCCGGCAATACGCCGAGATGGTGCAACAGTGCGGCCATCGCGATTTCCGAGGCCCGGCCGGCGCCATCCCACATCTTGATCGCCACGCCCAAGCCCAGGGTCGGCAGCATGCCGCAAAACACACCTTCCGCGCCCGTCTTCACCTGGATGACACCGGGGGCCGCTTCGTTGATTCGGGTGCAGAAGCGGCCACTGCCCGCCACCATGAACGGCTCGGCATTCATCGCCGCACGAATGCGTTGCGCGGCGTCGGCGTGCTTGCTCGAAAGCCGGGACGGATCGGCCATGGCCGCCATCGCCTGGGCCAGCCGCTTGAGCGGTGTCGCCAGGGTGGGAATACCGCAGCCGTCGGTACCGTGCGGGAACGCATTGGCGTCGGCGCCGCAAAGGTCGCTCATCACCTCGCGCAGGCGCTGCTGCACCGGATGATCGTACTTGATGTAGCCCTTCGTCGGCTCGCCGTAAGTCACGGCGGTCGTCAGGAAGCCGCTGTGCTTGCCCGAGCAGTTGTTGAAGGCGGCGGTCGGCAGCACACCCTCGCGTGCCAGGGCTTCGATGCTCGTCTGCAAGCGCGGCGCATGCGTGCCGCATTCGAGGTCGGCTTCGCTCAAGCCCACCTTCTTCAGCCAGGCCCGCACCGTCTCGACATGGCGCGGCTCGCCGCTATGGGAAGCGCAGGCGAGCGCAATATGCTCGTTGCCAAGGCCGAAGCGCTCGACAGCACCGCTTTCGACGAAAGCCATCGCCTGGATAGGCTTGTTGGCCGACCGCGGCAGGATTGCCGCCTCGATGTCTCCCCAGGAGTCCACGACCGTACCATCGGCCTTCACGACGGCAGCGATGCCTTCGTGGCGGCTTTCGACGACCGGCCCGCGGGTGACCTCGATGACGACAGGTCCTTTGCTCATCGCGCCCGCTCCAACTTCACGACCGTCACGTTGTCCTGGTACTCCTTGGCGGTCGCCAGCACGGCTTCGATGATGCCGTCGACCGGACGGCCGATCTGTCCGAGGATCTGCTCCATCTTCAGGCTCTGGATGCCGTCGCTGCACACCAGCAGGCGGGCATCGGGGCCGAGCCGGCGGCTGCCGTTGTCGATCAGGGTCAGCGGATCGCCCATCACCGCCTCGCGCAGCGTATGGCGTCCGGGATGATGCTCGGCTTCCTCTTCCGTGATCAGGCCGCGCGCCACCATCGCGTCGATCTGCGGCGCCATGGAGTGATCGGCGTTCAGCCGCTCGATCCGGCCCGCCTCGATGAGAAAGAACGGCGAATCGCCGACGCTGATCCAGCGCACCTCGTCGCCGCGCAGGTGCGCCGCCACGAGAGTCGCCCCCATGCCGGCAAGCTGCGGCTTGCCGACTGTTCCCTTGCCCACGGCTGCATTGGCGTCCTTCAGCCCATCGGCCAGGCCGCCGCCCTGCTCCACGGCATTGACGAAGGCGTCGGCGGCAAGCTTGCTCGCCACCGCGCCACCCGCATGGCCACCCATGCCGTCAGCCACGACCGCCAAAAGCGAGCCGTCGCCCAGCGTCACCAGACGCCAACTATCTTCTTGATAAGGGCGGGCGCCTTGATGTTGGCCGCCCTCCCCCCGCCAGCGTGTCGCCATGTCTAGTGCCACACCGCCGGCAGTTTGCTGAGCCCTCGCAAGGTAAAGCTGCGCCGCCAGGCAGGCGTGTCCTTCTCAGGTAGTTCGAGCGTCGGCATGCGCTCGATCAGGGCGGCGAATACCAGCTCCGCTTCGAGTCGTGCAAGCTGGGCGCCCAGGCAGAAATGGATACCGCCCCCGAAAGACAGCGGGCGGATATTTGGCCGGCCGACATCCAGCCGGTCGGGATTCTCGTACTGTGCCGGATCGCGATTGGCAGCGCCCAACAGCATGATGACGCTTTCCTGCGGTCCGACGGTCACGCCGCCGACCTCGACCTCGGCATGGGTCACCCGGCCGGTGAGCTGGACTGACGAGTCGAAACGCAACAATTCCTCGACGGCGTTGGGAATCAGGGAAGGATCGGCCTTCAGCCGCTCCCACTGATCGCGCTGGCGATGGAGCGCCAGCAGCCCGTTGCCGATCAGGTTGGTCGTGGTCTCGTGGCCGGCGCCGAACAGCAGGCCCATGTTGGCCTCAAGCTCCTCGGCGGACAGCTTGTCGCCGGCTTCCTCGGCCCGCACCAGCTCGGTCGTCAGATCGTCCTGCGGATCGCGGCGCCGCAGGTCGCAGAGCTGTTTGAAATAGAGGCCGGACAATTGGGTGTTGCGATTGGCCTGGTCGAGTTCCTCGCGCGTCATCGGCACCGGCTCGAGGATGCGGCCGTTGACGTTGCTGCCGGCCAGGAACGGCGCCCGATGCTCCTCGGGAATGCCCAGCATGTCGCAGATCACGATCACGGGCAGGCGATGCGCCAGGTCGCGCATGACATCCATCTCACCCTTCGCGGCCACGCGATCGAGCTGCGCGTCGACCAGCGCCTTGATGCGCGGCCGCATGTCGGCGACGCGCCGTGCCGTGAAGGCCTTGGTAACAAGGCCACGCAGGCGCGTATGGTCGGGCGGATCCTGCACCAGCATGGTCCGCGCCAGGCTGGCGACCGCCGGCTCGTCCATGCGATTCGCGCCGTAGCGGCGTTCCATATTGCCGGCGAAGTCCTTGCCGAAGCGCTTGTCGCGCAGTGCGAAGGCGACGTCCTCGTAGCGCGTGAGCAGCCAGAACCCCTGTTGCGCCTTGAACACCGGCGCCGTCTCGCGCAGCCGTCGGTAAAACGGATACGGATCGGCGATGAACGCCGGATCGAGCGGGTTGAACTCGATCGGTGCGCCTTGTCGGGCTGGCGGAGTCATGTCGTTCATGTTCCTTCCCTTAGCACGAACCCTCTTGCCGCGCGAACGAACTGGCCACTAGCATCGTCGGATGTTTGCACTCACTCAGGGACTGCGTCGTGCCGTCCAGACTCGGCCGGACGGCATCGCGACCTCCTTCGCCGGGCGTCGACGGACATGGCGGGAAAGTGCGGACCGCGTGAGCCGCGTCGCCGGCGCTCTATCCGCATTGGGCGTGCGCAGCGGCGACAGGGTCGCCATCCTGGCGCTGAATTCCGACCGCTATCTCGAGCTGATGTACGCAATCCCCTGGCTGGGAGCCGCCATGGTGCCGATCAACACGCGCCTCGCGACGCCGGAGATCGAATACATCCTGAACGACTCCGGCGCCGTCGCCCTGTTCATCGACACCGGCATGGCGCACCACCTGTCGGCCCTCGACGGCAAGACGCCGGCGCTGCGCGAAGTCATGTGGCTCGACGATCTGCCGGGTCCCGAGGGCATGCTGCGCTACGAGGACCTGACCAACTACGAGGCAATCGACGATGCCGGCGCCCGGAACGACGACCTGGCCGGCCTCTTCTATACCGGCGGCACGACCGGGCGTTCCAAGGGCGTGGTGCTCACCCACACCAATCTGGTCGTGAATGCGCTGAACGGCGTGGCCGGGATGGGCTTCACCGCGGACACCGCCTACCTCCATTCCGGGGCGATGTTCCACCTGGCCGATGGCGCCTCGACCTTCGGTGTCACCATGTCGGGCGGCCGCCACGCCTTCGTGCCGCGCTTCGAGCCCATGGAGGTCCTGCAGACCATCCAGATGGAGAAGGTCACGCACGCGCAGTTCGTGCCGACCATGATCAACATGCTGGTGAACCATCGCCAGTTCCCGGAGTTCGATATCAGGACCTTGTCCTTCATCCTCTACGGCGCCTCGCCGATGCCCGAGGGCGTCCTGCGCAAAGCCATCGAGATGATGCCGCAGGTGCGGATGATGCACGGCTACGGCATGACGGAGGCCTCGCCGATCGTCACCCTGCTCGATCCGCGCTACACGGTGCTCGACGGCCCCTTTGCCGGCCGCCTGAAATCGTGCGGCCAAGCCGTGCTGGCCTGCGAGGTCAAGGTCGTCGACGCCGACCGCAAGGAGGTCCCGGCCGGCACCGCCGGCGAACTGGCGATCCGCGGCGCCAACATCATGAAGGGTTACTGGAACAAGCCGGCCGAGACCGCTGCGGTCCTCGCGGACGGCTGGTACTATTCGGGCGACGGCGCCTACATGGACGAGGAAGGCTTCGTCTTCATCGTCGACCGGCTCAAGGACATGATCATCTCCGGGGGCGAGAACGTCTATTCGGCGGAGGTCGAGAACGCGATCTCGCTGATGCCGGGTGTCGCCGAGGTCGCCGTGATCGGCGTTCCCGACGAGCGCTGGGGCGAGCGGGTTCACGCCATCGTCGTGGCCAAGCCCGGCGTGACGCTTGCGGTCGAAGAAATCATGGAGCACTGCCGCGAGCTCATCGCCGGCTACAAGTGCCCCCGCAGCGTCGATTTTCGCGACCATCCGTTGCCCCTCTCGGGAGCCGGCAAGGTGTTGAAGCGCGAACTGCGCGAGCCCTATTGGCGTGATTTTACCAAAGCGGTGAACTGACCATGCCCACCATTCCCTACTACGACTGGATCGCCCACCATGCCGGACGGCGGCCGAAGACGCTCGCCATCCACGATCTGCAGACCGGGCGCAAGCTCACCTATGCCGATCTCGACCGGCGCACCAACCGGCTTGTGGCCGCGCTGGCGAAGCTGGGCGTCACGAAAGGCGATCGGGTCGCCCTGCTCGCGCCCAACTGCCCTGAGTATTTTGAACTACAATTCGCCTGCGGCCGCCTCGGCGCGATCATGCTGCCGCTCAACTGGCGCCTCACGGTGCCGGAGCTGGAATACATCCTGGGCGATTCGACACCGAAGCTGTTGGTGCACGACAGCAGCTTTGCCGAACAGGCCAAGGCTCTCTCCAAGAACCGGCTGGAGATCGATCCCGAGCGGCCCGACAGCGGCTACGAGCTTGCGCTCGCCGAAGCTGGCGATCCTCCTGCGCCCGAAGCGCTCACGCACGACGATATCGCCATGGTGATGTACACCTCGGGCACCACGGGGCACCCGAAGGGAGCAATCATCACCCATGGCATGGTCTTCTGGAACTGCGTGAACTTGGGCATCCCCGCCCTGATCATGCCGGAGACCGTTCAACTCGTGGTGCTGCCGCTGTTCCACACCGGCGGCCTCAACTGCTACGCCAATCCGGTCCTGCATGCCGGTGGCACGATCCTGGTCATGCGAACCTTCGACCCCGGTCAGGCGCTCGACGCGATCTCCGACCCTTCGCTCGGCATCACACATTTCTTCGCCGTACCGGCGCCCTACCAGTTCATGATGCAGCATCCGAAGTTCCAGGGCGCCGATCTCTCGCGGCTCAGGATCGCCGGTGTCGGCGGCGCGCCCTGCGCTCTCTCGATCCTCGAGACCTGGACCGCCCGCGGTGTACCGCTCGTCCAGGGTTGGGGCATGACCGAGACCAGCCCCGCCGGCACGATGCTCGATGCGGCCGACGCGATCCGCAAGCTGGGGTCGGCTGGGCGCGTGCTGATGCACACGGCCGTTCGCATCGTCGACGACGAAGGCCGCGATGCGCCATCGGGCAGCATCGGCGAGCTGTTGATCAAGGGCCCCAACATCACGCCGGGCTACTGGAACAAGCCCGAAGCCACGAAAAGCTCCTTTACCGACGGCTGGCTGCATACGGGCGACGCCGCGCGGCAGGATGAGGAAGGTTTCATCTACATCGTCGACCGCTGGAAGGACATGTACATTTCCGGCGGCGAGAACGTGTACCCGGCCGAAGTCGAGAACGTCCTCTTTCAGCTCCCTCAAGTCGCCGATGCGGCGATCATCGGCGTCCCCAACGAACGCTGGGGCGAAGTCGGCATGGCGATCATCGTGCGCAAAACCGACCAGAACCTGGCCGAAGGCGACGTCATCCAGCACTGCCTCGGGCGGCTTGCCAAATTCAAGGTGCCGCAGTCCGTTGCGTTCGTCGACATGCTGCCGCGCAACGCGACCGGCAAGGTACTGAAGCGCGAGCTGCGCGTTCAGTTCGTCGGCAAGAGTGCGCCTGCGATCAGCTGAGCGCGGCGCGGGTCAGACCAATGGCACGTAATCGTACTCGCCAACGCCCTGCATGATCAGAAAGGTAAGCGAGTTCTGACCGCCGTTGGTCACGAGATGGGGCCGGCCTGCCGCAGCCACGAAGCTCTCGCCTGGCTGAAGGATCACCTCCTGCTTGGGCTCCTGCAGGAAGAGCCGCATCGTGCCCTCCAGCACATAGAAAGTGTCGCTGACGTTGCTGTGACAGTGCCACGGCACCTTCTGTGTCGGCGAAAGTTGCAGCTCGGCGATCCGGAACCCCGGCCGCTGCAGGTGGTAGGCTCGCCGCTCGACCTCGTAGAGATGGCTGGCATCCTTGACGGGCTCGCGCTTTTTCTCTGCTCTCATGAGACACCTCTATCGTCTCGGGCAAGAAGGCCTTAGAAGCGTGATCCTCGGCACGGCAAAAATCCAGTCGGCCGTAGAGGAAAACGAACATGCTTACGATTTACGGCGTCTACCGCTCGCGCGCTTCGCGTAACATCTGGCTGGCCGAGGAACTCGGTGTTCCCTTCAAGCATGTGCCGGTGATCCAGCACTACCGCGAGCCGAAACCGGCCGGCATGCTGCACACGCGCTCGCCGGAATTCCTCTCCGTGAATCCCAACGGCCATATTCCCTCGGTCGACGACGACGGTCTGGTCCTGCACGAATCGCTGGCCATCAACCTCTATCTCGCCCGCAAGCACGGCGGCCCGCTCGCGCCGAAGAATGTCGCCGAAGAAGGCCAGATGAGCATGTGGGCGTTGTGGGCGGCCACCGAGATCGAGGAGCGCGCGCTCACCATCCTCTACAATCGCGTCGGCAACCCCTGGGGGACGAAGGACCTCAAGGCAGCCGATGCTGCCGTCGAGGCGTTGAAGGGGCCGTTCTCGGTCCTCGATCGAGCGCTCGCCAACGGCTTCCTGGTCGGCGGCCGGTTCACCGTGGCCGACATCAATACCGCCGAAGTCGTACGCTATGCCCTGGCCGCCCCCGAGCTGTTCGAGGCAGCGCCAAAGGTCAAAGCCTGGCTCGCGACCTGTCAGGCGCGGCCGGCCTTCAAGAAGATGTGGGCCGCCCGCGACCAGGAGCCAGCCTAGTCGTCGGCCTTCAATCCTTGGGAGCAGGTGCCAGGGCCGCGAGGCGCGCCTTGGCACCCGCGATCGCTTCCGGCGAGAACTGGTCGGGATACTTCAGGACGATTTGCTCGCCCGTCATCTCGGCGAGACCGTTTGCGACCAGGAGTTCGAAGCCTTCGCTGGGTTCCTTGCTCTTCGCCCAGTCCTCGAGGCAGGCAACCAGTCCCTTCGACTTCAGTTTCATACGCGTTCTGCTGGCGCGGGTCGCGCGGCCGTTCTTCTCGCTCAGGAGCTGTTCGTAGGCGGCCAGCGTCTCGTAGAAATCACGATGCAGCGGCTCTGTTTGCCCCGCCCCTTCCAGCGTGCAGAGGCGCCGAAATGCCTCCTGCCAGACGTCATCGCGCCCCAGCCTCCGGGCATTCTGCATCAAGATGCGCAGCGCCGCCGGATCGTCGTAGGCCGAGATCGGCTTGGCCATCTTCTGCTTCGACGGTGCCGCTGGCTTCTCCACCGGGGCTTGCTTAGCTGGATTCTTGCTCAAGGCAGCTCCCGCACATTGGTCCGGCACTGAGTGTGCAAGAGGCGGCAGCATACCACATCATGGGACAATCCCTAGCTGCCGATCATGCCGCCATCATCAGCCGGTCTGTCGAGCGGGCAAACCGCGACCATTGCAACCTCTCGACCAGCAACCGCTCCCGATGCCGCGGCTACGCCGGGCGTTCGCGGCGGCCCCTCGAACGGCCGAATGAAATCCGGCCGTGCCTGCCGAACGAGGCGAACGGCGAGCATCACGCCGCCAGCACGAGCCGGTCGTTGGCAATGGCGAAGCCGAAATTCTCATAGAAACGCTTGGCGGCTCCCTCGCCGACAACGGCTTCGACCTGCACGGCACGGCGCTGGCGCGACCATTCGACGGCGGCAGCAAGCAGGCGCCGACCGACACGTCGGCCGCGCTGATCCGCACGCACCACGAGATTGTCGACCTCGATAACCTTGTGGGCGCCGCTTCCTTCCAGCGGCACCAAGCGCGTCATCAGCACCGCCACGGCGAGGACTCCGAACTCGCTTTGCGCCACCAGCAAGGTCGTGCCGGGCGTCTCCAGCCAGGTCAGCACCTGATCGCGGGCATGGTCCTGGTCGTCCAAGAGCTCGCACAGCTCCTCGGTGTCACGCGGCCCGGCCAGCCGCACGCGGATCGCCAGGGGCGCCGCCGCCGGTTCCAACTCTGCTTCGATGATCGACATCTCGTCCTCCGATTTGCGGTTCCGCCGCGGCCCGGAGGCAAGGTCTAAAAACGAAGAAGCCGCCGGGAGCGGCGGCTTTCGTCAGGTCATGACCATTCGCGCCGCCTATGTAAGCGACGTAAAATACCAACCCTTCTGGAGCAGGTTCACGGTCATGCTCACTTTATACGGCTGCGCCTCGATCGCTGTCAAATCGTTCGACAGCTCAGCCGCCGCAAGTGGCACTATCGTCGTATGCAGGATGATCGACAGAAACCGACACCCTCCTCGATCGAATGGCGGGGTTCCTTCACCAATCGCGAGCTGAACGCGCTTCATGCCGAAGGCTTCGGGCACAGACTTCTGCAGGATGACTGGGTGGCGCAGGTCGAGCGCCACAGCCTCGGTTGGGTCTGCCTGCGCCACGAGGGCCGGTTGGTCGGCTTCGTCAATGTCGCGTGGGATGGCGGCGTGCACGCCTTCCTCCTCGACACCGTGGTTGCCGAGCCGATGAGGCGACAGGGTCTCGCGACATCGCTGGTCGAAGAAGCGGTCCAACAGGCAAAGGCCAGCGGCTGCGAATGGCTGCATGTGGATTTCGACCCGCATCTGCGTGACTTCTATTTCGACGCGTGCGGCTTTCGCCCCACGGATGCGGGCGTGATCCAGCTTCGGCCTTAGGAGCTTTCGCATCACTCCTTAAGGAAGTCGCCCAGCCTGTCGAAGGCGCGCTCCATCGCCGAGCGGCGACGCGATATCCAACGCTCCGCCTGATCGAGCGCCGTCGAATTCAGGTGCGGACGCGCGCTGCCTTCGCCGAACGCACCAGGTCGCTCGTTTCGAGAATCTGCAGATGCTGCAGCACCGACGGCAGCGCCACCTCGATAGAAATTACCTAAGTGCTCCCTACTCTGCCGCGACAGCCATCGCCTGCTTGAGGCCGGGCATGGTGAAGCCGAGCTTGTCGAGCTTGGCGATCATGTCCTTGCCCACCTTCTCGTCGAGGTCGACGAGCGGCGGACGCACCGGCGTCCAGGCGGCGTCGCTGCCGTAATGCGCGATGACGTACTTCAGCGCCGGGATCATCACGTAGCCCTGCATGACACCGCGGACCTCGTTGATCCAGGCCTGCAGCTTCTCGCCTTCCGGCGTGGCGTAGGTCTTGTAGGTCTCGGCGATCTTGCCCGGGTTGATGTTGGCCGTGGCGCTGATACAGCCCGCGCCGCCCGACTTGATGTTCTCGATCAGCGGCTTCTCGTTGCCGGAGAAGACATCGAAGCCATCCTTGGCGAAAGCGTCGATATGGCTCTTGGTGTGCGCCCAGTCGTCTGACGAATCCTTCATGCCCGCGATCTGCTTCGGGTAGGCTTTCATCAGCCGCTCGACCAGCTTGTGCGTGATCGGCACGGCCGAGACCGGCGGGATGTGATAGAGATAGACGCGCAGGCGGTCGTCGCCGACCCGCTGCACGACTTCGGAGAAGAAGCGGAACAGCCCCTCCTCCGGAACGCCCTTGTAGTAGAACGGCGGCAGCATCAGCACGCCGCCGACGCCGTGCTTGGTCGCATGTGCGCTGACTTCGGCGGCTTCGTTGATCGAGCAGGCGCCGGTGCCCGGCATCATGCGATCGGTCGGCACGCCCGCCGCGACGATCGCATCCAGGAGGCTCATGCGCTCCTTGGCCGACATCGAATTGGCTTCCGAATTGGTGCCGAATACGGCCAGGCCGCAATCCTGGCTGATCAGCCACTTGCAATGTGCGATGAAGCGGCCGACGTCCGGCGACAGGTCACGCTTGAAGGGGGTGACGACCGGCGAAAGAACGCCTTTGATCCGCGCTGCGGCCATGATTTGATTTCTCCCGGGAGTGGCGCGCCTTTTCTGCAACGAAGCGCCGGAGACGTCCAGTGCCACCATCGCTTAGCGAGATTCTTCCCGAAGACGGCACCGCCGGCACGCTGGTCGGACGCCTTTGGCGCAAGGGAAAGCCGGCCGGTCCGGCGGTCGTAGCCGTGCGTACGGAGGGCGTATTCGACCTCTCCGCGACGGTGCCGACGATGGCCGACCTCTGCAACGCGCCGGATCCAGCAGGCCTCGCGCGCAATTCACCGGGGGAGCGGATCGGCTCCCTACAGGATCACATCGGGGACCTTCTGGCGCCCATCGACCTGCAAGCCATCAAGGCCGCAGGCGTCACCTTCGCCGTGAGCCTGCTGGAACGCTTGATAGAGGAACATGCGAAGGGCGATCCCGGCCGTGCCGAGCAGGTGCGCGGGGAACTGAACACGATCATCGGCGCCGACGTCAGCACCATCAAACCGGGCTCACCGGAGGCCGATGCGCTGAAGACGACGTTGATGGCACGCGGTGCCTGGTCGCCTTACCTCGAAGTCGGCATCGGCCCCTACGCCGAAATCTTCACCAAAGCGCCACCGATGGCTGCCGTCGGTTTTGGCGCGGAGATCGGCATTCGGTCCGACTCGGACTGGAACAATCCCGAGCCGGAAGTCACGTTGATCGTGAGTGCCAAGGGCCAGATCGTCGGGGCTACCCTAGGCAACGACGTCAATCTGCGCGACATCGAAGGCCGCAGCGCGCTACTCCTGGGCATCGCCAAGGACAACAACGCCTCCTGCGCCATCGGTCCCTTCATCCGGCTCTTCGATTCGACCTTCACGCTCGACGATGTGCGCCAAGCCAAGGTCGAACTGGAAGTGACCGGCCCCGACCAGTTCCGCCTGCGCGGCCAGAGCGATCTTTCCAAGATCAGCCGCGATCCGACCGATCTCGTGCGGCAGGCCATGGGCGGCGCGCATCAATATCCCGACGGTATGGCGCTGATGACCGGCACGCTGTTTGCGCCGACGGAACCGCGCAAGCCGGGCGGCACGGGCTTCACGCATATGGTCGGCGATCTCGTCTCTATCCGCTCGCCTAAGCTCGGCACCCTCACCAACAAGGTGAATCATTGCGATAAGATCCCGCCTTGGACCTTCGGCACCACCGCATTGATGCGGAACCTCGCCGCGAGAGGATTGCTCCGTTGACCGATCTCACACGCCTGCCTGCGTCCGACCTGCGCACCCGCATCGCCGCCAAGGAAATCTCTCCCGTCGAACTCACCGATGCCGTCTTGGCCCGAGCAGAGAAGCTGCAGCCGGTCCTGAACTGCTTCATCACCCTGGTGCCGGAGCAGGCGCGCGCGGCCGCCCAGCAAGCCGAAGCCGCCGTCATGAAAGGCGAAAAGCTTGGCCTGTTGCACGGCATTCCGTTCGCCGCCAAGGATCTCGTGAACACCGCAGGCGTGCGCACCACCTTCGGTTCGCTGTTGCACGAGGATAATGTCCCGAAAGAGGATGCCGTCTGCGCCGCCCGCCTGAAGCAGGCCGGCGCAATCCTGTTCGGCAAGACCACGACGCCGGAGTTCGGCCACAAGGCCCTGACCGACGGGCCGCTGTTCGGCCGTACGCGCAATGCCTGGAGTGCAGAACATACGTCGGGCGGATCGAGCGGAGGCGCTGCGGTCGCCGTGGCGGCCGGCATCGGCCCGATCGGTATCGCCACCGACGGCGGCGGCTCGACGCGCATACCTGCTGCCGCCAACGGCATGGTCGGTCTCAAGCAGAGCAACGGCGTCATCCCGCACAGCCAGGTTGCCGATGCCTTTGGCAACTACACCTACGTCACGCCTATGACCCGCACGGTGATGGATACGGCGTTGATGCTTCAGGCCATGGCGGGACCTCATCCCTCCGACCCCTGGTCCATTGGCGTCGCGCCGCAGGACTATCTCACGGCGGCGCGCGCCGAAGGTAATCTCAAAGGCAAGCGCATCCTCTACAGCCTGACTCTGGGCAACACGGTCGTCGCCAAGGACGTGCGCGCGGCCTTCGAGCAGGCGCTGGTCCGCCTGCGCGAACTGGGCGCCGAGCTTGTCGAACTCACCGAAGCGCTGCCGGACATGGAGCCGGTGTGGAAGGTCATCAACCACACGACCTGGCGTGCACGCTTCGACGAGATGATCCGGCGCGATAGCAATCGCATGTCGACCTCGTTGGTGCGCCAGGTAGCGATGGCCTCCGACTGGTCGGGCGCCGACTATCAGCGCGCCATGTTCCAGCGCAGCGAACTCTTCCGTATGGTCCAGCGCTGGTTCGAGACGGCCGACTATCTCGTGACGCCCACCCTCTCGCGGACCGCCCTGCCAATCGACCAGGATCTGTTCGACCCCATCGATATCGACGGCGTCGAGGTGGGCGAGCTGCGGCGCAACTGGTTCCCCTACACGATGCCGTTCAACATCACTGGCCACCCTGCCCTGTCGCTCTGCTGCGGCTACGACACCAAGGGCCTGCCCATCGGCCTCCAGTTCGTGGGCCGCTTCCGCGACGAAGCATCCGTGCTGCACGCAGCCGCGCTCTATGAGGCCAGCGAGAGGTGGCTCGATCGATGGCCCGCCCTGGATTGAAGGCGGCGCCGCCACGGCGTCGCCCTCCTCCGCTCACCGCCGAGGAAATCCAGGCCAGAGTGTTGCACCGCGACGGGTTGATCCTGGTAATCGACAAGCCGGCCGGGCTTGCCGTGCACGCCGGCCCCAGCGGCGCGCCCAATCTTGAGGAATGCTTCGACGACCTGCGTTTTGGCCTGCCGCGGCCACCGTCACTCGCCCATCGGCTGGATGCCGATACGGCGGGCGTTCTGGTGCTGGGCCGGCATCCCAAGGCGCTGGCGAAGTTGGGCCGCCTCTTTTCGGGGCGCGATACCGAGAAGACCTACTGGGCCGTCGTCGAGGGCGCACCGCCGGCAGAGGAAGGCGTGTTCGACATGCCGCTCCTCAAGGTCAACACGCGCAGCGGCTGGTCGGTGAAGGTTTCATCAAAGGGTCAGCCTTCTCTGACGCGCTACAAGGTGCTTGGGCATGGTCCGGGTATCACCTGGCTGGAGCTCAAGCCCGAAACCGGCCGCACGCACCAGATCCGCGTCCATTGCGCAGCGGCGGGCTGCCCGGTGATCGCGGATCGCCTCTACGGCACGGCCGAGCCGAACAAGCAGCTCCACCTGCAGTCCCACGGCATCATCCTGCCGCTCTCCCAGACCAAGCCGCCGATTGTCGTCTCCGCTCCGCCGCCGCCGCACATGCTGGCCGCGCTCAAGGCGTGCGGGTTCACTCCCGAGCCGTCACCCACACCCTGAGAGGATCGCCGGCCTCGAAGCCTGCGGCGACCGCCGCGTCGAGTTCCTGACCGGACTCGTAACCGACCAGCGGCAATCGCGGGAAAGTCTGCGATGCCAGAAGGATCAGCGAGCGCCACACGGCGGCGGCGTCGGCAGTCTCGGCCACGACGTTGGAGAGGCCAACGACGCCCTCGGCGCGATAGAGCATGCCGCCCGCCACGACCCTGTAGCCGCGCCGGCCCGCGAACATGGCGAAGTTCGGATCATCGAATGGCAACGGCGATGTCGCCTCGGTTTCGCGTGTCCAGACGATATCCGTCGACGGACCGCCGGCAGGCATCGTGCCGCGTATCCATTGCGCTTCGAACAGCACATCAAAACCGCGACGCGACAGGTCGAGCGTGCTGAAGCTGTCCTTCACCGACCAGCGGCCGGGCAGGTGTGACTTCAGCATAATGTCGATGGCGCTGCGCTGCTCCTCCAGCGCCTCCTCTCCCACCGCCAATGTAACGGCGTTGGGATAGAAACGCGGCACTGTCTCGGCATTGACCCAGATCGGTGGCAGGAAGCGGCCAGGCGTGCCATGAGCGCGGCAGACCGCGTCGCACCAGCGCGCGTTGTTGAGGGCAGCCGCGAGGGTCCAGTCCTTCAAGCGCGCACTTCCTCACGCTGGAAAATCACATAGGCCGCGGCAAAGACCACGATCATGCCCGCGATGAGGCCTGTGACCTGCGGCCAGATGAGGAGCACGCTCT
Organism: Pseudomonadota bacterium; assembly: GCA_020160995.1. Classification (GTDB taxonomy): domain Bacteria; phylum Pseudomonadota; class Alphaproteobacteria; order Reyranellales; family Reyranellaceae; genus Reyranella. The sequence goes on along the minus strand of JAIUOY010000071.1, from coordinate 8,265 downwards.
GATCGAAGGGCAACGGCGCCCCCATGATCGCCCCGCGCATCTGGCTCGGCAGCATTGGCCCCAGGGTGCGCGTCTCCGGGCTGAGCAGGCCGAGCACGGCCTCGCTGAACAAGGTCCCCGGCGAGAGCCGCATCAGGCCGAGGCCCATCGACTGCACGGCGGCATAGTCGTCGATGCTCCTGATCTCGGATGGCGCCAAGCTGATCAGCAGCGCGCCGGCGAGCTGCGGCCACAGGATGAAGAAAAACAGCCAGACACCCAGCGCGCAGAGCGCCGACGTCGCGGTCGAGCGGAAGATCACCGAGAAGAGTATGGCGATGGCGAGCCAGACGCCGCCATAGGCAATGGCGACGACGAGGAAGCTCAGTCCCCTCGCCACCTCGACGCCACGCGGCGGTACGCCGAGCAACAGCAGGCCGGCGCCCAGTACGATTAGCCACAGCGCCACCAAAGCGACGGCGAGCGTCGCCAATCCGCCCAGGAATTTTCCGAGCAGCAGCGCATCGCGATAGATCGGCTGCGACAGCACACGGCTGAGCGTCCGGCGGTTGAACTCGCTGTTCACCGCATCGAAGCCGAGCCCGATGGCCATCAACGGAATGATGAAGTTGAGCGCGGCCGTGAAGGAGATGCCGACCTGTTCCGATTCGAGTGTGAAGATGCGCAGGAAGATGAAGGAATTGGGATCGACGACCGTACGCAGCGTCTGCAGCGACGTGGCCACCGGAAACGCCCCGAACACGATCACGAACAGCATCAGCACCATCATGCGGGCACTGGAGAGGTGATCGGCAAACTCCTTCAAGAAGACTGGGCCGAGGCCCGTGAACGGAGACCCCTCACGGCTACGCGGCATGGCGGGCCTCCTGGAAGTAGCGCGTGTAGACTTCCTCGAGGCTGGGCTGCAGGTCGGCGAGCCGGGTCAGCGCGCCGCCGGCTGAGACGATGCGCTGCGCGACCGCCGCCCGCACGTCGCGGTCGGCCACGATCCGCCACGAGCCGTCGCTCTCCTGTCGTACCGTCTGTACGCCCTCGATGCCGTTCAGGGTCGCGGCAACGTCGATGCCAGACGCCTCGACCTGCAGCGGATGGCCGGCGCCCAGCACCTGGTTGGCGAGCTCAACCACCGTTCCCATAAGGGCAACGTTGCCCTTGTTGAACAGCGCCACGCGATCGCAGACGCTTTGCACGCGGTCCAGCAGATGCGAGGACAGCAGCACCGCGACGCCGGACTTCTTGAGGCCGCGAATCATCTCCAGCAGCTCGAACGTGGCATGCGGGTCGAGACCGGAGGTCGGCTCGTCGAGGATGGCAACTTCGGCCTGCTTCATGACGATCTCGGCAATGCCCAGCCGCTGGCGCATGCCGCGCGAGAAGGTCGAAACCCGCTTGTTGATCACGTCCTCCAGCTTGACCGACTTCAGGGCCTCGACGATGCGTCCATCGATCTGGCGGCGCGGGATGTCGAGCAGGCGCGCCGTATAGACGAGGTTCTCGCGCGCCGTCAGGTGATCGTAGAAGCCGACGGCATCCGGCAGGTAGCCGACCCGCCGTTTGACCTCAAGCGGCTGGCGTACCGGATCGAAGCCCAGCACATCCACCGTGCCGCCGCTGGTTTCGGTGAGACCAAGCAGCATCAGGATGGTCGTGGTCTTGCCCGCGCCGTTCGGCCCGAGCAGGCCGAAGATCTCGCCGCGGCGGATGTCGAGGTCGATGGCATTCACGGCGCGCTGAGCGCCGTAAAGCTTCAGCAGCCCGCAAACCTCGATGACATTGTCGGCCATTTCCGGCCTCAGCGCCGTCCGAAGCGCATCACGGCGCCCAGCAGGACCAGCAGTGCCACGGCGATGACGCCGACGCCCACGATCCCCCACAGGGTCGAGGTGGTGACGGTGATGCGGAAATCAGCCGAGGATTGCTCGCCGCGGCCATTGGCACGGAAAGAGGCGACATAGTCGCCGGCAATCGCCTTGTCGGCCGGCGTCACCGCGACCTGCACCTCTTTCTTGTCGTTGGGCGCAATCGACGGGATCGTCTTCGGATTGAACTCGACCTTCCAGTTGACGGGCACCGTGCCCGACATCTCGACTTCCTCGACCGGCGCCGTACCGTCGTTGTTCAGGATCAGCGTGTAGGTCGAGGCCTTGCCGATCTCGGCTTCGCCGGAGAGCCGGCCATCCTTGGTCGAAAGCGCCAGCTTGCCCTGCCCGCTCACCTGCAGGGTCACGCGCATCTCGGCTGTCGCGCCCTCGGCGGCGACCTTCACCAGCACGGGATAGTCGCCGGCCTTCACGTCGCGCGGCGGCGTTACCTTGAGCTTGATGTCCTTGGTCTGGCCGGCTTCGATCGGGATCGAGCTGATCTCGTTGGAACCAAAGCCTTCGGTGAAGGTGTTCTGGAAATTCGCTGGCCCTTGCGCCGACAGCGCCACGGTCAGGTCCTTGCCGGAATCGTTGCCGACGGTCAGCGTGTATTCAAACGCCGAGCGCGGCGTGCCCCGCAGCGACGGCAGGCGCGACTTCAGGCTGAGCTTGGCCGGTGTCTCCGTGCCAACCGTCAAGGTGAGCGGCAGGCTGGCCTGCTGCAGGGTCTGGCCCTTGGCGGTCAGCACCAGGTTCTGCGAACCGGGCTTGGCATCCTTGGGCACTTCGATGCGTAGCTGGACGGTGACGTCCTGATTGACGCCCGCCATCACGGCAGCGACCGGCTGGCCGCCCCCCAGAATGTCGGCCTTCCAGCCTGCCGGCACGCCCTGCAGCGAAAGCGCCAGCGGCTCCGGCACGAGGCCGGCGTTGTTCACCTTCACGCGGATGGTCGTGACCTCCCCCGCGCGAACCGTCTGCGACGGATAGTCGGTCAACAGGAACAACCCTTTGACGCCCGGCGGATCGCCCTGAGCGTGCGCCCCGGCCAGGGGCAGAACGAGGAGAACGAGCAGAGCGAGCAGTCGGCGCATCGGAATGATCCTGCAGCTTGGAAGCGTTGAAGGTCAGGCCGAGGCGCTGGGCCGGGCCTTCATGCGGCCGAACCAGGCCGTCAGGTTCTTGCAATCGGGGCTCAGCGGCTGGCCGACGGTGCCGAAGAAGTCGATGAAAGCGAACAGCAGGATATCCGCCAGGGTGAGCTTGTCGCCCGTAACAAAGGGCTTGGCGCCCATCTGCTGGTCGAGCCAGGCGAGCTTCTGGCGCGCCGTCGCCTTGAGATCGTCAGCCGCCTGCGGAATGCAATGAATGCGGTTCTGGAAGAGCTTGAGCCCTTCGGCGAAGCGGAAGCCGTTGGCGCCCGGCTCCACGATGTTGAGGTCGATGCGGCGCACCCACATGCGGGTCTTGGCACGCTCCTCGGCGGTGTCGCCGATCAGCGACGGCGTGTCCTTCTTGACCTCGTCGATGTACTCGCAGATCGCCGTAATCTCGGCCAGCACCGAGCCGTCGTCGAGTTCGAGCGCCGGGCACTGGCCGGACGGATTGATCTTGAGATACGGCTCGCGGCGGTTCTCGCCGCCGAGCAGGTCGACCTCGACCCGCGGCACCTCGAAGCCCTTCTCCGCCATGAACATCCGAACCATGCGCGGGTTGGGGCCGATCGAATTATGAAACTTCATGCTTTCCTCCCAAGGATGTCGACAGCGCTATCAAATCGACCGCCATCTGGTCAATGGAAGGACAGCCTTAGCGCCAGGGTTCGACCAGGATCTTGGTGTGTCGTTCGGGGTTGCCCAGCTCTTCGAAAGCGCCCTTCACGCCCTCCAACCCGACCTTGCCGGTGATCAACGCTTCGGCGTCGACTTTCCCCTCGGCCAAGAGACGAAGCGACCGCGCGAACTCCTCGGGCGTGTAGCCCAGGACGAACTGCAGGTTCAGTTCCTTGAAGATCGCAAACAGCGGTTCGATCGTGTCGGGTTCCATGCAGACGCCAACCACGATGACCCGCGCATCGCGCGGCGCCTTCTCGAAGATCTGCTGGATCAACCCCGGCACGCCGACACACTCGAAGACCGCAGCGCGCTTGTCGGCGGCCAGCTTGGCATAGGGCGACTCGACAGCCGGATCGACCACGATATCGGCACCCATGAGGATGGCCAGCTCACGCCGCTTGGGCGAAAAGTCCGCCGCGACGATCGGATGGATTCCCTTGAGCTTGAGAGCCGCGATCACGGCGAGGCCGACCGGGCCACAGCCGACGACCAGCGGTGCCTCGTCGCCCGTGAGGTTCCCCTTCTCGACCGCATGCACGCCGACGGCCAGAGGTTCGGTCAGCGCGGCATGCTCGGTCGGCAAACCATTGGGCACTTCCAGCATCAGGGGCGCCGACAGCACCATGCGTTCGGCATAGCCGCCGACATAGGTGTTGGAGTAGCCCATGCCTTTCGGCCCGTCGGCTTCCATCATCAGCGGCATGGAGCAGACGCGCGTGCCGGGCTTGATCCTCTTCTCGGTCTTGGGGCCGTAGTCGAGGATCTCGCAGCAGAACTCGTGTCCGAAGACGACGTCTCGCGCGAGGTCCATCGGCACCCGGCCCGGGATGCGTTTGGTGACCGCGACCATGCGATGCGCGTGCTTGGCCGCATGCAGGTCCGAGCCGCAGATACCGCAGGCCAGCGTCTTCACCAGCACCTGGCCTTGCGCCGGAATCGGATCGGGAAGCGTGTCGACGACCAGGTCGCCGCCGCGGAAGATCGCTGCCTTCATTTGATGAAATCCCTGGTCAACGCGACGAAGTCGTTCAGACGGTCGTGGTGCACCCAGTGACCGGCATTGTCGAACTCCACGACCTTGGCCGTCTTGAAGTGCTTGATGCGGCCGTCCTTCTCGGGGTTCGAGGCCCAGCTCTCCTTGCCGTAGACCAGGAGCGAGGGGCACGAAATCTTGGTCCACAGATGCTCGATATCCTCGTAGCTCATGTCGTAGGGCGGCCAGGCGCGCACATAGTTGTCGAACTTCCAGCTGTAGGTGCCGTCCTCGTTCTGGTTCACGCCCTGCTGCGTGAGATGCCGCGCCTGCTCAGCGCTCAGATGCTTGTTCTCGTCCTGCATGCGCTTGAAGGCGTCCTCGATCGTGGCATAGCGGCGCGCCAGGCGGCCCGACAGCTTGCGCTGCTCTTCGACCCATTCGCGCATGCGCTCGTCCATCGCCTTCTTGCCGCGCTCGGCGATGACCTTGGGCGACGGCCCCAGCCCTTCGATCGCCACCAGCTTCCGCACCTTGTCCGGATAGATGCCCGAGAAGCGCAGGCAGATATTGCCGCCCAGCGAATGGGCCACGATCGTCACCGGCGCCAGCGCCTGCTGATGCACGAGCTGGGCGAGGTCGTAGATATAGGCCGCCATCGAATAGTTGCCGTCGGGCGACCACTGGCTGTCGCCGTGTCCACGCAGATCCGGACAAATGATGTGCCAGTCCTTGCGCAATGCCTGCGCCACCCAGTCCCAGTTCCGGCAGTGGTCGCGCCCGCCATGGACCAGCAACAGCGGCGGCGCTTCGGGATTGCCCCAGTCGACATAGTGAAGTCGCAGACGTTGTGAGAAGAAGACCCGCGAGGTCGGGCCCGGCATGCCATTCAAAGTGTTCATGCGGGCCAATTTACTTGCTGCGGTCACTCCATGGCTAGGGTGTCACTTTTCCCGTGTTTTGCGCCCTTTCCGATGGGACAATAAGGCCGGACGCAATGACAGCCCCTTTGCCCAAGGCCGCCGATGCCGAGCACCTGACCGAGGTGCTTCATCGCGCTGGCACCCTGGACCGTGGTCATGTCAGCACCGTTACGGTCGACAGATCATTCCCTACCCTGCTGTCGCAGTTCTTCCGGTTGCGCCTTGGCTACGATAGCGCAACGCCGAGTGCTCCCGTCTCGCTCATCCTCAAGACCGAACTACCCAGCAGTCCTGGGACCAAGTGGGAAAGCGGCCGCAAGGAGGTCGGGTTCTATACCAATGTCGCTTCCGCCACGCCGGGTGGCCTCCTGCCTCGCTGCTTCGAAGCGCATTGCGATACGACGACGGGCGCCTGGCATCTGCTGCTTGAAGACCTGACCGATTCGCACATGGTCGCCACCCAGTGGCCGCTGCCACCGACGATCGAGCAAAGCGAAGCTATCGTTCGCACGCACGCCCGCTTCAAGGCCTGCTGGTGGGACGATCCTCGCCTGGGCACCACGGTCGGTGCATGGCCCGACGTCAATGGCATCCAGCAAGGGCTGCGAGATCTGGCCGGCACCTACGAGCGCTTTGTGGATCAGTTGGGCGATCAGCTTTCACCTGCCCGGCGCTCTTTCTATGCGCGTCTCTTCGATCAGGCTCCTCGTCTGCTCGAACGCAAGCTTGGCCGCCGACATATGACCGTCATCCAGGGCGACTCGCATGTCTGGAACTGCTTCCTGCCGTGCAATGGCTCGGCCGATAGCGCCAGACTGTTCGACTGGGACGCCTGGCGATTGAATGTCGGCGCCGAAAATCTCGCCTACATGATGGCGATGCACTGGTATCCCGAGCTTCGACAAAGGGCCGAATCCTACCTGCTGGATTGCTTCCACTCGGAGATCACGACCCAGGGCGTGGTCGGCTACGACCGGCGGGCGCTGCAGGATGACTACCGGCTGGCGGTGCTCTTGCAGAGCACACGGCCGATCTGGTTTCAATCGGCAGGCATCCCGCCCCTGATTTGGTGGAACAATCTGGAGCGCATCCACCTCACCGTCGACGATCTCGATTGCCGCGAATTGCTGGGTTGATCAGCGCCCTAGACAAGCTGCTCCCTTAGCGCGTCTGCCTCCTGCAGAAGCAGCGGAGCATACTCGGCAACCATCGTCCTCGCCGGCACCTGTTCGGGCTGCACGCCGATATTGAGCGCGGCCACCGGCTTGCCGTCGAAGCGGCGCAGCGGCACGGCGATCGAGCGGATCCCTACCTCGGCTTCCTGGTCGACGAGTGCGTATCCTTTCTTGCGAACATCGAGGATCAGTCGGCGGATTTCAGGCTTCGCGATCACCGTCTGGCGCGTGGCACGCCACGGCTCCAGCCTCGAAAGGTAGGAGTCGAGTTCGATGTCGGGCATGCCGCTCAGGAGCGCACGACCGAGAGCACTGCAGAATGCCGGCAGGCGATAACCGACGCCCAGCCCGACGGAGGGCGGACGTGCCGGCACGGCGCGGGCAATCATCACGGCTTCGTCGCCATCCAGAACCGCGACCGAGCACGAGGCCCCGACCTGCTGGCAGAGGCGCTCGCAAACCGGCTGCAGGATACTCGACACGGTGTTGGACGAAAGATAGGCCGAGGCCAGCTTGAGGATACGAGGCGTCAAGCGAAACAAGCGTCCCTCGGCTTCGAGGTATCCCAGCTCGACGAGCGTCGCCAGCGCCCGACGCACCGTCGCCCGCGGCAGATCGACGGCGCGGGCGACGTCGCTCAAGGTCATGCGCCGGCGCTCGTCGTCGAAAGCGGTGATGACGCTTAACCCTCGTGCCAGCGCTTCCGAGAAGTTGGCGCTGTCGGGACGTTGGGCTCGCCGTTCGGCATCGGCGGGACGCAGTCTGCTCATGCGTTTTCGAGGGGCACTTGCCAGGCAAAGAGAAGGTGGGCGAATATCAATATAGAACGAATGTTCGTTAATGTAACACTCGGATTTGCCAAAGATCAGGCGCAGGAAGCAAAGCCATGATGAGCCCCGAGCAGAACGAGCTGATCACCCGGATCGGCCCCGGCACCAAGTGCGGCGCCCTGATGCGCCACTACTGGCATCCCGTGGCGCTTGCCGACGAGCTGCCCGAGGAACGGCCGGCCAAGGCGGTGCGCGTGCTGGGGCAAGACTTCGTGCTGTTCCGCGACGAGCGTGGCCGCCACGGCCTGCTCGACCGCGACTGTCCACATCGCGGTGCCGATCTTGCCTTCGGCCGGCTCGAGGATGGCGGCCTGCGCTGCCTGTTCCATGGCTGGCTGTTCGATGTCGACGGCAAATGCCTCGAAACGCCGGCCGAACCCGAGGGCAGCGTGCTTTGCCAGAAGGTCCGGCAGAAGAGCTATCCCGTCGTCGTGAAGAACGGCATCGTCTTCGCCTATCTCGGCGAGGGAGAAGCCCCCGCCTTCCCCGATTTCGACTGCTTCCTGGCCCCCGGCACGCATGCCTTCGCCTTCAAGGGGCTGATCGAATGCAATTGGTTGCAGGCGCTGGAGGTCGGCATCGACCCGGCCCACGCCTCCTATCTGCACCGCTTCTATGAGGACGAGGATACCGGCGCGGCCTACGGCAAGCAGTTCCGCTCCGCCTC
>JAIUOY010000070.1:0-2999 GCA_020160995.1 Pseudomonadota bacterium | reverse complement strand
GAACGGAGCCGGTGAAGGTCACCAGATCCGCATCGGGATCGGTGATCATCGCGTCGCCCATGGTCGAGGGATTGCCGGTGACGACCGAGAGCATCTCCGGCGGCAGGCCGGCTTCGTAGAGCACGTCGGCCAGCGCCAGCGCGGTCAGCGGGGTCAGCTCCGTCGGCTTCAGCACGAGGCGGTTATTGGTCGCGATCGCCGGAGCCAGCTTGTGGCTGACCATGTTGAGCGGATGGTTGAAGGGCGTTATCGCGGAGATCACGCCGAGCAGCGGCTGGCGCGTCGTGAAGATCTTGCGCGCCTTGCCGTTCGGCGAGATGTCGCAGGAAAACATCTCGCCATCGTCCTTGATGGTGAGCTGCGCCGCGAAGGACCAGACGTCGTAGGCGCGGCTCGCCTCATAGAGCGAGTCCTTCCAGCACAGGCCGGCTTCCGCCGTGATCAGCTTGGCGAAGAGCTCCTTGCGGTCGCGCAGCAACTCGGCGGTCTTCTGCAGGATCTGCTGGCGCTCGTAGCGCGAGAGCGCCGGCTTGAACGCCTTCGCCTTGGCGAAGGCCTCGCGCACATGCTCGGGCCGGGCCGCCGGGATCAGGCCGACGAGGCTGTCGTCATAGGGGTTCCTGACCTCGACCATGTCGTCGGTCGTGACCAGCTTGCCGGCGATGCGCATCGCCTCGCGCCGCACCGGCGGCTTCACCGTCGCGTTCATCTCAGTTCACCAGGTTCAGGGCGACGTCGAAGACGTCGAAATTGCGCAGCGTACGACCCTCCGGCACCGTGATCGGCCGGTTGGCGATCATCGGCACGCGCTGCTCGGTGATGCCGCCATGCGAGCGCAGCGGCTCGGTCAGGCCCGAGAGATCGTGCTTGTCCGGCGAGGTGCCGATGACCTTCTGGCGGGTCGAGACGACCACGACATCGCCGATCCGGTCGGCCGGCAATTCGAAGCGCTCGCAGGCTTCGGCAGACGTCACCGCCAGCGCGATGCCGTCGAGGCCGGAGATGCGGGCCGCAACCTCTTCCTGGCTGGCGCCATCCGGCAGATAGACCGTGGCGAAGGAGCCGAGCGCGCCGTGATGGACGACGTAAGGATCGGTGATCGGCAGGATCACGCGCATCGTGCCCCGGCCGTACCACTCGTCCATCAGGCTCTGGAGATAGACAACGTCCGGCTCGCCATTGGCGAGATGCTTGTCGTTCATGCCGTGGTCGGCGGTGATGACCAGCGTGCAGCCGAGCGCGTCGAGCTTGCCGACATAACCGTCGAACATGGCGTAGAAGCTATCGGCCATCTCCGAACCGGGCGCAGCCTTGTGCTGCACATAGTCGGTGGTCGAGAGATACATCAGGTCGGGCTTGAAGGTCTCCAGCAGCTTGACGCCGGCGGCGAAGACGAACTCGGAGAGATCGGCCGAGTAGACCGACGGCACGGGCATGCCGACGAAATCGAGCACGTTCTCGATGCCGTTTTCCGCCTTGTTGGCCTTGTCGGCCTTCTCCGAGGAGAAGGCGATGGCGCTGCCGGACGCAAAGTCGAGCCCCTTGCCGAGCAACGTGCGCAGCTTGTCCTTGGCGGTGACCATCGCGACCTTGTGGCCGGTCTTCTGGAACTCCGCGAGGATGGTCGGCGCCCGCAGGAAGCGGGCATCGTTCATCATCACCTCTTCCTTGGCCTCGCGGTCATAGAAGAAGTTGCCGGCGATGCCGTGCACGGCCGGCGGGCGGCCGGTGATGATCGAAAGGTTGTTCGGGTTGGTGAAGCTCGGGATCACCGAATAGGCATGGGTGCTGGCGCCGGTCTTCATGATCCGGTCGAGGTTCGGCGTCAGGCCCTTGGCGCTGGCCGCCTCGATATAGGCCGGCTCCGAGCCGTCCATGCAGATCACCACCGTCGGGCGCTGCGGCCGCGCATAATTGCGGCCGTTCGCAACGACATCCGCGCCGATCTTCGTGTGCATTGTCATCTCAGGGCTCCTTACGCGGCCGACTTCAGGCCGACGCCCATTTCATCAAGGACATCCGACACTGTGGCGACGAAGGCGCGCATGTCCTGCGAACCGAGCGCGCCGATGCAGCCGATGCGGAAGCTGTCCGCGACCGTCAGCTTGCCGGGATAGATGACGTAGCCGGCATCCTTCAGCGCGTCGTAGAAGCGCTGGAAGACGAAGTTCTTGTCCTCCGGCATGTGGAAGGTGACGATGATCGGCGCCTGCCGAGCTGCCGGGAGCAGCGTGCGGAAGCCGAGCCCCTCCATCCCCTCGATCAGGATGCGGGCATTCTCGGCATAACGCTCGCCACGGCCTGCGACGCCGCCTTCGGCCCAGAACTCCTGCAAAGCCGCGTGGAAGGCGACGATGACGTGGATCGGCGGGGTGAAGCGGTACTGGCCGGTGCGCTCGAAGCCGGCATTCTGGTCGTAGAGGTCGAGCACCAGCGTGGTGGCGTTGCCCTGGGTCTCTGCCAGCGCGCTCTTGCGGGCGATGACGAAGCCGAGGCCGGGAACGCCCTGGATGCACTTGTTCGAGGAGGCGGCGACGGCGTCGAAATAGACCTCGCGGCTGTCGAGCGGCAGGGCGCCGAAGGCGCTCATCGAGTCGACCAGCAAGCGGCGGCCATGGCGCTTGGCCAGCGCGGCGATCGCCTCAACCGGGTTGCGGATGCCGCTGGTCGTCTCGCAATGGACCGTGAAGATATGGGTGATCGCGGGGTCGGCGACCAGCATGCGGTCGACCTCGGCAAGATCCGGCGGGGTGTCCTCGGCGGTCTCGTGCACGGCGACGGCGCGGCCGGCGATCTCCAGGATACGCTTGGCGCGCTGGCCATAGGCGCCGTTGATCAGGACCAGGATCTTGCCGTCGCGCGGCACGAAGGTGGTCAGCATCGCCTCGACGGCGAAGGTGCCGGAGCCCTGCATCGGCACGGTGACGAAATCCTCGCCGCCATGGATGATCTTCGGCAGCTCTTCCAGAACCGCCTTGTTGATGCCGACGAAGGTCGCG
>JAIUOY010000069.1:0-2713 GCA_020160995.1 Pseudomonadota bacterium | reverse complement strand
GGAAGAACAGCAGGAACGGCGTCGACGAATATTCGATCATGTGACCGGCGACGAGTTCCGACTCGGCCTCGACCAGATCGAAGGGCGGGCGGTTCGTCTCGGCCAGCGCCGAGATGAAGAAGATCACGAACATCGGGAACAGCACGAGCCAGTTCCAGTCGAGGAACGTGTTCGGCAGGCCGAGGCGCGTGCCGATGCCGTCGCCCTGCGACAGCACGATGTCGGTCAGGTTCAGCGAGCCGACCGTCAGCAGCACGCAGACGATGACGAAGCCGATCGAGACTTCATAAGACACCATCTGTGCCGCCGAGCGCAGCGCGCCGAGGAACGGATATTTCGAGTTCGACGCCCAGCCGCCCATGATCACGCCATAAACCTCGAGCGAGGAGATGGCGAAGACATAGAGGATGCCGACATTGATGTTGGCGATGGCCCAGCCTTCGCTGACCGGGATCACGGCCCAGGCCGCGATTGCCAGCACCGCCGAAACCACCGGCGCCAGCAGGAACACGCCCTTGTTGGCGCCTGACGGGATCACCGGCTCCTTGAAGACGAACTTCAGAAGGTCGGCGAAAGCCTGCAGCAGGCCCCAGGGGCCGACGACGTTCGGACCGCGGCGCAGCTGCACCGCCGCCCAGATCTTGCGATCGGCGTAGAGAATATAGGCGACGAAGATCAGCAGAACGACGATCAGAACGACCGACTTCAGGAGAATGATCAACGCCGGCAGGACGTAGAAGGAGAAGAAGGTATCCATGACAGCCCTTACTCCGCCGCCTGCTTGAAGCCGTTCTTGGCCAATGCCGAACATTCGGCCATCACCGCCGACGCGCGAGCGATCGGGTTGGTGAGATAGAAGTCCTTCACCGCTGAGGTGAAGGCGCCCTTGTTCAGCCGGCCGCCGAGCTTGGCGACCTTGGCAATGTCGTCATTGTCGCCGGCATCGATCTCGTCGATGCGGGCCAGATGCGGGAACTCCTGGAAAAGCTTGGCGCGCAGCTGCTGCAGCGAATCGAACGGCAGCTTGTGGCCGAGCACGTCGGACAGCGCACGCAGGATCGCCCAATCTTCCTTGGCCTCGCCCGGCGCGAAACCGGCGCGGCCGGTCATCTGGACACGACCTTCGGTATTCACATAGGTGCCCGACTTCTCGGTGTAGGCAGCAGCCGGCAGGATGACGTTGGCGCGGTGTGCGCCGGCATCGCCATGGGTGCCGACATAAACCACGAAGGCATCGCCCGCCTTGGACATGTCGATCTCGTCGGCGCCGAGCAGGAACAGCACGTCCGTCTCGCCCAGCATGCCGGCAACATTCTTGCCGCCCTCGCCCGGCACGAAGCCGACGTCGAGGCCGCCGACGCGGGCGGCGGCGGTGTGCAGCACGGCAAAGCCGTTCCAGTCCGGACGGCTAGCCTTGACGGCGCCTGCCAGCTTGGCGGCCTGGCCGAGCACGGCCGCACCGTCGGAACGGGCGAGCGCGCCCTGGCCGATGATGATCAGCGGATGCGAGGCCTTCTTCAGCGTCGAGAAGAACTTGCCATTGCCGTCGGCCAGATCCTTCAGCGTCTCCGGGCCCGAGCCCAGCTGTTCGTAGGCATAGCGCGTGTCGCCGATCTCGCCGATCACGGCAACCGGCACATCGCCGCCGCGCCAACGCTTGCGGATGCGGGCATTGAGCACCGAAGCCTCGAAGCGCGGGTTGGAGCCGATGATCAGGATGGCGTCGGCCTGCTCGATGCCTTCGATGGTCGGGTTGAAGATGTAGCTGGCGCGGCCGAGCGACGGATCGAGCGCTGAACCATCCTGGCGGCAGTCGAGGTTCTTCGAGCCGAGCGAAGCGATCAGCTGCTTCAGCGCATACATCTCTTCGACGGTTGCGAGATCGCCGGCGATGGCGCCGATACGCTCAGGCGACGTCTTCGAAACGGCGTCCTTGATGGCGGCGAAGGCTTCTGCCCAGGTTGCCGGCGCAAGGCGGCCATTGTGGCGCACATAGGGGCGGTCGAGGCGCTGGGTGCGCAGACCGTCCCAGATGAAGCGGGTCTTGTCGGAGATCCACTCCTCGTTCACCGCCTCGTTGATGCGCGGCATGATGCGCATCACTTCGCGGCCACGGCTGTCGACGCGGATCGCTGAACCGACAGCGTCCATCACGTCGATGGATTCGGTCTTGGTCAGCTCCCACGGACGCGCCTGGAAGGCATAAGGCTTGGAGGTCAGCGCGCCGACCGGGCACAGGTCGATGACGTTGCCCTGCAGCTCGGAGGTCATCGCCTGTTCGAGATAAGTGGTGATCTCGGCGTCCTCGCCGCGACCGATCAGGCCGAGTTCGGAAATGCCGGCAACTTCGGTCGTGAAGCGAACGCAACGCGTGCAGTGAATGCAGCGATTCATCTCCGTCTTCACGAGCGGCCCGATATATTTGTTCTCAACCGCGCGCTTGTTTTCATGATAGCGCGAGGCATCAACGCCAAAGGCCATCGCCTGGTCCTGCAGGTCGCATTCGCCGCCCTGATCGCAGATTGGGCAATCGAGCGGGTGGTTGATGAGCAGGAATTCCATCACACCTTCACGGGCCTTCTTGACCATCGGCGTGTTGGTGAAGATTTCCGGCGCCTCGCCATTCGGGCCCGGGCGCAGGTCGCGCACGCCTATGGCGCAGGATGCCGCGGGCTTGGGCGGTCCGCCCTTCACCTCGACCAGGCACATGCGG
>JAIUOY010000068.1:0-41500 GCA_020160995.1 Pseudomonadota bacterium | reverse complement strand
TTTCATTCGTTCCGTGCAGCGGTCGACATCCGCTGCCGGCCTTGTGCACGACAGACCCAAGACTTTCTTTCTTCGCGCTTCGACGATCTGGTGGCACTAGCGAAGGGTGTACACCCGATCCCATTCCGAACTCGGACGTGAAAACTTTCAGCGCCGATGGTACTGTGTCTTAAGGCACGGGAGAGTAGGTCGCTGCCAGATCTTCCAAGCGCGAGGAACCTCTTCCGAACAAACGATATAGCCAAAGCATGGATTTGCCGCGGGGTGGAGCAGCCCGGTAGCTCGTCAGGCTCATAACCTGAAGGTCGTAGGTTCAAATCCTGCCCCCGCAACCATAGAAACCGACATTCGCGTGGCGCTTGCCGCGAGAGTGTCGGTTTTTTGCTGTTGGGCTCAGGGTATTGCTTTCCCGGCGCGCGCTCGAACTTCGTGGTTGTCAGGATGCCTCTGTGCTCCAGTGAAGCCATTCAGGCGGCGGGCCGAGCCCGCCTTCGATTGCGCCCCGCAAGGCCAGGCCGTGCTCGTTGAAGTCGGTGGCGCTGATCGTGGCCTTCGAGCTGATCGCGATGCCACTCGGGAACTCGTCCGGCGAAAGCGGCGCGTGCTGGGACTGCCACAGCAGCGAACTTTCGCCCGGAGACAGGGCGAACACCATCAGGGCCGTGATGTAGAGCTCGGCGATCTGAGTGCGACGAGCCCGCTCCAGAACCCACGGGTCCCGAAAGTCGCCGCGCGTCAGTCCCACCGGACGTCGCTCATCACGGAGCAGGACCCATGTCGGTCGAGGAAATGTTCCTCGGCAGCGAATTCCGATACCTAGTCTGCCATCACTCGCCTGCCGGCATGCGATGCGGACGGTGCCGCTGGCGGTAGGTGACGTCGGCTGAACGACGCAGCTGATCGCGCCCCGCAAGATCCTCGGGATGTCGGATTGTGGCTCGGCCACTGCCGAGCGGATTGCGTGGCGGGTGTCGGCTTCGGCCTGCGCCGCGGCCGCAGCAGACTGGCGATGTTCATGCAGTCGATTGTGCCACTGATCATGGGCGCGCCAGCGTGCGGCGACTCGGTCCAGCCGACTGGCCAACGAGACTCCACGAGAAGACGCGGCGATGGTGGCTGGGGGCACCGTCGATGGCCTCGGCGAGGCCGGCGCCGGAATCGGGACCGCGTAACCTCCCTCGGCCATGACCTGTTGCAGGATCGCGAATGCGTCGATCTGGAGAAGCGAGGCCACGGGGTCCTCCGCTTCGTTGCGACTCTCGGCGCTCGTGGAGAGCCAGGTCAGGACCCGACCGGGCGATCTATCAATGAACTGGTCGCGCTCGCGCATGCCCATCGGTGTGCCTTGCCGCGTCTGCAACGAGACCTGTCCATCGTCGAACATGATGAGCGTCTTGCCGCCAAGCGACAGGCGCTCGCGCGCAACGTTGGCGGGCGGAGCAGAAGTGTCCACGTCAGTCATGCTTTAGCCGCCATGCTCGGCGAGCAGCGAGATCAGCCGGTCGACGTCGACGCGGAAAACCTCCGTTTCGGTCAAAAGATAGGCCGCACTGCCGTCGTGCAGTAGACGCAAGGGAGCGCCTGTCCGGTCTAGAAGTGGCGTCTCCGCAGGCTGAACACCGTTGCGCAAGGCAAGCAATCGACCCTCTTTTGCGACCAACGACACGACCCGCGGGCCTTTCCAGGCCGTGCCGAGGGCCTGCAACCGTTGCCGGCTGGCGAGCTCGATCGTGGTGAGCCAGGCCGCCGGGGCAACGGCGCCGATGCAAGGACCCTCGATCATCACGCGACGGCCCTCACGGTTAGCCACGGCCTCGACCCGGCCTTCTCGTGTAACGCTCATCGCAACGAAGCGTGCATGTTCTCCCAACGCGTCGAGCAGGCGGGGAGCGCCGGGGCACTCGGGCGCCGATGTGCGTTCGAGTGACGTCACGTCATTTCGCGTAACGATCGCCGGCGATCCGTCACGCAACGCAAGGAGGGCGATGTCGCCGTCCGTCGTTTGCCGCCGGATCGGGCCAGCAAAACCGCCATCCTGAGCCAACAACGTCAGGCCCGCCGTGCTCGGCACGAGGATCGAGAGACCTGTGCGGTCGGCAACGGCAAGCGGTCCGCCGGTCGCGACGAGATCGCCGAAGCGGCCGCCGAGGAAGGGTCGGGCGAACTCGATGCCGTCCGCGTCACGCCCGCGAATGTCGAGCCGGGGCGTGCCGTTCGCCGACGGTTGGACACGATAGGTCCACAATCCCTCGGTTGCGTCGAAGCGGCCACAGGAGGCGTTCTGTTCCCAAGTGCCGTCTGCTCGGTAGAGGTCGCGGAAGGCCTGGCGGTTGCCTGTGCGCTCGCCCCTGAGGCAGAGCACGTTGGCGCCGGCACTGTCGCGGTCGCGCGCTGCCGACCGCACGTAAGGAGCAACATTCTTGCTGCCTGTCGGGCGGTCCGTGCCGGCAAGCGACAGAGCTGTTCCGCGGGCGCGGGTCCAGCCGTTCTCGGCGACGAGGTCGAGGGTATCCTCCTCGACCGAGGTGACGCCAACGAAAGCGTCGGCCTGAAAGCGGCCGTTGTTCAGGGGAACCGCCTCGCCGCGCCACTCGAGGCGCAGGCGGCCGTGGCTGCCCGGTACGCGATCGACGATGCTCCACTGCAGCGGATCCGTCGCGTCGCCGATCAGGGTGCGGGCGATAAAGGGATCCTCGCGACGCGGCTGAAAGCCGCCATCGTCCGACTGGCCGAACTTGGTGCTGGCGAATACCGAACCGTTTTGGCACCGCAGTATGATGGGCTTGCCGCGTTTCATCGTCAGAGCGACGCCGGTGCCATCGCTCTGCTCGATGCGGTCGACCAGACATCTTTGCCTGCTGATCGTCGGCAACACCGTCAGCAACAGGTCGTTGGGATCAAGAGCAAGCTCGTCGCCTGACCATATGAGGCGCAACAGACCTTTGGGTGTGATGCTCCAGATCTTGCCGTCGGCAACCAGCAAGCCCAGGCGGCTGTCGATGGCGTAGCGAGCGCCTGCTGCCTCGATCGGCAACCACGTGTTGGCAAGCGTCCTGTATTCGAGGCGCAGCGGTCCGCCGCTTGCGACTGCGGACTGCGTTCCGGCGGTGCGACGCAAACGCAGGCGGGCTCGCTCGTAGGGCAGGAGGCCGGCCGCCCTTTCGTTGAGTGCCGCCGCGAGTTCGCTGACGTTGGTCCACTGCTGACCGCTCATCCGCCAAGAAACTGCCCCGGCCAGGGCATACAGGCCCGGCACAATCTGCTGCTGCGTACCGCCGAGCATCGATGCGGTCTCCTGACAGTGCAGGGTGCGAGCATCTGTCGGCAGCGCGACGGTCGTACGCGCCGTCATGGCAAGATGCGGGCCTGATACTTCGGTGAGGAGCGCGCCGTCCGCCCACAGCGCCAATCCGCGGCCGCACTGGACATAGGCGTTCAACTGGTCGTGCGGAAATCCTTGTCCGCCGATCGACTGGACAGTCGGACCGACGGGGGTACCTGCGGTGTCGAGGTAGCGCACCACGGCCCGATCGCGCAGCGTCCAGCGCCAGAAATCGGTCGCTCCCAGACTGCGCTCGACGAGCGTATCGGGCTCGCTGCAAGGCTGCGGCAGTGCACCCGACAAATCGAAGCAGGTGGATGCGTCGCCGGTGCCGATGAAGCGCTGCGGATTGGCTGCCGGCCGACCGATTCGCGTGATCGGCGCGGGTGGCCCGGTCGCGTTGGGGCGTGTGTCGATCATGCGCAGCGGCCCATCGGCGGTGTCGGCGATCTGCAGCGTCGTGAGAGTCGCGATGAAAAGACGCTGCCCGTCGGCGCCGATTGCACGTGCTACGTCGAAGGGAAAGGCTTGCTGAGCGCGCCACGTCACGGGCACGAGCGACCTGCCTTTCGTGGCATGGGCCGCCACCAGCTCGACGGTGGCCCGTGCCTGTGTGAAGGCAATGTTCAGAAAGTCGCCCGCCACGGCAACGCGCTGCACGCCGGGATTCCGTGTCGGCGCCATCGGCTGCCAGGTCTTCTGGGCATCATTCCACATCACGTTGAAGCCGTTGCGATCAGCATAGCCCAGGACGGGGGTTCCGGGCGCCAGAAAGCGTGCCTCCACGACTCCTTCGCCGATGGCCGTGGGTGGCAGTGGCCCGTCGGCCGGACGAAGATCGGCAAGATCGGCGAACCGCCGCGCCGTGCGCGTGCCGTCCTCGGTGACCACGGCGATGTTATCGGAGCCCCAGGCGGCGCCGATCACGACATCCGCTGCAAAGCGCCAGCCGCGCCGGCCGATACGCCATTTCGCGCCGCCCAGAACGACTTCGTCGTTGACGCGCTCCCAACGCCAATGGGCATCACCATGTAGTACGCCGCTACGTCTCGGATCGTCGACGGCAGTCCATCCTGCTTGGGTCCATTTCACCACGCTTCCACCGTCGACGCGCGCGTGCAGCTCATCGCCGTGTGCGAACAGCGCGCTGGCTTCCGCGCGGCCGGGCAGTGGCCGGACTTCTCGGAAGTCGGTCAGCCGCAGCACGCCGATGCGCGTCAAGACGACCTCTGCGCCGCCATCAATCCCAATACCCAGCCGTTGATCGTGCAGGAAACCAGTCGTGGCGAAATCGTCGACCAGCCGACCATCGACCATCAGCTGTGCCGCGACGCTGGCCTGGCGTGCGGACGCACTGAACCGTAACGCGTCGCGCTGGACATCGAGCGTGCCGGAATCGGGCTCGATGACGCGGCCATCTACGGCCACCGAGTCGCGATCGAAGTAGAACCGGCCGCCAGTTGCCGCGACGACAGGCGGAAGCGGCCGATCGAAGCGGGTCCAGCGTGGTCCTCGTTCGACCAGATCGTCGGTCAGCGACCGCGCCCACAATCCGTAGGCGTTTGCCACGACGATCTCGCGCGCCGATATTGCCAGCACGGCGCCAGGCAGTGTCGGCGCAAAACCGTTGCTGCCGAACAGCTCGCCGGGCGAGACCTGTATGATGCCGCCGTCTTGAGCGTACAGTTGGAATTGTCGAGTTGCGGCCAGCCATTCCAGCCAGGGGCGTCGCAGCGATTCGACGTCGCTGCCTGCGATGTGGCCGGTCCGTTGCAACGTGAAGGCACCATACTCGATCGACACCTGTAGCCCGGATTGGCGCAGCGTACCGGGATCGAGAACGCCATGGACGATCGACCGGGTGAATGCCTGAAGGTTGTTGGGAATCGTTCGCCTCGTATCCTGAAGCGATCGCGAAGTGGATGTCGCCACCTTTTCCAACGGCGCTCCCGGCGTCGGTGCCGCATAAGCCTCTAGCGCGCCATTGATCGACAGATAGAAGACCGGCGATGGATCGCCCGTAATCTCGCGCACCTCGGCATCGCTGGCCGGCAGTTTGTAGGACCGCAGCCTGCAATCGGCAGGCGAACCGGGTGCAGCGGGCGGGCAGGGTTCCCTGCCGATGAAGAAGACTTCGTGCGCGTCGCGAAACCACCAGCCCTCGGTCTGGTCGATGCGGCCCTGCTGCAGCGGCCGCGCGTCTTGCGCCAGAGGCGGTGTTAGCTTCGCCGTGGTAAGCAGCATGTCGGGCTGCAGTGGCGCCGTCTGTCCGGCGTGGTCGCGCTCGCGAAAGATAGTGCGGTCGTTGCCGAGGGCTACCGCGAAGCCTTCGCGATCAAGGGTGACGGCGCCAACCTTGTGAGGCGCGAAGAGCTGCTGCGCCGTTGTCGCCGCCGTCAGGAATGTGCCGTTGCGATAGAGCCGCAGGCCCGTCGGTGTCAGTGCCCACCAGCGGCCGCGCTTCCGCACGATCTCCTGCGCGTCGTCGAGCAGCAGTCGAACTTTGCCGTCCGTCGACAAAGCGACCACGCGGCCTTTCGGCAGCGAAAGCCACAGCTCGTCTCCGACTTCTTCGGCAACGATTCTCGCGGGGTCGACGCTGCCCGCGGCCACCCTGGTCAGATCCTGCGTGATGTCGAGTAAACTGCGAGCCGGACGGTTAACAAACAAGGCTCGGCCGCGCTTGTCGAAGAAGAGGGTGCGGTCCGACCAGCCGAAGGCAGCGGCAACATCGCCGGCATCGACCTGCAGCGCTGGCGCCAGTATCTGTCGGCAGTCGGAGATCCGGCCTGGCGTTGCCAGAGGACAGGACAAAGCCTGGCCGTTGGGCAGGTAGCGCAGCAACTCATGGACTGCCGCACTGCGGGCCGCCGAGTCGACGATGGCCAGCTGCTCGCCAGGCGCGGGCACATGGAAGTAGGCGATTGAGGAAAGAACTACCGGCTGGCTGCTGCCAACGACGAGCGCGGTGCGTGGCAGGAGAACGAGTTCACGTGGCGCGGCGACCTCGCCGTCGGCCAGCACGAAATAGCTTTGCCAGTTCTGAAGACGTGTGCCGACACTGCGATCGAGGGTGATGATGGACACCCAGCGGCGCTGCTTGACATCGAGTACCGCCAGCTCTCGGCTGGTCTGGAAGAGCCAGAGATGCGGCTCGATTTCGAGGACCTGCTGCAGGGTCTGCGGGTCGAAGGGCGCCGCAGGCACCGCCTGCTGGGGTACGACGGCAAGCGGCACCTCCGGCTTATTCGAGAGAAAGCCGAGATGGTGATTGCCGCTGCGGTCGACAGCGGTCACCGCCAGTCCCCCATTCGCGGGGCCCGACGGATTGGCAACGAACGAGAGACCGACGTCGAGGATTGGGGCCGAGGCCGAGAGCGCCAAGCGGCGCCACTGGCGGCTCGTCAGGTTGTAGGTCCACAGCGCATCTGTTGCGGCAAAGTGGACCTGCTCGCCGTCGGCCGCCAGCCGGCGCAGGGTGCGCGGATTGGGCGCCTCGCCGGTCGGCGGCAGCAGGGTAGTAGGTTGACCGCCTGTAGACTCCTCCACTTCGCCGCTCTGACCCAGTACGAGGAGGCGCGAGCGTGGCTCGTCGACCACGATCTGTCGGCCGCGCAGGACTTGCGGCGTGTAGCTTATCGCCCTGCCTTCGCACGAGGAGGGCAGGGACAGCCCACCGGCGCCGGCAAGAGGCACGAGGCGGGCCTGGTCGTTCTCGTGGATCACCAGGTGGTTGGGCAGGCTGGCCAGGCGCGCCGACTTGCCGGCGCTCGACTGTTCGAGCGCGAAGCGCCGGTGGGCTGGAAGATAGAAGCGCAGTCCGCGCTCGGTCAGAAACGCCAGGTGGCCGCCGATCTCGCGGACATCAAAAACGTCGTTTGCCGACAAGTCGGGCTGACGATAGAGGCACGCCATGTCACCGGATGCCCGTTCGGCGATAAAGCGTTGGCCCGTTCGGGTGCGATGCGTCGTCAGGATATGCTGGTCTCGAACCGACGCGGCGATTGCGGGAACGCCGTCGACCGCCAGGAACGTCGAGCCATGCAAGGCGTCAGCACGACGCGTGATATCCGGCGCGGCATCATAAATTACCGGCGAATGGTCGACGAAGCCGGCAATGCGCGGTACCGCGGCGTTCGTGCTGAAGCTTTCGACGATGCGACGCCTTTCGGTATTGTAGATCAGCGCTGTGCTGCTGGCGGTGAGAGCAAGCGAGCTCCGGCCGTCCGCCATCGCATCGACCAGCTCACTGTCGCCAAACGGCAGCGGCCGGTCGGAGCCCAATAGGCGCGGTACATTGCTGTCGTGGCCAGTCGGTCGAACCACCGACCCGTTGGCTCCCAGGACATGCGGCGTGCTGAATGCATACGCCATGCCCGCGAACGCTTCGCCACCCAAGCCAGTCTGCCATGGCCCCGTCCAGTCGCGATCATTGGGGCGATAGGTCCATAGGCTGGCCTGGCTACGTGAGCCGGCCGCGACAATCACGCCGTGAGTTTCGAATGCGGCGTCAAGGAGATCGCCAGGCGCGCGCGATGGCTTGTTCCCCAGCAGGGGCGTGAGGATGACGGAGGGCGACTGTGGATTGCGGTTGTCGACGGCGGCCCGGAAGGGTTGTCCGGAATTGTCGACGACGATGGCATTGTCGGACTGACTGACGGCGATCGAGCGCAGCGGCGTTGCTATTATCGCGGGCGTCGCTGCTTCGATGGTCACCGGACGTGTCGCTGATGTTTCCACGGTGAAAGCCGCGAGCCGGCTGTTCTGCGCCATCCAGAGGGTCTTGCCCGTCACCTTGAGGGGACCGCGCACGGAAAGCAGCATCGGCGGCACCGCCTGCTTGTCGATTGTGCGGTATGTCCGCTTTTGCGGATCGTGAATCAGGGCGCCATCTGCTCCCAGATAGAGAATGACGTCAGAAATCTCGACGGCGGTGTCATAGCTCGCCAAAGGCTTGCCGCCCGTGGACTCGTCGAGCAATGGCTGCGGACCATTGGGCCCAAGGCCATAGATTCGATTGGCCTCGGTCAGGATCAGGGCCACGCCGGCCGGACCCACGCCAGCCACGATGTCGCGTACGCCCGGTAAATCGAATGTCTTCGTCGTCCCGCGGTCGACACGCACGATCTTGTCGGCATGGGCGTAGACCAGCGTGCCGCCAACGGCAGGTTGCCAGACCCGCGTGACCGGCTGGTCGGTGCGCCGATGCCAGCGCCGCTCCGCCAGCACGTACGCGAAGATGCCTTGAGGCCCCAGCGCAACGACCTCCCCACCATCCTCGGCAACGTGCATGACGCTGTTGTCGCTGAGCGCCGGCAGATTCTCCTTCTGTCCCGCAAGGAAAGTAAGGTCTCCGGCCGAAGTCAGCTTCTGGAGCTGGGCGCATTCGCCGGCTGGCCGGGTAGGATCGGCGGGATCGGCGCACGCTTCGCGGCTGAGGACGACGACATCGCGTCGTAACTGGGCGAGATCGACGACGCGGCCGGAAACGCCCGTTACGCGCCTGATGCGCCAGGCGTCGTCGTCCCGGTAAAGCGTGAACAGCCCGCTATCCGTGCCGACAAGAACCTTGTCGCCGTCGGTTAGCAGATGTGTGATGGCAAGTGGCTGGCCGCCAACCACGAGCTCGCGGTCGACTCCGTCGGGCAGACGGCTCCAGGTGCGCCGGCGAAGGTCGAACATGCCGATGCCTTCTGTCGCGGTGCCGATTAGCAGAGCGCTGCCGTCCTTTGTTAGCGCTGCAGATCGCAATTCTTCAGCGGCAACCGGCTTGCCGTCGCGTCGTTTGAATTGGCTGTCGCCGACCAGCACCGACCAGTGGCCGCTTTGGCGCATCGCCACGCCGCCGCCCTCGGTCACGGCGAACAGAATTCCCTGTGCCTGGCAGGCCGCACTCGCCTCGGCCATGTAGTGGCCACAGCCAGGCTGCAGCAACGTGACCGGCGTCGAAAGATCCGGGGCCAGATCCTTCAGGGTTTCATCAGACCACAGCATGGTCGCGAGCTTGAGGCGATGGACCGTGCCGGAACGGCGCACGGCGTAGAGGGCGCCTTCTGTCGGCACCAGCGTGGCATCGACGAAGGGTTCGTCGTGCGAGCGGATGTTGACGAGAATGCGGGCATCCGTCACTGGCTGCGCGACGGGCGGATCTGACCAGCCCTGCGTAAGCTGAGTATAGCCGACGCTGCCACCGGCGACGGCAAGCGCGAGCATTGCCGTTGCGATGACGCCAAGCAGGATGACATCCGCGCGCCGCGGCAATCGCAGACGGTCGCGTTCGGCTGAGACGGCGCGGTGAGCCGCACGGCTGACACGAGCGAGAAGGGACGCAAAGCTCATGTCACGTCTCGCCTCGACCCGTTACGCTTGACTGGCGGCGGCCATGGCTTGGCCGTATGCATCGGTCGTCCCGCTGTCTTCGATCAGACCTGCCCAACTGTCGTCGGTCGAGGCCGCCGCGGCGACCAGCAACCGGGCGAGGATCGCGGCATGCAGGCGAGCGTCGGTCAGCCCGATCGCCAGCGACGTATCTGCGCCGCTGCCAATTGACCGATCGTCGGCCACGAGCATCTGTTCGATTGTCTCGATGCTGCCGAGTGCGATCTGGAGCGCAGATTGGCGGCTCCCGGGTTGGAGGCTGACGGCAATAGCGGCGAGAAGCAGGAGCGTGCGCGCCTCGAAATCCTCCAGTGCCGTATTCGGGTCGATGGGCCGAGATCTGTCCTGGGCCAACAACTGGATCAGATGATGCTCGCGGTTCGTCCGTTCGGCGATCAGGCGGACCTCGGCGGAGCTTTTCTTCGCGATATCCTGGTTGTCGTCGCCTGGCAGAGCGAGGTCGATCAATGTTGCAAGGCGAGGCTCGAGTTCCGGTGCCGTGGCCTGGAGGGAAGGCAGCAGCGTTTCGCGCAACCGCGTGGCTTGCTGGGGGCTTGGCTCGCCCGCCCGCAACGCAAGGAACAAGGCGCTGGCCTGTGTAAAGGCGGCCATATGATTGACCGGACCCAGCGCCGAGATGGCGGCAGATCTGGCTATGCCTTCATAGATGTGTGCGAGCTGCGTCGCGGACACGTTCTCCCGCCGCCGCAGATGGTCACGCAACGCGTCGAGGCGGCCTTCGAGGTCGTCCCAGGCGACCCGGCGCAGAAACTCGCCGCGCGACCATGCCCGGCCGTTGATGCGGACCACGAAGAGCAGAAGGTTGGTTCCCCATGGCGTCCGGCAGCAGTACCGGATCAACGCAGCCTGGCACCAACGTGCCACATCTACACCCGAGAGGTAGGCGATGAGTATGGCAGCGCCGACTGCCGTCGATGCTGCGACCAAGGCAATGGCGCCGACGGGGAAGATGGCCGTCCACAGCCATCCCCTCAGGGGAAGAAAGAGGTTGTCGTGCAGCCAGTAGAGAACCAGGCCGGCTAGGCTGTCGACTGCCAGCCAGCGACCGTCGACAGTAGCGATCAGCAAGGCGATCAGCACGACGGCCAGTACGACAACTAGCGCTCGTTGCGCATAGGGTCGTTTCGGCGGAACGGCCAGAGGGCCGATGAGGAGCGGCGAGGCGTTTGCGCGGCTGGGTAGAATCGCGACGGCGGCCGGGTCCTTATGGTTCGGCCAAGGTTCCGGTGACGGACCGGGAGAGGCGCCGAGTGTCGGTTCCCGTCGAGCGCTCGGCGTCATGGCGAGCCGCTCCCTGTTGTGGCGCCGCCGGCGACGTTGGCTATGAACGCGCGTATCTGGGGTTCAAAGAGGTAGATCGCTATCAAAGCGATGCTGCCGATGACAATCAGCAAGATCCACAGCCGGTGACGCAGCCAAAAGCAAAGTAGCTCGAGGAGCAAACGCCTGACGTGCAGGATCGTCAGCACCCGCTCCATCGAACGACGATGGCTGGCGGCTTCGCTGCGCAATGCCGCCAGGCGCCGGTCGAGCTTCGCGAGTTCGCCACGCTGCGTGGCGAGCGTACGGTCGAGATGACCGGAGATGCTGGCGCGATGCGCTGCGGCCGCTGCCGCGTTGCGGCCGAGCTCCACCGTCTTTTCGGCGACGACGAGCCGAGTCGCCGCTATGTGCTTTTCGAGCGCGTTGGCGGCATCGGCGAGAGCCGAGTGCGGGTCGCCGAGCGGCGCGCTGGTGACTGACGGGACTGCCGGATCACTCATCGCGCAGCTCCGCGGCGAGTTCGCGCAGGCGTTCCAGTCGATCGGCGGCAACCTCGAGGCGTGCGCCGGTGGTCTCGACGAAGGCGTCGGTCGCCGCCACCGTGCGCACCAACCCATCGGCGAGAGACTTGCGTTCAGCCGCCAAGCTGCTCGAGTCGGTGGCCAGGCGCGCAATGCGCTCGCTGTAGCCCGCCGTGCCGTTGGCAACGGCGGTGACGAATCGTTCGGCCTGCTCCGATTCGCCGGTCAGTTCTTCGACCAGCCGACCGAGGCGCAGCATGTGATCGGCCAGGGCATCGACCTCACGCGAAAGCATCGTGAGGTAGTTGCCGAGGCGGCCGTTCAACATAGCTTCGAGCTCCGCCTCGGCCTGGAGGAGTCCGTCGCGCGTTGCCTTCAGGCCGTTTGAGAGATTGTCGAGAATCTGGCGACGCACGCTGAGGTCGGCCGCCTGCTCGACGAACTCCGCGAGATGCAGTTCCGGCAGCACCTGCAACACGTTGGAGATCCAGCCGACTTGCGTCTTCAGTGGCTTCAAGGCCGCGAAGTCGAGAATTTCGATGGAATGCGTGAAGCCTGCGACCTTGCTCGGGCTCACCAGGTAGATCGGCTGGTCGGGAACCTCGTGGCCCTCGGCCAGCCTGTTGCGCAGGACCGCGTCCATGTCATCCTGGTCGAAGGCGTGCAGCGTCGGCGAAAGGCGATAGCCTTCGGGGACCATGATGCGACTTTTCACGCGGCCTGCCTGGTCGACATAGAAGCGCGCCCAGGCCGGATCGACCCAGTAGCGCATCGGCTGGTCCTCGGTCTGGGCGCGCCAGAAATGCTCGCCGAAATGGCTCTCGGGCGTGGCTTCGCTATCCAGCCAGCCCAGATAGTGCACGCCGCTGGGGCTGTTGCGCGTTGCATGAAAGCCGTAACGGATGGCACCTCGGCCAATGATTTCCGGCGGCATGCGGCGCAGCGCGTCGACCATGGCTTCAGTCTGCCGTGAGGTGAATCGCAGGAGGCGGAATTGAGGAGCGCGCAGCGCCATGGCCAGCGCAAGCTTGCGCTCCAGCGTTCGGATCTGCTCGATGAGACGCGTCGGCGTGTCGAGGCTCGCCGCCGAGACGGAAACGAGTTCGAGCTGGTGTCCTGCCTTCGGCAGGCGCCGCCATGCTTCTTCCAATCGAAGATGGGCTTCGTCGTCGGGCAGGAAGATGCGCAGCTCGGTACTCGACACCGCTTCGTCGAAGGCCGGCGAGGCGGCAAGGCGGACGGGCAATGCGAACTGCCAGACCTCCGTGGTCGTGGCGTCCGGTACGACGGCGAAGGTCGTGACTCCGTCGGCGGCCGAAACGGGGAAAGCGCGAACTGCTGCGGCGAAGTCGGCCAGCGACTGCCTGGACGGGACGACACTCGCGTCCCTTGCGCTGCCGGGCCGGGCCAATGCCAGTCGGATATCGCCCGAACTGTAAACATCGACCAAACGAAAGACGCCGGCAGCCTGCGATTGCGCAAAGCTCTCGGCCGCCGCTCTTGTCGTTGCGATGTCGGCGAACTGCAACACGGCCGCCAGGCCCTGACCGGAAGAGGCGGATAGCCTTACTGCCGGTGCGCGCCATGTCGCCACGCCCACGGCAGTCGCGACTTGGCTCTCATCGTCGGCCGACACCAGGGCGAAAAAATCGTCATCAAGGGGCACCGCTGCCTCCCTGTCCGACTTGTCTTTGC
Source organism: Pseudomonadota bacterium (assembly GCA_020160995.1). Classification (GTDB taxonomy): domain Bacteria; phylum Pseudomonadota; class Alphaproteobacteria; order Reyranellales; family Reyranellaceae; genus Reyranella. The sequence goes on along the minus strand of JAIUOY010000068.1, from coordinate 28,300 downwards.
TGCCGGCGGCGGCAAGTCTTGCCAGCACTGCGATTGGCGAGTCGTAGCTGTCGAGGTTGAGCTTCGATGCCGTATCGTTGATCGGATCGAAGCGGACACCGGCGCGGTTCAGCGCACCTTGGAGGTTCTCGAGGGCCGCCTTCATCGCCGGATCGTCGCGATAGACGCCGACGAAGGGGCTTGGAACAATGAGATCCGCAGTGGTCCTGCGTAGTTCGATGCGCAACCCGGCCAGGACCAGCGGCCTGATAGCCTCTGCCTGTTCCGCGACGACCCTCAACACGGTGGTCCAGGGCAGACCACGCACTTCGTAGCAGTGGGCGGTCTCAGCCATGCAACGTCTCCAGCGCGCCATGCAGCAGCGCGCCCGACAAGTCGGTGGCAACGGAGTCGAGCGTGCGGCCGCGCTCCTTTGCGACGCCCTCGATCACCGTGGGTGCCCGTCGCCCCTGTAGCAGATGGAATGCTCCGTCGGCCCGGCGCGGCATGCCGACCACGGCGATGTTTGCGCTCTTGCCGACGGTCAACCCGATCGCGCGCGCAAGCTCGTCGATCCATGCCGTGCGAGCTTCTGCGGCGGGCAACTCGGCCATCGGCAAGAAGACCTGTACATGAACGCGGCCATACTGCTCGAACGCCCGCGTTCGGTCGCTTGCTGCCGCCTCGATGGATAGCGGAAAGTGGCGGAAGGCCGCTAGCGTGGTCCGTTCCAGACGGCCAGCAATGCCTTGCCGGCTACTGGTGGCACCTTCGCGGTTCGGCGTCGGCAGGATCTTCGGGTTGATGTCGAGGAAACCGGGCAGCCAGCCATGCGCTCGCAACATCGCCAGTCGTTCGTGTGCGCCAAAGGTCAGCGCATCGACCTCGGATCTATAGGGGCCGGGTTGGTCGAGAGAGACGGCAACGCGGGTGACTATGTCTTCGTCCATCCCCGTGATGTGGACGAGGTCAGCCATTCTCACGCCGGCCTGCACCAGCAGCACCGCTAGCCGCTCGGCCGCATCCAGCCACATTGCCTTGGCAAACGCAGAGCCGCTCGCGGTCGAGGGTTCGCTCGCCAATCCGACAAGCAGAAGCCTGCGCCGCTCGCCGAGCGGCGGCGGGCGAAGCCGTACCAGGAAGCCGGAATTGATCAGCCGGTCGAGCTGGATGATGCGGGGATGCGTGAACTCGGAGAACAGCCGATCCTGCACGTCGGCCAGAGCGCGCGATACGCGAATGCCGCGCACGCCCGCCTGCTTCAGAGGCGAGGGGCGGATATTGTCCTGTTGTTGACGGACCCGCGTCAGCGACGAATGGGTGCGGCGGGGAAAGCGCGGCTCGAGCACCTTGAGGAAATGCAGCACGCCGCCATCGACGTTGGCCGGTACATGGTCGTCTTCGGGCGCAGCGGAACCTGCTCCCAGAGGCGTGAGTTGCTCGGCCGCAGCGTGCGCCCCGATCCAAACTTGATAGGCGAGCCTGTCCCAGAAGAACCGCTCCGACTTTGCCGGCTCGGCCGTCACGATGGCATCGACCTCGCGGCCAAAGGCCGTCTCATATTCGGGGTAGTGCGCCGCGGCGCTGGAGGTGCCGGCGATGTCGGACTGACCAAACAGGATGGTGCGGCCCATCTGTCTGCAGGCACGCGAGGCCAATGGCCCGAGTGCCTGCATGACAAGTTGCGACGGTGGCAACAGGTCGAGGAATCGGCTGTCGAGCGGTGGCTTCACCGCGTGCGGATTGTCGCGCGGCAGGCGGAACAGCGCGTCGCTCAGGCGCTTGAGGATAGTGACCCGAAGACTGCCCGATCCGCCGCGCAGCCAGGAGGCTGCGGCCTGTACCGACAGGCCGGCATGCCGCCGATGGGCGGCAGCCAACAGGTTTGCCAATGCGCTGCTGTCTACGCCGGTCTCTCGGACCAGAAGCGGCTGCCATTGAGCCGGCGCGAGAACCTCGACCTCCATGTCGCCTCGTCAGGCAACCTGTATGAACTGGCGCTCCAGTTCCTCGCTTTGGCGATCGACGCCAAACTTCAGCAGTACCTTGACATCGTTGAGTTCGATTGCCGGTTCTCGATTGTCCTCGCGCGCGGCGCGAAGCAGCGCCTGCACGAGAATGATCTTTGCGAAACCGACGAGACGCCGGTTCGACATCTCCGAATGACTTGTCGAGCGTACGAAGCTGATGCAGTCGGCGAGATGGCCGGCAAACGCATGCTCGAGGTCGATAACAAGCTTTCCAGCCTTTGTGAGCCTGTCGATCAGGCTACGGAAGTCCTTGAGCTGTTCCAGAAGATTGTCGAACGAAAGGTCGGCTGTCGGCGGCGAATGGGTTTCCTGCCAGGCGGCATTCAACAAATTGCGCACTTCTTCGCGCTCGGGCGCTACGGAACGAACCCAGGCTCGCAGCAGGAAGCGGTCGAAGAAGGCGCGCAGCTCGGGCGATGTCGGGATGTCGTTGGTCGCGCCGACCAGGTATTCGAGCCGCACTGGAACGACGTTGCCGCGATCGTGGAACTTGCGTTCGTTCATGAAGGCGAGCAGCGAGTTGAGGATTGCGCTCGATGCGTTGAAGACTTCGTCGAGGAAGACGACACGCGCATGCTGCATCATGCCGGCATCGAGGCGCTCCAGGACGGGCGTGGCTTTCGACAGAGCGGCGAGATTGTAGAAGCCGAACAGCTCGCCAGGTTCGGTGAACTGGGTCAGCAGATACTCGAAATAGGGACGTTCCTTGGCGCCCAAAGCCGTGCTGTTCTTGTCGATCAGCCCGATACGGCGACAGAAGGCGCGCACTAGGCTCGACTTCGCCGTGCCAGGTGGACCTATCAGAAGCAAGGCCTCGCCTGCCGCAACAGACAGAATCATCGCATCAATGGCATCGTCGATGCCGTAGAAACGCTGTTTGAGCTCGTCACCCAGCAACACGAGACTCTTCAGCGTCTGCTTGTGCTCGCCATACAGGGCGACCACGCCTTCACGCTTGAACATGACGAATCGACCCACCCTCTGGCCTTGTGCCGACACTCTCTCCGACAGCTTCCCATTGGCTTTCGGACATCGACTATAGATGGCCAGTTAGAAATGATCTTAGCGCAGAAGATGTACCGGCGTCACCTTGCCAGTCGGCCGCGAGCGTGGCGCTGTCGGTGCGCCGAGCCGCCAGCAGACGATAGCGCGGTGCCGTGGCCACCACCGTGACGGCGATCCGGTCGATCAGCGGTCGGCGATCGACATGCCATCTAGCCATTACACGTGCCATCCATCCTGCGCGGCGAGGCAAGTCGGCCAGGCAACGTTCCGCAGCCTCGGCGAGCAGCCAGGCATCATTGTCGGAGAGGCCTGCCGTCGCCTGATGCCGCAAGGCAGCAGCGAACATGCCGGCTTCGACCTTCCGGACTAAGCCGAAGCGAGGATAGCCGTTGCTGCGGGGCAGGACGAAGCCGATGAGGGTCAGCAGGGCGGTGCTGCCGAAGCGGATGGGCCTGTCGCGCGGGCCGAACAGGACTTCTGCGACGAGCCTTTGGCGAGCGAGCGTGGCGCTTTCTTCGATCAGTACGGGATCCTCGAAGCTGACGCGCGCCAACATTCCCATGATCGCTTCGCCGGAATCCACACCGCTGGGATTCAGACGTGCCCACGATGGGGACCACGCCGGGCCGCGCCGAAGCATCGATGTGGCGGCAACAACCTCAAGCGGCCCAAGCGAGAGAGGCGCATTGGAAGCCAGCGACAGCCGCAGCGGACGGCGAAGAAAACGCTCCGCGCGCCGTCTGCCGAGGGCTCGGTGGCGCGGCGGCAATATCAGCGGGGCCAGGATTTGCGCGTTCTTCACCGACAGTTCAGGTCGTGCCTGGTTCGCGAAGACATGGCGAATCGACTGCAGGGCAAGGTCGCGCAGGATGGCGATGACACGATCGATGTCGATCGCGGCAAAATCATAGACAGGGTCGTTGGTCTTGCTCACGGCTTCGCCTGCCGGCCGGCAAAGGCAAGGAGGCAGGCGAATGCGCCCAGCGTCAGCAGCCAGGCATGCAACGGCACGGGTGGCGGTGGCCGCGGAGCGAAGTCGCCTTCCAGGTACTCCTGCCGTGCAAGCACGCGCCCCTGCGTTGGCCGGACGAGCGCTTCCAGCGCCGCGCGGTCCTGTCCATGCGTATAGGCTTCCGGTGTCTGATCTGCTTCGGAGGGAGACACTGCCGGCAGGAGCATGGGGATACGCTCACTTCGCGTTCCCAAGTTTACCCTTAGCTGGCCTCGCAGCACGGTAGCTGGATCTCCTTCCGGCAAGTCGAACACTCCTTCGAAGCTCGTTGCGTCGTCGGCTCCCGATAGGCGATTGACGGCGATCGAGGGCTTGCCGAAAAGATCGACCACCGCCGACGCGCTTGCGAGGGACGGCCGCGCGGCGCGGTCGCCGACCGCCGTCAGCCGCAGGCGCGCGCGGCCGGCGACCTCTCGCATCTCGATCTGCATCCGGTCGCCCTGTTGCCAACCCGACAGGCGCTCGAGGTGTCGGGCGAGTGCGGTAGTCGCAGCAGGGCCGAGCCAGGCGCCTTCCAGTGCGCCGAGGAAGGCGCCGGTCTCGCCATGCCGCGGGTCGGCCGCCTGCGGACGAAAGGCCAGCACGGGGTCGGCCGGAAAGGCATCGCGGAACAAGTACACTTCGCTTTCGGGTCGGGCGAATGTGATCGCCACGCCGTTGGTGATGAGCTGCGGCGCCAGCGCGGGATCGGCGTGCCGCGAGCCCGGTCTGAAGGTCTCGTTCCTGAAGTTGATCTCCTCGGGCGGCGGATCGAGGAAGCGGAACTCAAAGCGCGGCGGGTCGCTGATGCGCTCGGATACGGAATAGTGATTGCCGTTCTTCGCCGCGCTCCTGCGTAGGTGGGCGCTTCTGGAGGCGTACCGTTCGTTGCCGTATTGTATCTCGACATAGTTGAAGCTGCAGCCGGGTGCGAACTCGACCTGGCTTTCGACATCGCCGTCGCTGAACAGGAAGGCGGCGCAGTTCGACGACGGCAAACTCTGGATCAATGAGATACCTGGCGCTTCGTTGCTGCCGCCCCCGGCGGACAATCCGGCGACGAAGTCGAGCGCGCGACGGCGACCGTCAGGCGCCATTCGCATCGGAGATCGGATCGGCGTGCCCTTCTGGGGGAAGGAATCGATCACGATGTAGTCCTTGTCGCGCATGCGATTGATGATATCGGCTGCGATCTTCTTGGCGGCGACGATCCTGTTGCCGTCCATAGATCCGGAACTGTCGATCACGATGCCAATCGTGCGCGGAGGTGGGTCGACCCTCAGCAGATCGCGATCCGGCGAAACCGGCAGGATTCCCTCCAGCGGAGTCTTCCGATAGGTGCCGATGACGGTCTCGTCCTTGGGGGTGCCGCGCATCGGGCCGTTGACGAAGAACAGGCCGAGCCCGTCGTGCGTCACCGCCGACGCGATGCGGGCCGGCGTATCGGGGTGCAGCTCGCTGCGCGCCAGATTGTCCATGACGACGACGTCGGTGTCGGAGAAATCGAGCGCAGCGCGTGGATCGCGACGCATGATCTGGAAGCGATCACGTGGCAGCCGGTCGACCCAGGGCGCGGCCCCCAGCACCACAATGCGCGGCGGCGCGAGCACCGTCGTGTAGAAGCGGAGGACCTGTCGTTTGCCGTTGGCGCGGCGGAGCGCGGTTTCGACGAACTGCACGCCCCGACCGTCGAAGGTCTGATCGGCTCGCACCTGCCGGGGATCGCGGCCGAGGACTGCCGTTTGCGAGGGCGACGCCTGCCCGCGGTTCCGGTTGAAGTTCAGCTCCACCGTCTCGTCGTCCATGCCGGCAATGACCAGGCGTGTCGGCACGTTGGCGCCGCTGTCGACGACGATAGGTAAATGGCCGGAAACGATACCGAGCTTCGCCGGCGCGGCCTCGATCGGCACGACATCGATGCGCAAGCCGAGTGCTGCCGCCTCGCGCACTTCCGCGGCGGGTGCCGATTCCGTCCAAAGCCCATCCGAGACGATCAGCAAACGGGCAGGGATCGGCTTCGCGCGGGCGACCTGCAGCGCACGCTGCATAGCCTTGCGCGGCGCCGTTGCGTCGGTGTCCGGTCCTTCGAGTGGCCGCGTGTCGGGCAAGCGCTGGAGAAGCGCCGCGAGAGGCACCGACTCGGCATCTACGCGTACTGTCGAGCCGAACAGGATCAGGCTGCCGCGCGCTTCTGTCTGGCCGGCGATGGGCGCCAGGGCACGCGCCGCCTTCTTCAGTTGCTCGCGCCAGCCGGCGATTTCGCGGGTGGCACTTTCCGAAGCGTCGACCAACACGATGACATGCAGTTCGGCGCGCACCATCGTCGGTCGATACTCCGGCGCGCCGGCGGCGGCGCCCAGCGACAGGCCGGCGATGACGGTTGCGAAACCCGCCGCCGCCGCGGGCAGGCCGATCGGCAAGTCTTGCGCTGTACCGTCGCGGCGTCGCCATCGCTGGCGCGTGAGGAGCCAAAGACCGGCGATTGCGACCGCGACGCCGGCGAGGCCCCCCACGAACGTGGCCCATGGTGACGCCGTGCAGCTCACGCCGGCGAAGAGACCTTCGAGCCAGCGACAGGGAAGGAGTGCCTGCAGGGTCACGCCGCAGCCTTGTAGGAAACACCGAACCACCGCTCGGCGATCAACAGGCCGAGCAGCAGTACGATGCTCCATGGCCAGAGTGGGGGCCCCGGGTCTCTGTGCTCGTCCGCTGGCAGGGCCGCGGCGTCGACAGGAGTTATCTTGACGGCCCGATCGTCGGGTGCTCTTGGCACCGCGGTGTCGGTTTCGAGATCTGCTCCCAGGATTACGCTGTCGTCGGCCGCGGTACGACGTACGACGAGCGCCGGTAGGTGTCCGGCCGCTACATGACGGATGGCGTTGAACAACAGCAGGTAGCCCGCATTGCGCACCTGCTCCGATCCGCCGCGCGGTGGTGCGGGAATGATCACCGCGGATGGATTATTGCGACGTGCGACCAGGACGCCGGCTTGGTCGCGTCGCGGGATATCCTCCTCGACGACCCGCATCCAAGGTTCGCCGGGGAAGGGCAGGGCAGCGGGCGCTGCACGATCGATGATCTCCAGATTGACGTCGGCGAGCAGTGGATCTCCCGAGATGAATACGCCGAGCCGTCGCCGATCCCGTCGCTCTTCCAACGGTCCGAGCATCAGCACGGCGCGCCGACCCTGCGCTTCGGCCATCATAGATACAGGCGCGACCAGGATACTGTCGGCGCCGGTTCCGGCGCGCAGCACAGGCGGCCGCGGCGGCTCGGCCAAGCGCCAGTCGAATGTCGGCGCGGTCGTCTCTGGCACGTCGATGGTGAGGCGGTCGTCTCCGGCGTAGGCGTCGCTGCGTTCCAGTTCCACGACGTAGCGGCCAGGCGTCGACGCTTCGAAGAGGATCGGCAGGCTTTCCTCGCGCGTGCTCCAGTCAGGTTCGTGGAGTGGAATGCGCTGGCCACCGGGAGAGAAAACCCGCACCTCGCCGGGCGAGGCCGTGCCGCCGACTCGGCGAACGGCGACGGAGATGACCGGCGGTCCCGCCTGGAAGAGGGGGGTGTCGATCGCGACGGTGGTCAGGCCGATGTTCGGCTGGGGAGTGCCGACTTGCCACCACAGTAGGGCGCGGCCGCGGCCGGCCTCGACGCTGGGCCTGCGCAGGTCCGAGATGACCACGGCGTGCGTCGGCGGGCAGCTTGGGTCCGGGGCCATCGCTTGCGCGACAAGCTGCGCTCCGGTGCCACCGCTCCGAGGTCTCGGCGTCGCGAGTGCGTCGTCTAGCTCTGCGGCGGTCGAAATCTTTACCTCGTGCCCACGGGCATCGACCGTGACCAGCTTCATGCAGACTTCCGCCTTGGGTTCGAGCGCTGCGACCTCCTCGACCAGAGTGCGGGCTAGATGACGGGCCTCGTCGAGGCGTGTTCCGGCACTTCCGGACACTGTCATGCTGGCCGAGGTGTCGATCACCAGGCGTAATCCGACACGGGGGCGGCCCTCCGGCAAAGGCTCGTTTGCGGAGAGAAAGAACGGCGCCGCCGCCAGAGCCAGGATAAGTAGCCGCACTACCAGCCAATGGCTCCTGATCAGGCTAGCGAACGAAGGCCGGACCGGCGCTCTGGAGGCAGGCGACAGTTCGCCGAGGAAACGCCAGGCGGCGACGCGCAGCTCACGACGCGGTGGACGGCGCAGATACCAAAGCAGCAGGGCAACGGCGCAACCGCCGATCACGCCGAGAGCCACCGTCGTACTCATCGCCCCCCCAAGGCAAAGATCTGACTCGAGTGGAGGAACGCCTCGAATTGCTCGCGGAACATCGCTTCGAGATCACTATGCTTGGCCATGTTGCGGGACATCGTCCATTGGGAGACCGCAAGGCCACCGGCCTGTGCGCGCATTCGCTGACGAGCTGCGTGCAGGGCCGTTCCCGCGATGTCGAGTTCGCGAGCCGTCGGGTCGGCCAGCTCGGCACGGCCCGTGAAGGCGCCGAATGGCAGGAGCTGAACCGACTGTTGTTCCAGCAAGGCGCGCTCGACCGGCCAGCCGTCGAGGATGATCAGTGCGACATGGCGATGGGCGTCCTGGGCTTTGCGGATGATGTTGGCGAAGCCCGGCTGGTCGTCGCCAAAGGTTCCGTCGGTAATGACGACGACGACAGCAGCTGGAGGCAGGTGGCGTATGAGATCGCTTGTCGCGACTTGAGCCGGTGCCGTCCAGCTGCGTTCGTCCTGTGGTCGGCCATTCCACACGTCGTCGAGAAAGGAGCGAAAGAGCGTCGTGATGGCAGAGCCGCGCAGCGGTCGCGTCGGGCGGGCGGCGTTTCCGAACAATGGCAGGATGTTGGCCGAGAGCTTGGCCGCTACCGCAAGCTCGCCCAGCGCTTCGACCAGCCATAGGCCCAACTGCATGGTCGGCAGATGTTCTGGCAGCCACATTTCCGCGCGCACGTCGAGCGCCACGATCATGGCGTATTGCTCTTCGGCCTCGTGGGCACGCACGAGGTGATCGAATGGGCCTTTATAGCGAACCGATGCGCGCCAATCGATGTTGCGCACGTCGGTGCCCGGAACGAATTCGCGGTGCTCGCGATACTCCAGTGACTGCCCAGATCGCCGCCGCCGCGAGGGGCCGAGCCCCATCGACGACATCTCGCGCTGCGCCCGGAAAAGCGCGCGGCGCAACATGTCGCGGGAGATCGGGAGTGCGGGACGACTCACGGCTGGCCGCGTGCGGTCGCGAAGCCGTCGAGGATTTGCGCGTAGCCGTCGCCTGCACTGCCGCGCGGAATGGCCAGTCGAAATAGCTTGTGGACGAGATGCTCCCTGACGGTCTCCGCTTCGACCTCGGGCAGGCGATCGGCTTCGCGTGCCTTTTCGAGCCATCCGTACTTGAGCTTGAGTCGGTGACGGAGGACCGGGGCGGCCGCCCAATCCATGCCTGCTGGAATTCTTTGATCGATGCGGGACACGTCGTCGGGAGTGGCGTTGATCGTGGCGTAGCCCTTGGCGGCTGCGCCAAGCTGGATCGCGGCGCGTGGCCCGAGGGGAAAGTCGAGATAGTCGGCGACAAACTGCCGGAGCGCGGTGAGGTTGTTCGCCGGCACCTCTTCGCACTCGGCGAAGCGACCGTTGGTTGCCAGCACAACATTGGAGATGTGGCGCAGCGCGGCCGGCCACAACCGGGTCTCCCGTACTGTCGCTGAAAGGCGAGAGAGCCAGTCGAGCGATGCTTCGCGATCGGGCGTGCGTACATCGACGCCGCGCGGCCCGCTCGTGGCGCCAGCGACGGATTGGCCGGTTTCCCGCTCGACGATCTCGCGCAGGCTATTGGCCGGCGGCATGTTCATCAGAAACTTGAACATGAAGCGGTCGGTTTGCGCTTCGGGCAGTTCGTAGGTGCCCTCCTGGTCAATGGGGTTCTGCGTGGCAATGACCATGAAGGGCGCTCGCGGATCGTCGCCACGATCGCCGAGCGGCAGGCGTCTGGTCTTCCCCAGCACGGTGACTTGTTTCTCGGCCATCGCCTCCAGCATCGCCGACTGTGTCTTGGGTGTCGCTCGGTTGATCTCGTCAGCGAGGAGAATAGACCTGAAGATCGGGCCGGCCTGGAAGGCGAGCTTGGTCACGTCGTTTTCGACCGGCATGAGCGTGCCGGTGATGTCGGCAGGCATCAGGTCCGGCGTGAACTGAATACGCCCACGGTCTTCGAAACTAAGGCCTAGGGCGTCCGTGAAGGCCTTCATGAGGCTCGTCTTGCCAAGGCCGGGATTGGCTTCCAGCAACACGTGGCCGCGTGTGAAGAGAGCGATAAAGAGGCCGTCGATGACCGTATCGTTCCCCTTGATCCTGTCGCCGATCTCGGCCTTTGCTTTGCGCAGACGCTCGATATCTTCCGGCGTCATCAGGTCTTCTTTGGACATTGTGTGGCTTCCTGGCCGATCGGCTATCTATTTGGAGAGGCGAGCAGGCGTTCGACCCATTCCGGCAAGTGTTGACGCGGTTCGAACGGGCGCGTGGCCTGCGCCTGCTTCCGGTCTGGTGTGAGGGACAGGGTGAGGGCAGGCTCCGAGAAGCCTGATCCGCGTTTCGCCAGCAGGTCTTGGGTCTGCTGGATGACGATGGCCGAACCGTTCTCCGATGATGGCGGCATCGCTTCCGGCGCCGATTCGAGTATCAGGTCCGATTCGCCATTTGCTGGAGAGCCTCTCCCGCCCACTTTGATCGTCTCGGTGCCGTCGACCTTGTCTTTTGTTTCCTGTACGCGCCGAATTTGCCCACCCCGCCGATCCTGAGAATTGGCCTGCGCCGATTGCCCTTGTTGTCCTCGTGGATCGCTGCGCTCTCCAGGTCGACTTTGGCTTGGCGAGCCGCCACCTTGATTGGCCTGCTGTGGTAGCTGCGGGTCGCTACCGAGGCCCGGTTGGCTTTGGCCTTGGGCGTCGCTGCGTTGACCGGACTGGCTCTGGCCTTGCGAGCTGCGGCCTTGATTGGCTTGCTGTGACAGTTGCGGACTGCTGCCTTGGCTCGGCTGGTTCTGACTTTGCGTGCCACTGCCTTGGTTGGTCTGCTGCGGAGATTGCGGGCTGCTCCCTAGGCTCGATTGGCTTTGACCTGGGGCGCTGTTGCCCTGACTGGACTGGTTCTGTCCTTGTGCGTTGCTGCTTTGGTTGGCCTGCTGCGATGACTGCGGATTGCCGCTCTGGCCAGCTTGGTTCTGTCCTTGCGAGCTGCCGCTTTGGCCGGATTGCCCCTGGCTTTGTGGGCTGCCGCTCTGGCCGGACTGGTTTTGTCCCCCTGAGCCGCTGCCTTGGCTAGCCTGTTGCGATGGCTGCGGATTGCCGCTCTGGCCGGCTTGGTTCTGTCCTTGCGAGCTGCCGCTTTGGCCGGATTGCCCCTGGCTTTGTGGGCTGCCGCTCTGGCCGGACTGGTTTTGTCCCCCTGAGCCGCTGCCTTGGTTAGCCTGTTGCGATGACTGCGGATTGCCGCCCTGGCCAGCTTGGTTCTGTCCTTGCGAGCTGCCGCTTTGGCCGGATTGCCCCTGGCTTTGTGGGCTGCCGCCCTGGCCGGACTGGTTTTGCCCCCTTGCGCCGCCGCCTTGGCTAGCCTGTTGCGATGACTGCGGATTTCCGCCTTGGCCAGATTGGTTCTGTCCTTGCGAGCTGCCGCTTTGGTTAGCCTGCCGAGGTGCTTGGGAACTACCACCCTGGCCGGTCTCGTTATGCCCTTGCGAACTGTCACCTTGATTCGCGTGCGGGCGATCGTTCTGTCCGCCTAATTCCTTCGTCTCCTGAGGCTGCGGGCTCCGGGCGGCCGATGTCACGGGAGGAAGTCCAAGGCGCTCCCCGAGTTCGTCCATGTTCCAGTCGGATGAAAAGGCCAAAGCGACGATCATGGCGAGCGGTATGGCCGCGGCGACGGGAGTGCCGAGACCAATGAGGCGCACGATCGGCTCGCCGCTCCAAGAAAGCCCGGGCCGCTGAGCAAGAGAGGGGAGCTGTCCCGCGTTCGACGCCCCGAGGTCATCCAGCGCCGTGAGGATGGGTACGGCAAGCGTCGGTTGGAGACGCAAGGCGCGATCGCGCGCTTCCTTCTCACGCAGATCGGTGCGCGTGGACAGAGCCGAATACTGCCAGCCCGGTTGCGACAGCAGTGGTGGCATGAGCGCGACGAGCGCCGCCCGTGCTGTCCATCTCGCACTGGAAAGGCCGACTGCAACGTAGACCAATGTTATGGAGGCCAAGAGGGAAAGAAACAGGCCAACGGTCGTGGCCCCGAAGATCTGCTGCGCGGCCAACCAGCCTGCGAGCAGCACCGTCGCTACAGCGAAATGCCAGCCCAGCAGCCAGAGGCCCGTGGAGCGGCTGAGGAGACCAACACGGCGAGAGCGGACGTAGTCTCTCGTGCTTGCGCGCTCTGTGAACCACGACGCAGCCATCAATCCTGCAAATGCGGCGGCGCACAGGACGAACAGGATGGCGAGAATCTCGGTCGACCACGGTACTTCGCGTATAGTGAAGGTGAGCGCCGTACCTGCGATGGCCGCCGCCCACCATGTGGGTGGCGGAACGAAGTTCCCGATGATACTCCGCGACATCGATACCGGCGACCACGGCCGCCTCAAAAAACCGACGATGTCAGTGCGCATGGCGAAGCGCTGATTCCCCGATCACCAGGCGAGTCTTCCTCGACGCCTTGGGGGCGCCCTGCATCTCATGGGCGAAAGGCAGGCAACCGGCTGAAAGGCCGACCCCGCCGTTCACTGGTCGATTCCGAAAGTAGCCCGCCAAGATATGCACCCACCGTCCCACGACGGGTATGATTCGCCACTTTCGCATGAGTTGTAAAGGTGAAGGGCGATGCCTTCGGCAACGAAGAAGACCGAGAGATTATCTTGGCTGTGTGGGAGTGACGGGGCGCGGGGGGCATTGTGGGCGGCTCCCGCAACGAAGCCCTGCCGACGGAAACGATGGTATCGCGCCTGCTATGGATGTCTACGCATCGGCCGGCATTCATAGATCGGATGAACCGAGCTTTCCGAGAATGCTAGCTGAGCAAGCAAGCGGCGGAGCTTTAGGATCGCCGACACGCGCGATTGGAGGTTGAGCAGGGATGTTGCGTTGCAGCATTCGTGTTCTCCGAACGCTTGTCTTCCTGACATCCAGCCACGGAAGGCTCTGGAATTCTCCGTCTTTTCCAGACTAAGGGGCGGATGGAAATCGTGTCTTGCCCTAACATTAACTGGCAGACGCGTTCGCAGGGCGAGATGTCGTCGGTTTGTTGTAACTATACGGCCGAGCCGGGCCGGCAAGCTGGCAGTTCGAATATCCAAGCATGTATCCATGATGATCATCCTCATCGGCCTTATGGCGGCGATGTCCGGCTTGCTCATCGGCTACAACACCGCGGTCATCGCACCCGCTTTGGAGTTCGTTACTCGGGACTTCGTCCTGGGCCCGTTCATGCAGGGTGTCGCCGTGTCGTCCGTGCTGTTCGGCGGTTTCGTTGGGGCGCTGCTCGCCGGCGGGTTGATCCGCCGTACTGGGGAGCGCCCGACTTTGTTGGCGACCGCCGTTCTTTTCGCTGTCGGTGGTGTCGGGGCGGCGGTTTCCGAGTCTTTTCTGCCGTGGCTTCTGTGGCGGACTGTCACCGGCCTCGGCGTCGGCGCGGCGACCATGGTGGCGCCCCTCTATGTCAGCGAGACCGTGCCGCCGCGGGTACGCGGCGCGCTGGTGTCGATCATCCAGCTTACGATCACGCTGGGCATACTGGCATCGTACCTTGCCGGAGCCGTATGGACGCCGGCGCAGGCCTGGCAGCCGATGCTCCTGATCGGCGCCGCGCCGGCCGCGCTGCTGCTGCTTATTGCCCTCGCGGTGCCCGAAAGCCCGCGCTGGTATCTTCTGCATGGCCGCAGAGCCGACGCTGAACGGGCGCACTTGCGTCTGAGCGGCGGCCGGGGCGATCCGCTGCCTTCGCAAGGGGCCAACGTTGTGACCGGGAACTGGCGCGACCTCTTCGTGGGACGCAATTTCATGGTCCTGATCCTGGCGACCGGCCTGTTCGCCTTTGCCAATCTGAGCGGGATCGATGCGATCCTCTACTATGCGCCGGTGATTTTCGCCCAGGTCGGCTTCGGCGGGGCCTACGGACCGATCCTGGCGACGGTCGCCATCGGCGTGGTCAATGTCATCGCGACGCTCATCGCCATGGCTTTGATCGATCGCCTCGGACGGCGGCCTTTGCTGATCGGCGGTCTGGTGCCCATGGCGGCCAGTCTGATCGTTCTTGCCGTCGTCCTCGCCAATGGTCAGGGCGCCGGATGGTCGAACGTCGTCGCGGTGGCGTGCCTGGGACTGTTCGTGCTGGCGTTCGGTCTCAGCCTCGGCCCGCTGCCCTACGTTCTCATGTCGGAACTCTTCCCGTTGGCCTTGCGCGGAACGGGGATGGGCATCGCATCTGCCACGGCCTGGGGAGTCAATGTATTGGTATCCCTTACCTTTCCGGTGCTTGTCGAAGCGTTCGGACTGGCGCTCGTGCTCGGTTTCTACGGAGTCATTAGCATAGGCGCGCTGCTCTTCGTGCTGGCGCTGGTGCCCGAGACGCGTGGACGTTCGCTTGAGTTGATCGAGGCCAATCTGGCCAGCGGCCGGCCGGTGCGCGATCTCGGTCTGCCTTTGCCTGCTAATGCTCGAAGCGGTTGATCGCGTACAGTGGGACTGATGAAACACGGTATGGAATCATGACGGCGCCACCATCTTCTTTGATCTCCGATATCGGAGCGACCAATGCGCGCTTCGCGCTGCTCGTGGATTCGCAGATCGTCGCGTCCGAGACTTATGCCGTTGCCGACTACGCCTCGCCGATAGAGGCAGCGCGCGCCTTTCTTTCAGGGCCTGCTGCGGGCCACTCGCCGGACCAGGCTCTGATTGCGGCGGCCGGGCCTGTCGATCGTGGCCGGGTCGCGCTGACGAATGCCGCATGGATTGTGGATTCGGATCGCATTCGCGACGGTCTGAAAATGACCGACGTCGTCGTGCTCAACGACTTCGAGGCGCTCGGTTGGGCGCTTCCGGCATTGCGTCCGGATGACCTCGCCATGCTGGGTACGCCGCGCGCGGGCGGCGGCGGAACCATGGCGGTGATGGGACCGGGCAGCGGCTTCGGATTGGCCGCCATGGCATTTGGCATGACGGGCGAAGCCGTACTGGTCACCGAAGGCGGTCACGCCACCTTGTCCAGCGAGAATCGGCGCGAGGATGCCATCATTGTGGCCCTGCGGCAGCAACTGCATCACGTTTCCGTCGAACGCGTGCTGTCTGGCTCCGGCTTGATGCATCTGTACCATGCCATCGCCCGAGTCGACGGAACGACGGTGCCGGAGCGCGACAACAGCGAGATCGTCGCGCATGCACTGGCCGGCGACTGCGAGGTCAGCCGAGAAACCCTCGAACTGTTCTGCGCTTTCCTGGGAAGCGTTGCGGGCAATATCGCCCTGACGCTGGGGGCGCGAGGCGGCGTTTTCATCGCTGGCGGAATTGCGCCACGCTTCGTCGATTTTCTACGCCGTTCGGCCTTTCGCGAACGGTTCGAGGCGAAGGGCCGGATGTCGACCTATCTCGCCCAGATTCCCACGGCTGTCATCGTGCACGCGACGCCGGCATTTATCGGCCTCGCTCATCTGGCGAGTGTCCGGAGTAGGCCGCGTGCACGTGAGCATGCTTGGTGACGCTGAGGGCTTGTCGTACTTTTTGATCTAGCGGGGGAGACTATAATGACGGCAGACGTACGCCATCTGTCGAATCGGCTGGCCATCGATGGCGGCACGCCGGTTCGCTCTACGCCTTTGCCCTGGGAACTGCCCGGCGCCTACTACATCGACGAGGAAGAGAAGCGCCTCGTCAATCAGGTGATCGATGCGCGCAGTCCGTTCCGTTTCTACGGTCTGGATGCCCAGGGGATGGTCGACCGGCTGGAGTCAGAGTGGTGTTCCACTTTCGGTCACAAGCATGCCTTGGGCGTGAACAGCGGCAGCGCCGCACTCCATATTGCCTTGGCGGCTTTCGGGGTCGGTCCCGGCGATGAAGTGCTGGTGCCGGGTTACATGTGGGTGAGCTGCATGAGCGCCATCGTGCGCACGGGCGCCATTCCACGCCTGGTCGATATCGACGGCAGCTTCTGCATGGATCCGGTGGATCTGGAGCGCAAGATCGGTCCGCGCAGCAAGGCCGTTCTCATCGTAAACATGAGCGGCGTGATGGGACGCAACGACCGCATCGCCGAGATCTGCCGCAAGCACAATTTGAGGCTGCTCGAGGATTGTGCGCAAGCGATCGGAGCGTCGCTGAAGGGCCGTTCCGCCGGCTCGTACGGCGACATCGGTATCTATAGCTTCCAGCTCAACAAGAACATGACGAGCGGTGAGGGCGGATTGCTCGTCACCGAAGACGAGGATCTCTACCAGCGCTGCGTCGCGCTGCATGACCTCGGTTATGCGCGCAACGCCGAGGGGCGGCTCGATCCGTCGGACGAACGCTATCAGTACTGGGGCATCGGCAGCCGCATGTCCGAGCTTTCGGGCGCGATGGCGCTCGCCCAGATGCGCAAGGTACGGAAGATCACGGCCAAGATGCGGGACGCGAAGTGGAAGATCCGCGAAGCCATCAAGGATATTCCCGGCATCGGCCTACGCGAGGTCGACGATCCGGCGGGCGATACCGGGCCGGTCCTGATTACGGTCTATCCGACGGCCGAGGCCTGCCAGCGCTTCGTCGATGCCATCAGGGCCGAAGGCGTACGCGGACCCGAAGGAAGCCTCACCTGCATCACGATGCGCGAGTGGGGCATGCACTGGTACTTCAACATCCCGAGCCTGGTGAAAAAGCGCTCCAACGCCAAGGAAGGGTTCCCCTGGACCCATCCGGCGAACGCGTTCGCCGCCGATTACAGCTACGCCAAGGGCGCGCTGCCGGTTTGTGACGCGATGTCGGAGCGTGCGGCACTGCTGACCGTCGCGTCCGTTCTGTCCGACTCGGACATCGACGACATCATCGCCGCGTTCCGGAAGGTCGGAAACGCCTTTGCCACCTACATGAAGGCCGCCGAGTAATGCATCCGCTAGCTCCCATCCTGTTGAGCGAGGCACGTGCCGTCGCCAATGCTGCCGTCGACTGCCTGGTCATCGGAAGTGGCACCAGCGGCGTGACGACCGCCATCGAACTGGCCGAGCGCGGCCTGAAGGTGGCCATCCTGGAGGCCGGCCCGCTGATCCTGACGGAGCATGTCGGCTCCGGCCCCTTCGCCAATCGGGCGGACATTGTTCCCCAGATCCACGACCTCGTGCGCTTTCGCACGACCTGGACCTCGGAGAATGAACTGGCGGCCGTACAGGCGCGGACGGCCGAGACCAACAACAATGCATGGTCCATCGTCGGTGGGCGAACGGTGTTCTGGGGCGGCTGCACGCCGCGTTTCCGCGACGAGGACTTCGCCGAGTGGCCGTACGACGCCGATGAAATGCGCTCCTGGTACGTTCGCGCCGAGCGTCTGATGGGCGTCTCGGGAAGCGAGGGCGACAACGATGCGCCGCCCTTCATGACCCACGCTGCGCAGGAGCGTCTGCTGGGACGCCTTGCGGCCAAGGACATTCCCGCAACGCATGCACCGTTGTGCATCGATACGCGCTCGGTCCATGGCGGGCGCATGTCGCTCGGGTTCGATTCCTCGGTTTCCCGGCTGCTGCGCTGCAAGCATTTCGGCCGTATCGAGGACGGCGCCCGCCTGTCGCTCGCCGCCGAGACGGAAGTGCTGCAGCTCGTGCACGATGGCAATGTCGTCAGCGCCGTTACCGTACAGGATCGGACTGGGGAGACCTTCGCCGTTCCCGCGCGCCACTTCGTGCTGGCGGGAGGCTGCATGCAGTCGACGCGGCTGGCCATGGCTTCCGGCCTGGCCGACGTCGATCCCCTGGTCGGTCGCTACATGGGCGACCATCTCTTCCGCCAGGCCGTGTTCGAATTGCCCGAGCCGCTGCAGGAGAAGTCTCTCTACATCTTCATTCCGCCGACGGCGAAGCGGCCGTTTCACGCGCAGCTCCAGGGCATGTTTCAGGAGACCTGGTACAGCCCGTTGCACGCGACCTGCTGGCTCGATGGCGACGCCAACGGGCGCTACATTCTGTTCTACTGCTTCGGCATCAGCAAAGCGGAAGAAGCGGGACGCATGGTGCTGTGCGGCGATGGCATGGCGAAGACGGACTATTGCATCGTCAACGAGCGCAGCCCCGGCGATTCGAAGACCCTCGCCGAGATGGCAAAGTTCACTGCCGATGTTGCGGCCGGGCTCGGCGCGAAGGTCGTTCGCACCGAGGAGAATGCCGCGGGTTCGGCGTTGCACGAGTTCGGCGGGCTCCGCATGGGGCATGACCGGGAGACTTCGGTAACAGATCCCGATGGCCGTTTCTGGCGGATCGGCAACCTGAGCTGCGCCGACGCGGCAATCTGGCCGCACCAGGGCAGCGCCAATTCCTACCTGACGATTACGGCCGTGGCGCTGCGCAACGCATCGCGACTGGCGACAGGTATGGAAGCAGGGCAGACGGCGATGGCGGCGCAATAGCGCCGCCTTCTTTGGCGGTATGGTTGAGCAGGGAGACGAGCTGTCGATGGCGTCTGGTGGAGTGGGGGCATATGTGTGGCGCGTCGGCGCAATCCTGATCGCAGCCGTCTCCGCGCTGCTCACCTGCGGGGTCGCGCAGGCCCAGAGGACGACGGCTCCCTCGGAGCCGTGGCTGCTCGGCACCTGGGGAGGGCTGCGCCCGCACCTCTACGAAAAAGGCGTCGACTTCCAGCTCAGCTATGTGAGCGAGCTTGCCTACAATGCCGCGGGCGGCAGCAAATCCCTGGCGACCTATACCGACCAGGTCGCCGTCGGGGCAACGCTGGACCTCGAGAAGCTGATCACTCTGCCGAACTCGCTGTTGCAGATCACCTACACCGAGCGCGCCGGCCGCAATCTCGCCGAGGATGCAGGCCTCGACACGCTGCAGCTCGTCCAGGAAGTCTACGGCCGCGGGCAGACCGTGCGCCTTACCCAGCTCTACCTTGAGCACCGTCTGTTCGGCGACATGCTCAATGTGCGCTGGGGGCGAACTTCGATGGGCGATTCCTTCGCGCTCTTCTCCTGCCATTTCCAGAACCTGACCTTCTGCGGCTCGCAGCCCGGCAACCTTGTCGGCAACTACATCTACAACTGGCCGATCAGCCAGTGGGGTGCCCGCGCCAGGGTGGCGATCGACGGCTTCGGCTATGTCCAGGCCGGCGCCTACGACCAGAATGAGCAGTATCTCGGATACGAGAACAAGCTCTGGCCGGTCTGGTACTCCGGCTCGACCGGCGTGTTGCTGCCGTTCGAGCTGGCCTGGCTGCCGACCTTCGACAATGGCCGTCTACCCGGCAGCTACAAGATCGGAGCGTGGTATTCGACGTCGAAACTGAACGATGTCGTTCTCGACGTGAACGGGGGCTATGCCGCCTTGACGGGCCTGCCCGCGTTGCAGCGAACCGGGCTCTACGGCGGCTTTCTGACCTTCCAGCAGCAGGTCACGCGCAACGGTTCGAGCGACAAGGATGCCGGCTTGAAGCTGTTCCTGAATGCGGCCATCGCCGATGCCGCCACATCGGTGACCAACTTCCAGATCGCCGCCGGCCTCATCTACACTGGCCCTTTCTCCTCGCGGCCGCACGATTCGATCGGCCTTGCCGTAGGCACGACCCAGGTCAACAGCCGGCTCACCGATCTGCAGAACATGCAGAATGCGCTGGGGCTCGGGCCGGTGCCGGTCAGGAACTCGGAGTATGTCGTGGAACTCTACTACACCATTGCTCCAGTGCCCGGCCTCCATATCCGTCCAAACGTTCAGTACATCGCCACGCCGGGCGCGGGCAGCCAGAACGTCAACATTGTCGTCTTCGGTCTCAAGAGTGTGATCAGCTTCTGACGCGATGCGTCGATCCAGCAAACAACGGGTCCTCCCATGATCTACTTCCTGGCTTTTATCGCAGCGATCGCCGGCTTTCTGTTCGGTTACGACGAGGGTGTGATCGCCGTCGCGCATGCATCCCTCAGCAAGGACTTTCCCATGAATCCGCTGGTCGTCGGCTTCATGACGTCGGCGGTGCCGCTCGGGGCGCTGGTCGCGGCGTGCATGGCGGGCCGGATAACCGACCGTTTCGGGCGGCGCTCCGTGCTGATGGCCGCCGCCGCCCTGTTCATGGTCGGCGCGCTGGTGGCAGCCAGCATCACCGCATTGTGGATGCTGATCGGCGCCCGTTTCGTGCTCGGTCTCGCAATCGGCGCGGCTGCCGTCGCCGCTCCGCTCTACATCGCCGAATGCGCGCCGCACGGCATCCGCGGCGCGCTGGTCTCGACCTACCAGCTCGCGATCACCGTCGGCATTCTCATGTCCTATCTCACCGGCCTGCTGCTCGGTGGCGACGGTACGTGGCGGGTGATGTTCGGCCTCGGCGTCGTGCCGGGCGCGCTTTTCCTGGTCGGGCTTGTCTTTCTGCCTGAATCGCCGCGATGGCTGGTCCTCAAGGGTTTTCCCGAGAAGGCCCGCGCCGCCCTCGTTCGACTGCGGGGACCCGCCTGGGACGTCGACGGCGAGCTGGTCGGGATGGTCCGTGCCGCGAAGGAGGAACTCGGCCGGCGGGTCGGCTATCGCGCGCTCCTCGAACCGGCGATCCGGCCGGCGCTGATCGTCGGTACGGGGCTGTTCTTCCTGCAGCAACTGAGCGGCATCAATGCCGTGATCTACTATGCCCCCGAGATCTTCAGCCACGCCGGCTTCGACAGCGTTCGTACGCAGATGCTGGCCACGGTGGGCGTCGGGGCGGTCAACGTGCTTACGACCATCGTCGCGATGTTCCTGATCGACCGCGTTGGTCGGCGTCCGCTGCTGGTGATCGGCTTCTTCGGCGCAGCCTTCACGATGCTGGTCATCGCCGTCGGCGTGATCTTCCCGCAGGCGGTGCCGTCCTGGGTGATCATCGCCATGCTGCTGCTCTACATCGCTTCCTTTGCGATTGCGGTCGGACCGCTGCCGCATCTGCTGATGTCGGAGATCTTTCCGCTGCGGGTGCGTGGTCCGGGCATGAGCATGGCGTCGCTCAGCAACTGGGGCTTCAACTTCCTGGTGGTCTTCGCCTTTCCGCTGATGCTTGCCGGCCCAGGGTTGGCCTTCACCTTCACGGTGTTTGCCGTCATTTGCCTGGGCGGCATCGCCTTTACGCTGACACGCGTGCCGGAGACCACCGGGCACTCGCTGGAGGCCATCGAGAACCATCTCATGTCGGGTAAAGCTCTGGGGGCGATGCGGCGCGAGGAGTCGGTGGCCGCCACTCGAACCGCTTAGGTGGCTGCCGGCCGCCAATGGATCGCACGCGTCGCTTCTCGGCATGGCGACGCGCTGCATCTGTCGACTGACGACCGTTGCCGGCCCGGCCGGCCCGCGAGGGTAGCGCGATGACGACCGTGCGCTTCGTGCTCCGTCTGGTGCCGCTGCTCGCCGCCATCCTGATCGACAGCATCAGCTACACGATCGTCGTGCCGGTCCTTGCTGCCGCGCTCGTGAGCGACAATCCGATCCTCATGACGGGGCAGGGCCAGAGCATCCGCTACATCGTTTATGGCGTTTCCTTGGGTGTCTTTGAGCTGATGATGCTCTACATGGCGCCGGTCCTGGGCGAGATATCGGACCGCATAGGTCGGCGGCCGGTTCTGGTTGCGTGCCTGATCGGCGTGGCGGCAAGCTTCGTGCTGATCGGCGGCGCTATTCTGTTCAGCATCGTGGCCCTTCTGTTGCTCGGCCGCATCCTGGGAGGCGCCATGGCAGGCAGTCAGGCGGTCGCCCAGGCCGCCGCCGTCGACCAGAGCAACGAGGAGACGAAGCCGCTGGCCCTCAGCCTGTGTCTGTTCGCCTCTTCGGTCGGCTTCATCCTGGGGCCGTTGATCGGCGGCGCCATGGCGCATGCCGAGCGGCCGTCCGTGGTCGATTTCACCATTCCGATCGGCGTCACCGCATTGCTTGCGCTGCTGGCCGTGGCGCTGATCCTGATCTGGTACCGCGAACCGCCACGTCCACATGTCCGGCGGATGAGCCTCAAGGACGTCGACCTGCTGATGGGCGTGCGCGGCTTCCGGGCGGCGCTCGTCGATCCGGTGATCCGGCGCATCGTCGTGATATTCGCCTGCATGCAGGTGGCCTGGGGCGCCTATTTCCTGTTCCTGCCCTCGCTCCTCTTCGAGCGCTTCGACGTGGATACCGGCACCGTCTCGCTGATGATGGGGCTCCTCGGCGTAGGATTCTGTGCCGCCTACGGCCTTTGCCTGCCGTGGCTGCAGAAGCGTATCGCGGCGCGGACGATTGCCGCGTGGAGTCTCTGGGGCACGGCTGCGCTCATGGTGGTGTCGTTCTGGTCGCATGATCTCAACGTGCAATGGGCCATCGCCTTCCCCTTGGCGACCGTCGTGTCCATTGCCTACGGCGCCATCATCACCCAGTTCTCCGATGCCGTCGAAAGCGACCGGCAGGGGTGGATCCTGGGAATATCCATTTCCGTCACGGCGCTCGCCTGGGGCAGTTCGTCCATCGCGGCCGGCGTGCTCAGTGGCGTGGACTACATGGCGCCGTTCGTCCTGGCCCTCGTCGCCATGTTCGCAAGCGCTGGCCTCGCCACGATGCGGTCCGTGCAATCGGTTGCACAGCTCAAAGGAGAATGATCGGTGCCGACGCCGAAGTTGATCCATCGCCTCTTCGAAGAGGCGGCCGACCGGACGCCCGAAGCCATTGCCTTGTATGCCGGAGAGCGTCACATCAGCTTCGGCGAACTGGACCGCGCCGCCGAGATCATCGCCCAGGCCATCCTCGCAAGCCGCGGCCTGCCGCCCGACGCGACCCTGCCGCCCGATACGATGATCGGCCTGGCCCTGGGGCGCGGAATCGAGGCGACGGCCGGCGCATTGGGCATCCTCAAGGCGGGCGGCGCCTGGGTTCCGCTCGACCCCTCGTATCCGGAAAGCCGGCTGCAGTTCATGTTGGGGGACACCGCGGCGCCGCTGGTCCTCACGACGCGCCCGCTGCTCGACAGGCTTTCCTTCCTTGCCGAAGCGACAGCCGGGACCCTCTGCCTCGATGAGCTTCTGGCAGCCGCGCCGTCTGACGATCGGCCACGGCCCGTCAGGCGCGATGCCGAGGGGCATGCCGATCCGTTGGCCTATGTTTTCTACACGTCCGGTTCCACGGGAACGCCCAAGGGTGTCCTCGGCCCCCATCGCGCCATGCTCAGCCGGTTCGAGTGGATGTGGGACGCCTTCCCGTTTGCCGCCGACGAGCTGTGTTGTAACAAGACCGCCCTGAACTTCGTCGACTCGGTCTGGGAAATGTTCGGCGGCCTGCTGAAGGGCATTCCCAGTGTCATCGCCGACGACGTCACGGCGCGCGATCCGCTGGCGCTTCTCGACCTGCTGGCCCGCCGACGCGTGACGCGAATCATCGTGGTGCCGTCGCTGCTGGCGGCCCTGATCGATGCGGCCCGCCATGCCGGCACACGTCTCGATGCGCTGCGCTACGTCACCTCGTCCGGCGAACTGCTGCCCAGCAGCCTCGCCCGGCGCATCGACGAACTCGCGCCGAACGCCACGGTCCTCAACCTCTACGGCTCCTCGGAAATGGCGGCCGATGCGACCTGCTGCGTGGTCGGTCCGGACGCCCTCAAGGGCAAGATCGTCTCCATCGGCAAGGCGCTCGGCCAGATGCGCGTTCATGTCCTCGACGAGGAGCTGCGGCCGGTCGCGGTCGGAGAGCCGGGCGAGCTTTGCGTCTCCGGCCCGGGACTCGCGTGCGGCTATCACAACAATCCGAGCCTGACGGCGGAGAAGTTCATTCGGAACCCCTTCGCGACGGCGGCGGAAGCGGACCATGTCCGATTGTTCCGCTCCGGAGATCTGGTGTCGCTGCGTTCCGACGGCGAGATCGACTATATCGGCCGGCGCGATTTTCAGATCAAGCTGCGCGGCTTCCGCATCGAACCCGGCGAGATCGAGACGACGCTCGCCACCCATCCCGCCGTTCGGGATTGTGCGGTGAGTGCGATCGACACCGAGGGCGGACGCCAGCTCGTCGCCTTCTACGTTCGCAGCCCGGATGCCGAGACAACCGATGTCGAATCGTCGGCTCTGCGCGACTTCCTGGGCCAACGGCTTGTTCCTTACATGGTGCCGTCCCACTTCGTGGCGGTGGCCGACGACCTGCCGCGCCTGCCCAACGGCAAGCTGGACCGCAGGAGCCTCCGCCTGCCGCCCGATTTCGACATCCGTCAGGACATCGTCGCTCCCCGGGATTCCGTGGAGAAGGACATGGTCCGCATCTGGCACGAAACGCTCGGCCTCAGGTCGGTGAGCGTCACGGACGATTTCTTCGCGCTGGGCGGGGATTCTCTCCTGACCTTTCGCGTGAGCCTTCTGGCGCGGGAGGCAGGCTATGCGTTGACGCCGCGCGACCTCTACGAGCACCCGACACTCGAAGCGTTGGCGCGCCGCGCCCGCACGGCGCAGGCCCTCGAGATCGACGCATCCGTGCCCGAAGGGGACGCGCCGCTCAGCCCGATGCAGCGCTACTACTTCACCTGGGCTCGCCCGAACCCCAACAAGTTCAATGTCGGGTTCATCGCACGGCTGCCGACGCTGCTCGATCCGTCAACTCTCCGGCAGGCTCTGCGCGTCGTCATCGAGCACCACCATGCGCTGAGATTGCGTTTCCGCCGCTCGGCCGATGGCGAATTTCACCAGCGGTACCAGAGCAGTCCCGACGTATTCGATGTGCCGATCCATGCCTTCCAGCTGCCAGCCGGCGACGAAGGGGCCCGGCTTGCCTTCATCGAAACGCAGGTCGCGCGCCTGCACGATTCTCTCGACATCGACAACGGCCCGGTCATGACGGTCGGGCTGTTCGAGGACCCGGCGGGGACGGACCATCATTTCTTCTTCACGATGCACGAGCTTGTCACCGACGCCATGTCGCTGCAGGTCACGCTGGAAGATCTGCGCACGGCCTACACGGCGCTCGCGGCGGGCCGTCGTCCCGTTTTGCCTGCGCCGACGACGCCCTTTCACCAATGGGTCGACCGGGTCGTCGACTATGCGCGTGGGCCGGCGGCGGGCGCTCAATGGGCCTACTGGCTGGAGCAGGCGCGCGACGTCCATCCGTTTCCCGAGGACGATGCCGATGCGGGCGCCCTGCAACGCGACATCGCTCTCCTCGGCTTCGAGATCCTGTCGCGCGACGAGGTCGACGACATCCGTGGCCGTCTGGCCGGCGGGTTCCAGCCGACGCTGATTCACGCCATCGTGGCCGGCCTGGCGCTTACGGCCCACCGGATCTCGGGCCAGCGCAATCTCGTCTTCCACAAGGTCGCGCATGGCCGCGAAACCTGCATTCCCGGCACCGATGTCTCGCGAACGGTCGGATGGTTCATCACCCATACGCCGATCACCGTGCGTTTGCCCGACGGACCGCTCGAAGGGGCTGCGGCGCTGGCTCGGGTGCTGGATCGGACGGCCGAACAGTATCGCGCCATTCCCGACAACGGCCTGGCGCACAGCGCGCTGCGCTACTTCTCGGACGATCCACGTACTGCCGAACTGGCGCGTTTCGACCAGGTGAAGACGCTCTTTCAGTATATCGGCGACGTCTGGGAGGAGAATTACGACGGGACGCTGTTCCAGCCGACGGCGCCTTCGCTGATGGACCTGCCCGACACGGTCGCCGCCGAAAACCAGGCCGACTATCACCTGCATGTCTACGCCTATGTCATGGACGGCTGCTTCCGGATGAAGCTGTTCTACACGCGGCCAAATCATCGGCGCGAATCCGTGGAGCGCATGGCTTCGCTCATGCGTGAGACGATCCGCGGCATGCTCCTCTAGTCTGCCGCCGGGATTCTACCCGAGATAAGCCCGTATCAGGCGCTCGTCCTTGAGGAAGGATTGCCATTCGCCGGGCCCGACCTCGTGAACGATGCTTCCGACGGCCATGACATAGGCGCGGTCGGTGATCTCGGCCGCGATGCCGACATTCTGCTCGATCAGCAGAAGGCCCATGCCCCGCTCGCGAAGGGCTTTGATCACGAGCAGGATGTCCTTCACGACCTTGGGGGCGAGGCCGGTCGAAGGCTCGTCCATGATCAGTAGGTCGGGCTGCAGGAGCAGGGCCCGGGCGATCGCGACCATCTGCTGCTGGCCACCGCTCAACAGCTCGACAGGAGAGTCGAGGCGCTCCTTCACGACGGGGAACAGCGCCGTCACTTCGTCCCAGGCGAAGCGCCTGTCGCCGCGCCGGACCTTGCGGCCGACCGTCTCCGCCAGAACGAGGTTCTCGCGGACCGACAGTTCGCCGAACAGGCGGCGGTTCTCGAGTACGACGGCAAGGCCGTGCTGCGCGAGATCATGGGGCGGCGTCGCGGTGACATCCGTGCCGTTCTTGACGATGCGCCCGCTGCGCGCGCGCAGGAGGCCGCAGATCGTGCGCACGAGCGTGGTCTTGCCGGCGCCATTCGCGCCGACCAGCGCGACGGCCTCGCCATCGCCGACCTTGAGGGAGATGTCGTTCAGGACGGTGAGGGCGCCGTAGCCGGCGGAAACGGAGATCACTTCCAGCACGATCAGACCCCGAGATAGACTTCGCGGACCCGCGGGTCGCGCTGGATTGCCGCCATGTCGCCGCTGGCGATGATCTCGCCGAAATAGAGCGTGTGCACGGTGCGGGCCACCGTCATCAGTCCCATATCGTGCGAGACTAGCAGGACCGTGATGCCCTGTTCGTTAAGGCGGACGATCCACTCGCGCAGATTGTCGATCTCCTGCGCATTCAGGCCGGACGAGGGCTCGTCGAGCAGGAGAAGACGCGGCTCGCCCACGACCGCGCGGGCGATCTCGAGGATGCGGCGTTGCCCGGCCGTCAGGCTGGCGGCCGGCAGGTCGCGCAGGGTGCCGAGCTGAAAATGCTCGCAGGCGGCTTCGGCGCGCTGGCGGATCTCGCGCATCTGTCCGCGGGCGGCCGGCGTGCGCAGAAGGTCCTGCAGCATCGTCGTGCGGGTGAGCTTGGTGCAGCCCACCATGATGTTTTCGAGCACGGTCATCTGCTCGAAGACCTGGGGCGTCTGGAAGGTGCGCACGAGGCCTGCCGTGCCGCGCCGCTGGATCGACTCGCGAACCAGGGGTGCGCCTCGGTAGGTGATCGTGCCGGCAAGCGGACGGATATAGCCGCTCACGATGTTGAAGAGCGTCGTCTTGCCCGAGCCGTTGGGGCCGATCAGGCCGATGATGCCGCCTTCCGGGACGTCGAACGTGACAGACCGCAGCACGGCGAGGCCGCCGAACGAATGGCCGACCTCCTTCAGGGCGAGGATGGCGTTAGCGGACATGGTTGCCCTGCCGTGCGGCAAGCCGCGTCCAGAGACGACCGAAGGCACCCATCAATCCGTCGGGCAGCAGGACGACGACGGCAACGAGGGCGAGGCCAAACAGGATCTGGTGGATGTCGCCCAGCTTGCTCAGGAACTCCGGCAGGAAGGTCACGAACAGGGCGCCGACGACGATCCCGGGGATGGACGTGGCGCCGCCGATCACCGGGATCAGGAGGAAACTGATGGATCGGTCGACCGTGAAGCTCTGTGTGCTTACGAACGAGGCATGATGGGCGAACAGGCTGCCCGCGAGACTGCCGAACAGGGCGCAGACCACGAAGACCCGTGTCCGCAACGACTGCAGGTCGACGGACAGTGCGGCGGCGGCGGTGCTCGAATCGCGCATGGCGCGCAGCATCAGGCCGCTGCGGCTGTCGACGAGGTTGTGCGCCGCCGCCATGCAGGCGAAGGCCACGATCCAGACGAAGAAATAGTAGCGCGACGGCCGGTCAAGAACGAACCCGAACAGGTCGAGCTTGGGGATGCCGCCGATGCCCAGTGTGCCGCCGGTGAGCCAGTCCCATTCGAAGAACAGGGCGCTGGCGATGGCGCTGAGCGCCAGGGTGCCCAGGGCGAGGAAGTAGCCCGTGAGGCGCAGGATCGGGCGGCCGATCACGTAGGCGAGCGCCATGCTGATGGCGGCGCCGACGACGAAGCCCACGATGCTCGGCAGGCCCATCATCACCGTGCAGTAGGCGCTGGCATAGGCACCGAGGCCATAGAAGGTGGCCTGCGCCAGGTTGACGATGCCGCAATGCCCGAGCAGCAGGCCAATG
>JAIUOY010000067.1:0-8496 GCA_020160995.1 Pseudomonadota bacterium | reverse complement strand
ACGATCGCGTCCTTGCCGATCAGGTCGATACGGCTGATGTGGCTGTCGAGGTTGACGCGGATGCAGGGCCAGTTGAGGCGTGCCGCGACCTGCTCGATGTGGGTCGACTTGCCGGTGCCGTGATAGCCCTGGACCATGACACGGCGGTTGTGGGCGAAGCCTGCGAGGATCGCCATCGTCGTGTCGTGATCGAACAGGTAGGCGTCATCGACTTCGGGGACATGCTCGGTCGCCGCACTGAAAGCAGGCACCTCCATGTCGGTGTCGATGCCAAACAGCTGGCGGGCGGAAACCTTGATATCCGGCATGCCCGACACATTCTGGCGGGCCGCGGTCGTCGTCGAAGCCATCACACGGATCCTACATAACAATGCCCGCCAAATTGCGGGCAAAACAATAGTCGCAGGCCAGTTTGTGCACCGCAAGCGGCCAATTGGCGGGTCTGCCCTGAGCAGGGCTAATCACTCCGTGGGAAGGTGCTCCGAGGCCCGCAGAGTGGAATAGGCGGCGTTGATTTCCTTGAGCTTTTCCTCGGCCGCCCGGGCCCCGCCGTTGGCATCCGGGTGGTGCAGCTTGACCAGCGCCTTGTAACGAGATTTCACGACAGCCTGAGTAAGCGGCCATGAAAGTTCAAGGACATCGAGGGCGTTGCGCTCGGCCGGTGTCAGTTGCTCGCTGCCATCGAGTTTGGGCGGCGGCCGTTCGCCGAGGCCCGCATCGTCGGCCAGGCCCAGCGGGTCCTTCAGATTGGCGTAGGAATTGCCGTTGCGCCGGGCGCCGAGCGGCCAGACCGGCCGGCGCCAGGTCGTATCCGCGCGGATATGCGCCTCGATCTGATCGGCGCCGAGGCCGGCGAAGTAGTCCCACTTCTTGTTGTATTCGCGGACGTGCGCCAGGCAGAACCAGCGATACTCGTCGAGACGATCGCGCGCGCGAGGCGCGCGGAACTCGCCTTGCATCCGGCAGCCGGGCGCTTCGCAGACCCGCTGATGCGGGAGCGGCCCGTCTGTGGCCGTCAGTGGTTTGGCTCGCCGTCGAGACATTCGGCTAATATGTGTGCGAGAATTAGAGTCAGCAAGAGAGGCTAGTGATGGGTAAGGTTGCGATGGCGATTGACAGTAAGCTCCAGGCGGCATTCGCGCCGGCGCGCCTTGCCATCGAAGACGAATCGTCGAAGCACCATGGCCATGCCGGCTGGCGTGAAGGCGGCGAGACGCATTTCCGGGTCGAGATCGTGTCGACGGCCTTCGAGGGCCAGAACCGCGTGGCGCGGCAGCGTTTGGTCTATGCGGCGCTCAAGCAGGAACTCGACGCCGGCCTGCACGCGCTCGCGCTGACGACATTGACGCCGGCCGAAGACGCGAAGCGAAGCTAGCCTTCCATCTCCACTTCCTTGCCGGCGTTGGCGGCGCGCACGGCCTCGGCGTCGGGGCCGGTGTAGAAGTCCGGCACCCAGCGCTTGGTGATCTCGCTGTCCGACGCCCAGGTGTGGCAGGTGTCGAGCATGTAGGGCTTGCGCCGCGGCTTCTTGGGCGCATCCGGATCGGTTGCGGGCAGCGTGCCTGCCTTCTCGCGATGGGCGCGGTTGAGTTCGGCGGCCCTCTTCGAGGAGACGGTCTGGAACGCCGTCGTCGCGACCGGCCCCAGCAGTTCGACGATATGCGTGCAGCCGTGAATGCCGCCCAGCCGCGCGCGAACCTCGCGATGGAAGCCGCCGCCGATCCGCAATCCGATCAGCTTCTTGAAATCGGGCGTGATGTCGCCGCACATGCGATAGGGCGACTTGTCGGTCACCGCCTCGACATCGACGATCGTGAACTTGTGGTCGAGTGTCAGGCGGATCGACATGTCGTGCACGAAGTCGCCGGGCTGGAGCGGCCCGCGCCATTCATTGGCGTGCTCGTAGGACTTCTCGTCGGTGATACGGCCTTCGATGTCCCAAAGTCCGTCCTCGCGGAAGAAGCCCTGGCAGGTGACGCGACGCGTGTGGAGATGCTGTCGGCCGACTGGCGGCGGAAGCGGCATGGTCGTTCCCTTGTAAATGGGGTTAGTCGGCCGCTTGTATGGCCGCGGGCGGCACGATTCGCAACTCGGCGATGCGGGTGCCTTCGCGCTTCAATATCTCGAAGCGAAATCCGTAAAACGCATAGGTTTGGCCCACTTCCGGGATGCGGCGTGCCTCGTGCAAGACCAGGCCCGCGATGGTCGTGGCCACGCCCTCCGGCAGGCCCCAGCCGAATTCGCGGTTGAGGTCGCGGATCGGCACATCGCCCTGGCAGAGCAGGCTGCCGTCGTCGCGGCGCAGGACGCCTCGGCGGATCGCATCGTGCTCGTCCTCGATGTCGCCGACGATCTCTTCGAGAATGTCTTCGAGGGTGACGATTCCCCGGAGGGCGCCGTATTCGTCGACGACGATGGCGAAATGCTCGTGGCGTGCGCGAAACGCCTCGAGCTGATCGAACAGGATCGTCGATTCCGGAATGAACCAGGGGGGCGTCATCACCGCGTCGATCTTGACGGACTCGATGGTGCCCTGTGCCGCCTTGATGGCGCGGAACAGGTCCTTGGCATGCATCACGCCCACGACATTGTCCGCCTCGCCGCGATAGAGCGGAATGCGCGTATAGGGCGCCGCCAGCATCTGGGCCACGATCGCGTCGACCGGCTGGTCGGCATCGATCAACGCGACATTGCCGCGGTGGGTCATGACGTCGCCCACGGTGCGGTCGCCGAGGTCGAGCACGGAGCGCAGCATCGCCTTTTCGGCGGGCGCGTCCTCGTCGGTAAGATCTGCACCATGCAGTTCGATGGCGCCGCGCAGCAGGTCGCTATGTTCCTTGGCGTCGAGCGAACGGTCGGTGCGCACGTTCATCAGGCCGAGGAAGAAGCGTGAGATCCACGCCACGCCGCGTGCCAGCGGCCCCAGGATCGCCACGGTGAACAGGATGGAGGGCGCCAGGGTCAGCGCCACCCGGTCGGCGCGCATCAGTGCCCAGGTCTTGGGCATGACCTCGGCGAAGATCACGATCATCACGCCGATCGCCAGGGTCGCATAGAGGATGCCGGCCGCCCCGAACAGGGCCGTCAGAACCGCCGTCGTCAGCGAGGCCGAGAAGATGTTGACCATGTTGTTGCCGAGCAGGACGGCACTCACGGTCTCGTCCTTGCGGTCGAGCAGCCGGTTGACCATGGTCGCCCGCTTGTTGCCCTGCTGGGCAAGGCGATGCATGCGGGGCCGCGACGCGCCGGTGATCGCCGTCTCGGCCGCCGAGAGATAGGCCGCCAGCAGCAGGCAGAGCACGACCAGCGGCACTGCAATCGAAAGCGGCAGATCGAAATGAAGCTCCGTGTCCATCGCCGGGCCCTAGGCCGCGATGGCGTCGTCGAGCAGGCCGCGCAACCCTGTCTCGTCGACCTCGCGCGTCACGAAGGCTTTGCCGATGCCGCGGGCCAGCACGAAGGTGAGCTTGCCGCCCTCGGCTTTCTTGTCGCCGCGCATGTGCTCGACCAGCCGCGCCGCGTCCCAGCGCCGCGAATTGTCGCCGCCGATCGTACGCAGCCGCACCGGCAGCCCAACGGCGCCGAGATGGCGACGCACGCGTTGGGCATCGGCCGCCGGGCAGAGGCCCAGCCGCGCGGAGAGATCGAAGGCCATGGCCATGCCGGCGCCGACCGCCTCGCCATGCAGCAGCTCCGACCCGAAGCCGGTTTCCGCTTCCAGCGCATGGCCGAACGTATGGCCGAGGTTGAGGA
The DNA here is from genome assembly GCA_020160995.1 of Pseudomonadota bacterium. Lineage (GTDB taxonomy): Bacteria > Pseudomonadota > Alphaproteobacteria > Reyranellales > Reyranellaceae > Reyranella. Next base: position 4,743 of record JAIUOY010000067.1, on the reverse strand, counting down.
GGGCGCGCAGATCGGTCGTCTCGCGTTCGTCGGCGGCCACGATGCGGGCCTTCGAGAGGCAGCTTTGCTCGATGGCATAGGTCCGTGCCGCGGCATTGCCGCCGAGCGCCGCCGAGCCGTTGGCCTCGCACCAATCCCAGAACGCCGGATCGTCGATCAGCCCGTACTTGGCCACTTCGGCATAGCCCGCCAGCAGCTCGCGACGCGGCAGGCTGTCGAGCACCGTGGTATCGGCCAGCACGAGGCGCGGCTGATAGAAGGAGCCGACGAGATTCTTGCCGTGGCGCGTGTTGATGCCGGTCTTGCCGCCGACCGAGGAATCGACCTGGGCCAGGAGGGTGGTCGGCACCTGGATGAAATCGACGCCGCGCAGCAGCACCGAGGCGGCAAAACCCGTGAGGTCGCCGACCACGCCGCCGCCCAGTGCGACCAGGGTCGTCTTGCGGTCCGGCCGATGGTCGAGCAGCTCGTTCATCAGCCGGGCAAAGCTCGAAAACTCCTTGCTGCTCTCGCCTGCGGGCACGGTGACCGCCGTGGTCTTGATGCCGGCCTTGTCGAAGGAAGCGGCGAGGCGCGCGCCGTAGAGCGGGGCGACGGTTTCGTCGCTCACGATGGTGACGCGCGGGGCGGCCAGCAGCGGGCGCGACAGGTCGCCGGCGCGGTCGATCAGGCCGGGGCCGATCGCGATGTCGTAGCTGCGGCCGGCGAGATCGACCCGGATCGTGCGGGTGGCGCTCATCTGTCCACTCCGGCGGATCGAGCCTGGAGGTGGGCGCGCAACGCGTCGATCACCTGCTCCGTGGTGCGGTCGGCAGGCTGGGCCGTCGATTCAACGGTGATATCGGCTTCGGCGTAGATCGGATAACGTTGTTGCATGAGGCGGTCGAGAATCTCCCTGGGATCGCCCTGGCGCAAGAGCGGGCGATGGGTGCGCTTCTTCACGCGATCGAACAGGACGTCGAGTTCGGCGCGAAGCCACACGGTTATGGCCTTGGTGCGCATCAGGGCGCGCGTCTCGTTGTCTATATAGGCGCCGCCGCCGGTCGAGAGCACGAGCGGGGGCTGTTCGAGCAGGCGGGCAATCACGCGGCGTTCGCCGGCGCGAAACGCCTGCTCGCCGTACTTCTCGAAGAATTCCGAGATGGTGCAGCCCGCGGCCCGCTCGATTTCGTCGTCGGCGTCCACGAACGGCAGGCCAAGCCTTGCCGCCAGCCGCTTACCGATGGCGCTCTTGCCCGCGCCCATCAGCCCGACAAGGGCCACGGTGCGCGGCAAGGACAGGGGAGAAGAGGCGTCCATGGCGAGCTGCACCTTGCATGTCGCCTATAATTCCCCGTGTTTCAAGCGATTGGGCTGCAACGATTGCCGCTGCGGCATCGGTTGGGTAGTTTGCCCGCGTCGTGCCCATGTTCCGTTCCCGAAACCGCTTCAGCGTACCCACCCTGCGCTTCGGCCCCGTGCTGGGGGTAATTGCCCTGTGCCTGCTAATTGGCGGCCTGGTGGCGTTGGCCGTCATCGAGCCACGGCCACCGCTTAGGCAATTCGAGGTTCCGGTGCCCAGTGAACGCCTTGCGCGCTAGCACGGCTCTGGCCGCCCCGATGCTCGGCCTCTTCCTGGCCGTGTCGGTGGCGATGACGGGGCCTGCCGTTGCCCAGGTACCCGATTTCGATCAACGCCCGACCGGCTTCCTGAATGCCAAGACCGGCGGCATGGCCGCCGATGCCTGGGCCGGCACGACCCTCGCCACGGCCAAGCGGCTGGTCTCCGCCCTGCCGGCAGCGCCCCGCAGCCGCGCACTGCGCGATCTGCAGTTCAAGGTGATGGTGAGCGAGCTGACGCCGCCGGCACCCGACGGCAGCCCGCCGCCCGGCCTGTTTGCGCGCAAGGTCGAAAAGCTTGCCGCCATGGGCGAGGCCGAGAACCTGAACGAAATGGTGCGCAGCGTCGGCGGCTATGCCGATCCGGCGATTGCCGCCATGGTCGTCAACGCGCTGATGATGGTCGGGGCGAAGGACGGCGCCTGCGCGATCGTGCGCAGCAATCCGCTGCCGCAGCCCTTCGCGCTGCGTGCGGATGTCGTCTGCAAGCTCGTGGCCGGCGACAATGCCGGCGCTCTGGCTGCCGCCCAGCCGCTACGCTCCTCGGATCCCGCCTTCTACAAGCTGGTCGATATTGCAGCCAACGGCCTGTCGCCGGCCGCCTCGGCCCCGGCCCTGCTCGACGGCCCGGCGATGGTCATGCTCGACCTCGCCTACGTGCAGCCGTCGGCGGCCGCGATCCGTTCGACGCAGCCGCCGATGATCCGCTCGCAGGTGGTCCATCGGACCCTGCCGCCGGTCACGCGCCTCGAAATCGCCGAGCGCGGCGAGGCGCTCGCGGTTATCGAAGCGACGCGCCTTGGCGACCTCTATCTCGATGCCGTCCGTGACGGCGTTGCCATGCCCGCGCCGATGGCACGCCGTGCCCGGCTGGTGGCGGCCGCGCGTGGCGCTTCCAACGCGCAGCAGCTCATCAGTTCGATTGCGGCGGTCTATGGCGAGGAGCGCGGCGGTGCGCTTTTCCCGACCGTCGCGCGCGCCGGCGCCCAGGCACTGCTCAGCCTGCCGCCCAAGCCCGAATATGCCAATGTCGCGCAGGAAGCGATGCGCGGCTTCCTGCTGCTGGGCGACAAGCAGCAGACCAAGGCATGGATGAGTCTGGCGCTTTCCGCAGCCTTCAACGATGCGCGCGCCATGAAAGCGCTCGACAGGTTGATGCCTTTGATTGCCATTGCGGGCGTCGACGATCGCAAGCGCATGCCGGCCGAGGAGCTCAATCGCTGGTACGAGGTGATGCGCCAGGACAATCCGGCCCAGGCGCCGCTGCGCGGCTACCTGATGCTGGAACTGCTGCGTGCCGTCGGCATCGACGTGCCCCAGGGCTCGACGACCTTGCCGGAAGCGATGCCGGGGGGCGCGCGTCTGGTCATGCCGGCGCCGGCGACGATGCAGTCGCTGCAGGTCGCCGGCAACGGCCGGCGCCGGGCCGAAACGGCGCTGCTGGCGTCCATCGCAACGGGCGAGACGGCATTGTCCGACCTTCATCCCGTGGCCGTAAGCGGCATCATCCGCGCGTTGCGTCAGGTCGGTGAGGAGAATGCCGGCCGCCTGTTTGCGATCGAGATCGCGATCGCGCACGGATTGTGACAGGGGCTGTGAAGCGCAAGCCGGCTCCCGAGCTTTCCCGCGAGGTCGGGGCCTTTCTCGAAATGCTCCAGGCCGAACGCGGCGCGTCGAGGAATACGGTTCTCGCCTACAGTGCCGACCTCGTCGATCTCCAGAAGTTCCTGACGCGGCGCAAGCAGGGGCCGGCGACGGCCGATGCGACGGCGCTGCGGGCCTATCTGAAATCGCTCGACTATCTCGGCATGACGCCGCGCACGGTGGCGCGCCGGCTGTCGGTGATGCGGCAGTTCTTCCGTTTCCTGCTGGCCGAGCGGCTGCGCGAGGATGATCCTGCCAGCACGCTCGATTCGCCCAAGCTCGGCCGGCCGTTGCCCAAGGTCCTGTCGCGCGTCGAGGTCGATCGACTGATCGAAGCGGCGCAGGCCAAAGGCGGCGTCGATGGCGGCCGCATGGAGACGCTGCTCGAGATCCTCTACGGCTCGGGCTTGCGCGTGTCCGAACTGGTGGCGCTGCCGCTCGCCGCGGCCGAGCGCGATCCGTCGATGCTGATCGTGCGCGGCAAGGGCAGCAAGGATCGGCTCGTTCCTCTTTCCGATCCGGCGCGACTGGCAATTGCGCGGTGGCTGAAGGTACGCGCTGCTTCGCTCGAAGACGGCGAGACGTCGCGTTACCTGTTTCCGTCGCGCGGCCGCGCCGGCCATCTCACGCGCCAACGCTTTGCGCAGTTGCTAAAGGAAGCCGCACTGGCGGCGGATATCGATCCGGTGCGCGTTTCACCGCACGTTCTGCGGCATGCCTTTGCCAGCCACTTGCTGGAAGCCGGGGCGGATTTGCGCAGCGTGCAGCTCATGCTGGGGCATGCGGATATCGCCACGACGGAGATATATACTCACGTCCTTCCGGAAAAGGTGCGCTCGCTGGTCGAGGATCATCATCCACTGGCCAAGCGAAAGCGTGGATCGTCGACCGGACGCGCCGGTTGACAGGATTCCGCGACCGGGCGACACCTGACCTTCAATGACGACCTATCTCGACTTCGAGACGCCGATCAGAGAGCTCGAAAGCAAAATTGCCGAGCTCCGGCACCTGCCCAACTCGGGTGATGTCGACATCGCCGAGGAAGTCATGCGCCTTCAGGACAAGGTGCAGAGGCAGTTGCGCGCGACCTACGCCAAGCTGACGCCGTGGCAGCGGGTCCAGGTTGCGCGCCACGCGGAGCGGCCGCATGCGCAGGCCTATATCGACCGGCTGATCACCGACTATACGCCGCTGGCGGGCGATCGCGCGTTCGGCGAAGACGCCGCCATCGTGGGCGGCATGGGCCGTCTCAAGGGCCGCAGCGTCGTCGTGCTTGGCCAGCAGAAGGGCGACGATACCGAATCGCGCATCAAGCACAATTTCGGCATGGCGCGGCCCGAAGGCTACCGCAAGGCGCAGCGGCTGATGAAGCTCGCGGATCGCTTCAAGCTGCCGGTGGTGACCCTGGTCGATACACCGGGCGCCTATCCCGGCATCGATGCCGAGGCGCGCGGCCAGGCGGAAGCTGTCGCGGCGTCCACCGAGACTTGTCTCTCGCTT
>JAIUOY010000066.1:0-9824 GCA_020160995.1 Pseudomonadota bacterium | reverse complement strand
GGATCAGCGCGTGCACGTCGTGCGTGCCCTCGTAGGTGTTCACTGCTTCGAGGTTCATGACGTGACGGATCACGTTATACTCGTCCGACACGCCGTTGCCGCCGTGCATGTCGCGGGCGACGCGGGCGATATCCAGCGCCTTGCCGCAGTTGTTGCGCTTGATCAGGGAGATCATCTCAGGCTGGGCGTGGCCCTGGTCCTTGAGGCGGCCGACGCGCAGGCAGGCCTGCAGGCCGATCGCGATCTCGGTCTGCATGTCGGCCAGCTTCTTCTGGATGAGCTGGTTGGCGGCCAGCGGCCGGCCGAACTGCTTGCGATCCAGCGTATAGTTGCGCGCCTGCTTCCAGCAGAACTCCGCGGCGCCCATGGCGCCCCAGGCGATGCCGTAGCGGGCATTGTTGAGGCAGCCGAACGGACCGCCCAGGCCCGAGACGTTGGGCATCAGGTTCTCGACCGGCACGAAGACCTCGTCGAGCATGATGGCGCCGGTCGTCGAGGCGCGCAGGCTGAACTTGCCTTCGATCTTGGGCGTCTCGATGCCCTTCCAGCCGCGCTCCAGGATGAAGCCGCGAATCGCGCCGCCGTCGAGCTTGGCCCAGATCACCAGCACGTCGGCGATCGGCGAGTTGGTAATCCACATCTTGGAGCCCGAGAGCTTGAAGCCGCCCGGCACCGTGACGGCGCGGGTCTTCATGCCGCCCGGATCGGAGCCGTGGTCGGGCTCGGTGAGGCCGAAGCAGCCGACCCACTCGCCGGTCGCCAGCTTGGGCAGGTACTTCATGCGCTGCTCTTCGCTGCCGTAGGCGTAGATCGGATGCATGACCAGCGAGGACTGCACGCTCATCGCCGAGCGGTAGCCGGAGTCGACGCGCTCGACCTCGCGCGCCACCAGGCCGTAGGTCGTGTAGTTGGCGCCGGCGCAGCCGTACTTCTCGGGGATCGTCGAGCCAAGCAGGCCCAGCGCGCCGAACTCGTTCATGATCTCGCGGTCGAATTTCTCGTTGCGATTGGCCAGCAGCACGCGCGGCATCAGCTTGTCCTGGCAATAGTCGCGCGCGGCATCGCGGATCGCGACTTCCTCCTCGGTGAGCTGGTCGTCGAGGAAGAAGGGATCTTCCCAGTCGAACGGCTTGGCGTCGGCGGAAATGCCCTTGGCGGCACTCTTCATCGGGGTCGCGGCGGTGGCCATATCTTCTCCTGGCTATTTCCGCGGCGTCTTAACAGGCGAGGCGGGCCACGCCAACCGTTGCGGCGAACGGTCCTGGCAGTCCAAATACGCAATGATCGTTCGCCGGAGAGGCGTAGCCCGGCCGTCGTCAGGCGGTTCCGGCTGCGCCCTCGGTGCGGCCTGTCAGGGCGCGGAAAATCTCCAGAGAGAGTTTACCGAAGGCTTCGGAGGCCCTGAGTTCGACCGTGCGCGGGCGGGGCAGATCGATGCGCAGGTCCGCCGCGACGCGGCCCGGGCGGGCCGACATGACCAGCACACGGTCGGACAGGAACACGGCCTCGGGGATCGAATGGGTGACGAACAGGACCGTCTTGCGGGCGTCGCGGGACAGGTCCTTCTCGCCCCAGATGCGCAGCAGTTCGAGGGCCATGTCGTCCCGTGTCATGGCGTCCAGCGCGCCGAACGGCTCGTCCATCAGCAGGAGCGGCGGATCGAGCAGCAGGGCGCGGCAGAGCGCGGCACGTTGTTGCATGCCGCCGGACAGTTCCCGTGGCAGCTTGGGGCCGAAGCCGCCGAGGCCCGCCATGTCGAGAAGCTGCTCGGCCCGCGATCTCAGCGTCCTGGGATCCTTGCCGGCAAGCTCGGCCGGCAGCAGCACGTTCTCCAGGATGGACCGCCACTTCAGCAGGATCGGCGCCTGGAAGACCATGCCGATGTCGGGGATCGGCTGCGTCACCGGGCGGCCGGAGACGGTGACGGTGCCTGACGTGGCCGGTCGCAGCCCGGCCACGATCCTGAGCAAAGTCGACTTTCCGCAGCCGCTCGGGCCGACCAGCGAGACGAACTCGCCGGCGCCGATGGCAGAAGTGATGCCGGCGAGGGCCTCGACAGGGCCGCTCGCCGCTTCATACGTCATGCCGACCTTGTCGAGGTCGATCAGTGTCTTGGTCACGCTACGCGAATGCCCAGATTGGTTGCAGGCATCAGTTGCTGGGCATGGCGACCTTGGTGAAGAAGTCGGTCGAGTAGGTGTCCTTGCACTCGACCTTCTTCGGCAGGCCCATGTAGGTGTTCACGAGATCGACCGAGTCGCACATCTTCTTGGCGTCGATCCAGCCGATGCCGTTCTTGGCGTACCGTTCGGTCTTCATCAAGCCGAGGCCGATCATCATGTTCGACATCGTCACTTCGGCATCGATCTCCGGAACACGCTTCTTGAAGATCTCCATCGCGGCCTTCGGGTCCGCCATCACATCGCGCCAGCCCATGTAGGAGGCTTCGAGGAAGGCCTTCAGCACCGCGGGGCGCTCCTTCATCGTCTTGGCGCTGGCCATGATCGACATGGAGTACATGTCGAAGCCGAAATCGGCCCACGGCATCATCGCAATATTACCTTTGCCCGCCGCTTTCTCGTAGTACGGGAGACCGGTTGAGTAGTCGCCGACACCGTCCATGCGCTTCTCGGCGACGGCGGCCATCTTCGCTGCAGGTTCGATGTTCACCCACGAGACCTTGCTGACGTCGATGCCGTTCACCTTGGCGAAGGCCGGGAACATCTGGCGCTGGCTGTCGCCCGGAGGGGCGCCCAGGGTCTTGCCCTCGAGGTCCTTGGGCTTGGTGAGCGGCTTGTCCTTCAGGCTGAAGATGTTGAGCGGCGTCTTGTCGAACACCATGCCCACGGTCTTGACCGTGGTGCCGCGGCCGATCGAGGCGATCACCACGGCAGCGTCGGCCAGACCGGCATCGGCGCGGCCGGTATCGACCTTGGCGATGGAATCGCCGGAACCCTTGGAGTTCTCCAGGGTCACGTCGAGACCCTTGGCCTTGTAGTAGCCCTTGTCGAGGGCGACCCAGTAGGCCGCGTGGTCGCCGACGGCGAACCAGTTCAGCGCGAAGGTGAATTTCTCCTGCGCCGAAGCGCTACCCGCGCTGGCAATCAGCGCGGCCAGGGCCAACGATAGTGTCTTCTTCATAGTTATCTCCCTTTATCCTTCCCCGTAATCAATCGACGCCCTCGGCCCACGGCGCCCAGAGCTGCGCCAGCAGGACGACGGCGCCGTAGAGCAGCAGCCCGACAATCGAAATCCAGATCAGTGCGGCGAAAGCCACGGCCGTGTTCATGCTGCTCTGCGTCGTGGTGATGACGTAGCCCAGGCCCTTCTGCGAGGCGACGAACTCGCCGACGATGGCGCCGACGACGGCGGCGGTCGCCGTGATCTTCAGCGCGCTCAGGATGTAGGGCAGGGCGTTGGGAATGCGGATCTTGGCGAAGATCTTCCACTTCGGGGCGTTGAAGACGCGTCCGAGGTCGAGCATGTCGGCTTCGACCTGGCTCAGGCCGACGGCGGTGTTGATGACCACCGGGAAGAAGCCGATCAGCGCGCCCATCAGCATGTTGGGAAAGATGCCGTAGCCCATCCAGATCAGGAACAGCGGCGCGATGGCGACCTTGGGCAGCGTGTTCACGAACACCAGGAAGGGCACCAGCGCGTTGGCGATCAGCGGCGACCAGGCAATCGCCACGCCGAGCGCCACGCCGACGACGGCGGCCAGCACGAAGGCGCCGATAATTTCGAGTGTCGTTGCCCAGAGATGCTGAGTCCAGCCGATCTCGCTGTGCCACAGCGCGTTCCAGACGGCGAGCGGCGAGGGCAGGAGATATTCGCGAATGCCGCCCAGGCTCACGGCGAGCTGCCAGCACACCAGTAAAAAGGCGAACAGGGCGACCGTTGGCCAATATTGTCGACTGAGGCTGGAAAATTTCGTCATGCGCTGGCAGCGATGAATCGCTTCACCGCTTTTGTCTCGCTGTTAGTATGCGCACACATGATGTGAGACTGGCGAACGCGGATTTGCCCGTCAAGGCGAGGATCGTCAGTGAAGCTCTCTCTGTGCAACGAAGTGATCCGCGATCTCTCTTTCGAGCGGCAATGTGCGCTGGCCGCTGGCCTCGGCTACCGCGGCCTCGAAGTCGCCCCGTTCACGTTCGGCGACGACGCTTGGCAGATGCCGGCCGCGAAGCGCAGCGAGATCCGGCGTGCGTGCAGCGATGCCGGCATCGAGGTGAGCGGCTTGCATTGGCTGCTGGCGGCGCCGGCCGGCCTGTCGATCACCACTGCCGATAAAGTGGTCTGGCAGAAAAGCGTCGATGTTCTGTGCCACCTGGTCGATCTTTGCGCGGAGCTGGGCGGCGCCTATCTCGTCCATGGCTCGCCGGCGCAGCGCCGGGTGGCGGGTGCCGACGATGGCAAGCGCGCCGAAGAAGCCTGGGCCAAGGCCGCCGAGGCGTCGCAAAAGGCGGGCGTCGTCTATTGCCTGGAGCCGCTTGCCCGGCCGGATTGCAACTTCGTCAATACATTGGCCGAAGGAGCGGATGTCGCGCGCCGCATCGCCAATCCTGCGTTCAGGATCATGGTCGACACGTTGGCCAGCAGCCTGGAAGAGAAGGAGCCGGTGGCCGATGCGATCCGGCGCTGGATGCCGACAGGCCTGATGGCACATGTGCAGTTCAACGACCGCAACAAGCGGGGACCGGGGCAGGGCGGCGACAAGTTCGCGCCCGCGGTCGGCGCGTTGCGCGAGACCGGCTATACCGGCTGGGTCGCCATGGAACCCTTCATCTACGAGCCCGATGGGCCGACCTGTGCCGCGCGCATGATCGGCTATGTCCAGGGGCTGCTGGAGCAAGACGCATGAAAGTGAAACTGGAGGCGGTCGATCGGTTCGAGCGCGATCATCGCCTGCGCCTGCCGTTCCGCTTCGGCGTGATCACGGTCACGCAGGGCATCCAGGCGATCATCCGCGTGCGCATCGCGCTGGAGGACGGCCGGACCGGCGAGGGCGTCGCGGCCGAGGCGCTGGGCGCCAAGTGGTTCGAGAAGAGCCCCGATTTCTCCGACGCCCAGAACCTCGACCAGCTTCGCCAAGCCTTGCAGCTCGCCATCGAGCACTACACGGCGCAGGGCTTCGCCACGCCGTTCGGCCTCTATGCCGGCGCCTACCGCCGGCAGATCGCCCGCGGCGGCGAGCTGGGCCTGAATCCCCTGGTCGCCTCCTATGGTCCGGCGCTGCTCGACCGGGCGATCATCGACGCCCTGGGCAAGATCACCGGCCAGTCCTTTGCCCGAATGATTGCAGCCAATGTGCCGGGCATCGAAGCGACCGACCTGACGCCGGACATCGACGCTGCGCATCTCGCGTCCTTCCTGGCCGGCCTGAAGCCCCGCGCCTCGATCGATCTTCGCCATACCGTGGGCCTCGTCGATCCGCTGACGACGGCCGAGAGGCCGGCCTCCGAGCGGGTGAACGACGGCTTGCCGGAAACGCTGGAAGAGGTCGTGTCCTACTATGGCGGCCGTTATTACAAGCTGAAGGTCGGCGGCGACGTCCGCGCCGATCTCGACCGGCTGACCCGCATCGCGGCGGTGCTCGATGGCAAGGTCGGGGCGGGCGCGGGTGACTATCGCGTCACCTTCGACGGCAACGAGCAGTACGACGATGTCGACGGCATCGTCGAACTCTGGCGCAAGGTCGAGGAGACGCCGGCGCTGGCGAAGATGGTGAAGGCGACGCTGTTCATCGAACAGCCGATCAAGCGGCAGGCGGCGTTGAGCCGGCCCGTCACGGCGCTGGCGAAGTATCGCCCCGTCATCATCGACGAGTCCGACGGCGAACTCTCGACGTTCCCGCAGGCGCTGAAGCTCGGCTATGCCGGCGTCTCCAGCAAGAACTGCAAGGGCTTCTACAAGTCGATCCTGAACGCCGCGCGCGTGGCCAGGCTCGGACCGGGCTATTTCATGTCGGCCGAAGACCTGACGACGCAGCCCGGTGTCAGCGTGCAGCAAGATCTGGCCCTGGTCTCGCTGCTTGGCCTCACCCATGTCGAACGCAACGCGCATCACTTCATCGACGGCATGTCCTCGGCTTCCGAGGCGGAGCAGGCGGCCTTCGTGAAGGCCCATCCCGATCTCTACGACCGGCAGCCCGGCCGGCCGGCGCGGCTGCGCGCCAGGGGCGGCACGCTGGCGCTGGGCTCGCTGGAATGTCCGGGTTTCGCGGTCGGCGTCGATCTCGACTTCGCAGGGTTGCGCACGATGCCGGCGGCGCCCAAGGACCGGCTGCAACCCGCGCATCCTGGAGGCAAGACATGAGTGCCAATCTTCCCGCGCGCTTCGAGAGTGTCGAGGCGGTCGAGGATTTCATGACCGCGCCGTCGGCCGAACTCGTGGCCGATCTGGCCGCGACGCCGGGCGATATCCTGGTGCTGGGCGTCGGCGGCAAGATGGGCCCGACCCTGGCCCGCATGGCCAAGCGCGCCGCGCCAGCCAAGCGTGTGATGGGCGTCGCGCGCTTCAGCGAGCCCGGAGTGCGCGAGGCCCTGGAGAAGGCGGGTGTCGAGCCGATTGCCGCCGACCTGCTGGACCGCGCCGCGCTGGAGCAGCTGCCGAAGGCCGCCAACGTCGTCTTCATGGCCGGCCGCAAGTTCGGCGCGACCGGCAACGTGCCGCTCACCTGGGCGATGAACGTACAGGTGCCGGCCATGGTGGCCGAGGTCTTCAAGGCCTCGCGCATCGTGGCCTTCTCGACGGGCTGCGTATATCCCTTCGTGCCCGTCGACAGCGGCGGCGCGACCGAGGACGTGGCGCCGGTGCCGCCGTCCGGCGACTACGCCAACTCCTGCGTCGGCCGCGAGCGCATGTTCGAGTATTTCTCCGCGCTGCATGGCACGCCGGGCCGGCTGTTCCGGCTGAACTACGCTATCGACATGCGCTACGGCGTCCTGCACGACGTCGGCCGCAAGGTGCGGGACGGCGAGCCCATCGATCTCTCGATGGGCCATGTCAACGTGATCTGGCAGGGCGACGCCAATACCGTGGCGCTGCGCTGTCTCGCACGTGCGACCACGCCGACCACGCCGATCAACGTGACCGGCCTCGAAACTATCGAGATCCGTTGGCTGGCCGCCGAGTTCGGCAAGCTTTTAGGCAAGATCCCGACGCTCACCGGCAAGGAAGCGCCGACCGGGTGGCTGAACGATGCCGGCCGCATGGCCAAGGAATTCGGGCCGCCCAGCGTACCGCTGTCGAAGATGATCGAATGGACGGCGGACTGGCTGGAACGCGACATGACTACGCTCAACAAGCCGACGCATTACGAGGTGCGCGATGGCAAATACTGACGTGCTCGACGTCAGGCCGATCGCGCCGGAGCAGAGCGACGCGGTGTGGCCGCTGTCGATCGAAGCGGGCTGGAATCAGAACATTGCCGACTGGCGTTTCATGCTGGGCGCGGGACGCGGTTTCGGCTGCACCGCTGCCGACGGCACATGGCAGGCGAGTTCGCTGGTCCTGCCGCTGGGACAGAGGCTCGCCTGGATCAGCATGGTGCTGGTCACGCAGGCGCGGCGTAGGGGTGGCGTCGGGACGGAACTGCTGAAGCGCTGCATCGAGGAAGTGCGTTCGGCCGGCGCCGTCGCCGGTCTCGATGCGACCGACCAGGGCCGGCCGATCTATCTCGGGCTGGGCTTCCGCGATCTCTACCGCATCGCCCGCTGGCACTTCGACCGCGCGGCGGGCGAGGCGGTGCCGCCGCCGACGGGCATCACGGTCCGGCCGATTGCCCACGCCGATCTGCCGCGCCTCGCCACCTACGACCGGCCGCTCACGGGCATGGAGCGGCCGTCCATCCTGGTGCATCTCGCGCTGCGCCAGCCGGGGCGGGCGTGGATTGCCGAGGATGTGGCCGGCAAGATCGTGGGCTTCGTGCTGGGCCGCGAAGGCCGGACGGCGACGTCGCTGGGCCCCGTCGTGGCCGACGGCGAAGCCATTGCGCTGGCGTTGATCTCGAAGGCCGCAGCGGCGGCGCCGGGTCCCTTCATCATCGACGTACCGGAAGCCCATCGCGCGGTACGGCTGTGGCTCGAAGCGCAGGGCGCGACGTCGCCGCGAGGCTATATGCGCATGACCCTGGGCGAGGCGAAGGGGCTGGACGATCCCGGCCACGTCTTTGCGCTCGCCGGTCCGGAACTGGGTTAGGATACGATCATGACCACCGACAAGGCTCTCCACTGGCGCGATCTGCCGGCGCCCGTTCTGTCTCTCCTGCGGCAAGGCACCGTGATCCCGGCGCATCCGCTGGCGCTCGACTCCGACCGCAAGTTCGACAAGCGCTCGCAGCGCGCCATCAGCCGCTACTATCTCGATGCCGGTTCCGGCGGCCTGGCGGTCGGCGTGCATTCGACCCAGTTCGCGATCCGCGAGGTCGGGCTCTACAAGCCGGTGCTCGAACTCGCCATCGAGACGGCGCGCGACTGGACCGACCGGCCGCTGGTGATGATCGCCGGCGCCGTCGGCAAGACCGCACAGGCGGTCGAGGAGGCGCGGACCGCCCGGTCGCTGGGCTATCACGCCGTCCTCCTGTCGCTCGCCGCCCTGAAGGGCGCCAGCGAGGACGAACTGATCGAGCATTGCGCGGCGGTGGCCAAGGAGATGCCGCTGATCGGCTTCTACCTGCAGACGGCGGTGGGCGGCATTGCGCTGTCGCGCGCCTTCTGGGCCCGCTTCGCGGCCATCGACAATGTCGTGGCGATCAAGGTCGCGCCGTTCAACCGCTACCGCACGCTCGATGTCTGCTTCGGCATTGCCGCGGCCGAGGCCGAGGACCGGGTCACGCTCTACACCGGCAACGACGATCACATCGTCGCCGATCTCGTGACGCCGATGGTCGTGCGCACCGGCAACCGCGAGGTCACCTTGCGCTTCCAGGGCGGCCTGCTCGGGCACTGGAGCGTGTGGACACGCGGGGCGGTGAAGATGCTGGAGCGGCTGAAGGTATCGGTGTCGGCCGGCGCCATTCCGCCCGAAGTGCTGGCGCTCGATTCCTTCGTGACCGACTGCAACAGCGTCGTCTTCGACGTCGACCACGATTTCGCCGGCTGCATTCCGGGCTGCCATGAAATCCTGCGGCGGCAGGGGCTGCTGACCTCGATCGAATGCCTCGATCCGCACGAGAAGCTGAGCGAAGGCCAGAGCGCCGGTATCGACCGGCTCTATGCGACCTATCCCGAACTGCACGACGATGCCTTCGTTGCCGCCAACATCGAGCGTTGGCGGAACTGAACGCGTGGAAAACCTCTTTGCAACGCACGATGCGCTCGCCGTTGCGGAGCTGGTCAAGACCCGGAAGCTCGGCGCGCGCGAACTGCTGGAGGCCACGCTCGCGCGGCTGCGCACGGTCAACGGCAAGCTGAACGCGATCACGGATTTCTACGAAGGCGACCTGCTCGAACGGTCGGTCGCCGCGGCCGGCGAGGGGCCGTTCCAGGGCATTCCCTTCGTGGTCAAGCAGCTCATGGCCGATTGTGCCGGGACGCCGACCACCCTGGGCTCGAAGTTCTTTGCCAAGGAGCCTGTTGCAGTTGCCGACAGCACCGCGGTCGCGCGGATGCGGCGGGCCGGCCTCGTGATCGTCGGACGCAGCAACACCAGCGAGTTCGGGCTGGCGCCCACCACCGAGCCCGCCTTTGGCGGCGCGACGGTGAGCCCCTGGCGTCCCGACCTGTCGCCCGGCGGATCGTCGGGCGGGTCGGCGGCCGTGGTCGCGGCGCGAGCGCTGCCCATGGCTCACGCGACGGACGGCGGCGGCTCGATCCGCATTC
>JAIUOY010000065.1:0-16296 GCA_020160995.1 Pseudomonadota bacterium | reverse complement strand
GTCGTCGAGTCGAGCCCTCTGGTGCCGCGCAACGACCCGACGCTGATGTTCACGAACGCCGGCATGGTCCAGTTCAAGAACGTCTTCACCGGCCTGGAAACGCGCTCCTACTCGCGGGCGGCGACTTCGCAGAAGTGCGTCCGCGCCGGCGGCAAGCACAACGACCTCGAGAACGTGGGCTACACGGCCCGCCACCACACCTTCTTCGAGATGCTGGGCAACTTCTCGTTCGGCGACTATTTCAAGGAACACGCCATCGAGCTGGCCTGGAACCTGCTGACCAAGGATTACGGCCTGCCCAAGGACAAGCTGCTGGTCACGGTGTTCCACACCGACGACGAGGCGGCGGGCCACTGGAAGAAGATCGCGGGTCTCGGCGACGACCGCATCATCCGCATTCCGACCTCGGACAATTTCTGGGCGATGGGCGATACCGGCCCCTGCGGCCCGTGCTCGGAGATCTTCTACGATCACGGCGAGAGCATCCCCGGCGGTCCGCCGGGCAGCCCCGACCAGGACGGCGACAGGTTCATCGAGATCTGGAACCTGGTCTTCATGCAGTTCGAGCAGGTGACCAAGGAGGAGCGCGTCGCGCTGCCCAAGCCCTCGATCGACACCGGCATGGGCCTGGAGCGGCTGGCGACGGTCCTGCAGCACAAGCACAACAACTACGACATCGACCTGTTCCGCGCGCTGATCGAGGCGGTGGCGCACGCGACCGGCGTCGATCCCGACGGCCCGCAGGCGGCCTCGCACAAGGTGATCGCCGACCACCTGCGCGCCACCTCGTTCCTGATCGCCGACGGCGTGCTGCCGTCCAACGAAGGCCGCGGCTACGTGCTGCGCCGGATCATGCGCCGCGCCATGCGCCATGCGCACATCCTCGGCGCGCAGGACCCGGTGGTCTACAAGCTGGTGCCGACGCTGGTGCACGAGATGGGCGACGCCTATCCCGAGCTGGGCCGCGCGCAGGCGCTGATCACCGAGACGCTGAAGCTGGAAGAGACGCGCTTCAAGAAGACGCTCGGCACCGGCCTCAAGCTGCTGGAAGACGAGACCAGGGGGCTGAGCGCCGGCGGCACGCTGAAGGGCGAGGTCGCCTTCAAGCTCTACGATACGTTCGGCTTCCCGCTCGACCTCACGCAGGACGTGCTGCGCGCGCGCAACATCGCGGTCGACACCGACGGCTTCGAGAAGTCGATGGAAGAGCAGCGCGCCAAGGCGCGCGCGGCGTGGGCGGGCTCCGGCGAGACGGCGGATCAGGCGATCTGGTTCGACGTGCGCCAGAAGGCCGGCGCCACCGAGTTCCTGGGCTACGACACGGAGCGCGCCGAGGGCCAAATCAAGGCGATCCTGCTCGACGGCAAGGAAGTCTCCTCGCTCAAGGCCAACCAGACCGGCTGGATCATCACCAACCAGACGCCGTTCTATGCCGAGTCCGGCGGCCAGCAGGGCGATCAGGGCCGGCTGGTCAGCGGCGCCAACCAGGGCGACGTGCTCGACGTGCAGAAGATGGTGGGCGATCTCCATGTCCATCACACCAAGGTCGTGAAGGGCGAACTGAAGGTCGGCGACGATCTCGTGATGACGGTCGATCCGATCCGCCGCGCCCAGCTGCGCGCGCATCACTCGGCGACCCATCTGCTGCACGAGGCGCTGCGCCGCCATCTCGGCGAGCATGTGACGCAGAAGGGCTCGCTGGTCGCGCCCGACCGTCTGCGCTTCGACATCAGCCACACCAAGGCGGTGTCGGCCGAGGAGCTGAAGCGCATCGAGGACGAGGTCAACGACCGCATCCGCCACAACTCGGCGGTCCTGACGCGGCTGATGACGCCGGAGGAGGCGATTGCGGCCGGCGCCATGGCGCTGTTCGGCGAGAAGTACGGCGAGGAAGTGCGCGTGCTGTCGATGGGCAGCGACGAGGGTGGCGACAAGTACTCGGTCGAACTCTGCGGTGGCACCCATGCGCGGCGCACCGGCGATATCGGCCTGTTCAAGATCGTGGGCGAGGGCGCGGTGTCTGCGGGCGTCCGGCGCATCGAGGCGCTGGCCGGTCATGCGGCCGAGGCCCATGTCCGTCACCAGGCCGAGCTGCTGGCCGAGGCGGCGGCGACGTTGAAGGTGCGGGCGGAGGATCTGCCGGCGCGGCTGGCGGCTTTGGTCGAGGGCCAGCGCAAGATCGAGCGCGAACTGGCCGAGGCACGCAAGGCCTTGGCCCTGGCGGGCGGCGGCGGTTCGGGCGGCGGCACTGCGGCCGACGAGGTGCGCGATGTTGGCGGCGTCAAGTTGATCGGCCGCGTGCTGAACGGCGTGCCCGGCAAGGACCTCAAGGGCATGGCCGACGAGTTCAAGAAGAAGCTGGGCTCGGGCGTCGTGGCGCTGATCGGCGTCGAGGACGGCAAGGCGTCGGCGGTGGTCGGCGTGACCGAGGACCTGTCGAAGAACCTGAGTGCGGTCGAGCTGGTGAAGGCCGGCGTCGCCGCACTCGGCGGCAAGGGCGGCGGCGGCCGTCCCGACATGGCGCAGGGCGGCGGCCCCGACGCCACGAAGGCGCCGGATGCGCTGAAGGCCATCGAGGCCGCGCTGGCGGGGGTCAAGTGAGGCGCGCGCTCGTCGCTCTTGCGGCGGTTCTCCTGCTGGGGGCCTGTGCGCCGAAGACCTTCACCAAGGAAGGCAAGCAGGACGCCACCATGGCCGAGCAGTATGCCCGCGACGAAGGGCAGTGCCGGGCGCAGGCCAAGAACGTCGCCGGCCAGGAGCGCAACATCGAGGACCAGCGCCGCGCCGTGTTCTCCGGCGAGCGCGACCGCTTCGGCCAGCAGGACCTCTACCGGACGATGGACAACCAGGGCTACCAGAACAACTTCGACCGGCTGGTGGCGCGCTGCATGGAAGCGCGCGGCTGGACGCCGAAGAAGACCGGCCCGATCCAGATGCCCAAGCTGAGCTGGTAGCACCGTGCCGAACGGGGTGGGGCCGCAAGGGCTGGGGCCGGGGGACTATGTCCTGCTGTTCGTCGCCTGCGGCATGGCGACGATTCCGCTCTCCGTCATGGTGCTCAAGCTGTTCACTGGCCCGTCGTGGAGCGAGCGGCTCGACAAGGCGCTGTCCTGGTCGATGACCGGCTGGATCCTGGGCGTCATGATCTTCTATGCCGGCATGGTCCTGCTCGAACGCCAGCGCCCCTGCGAGATGCAGCGCACCAACCAGATCACGCAAGCGTGCAAGGACTATTTCGACTCCCTGCCGCGTTAGGCTGGAGCGGCGCGCTCGCCGAGCCTAGGCTCTGGCCGTTTCGTGCCGTGATGTTTTTGGAGGTCGACATGCCTCGCGGGCTCTCGACGGCCATGGTTCTTCTCCTGCTCTCGCAGGCGGGATGCGCGACCAAGGAAGAGCGCGAGGCGGTGTTCGACAATCGCCTGCGCGAGATGGCGGGCACGCCCGAGGCCGCATTGTTGAACGGCATGGGGCGCATCCCCGACAACAGCTACCAGCTCGAAGATGGCAGCAAGGTCCTGCAGTGGCGCTGGGACACGTCCTACATCGATCCCGGCATGCCGCCACTCTACTACGGCCGCTTCGGCGGCTGGGGGCGGGGCTGGGGCGGCGGGATGTGGATGCCGATGGGCGGATTTCCGCCCACGCTGGTCCGCCAGGGGTGCATCGTCGAATGGACGATGGTCGGCGGGGCGGCGCAGGGCTATCGTTGGCAGGGCGCGGGCTGCGCCAAGGTCTCGCCCTGATCCGCAGGCCCGGGCGTCAGCGCTCGGTTTCGCTCTGGCCGCGTTCCTTGCGCAGACGCTCCGCCAGCGCGCTCATCAGCTCTTCGTAGGTCGGCGCGGCCGCCAGCGACGTGGCGCGGGGAAGCATATTGTAGCGCTGCTGGCCATCGGCCGTGAGATGCAGCCGATCGCCCGTCATCTCGACCAGCGCCAGCGTCTTCAGCCGCACGAGGTCGCGCTGCGAAAGCTCCCGGACGCACGAAATGCCGAGGGCGACCCGGCGCAGGGTGATTTCCTCGTTCGGACTGAGCGGAGCATCGAGACTACGTGGCATTCATCCTCCCCGTCGCCACTTCTCCACCTTTCGACCGGGGCAGCAAGACAAACAGCCAGCACAGTCGGTGCGGTTTGAAACCCCTTCGTTCGTCGTCGAACAAGGCGCCAGAAGCTTGAGCTGCAACGATTTCAGCCATGTCAGCGATTCTCGTTCGCAGCGGCAGGCCGATTTCATTTCCCACAAGGATGGTGATTTATCTGTGACCTGCCGGACACAGGGAAAAAGCTATTGTCGAAATGTCGCTGCGGAGCCTGCCCTTTGCCCCATTTTCCGCGTTGAGTCCCGAATGCGGTGGAGGATGACAATGAAGATGACGAAGATTGCCCTCGCGGTTTCAGTCTGTGCTCTGTTCGCGACGCCCGTCTGGGCGGACAAGGATAAGGACAATGGCCGCGGCCCGGGGCAAAACCAGGCTCAGGGCCAAGGACAGGGTCAAGGCCAAGGCAAAAACCAGGGGCAAGGCCAAGGTCAGGGTCAGGGTCAGGGGCAAGGTCAGGGCCAGGGGCCGGGCAAGGGCAACCGCGACATGGGGCGAGGCGACATGGGGCGTGGGCCGGGCAATCCGTCCGTCGGCGGGCCGCAAGGCAATGTTGCGCCTGCCAACATTGTCATCCACGACCGCGACCGCAGCGCCGTCTATTCCTACTACCGCACAGAGTATGCGACGGCCGGCTGCCCGCCGGGGCTCGCCAAGAAAAACAATGGTTGCCTACCGCCGGGTCAGGCGAAGAAAATGTGGGTGATGGGTCAGCCGCTGCCGGCGGCCATCGTTTTCTATCCGCTACCCGGTGTGTTGCTGGCCCAGCTCAGCCCCGCCCCCTCGGGTTACCAATACGTTCGTGTTGCCAACGACATTCTGCTGATGGCCATCGGCACGCGCATGATTGCAGGTGCCATCGCCGACCTCAGCAGTCTTTGAGGACGAGGGTGCCATGACTCGGACAATGCTTGCAGCGATGGGCGCGGCGCTGGTGGTGGCCGGCGTGGCGAGCGCGCATGTCTTTACGTCCACCTCCGAGCCGTCGACGCATGTGACGGCCGTGCAGCCGCATTCGTCGCAGCCGCCGCCGCCGGTGATCGCCAAGACATCGGCGCCGGTCGCCGTGACGAAGATCGCCGCCACCATGCAGCCGGAGCTTCAGCGGCCGCCCGTACCGTTGCGGCACGCGCCGCGACCGCCGGTGCCGATCAAGGAGGACATTGCCGGCAAACCAGGCGACGACAAGATTGACAAGCACGTCGATACGGCGGCCACCACCGCGCCGACGCCCGAGGACGACGAGGGCGCGCGCCTCGCCAAGTCGGCGATCGAGCGCGACGGCTACAAGAGCGTGAAGGTCGTCAGCAAGAGCGCCGATGGGTCGTGGCGCGGCCGTGCGCGTCGTGGACAGACCGAAGTCGGCGTGACGGTCGACGCCGCGGGCAACGTTCACGTCGACTAGGCGGCACTGATCGCGGGACTGACTGGTCGACAGGCGGGCGCGTATCGGCGTCTGTGGCGTCCGCACCGCCGGCTCGACACCGCTCCGTCTCCGCTTCTCCTGAAGGAGCCTCAACCTCGAACGACGCTGCTTGCGGATTACGCCTGCGACGCCGATGGGCTCGGATCGGTTGCAAAGGGGAAGGGTGCGTGAACAAATATCCCGATTGAACCCCGGCTTGGGTCGGTCCGATGGAGTGTGGGATGTTTGTGCGCTCTGCCTTTGGTGCTCTTGTTGCGATTTCGGTCGTCGGCGGGGCCGGCCACGCAAAGGCAGACGAGAAGGTTCTTCGGGCCATGGCTTCGTTGATTGCGGCGGCTCCGCCTTCTCAGCCGCTGCCCGGCAGCCTCGTCGACGGCAGTCTGGTGGTCGAAAATCGATCGGACAAACTGTCGTTCGTCGGCGTCTTCGCGCCTGGGCCCGGTCTGTGCATCGTTCGCTTCCACAGCCTCAAACAGCTGCCGAAAGGGTGGGCGGAATCCACCACGCTTTCGTTCGATTTCACGAAGATCAGGCAGGTGCGCTGGCTGTCGGGCACGGACGATCGCGCATCGGCATCGTCCCGGCCAAACGATGCCCCCGAAGTGCGGACTGTCGCCATCGATGCGGAAACGCCCTGGCTGTGCCGCGACAGTGTCCATCTCGAGACGGCCAAGCCGGCGTTGCAATCGACCTGCTACAAGACGTGGACGGTTGCGGTGCCGACGCCCGCAGACAGGGCCGCTGCCGCCAAGGCAATCGAGCTTGTCGAGAAGTCCTGCGTCGCCGCGAAGCGATAGCGCGGCAGCGACGGCCGTGACGCAATCGTCGGTTCCCGATGGCGTGTGTCGGCAGACCGGATCGCCGGTTGCAGCCGGCGTTCCTGTCGCCGCCAGTATCGAGGGACGTCGCCGGGCATTCGAAGCGGTGGGCACGCCCTTCGAGGAATGGCTGTGTTGCCGGAGGATTCATGCGGAACCCGCGCCGTAAGGCCATCCTCTTCGCTGCTCCGGCCTTGTCGGGCGCCGCGCTGCTGTGGCTCGGCGTGTGGTGGGAAAGCGCCCTGGGGCGCGGCGGCATCTCGGGCGTCATGACGGCGCTCGGGTTCGTGACGCTTGTCTGCTCCACTCTGTTCCTGTTGCTGAAAGTCCTGCCCACGGCCATCGGCAGGGCGCGCCTTCTGGCCGGCGTCGGCCGGATCGCACGGTGGCAGACAAGCGCCGCCGACTGGGACAGGTTCCGCGCGCTCGATGCCGAGCGGGCCGTTGCGGACCCGATGTTCCTCGCCAACGATCTCTGGATCCGCAAGCAGACGCCCCCCGAGGGCGTGGAGATCATCGTCGGCGAGAAGGCGTTGATCGTCGATGGCTCCTATCACCCGCTGCGCCCGAACGGCATCCCCGAGCTGCGCAGCATCGGCTGGCTCGACAACGCCGCCCGGCCCGGCCGGCCGCCGGACTGCCTCGAATTCCTGCTCGCCTACGCGGCGGGCCGCTACGGCGGCGTCCGCTATACCTGCCTGCGTGTGCCGGTGCCCGAGGCGGCGCGCGCACAGGGCTTGTCGGCCTATCGCCACTTCGCGCCGGTGCTTGAAAAGAAGCGCGGCAGGGGCGCCATTGCGCTGCGCAACCCGCGCCGCACGTATCAGATCACGGCGACTCTCTTCGGGCTCGGCCTTGTCGCCGCCGTCGCGGGCGCGATCATGATGGCGATTGCTCATCGCCAGGGCGAATATGCCGGCATGATCGCGGGCTTTCTGACGCTGGGCGGCTCCTTCGTCGCGATTCCCTCCGCCTTGGTCGGCGGAATGACCTTCCTGTTGCAGTGGAGGGAAGGAAAAGAGAGCCAACGTCGCGTGACGAAGAAATGATCCATGCGTAATCCGGCACGCAAGCTCGGCTATGCGCTGATCGCTCTCGGCACGGGCGCATTGCACTTCTCAGGCACCAAGGGCGACGTTCCGGCGGGGCTGGCAATCGGCGGCCTGTTGACCGCTGTCGGCGTGCTCGTCGTCGGCTGGGTCCACTTGCCCCGGCGGAGCAAGGCGGGCCCGGCAAGCAGAGCGTCCGGGAAGCGTTAAGCGCCCAATGGTTCCGCGCGGCGAGTCCGGACGGTCAGCGAGCTGGACGCCGCGGCAGTTCGATGTCGCCGGCCAGCACTTCCGCCATCGATGCTTCGAGCAGCTCGCCGATGACGTCGGCGCCCTCGGCCACGCCGTCGTCGACGGTGCCGTGTTCGATCGAGTCGACCGCGGCGAGGTGGTGGCCGTCTTCATAGACCCAGGTTGTCCAGTTCTCGTCGCTGAACACGAGCCGGATTTCGAGCGCGCGGCCGTCGTAGACGAAGCTCTTGCGCCGCGAGGCCGGGGATGTCGTCATGAGCCGACCGCTACCGCGGCGACGCAATCGATTGCATGTAGGGCACCGGCGCGTCGGCCGTCAGCGGGGCGGGAGCCTGCACGGCGGGCTGCGCCACGGCCGTGGGGCTGGCGGCGGCCGGGCGGGCGAGGCTGGCATAGCGGGTCGCCCTGAAGGCGGAATCCTGATGGATCGCCGCCGTCACCGTCGCATCGCGATGGGGGTTGGTCACGCTGTCGAGCTTCTTGGTCTGCGTCTGGCAGGCGGTCGCTGCGGTCTGCGCGTCGGCGCCGTTGCTGTTCACCTGGGCGGCCAGGCAGGCATCGCGGTCCTTGTAGGCCCTGTTGATCGCCTGGTTGGTCGGGTTCTCGATCCCGAAAGGTGCGAACTCGTAACCAGCGCAGGCCGACAGGCCGAGGGTGAGCAGGCCAGCCGCCAAGACCGAGTACCGAACCGATGCCATCGAAAGTCCTTCTGGCGAAAAGCTGAGGTCGGAAGGGCCTACAGCAAGTGGGCTCATCAATCCAACACCAAATCGGCAGGGCGCTTTCGAGGCAGGACGGCAGCGATGTCGTGACTTCTCGCCTTTTTCAGGTCCGGCTGTGGGCAAAGTGCTCGTGCTGCCGATCCGCCGGCCGCCTTCGCATGCCGCCGGCACTTACTCCGCCGCCGCCTTCACCGCCTCGGGATTGCGCCACTGGGCCAGCAGCTCCGCTTCCTTGCGCTTGGCCTTGGCGAGGTTGGCGTCCTTGATATGGCCGTACCCGCGGATCTCGTCGGGGATCGCGGCGAGCTTGATCGCGAGCGCGTGGTTCTGCGGCGTGAGGCTCTGCAGCAGTTCGTTGATCAGCGTCTCGTAGTCGGCGATCAGGCGGCGCTCGGTCTTGCGCTCCTCGGTGCGGCCGAACGGATCGAAGGCGGTGCCGCGCAGGCCCTTGAGCTTCGCCAGCAGGCGGAAGGCCGGCAGCATCCAGCTTCCGAACTCCTGCTTGATCAGGTGGCCGGTCTGCGGATCGCGCTGCGCGAAGAGCGGCGGGGCGAGATGGAACTTGAGCTTGTAGTCGCCCTCGAACTGCCGGCCGAGCTTCGCCTGGAACGCGGCCTCGCTGTAGAGCCGCGCGACCTCGTACTCGTCCTTGTAGGAGAGCAGCTTGGCGTAATAGCGCGCCACGGCTTCGGCGAGGCCCATGTTGCCGCCGCCCTTGAGCTGCTCGGCGACGCGCACCTTCTCGACCAGCGCGGCGTAGCGCTGGGCGAGGGCTGCGTTCTGGTAGCCGGTGAGATGCTTCGTCCGCGCCGCCACGATCTCTTCGAGCGTGGTCGAGAGGCGCGGGGCGAGGCGCACGACATTGTCCTTGTCCTTGGGCGCGACGAGCAGCTCGACCGCAGCACGGTCGGCGGCGGCGCGGCGGCCCCAGCGGAAGGCGGCGAGGTTCATCGGCACCGCCGCACCGTTCAGCTCGATGGCCTGTTCGATGGCAGCGTGGCCGAGCGGCACGAGGCCTTTCTGGTAGGCATAGCCCAGCACGAACATGTTGGTGGCGATCGAATCGCCCATCAGGCCCGTGGCAATGCCGGTGGCGTCGAGGAAGTCCACGGCATCGGCGCCGGCCGCGGCTTCGACCGAGAGCTTCAGCGTGTTGGCCGGGAAGGCGAGGTCGGGACGGCGCGTGAATTCGCCGGTGATGGTCTCGTGCGTGTTGACCACGGCCTTCGACACGCCGGGCTCCAGTCGCGCCAGCGCATCCGCACTCGCGCTCACGACAAGGTCGCAGCCCAGCAACAGGTTGGCGCCGCCCGCACCCAGCCGCATCGCATGCAACGCTTCGGGCGTGGCGCCGATGCGGACATGGCTCATCACCGCGCCGCCCTTCTGTGCCATGCCGAGCTGGTCGAGCACGGTCGCGCCCTTGCCCTCGATGTGGGCGGCCATGCCCATGATGGCGCCGATGGTGACGACGCCCGTGCCGCCGATGCCGGTGATCAGCACGCCATAGGGCTTCGCCTCGACCGACGGCAGCGACGGGGCGGCGGGTAGCGCCGGCTCTTGTGCCGGCTCCGCGGTCTTCTTCTTGGCCGCCACCTTGCCCTTGCGCAGGCTGCCACCCTCGACCGTGACGAACGACGGGCAGAAGCCCTTGAGGCAGGAGAAGTCCTTGTTGCAGGACGACTGGTCGATGGCGCGCTTGCGGCCGAACTCGGTTTCCTGCGGCACGACGGAAAGGCAGTTCGATTGCGTCGAGCAGTCGCCGCAGCCCTCGCACACCGCCTCGTTGATGAAGACGCGGCGGTTGGGATCGGGGAAGGTGCCGCGCTTGCGGCGGCGGCGCTTTTCGGCCGCACAGGTCTGGTCGTAGATCAGCACCGAGACGCCCTTCCATTCGCGCAACTCGCGCTGCACCTCGTCGAGCTGGTCGCGGTGATGGAAGCTGACATGCGGCGCCCAGTCGGTGCCCAGCGGATACTTGTCGGGCTCGTCGCTCACCAGCGCGATGCGGCGCACGCCCTCGGCATGGACCTGCTGGCTGATCGTCCAGGGATGCACGTCGCCGTCGTGCGGCTGGCCGCCGGTCATGGCGACGGCGTCGTTGTAGAGGATCTTGTAGGTGATGTCGGTGCCGGTCGCGACGGCGTGACGGATGGCGAGATAGCCGGAATGGAAATAGGTGCCGTCGCCCAGGTTCTGGAAGACGTGCGGCATGTCGGTGAAGTGGCGGGCGCCGACCCACGACGCGCCCTCGGCGCCCATGTGGGTGAAGGTCTTGGTGTTGCGCTCCATGCCGATGGCCAGCGTGTGGCAGCCGATGCCCGCCATGCCCATCGAGCCGTCGGGCAGCTTGGTCGAGCTGTTGTGCGGGCAGCCGGAGCAGAAGTAGGGGACGCGCGCCAGCCCCGCCTCGTTGCGCACCTGGCGGGCGGCGCGGCGCTTCAATTGCTCGAAGCGCTGCTTCGTGGCCTCGCCGAAGGCATCGAGGCCGAAGCGCGCGACGAGGACGTCGGCGATCTCGGCCGGCGTCAGCTCGCCGTCGAGCTTCAGCAGCTTCTGCCCGCGTTCGTCGACCTTGCCCACGACGACCGGGCGGCGGTCGGCCGGGGCGTTGAACAGCGCGGTCTTGAGCTGCTGCTCGATCACCGGCTGCTTTTCCTCGACGACGAGGATCTCGCGCTTGCCCGCGGCGAAGGCCATCGCGCCTTCGGTCTCCAGCGGCCAGACCATGCCGACCTTGTAGACGGCGAGCCCGATGCGCTCGGCCTCGGCGTCGTCGATGCCCAGCTCGTCGAGCGCCTGACGCACGTCGAGATAGGACTTGCCGACCGTCACGATGCCGAAGCGCGCATCCGGCCGGCCCATCGCCAGCCGGTCGAGCTTGTTGGCGCGCCAGTAGGCGAGGGCGGCGGGCTGGCGGAGGTTGACGACACGGCGTTCCTGTCCCGCCCAGTCGTCGGGCCAGCGGATATGCAGCCCGTCGGGCGGCAGCACGAAGTCGGTCGGGATCTGCGTCACGATGCGGTGCGGATCGACATGCACCGAGGCCGAGGAATCGACCGTCTCGTTCAGCACCTTGAAGCCGATCCACAGGCCCGAGTAGCGCGACATGGCGAAGGCATGCAGGCCGAAGTCGAGATACTCCTGCACCGACGCGGCGTGCAGCACCGGGATGCCGGCGGCGATCAGCGCCGGCTCGCTCTGGTGCGCCGTCGTCGAGGACTTGGCGATATGGTCGTCGCCCGCCAGCGCCACCACGCCGCCATGCCTGGAGGTGCCGGCATAGTTGGCGTGTTTCAGCGCGTCGCCGGAACGGTCGACGCCGGGGCCCTTGCCGTACCAGATGCCGAACACGCCGTCGTAGCGCGCGCCGGGGAAGAGATGGACCTGCTGGGTGCCCCACAGCGCCGTCGCGGCCAGGTCCTCGTTGGTGCCGGGCTGGAATTCGATGTGGTGCTTCTTGATGAACTTCTTGGCCTGCCACAGCGCCTGGTCGAAGGCGCCGAGCGGCGAGCCGCGATAGCCGGAGATGTAGCCCGCCGTGTTGAGGCCGGCGGCGAGGTCGCGCTGGCGCTGCATCATCGGCAGGCGCACCAGGGCCTGCGTGCCGGTGAGATAGACGCGGCCGCTTTCCAGAACGTACTTGTCGTCCAGGGTCACCGCTTGGGGCATGGCAACCTCCCTGAATTCTTGGTCTCGGACTTCTTGTCGGCGAACGGTAACGAAAGTTACTTGTCACTGCCAAGCAGCATCGCAAGTGCCCGCCAATAAAGACGTTTTTCGCTGTCCGCTGCGGCCTTTCGCGGCGAGGCGTTTCACGGTGTCAGGTTTAGGCGAAATGTTGTAAGCGTGCCGCCGCCGCCGCTTTCCTCAACCTCTTTCGCTTACCAACGCCTCACTCATGTCCGTCCTCGTTACAGGTGTCGCGGGCTTCATCGGCTCGCAGGTCGCGCAGCGTCTTCTGGCGCGCGGCGAGGCCGTGGTCGGCGTCGACAATTTCAGCCCCTATTACGATCCGGTGCTCAAGTTCGCGCGGCTGAAGCCGTTGCGCGGGACCGAGGGCTTCACCTTCGTCGAAGCCGACGTGGCCGACCGCGACGCCCTGGCGGCGCTGGCCGATGCGCATCCCGATTTCGACCGCATCGTGCATCTCGCGGCCCAGCCCGGCGTGCGGCATTCCAAGGTCGATCCCTACATCTACGTGCGGACCAACGTCATGGGTCATCTCGTGATGCTGGAGCTGGCGCGCGAGATGGGCGGGCGGCTCAAGCACTTCGTCTATGCCTCGTCCTCCTCGGTCTATGGCGGCAATTCCAAGCTGCCGTTCTCGGTCGAGGATCCGGTGGACCATCCCGAATCGCTCTATGCCGCCACCAAGCGGGCCGACGAGCTGATGGTCGAGGCCTACGCGCATCAATACGGGATGCGCGCGACCGGCCTGCGCTACTTCACGGTCTATGGGCCGTGGGGCCGGCCCGACATGTCGCCGTACATCTTCGCCCGCGCGATTCACGAGGGGAAGACGATCCCGCTCTATCACATGGGCAGGATCAAGCGCGACTTCACCTATATCGACGAGATTGCGGCCGGCACGATCGCGGCATTGGACCATGTGCCGGCGGGTGGCGTGCGGGGCGGCGCGCATCGTCTCTACAATCTCGGGGCCACGCGCAGCGTGGACATCCGCCATGTCGTCTCCCTGTTCGAGAAGGCGCTGGGCAAGTCCGCCAATATCGAACTCAAGCCCGGCGAAGCGGGCGACATGCGCGAGACGGCGGCCGACATCGCCGCCACCACCCGCGACCTCGGCTGGTCGCCCAAGGTGACGGTCGAAGAGGGCATCCCGCTCTTCGTCGAGTGGTTCAAGCGCTACAATCGGCTCTGACCGAGCGCGTTGCCCACCCTTCGAGACGCATCGCTGCGCGATGCCCTCAGGGTGAGGACATTGACTTAAAGCCCTCATCCTGAGGAGGCGCGTAGCGCCGTCTCGAAGGATGGGCCTCAGGCGAGCAGCTCGTTCCCTTCCTTGACGTTGCCGCATTGCCCCCCGATATCGGAGGGGATCAAGGAGTCTTGCCGAATGAACGCTGTGCTGGGCGATCTGCCGACCTGGAACCTCGCCGATCTCTATTCGAGCCCGACCGGGACCGATCTCGACGCCGACCTGAAGCGGGCGGCGGAGGAGGCGGCGGCCTTTGCCAAGGACTACGAAGGCAAGATTGCGGCGCTCGACGGCAAGGGGCTGGGCGGGGCCATCGCGCGCTACGAGCGCCTGTCCGACCTGATGGGCCGCATCGGCTCCTACGCCTCGCTCTACTATGCCCAGAACATGGCCGACGCCGAGCGCGGCCGCTTCTCGCAGAACGTCTCGGAGAAGCTGACCGACATCGGCTCCCAGCTCGTCTTCTTCCGGCTGGAGATCAACAAGATCGAGGATGCCGACCTCGCCGCCAGGATAAAGGCGCCGGAGCTGGCGAAGTACGAGCCGTGGCTGCGCGACCTGCGCGTCTATCGCCCGCACCAGCTCTCCGACGAGCTGGAAAAGGCGTTGCACGAAAAGTACGTCGTCGGCCGCGCCGCCTGGTCGCGCCTGTTCGACGAGACCATCGCGCGGCTGCGCTATCCCTTTCGCAACGAGGTGCTGAGCGAGCCGCAGATCCTCGACAAGCTGTCGAGCAAGGACCCCGAGATCCGCAAGGACGCCGCCAAGTCGTTCGGCAAGGTGCAAGGCGACAATATCGCGATCTTCTCGCTGGTGACGAACACGCTGGCCAAGGACAAGGAGATCGACGACCGCTGGCGCAAGTATGCCCGGCCGCAGTCGGCGATGAACCTCGCCAACGTCGTCGAGGACGAGGTGGTCGACGCGCTCGCCAAGTCGGTGAAGGCGGCCTACCCGAAGCTCGCGCACCGCTACTACAAGCTCAAGGCCAGGTGGTTCGGCGTCGAGACCATGCCCTACTGGGACCGCAACGCGCCGCTGCCCGAACACGACGACCGCACGATCCCGTGGCCCGAGGCCGAGAAGATCGTGCTCGATGCCTACCGCGCCTTCTCGCCCGAGCTGGCCGACGTCGGACAGAAGTTCTTCGGCACGGGCTGGATCGACGCGCCGGCGCGGCCGGGCAAGTCGCCGGGCGCCTTCGCCCATCCCACGGTGCCGTCGGCGCATCCCTATCTGCTGCTGAACTACCAGGGCAAGGTGCGGGACGTGATGACCTTGGCGCACGAGCTGGGCCATGGCGTGCACCAGGTGCTGGCGGCGGGGCAGGGTCCGCTGATGGCCGACACGCCGCTCACCTTGGCCGAGACCGCCTCGGTGTTCGGCGAGATGCTGACCTTCCAGTCGCTGCTGAGGACCGCGCCCGACAAGGCCACGCGCAAGGCGATGCTGGCCGGCAAGGTCGAGGACATGCTGAACACGGTGGTCCGCCAGATCGCCTTCTACGATTTCGAATCGCGCCTGCACATGGCGCGGCGCGAGGGCGAGTTGACGCCCGACGCGATCGGCGAGATCTGGATGGCCGTGCAGAAGGAGAGCCTGGGTCCGGCCTTCACCTTCGACGACGAGTACAAATACTACTGGTCTTACATTGGCCACTTCATCCACTCGCCGTTCTATGTCTACGCCTATGCGTTCGGCGACTGCCTGGTGAACTCGCTCTATGCCGCCTATCAGGCCAAGCCCGAGGGCTTCCAGGCGAAGTATCTCGACATGCTGAAGGCGGGCGGCGTGAAGCGGCACAAGGAGCTGCTGGCGCCCTTCGGCCTCGACGCTTCGGACCCCGCCTTCTGGGACAAGGGGCTGGGCGTCATCTCCGGCTTCGTCGATGAACTCGAAAAGTTGTGATCGTTCCTGTCGTCCTGAGCGTAAGCGAAGGACCTCATCGTAGGTTGCAACTGGCATGAGATCCTTCGCTGCGCTCAGGATGACAAGAGATCGCCCATGACCGACGAATCCGATTCTCTCGGTGGCCGCCTTGGCCGCTACGCCAAGGTCGGCACGTCGGTGGGCGGGCTGGCGGTCAAGCTGGCGGGGCAGCGCTATCTCGGCTTCGGGCTCGACCGCGACAAGCATGCGGGCGAACTGAAGGCGGCGCTGGGCGGCCTCAAGGGGCCGCTGATGAAGGCGGCGCAGTTGCTCGCCACCATCCCCGATGCGCTGCCGCCGGAATATGCCCGCGAGCTGTCGCAGCTCCAGGCCAATGCGCCGGCCATGGGCTGGGCCTTCGTGCGCCGGCGCATGGCGAGCGAACTCGGCCCCGACTGGCAGGCGAAGTTCGGCAGCTTCGCCAAGGAAGCCTCGTTTGCCGCCTCGCTCGGCCAGGTCCATCGCGCCACGTTGAAGGACGGCACGCCGGTCGCCGCCAAGCTGCAATATCCCGACATGGCGTCGGCGCTGGAGGCCGACCTCAACCAGCTCAAGCTGGTCTTCGCGGTGGGCCAGCGCTTCGATCCGGCGATCCGCACCGACGAGATCCATGCCGAGATCACCTCGCGGCTGCG
This sequence comes from Pseudomonadota bacterium, assembly GCA_020160995.1. GTDB lineage: Bacteria > Pseudomonadota > Alphaproteobacteria > Reyranellales > Reyranellaceae > Reyranella. The sequence continues at coordinate 427 of JAIUOY010000065.1, read as the reverse complement.
CGAGGAGCTGGACTATCGCCGCGAGGCCCGCCACGTCGCGCTCTACCGCCACATGCTGCGCGACGAACCGCGGGTGCATGTGCCCGACGTCGTGGCCTCGCATTCGACCGACCGGCTGCTGACCATGGGCTGGCTCGACGGCGAGCCGCTGCTCAACTGGAAGACCCGTTCGCAGGAGGAGCGGGACGCGCTGGCCATCGCCATGTTCCGCGCCTGGTACGTGCCGTTCTATTACTACGGCGTCATCCACGGCGATCCGCATCTCGGCAACTATTCGGTGCGGCCCGACGGTTCCGTGAATCTCATGGACTTCGGCTGCGTGCGCATCTTCCCGCCGCGCTTCGTGCGCGGCTCCATCGAGCTGTACCGCGCGCTGCTGGCCGACGACGAGGCGCGCGCCGTGGCCGCCTACGAGGATTGGGGCTTC
>JAIUOY010000064.1:0-25605 GCA_020160995.1 Pseudomonadota bacterium | reverse complement strand
GCGAACGCTGTGAAGGACGCCCTGGTGCGTGAAGGCGTGCCGGCGACGGCCATCGCGGTTGTCGGCCGTGGCGAGCAGGGCCTGCTGGTTCAGACCGGCCCGAACGTCCGCGAGCCGCAGAACCGCCGCGTCGAGATCGTCGTACAGTAAGCCGTCGATAGCTGACGACAATCGGGCGATACAGGAACAAGAGCGAGGCGACCCTCCTGGGTCGCCTTTTTCTTTGAAGATCGTAGTCCGGTTACTGCCCCCAACTGAGCATCATCTCGACCACCACCGGCTTCACCTGGCGCAGGGCGGCGTCGGACGACAGAAGGTCGACGTCGCCGTTCACCTTTTCGAGAGCGTCGGGTGGCGCATCCGGAGCGTGATCGAAGCCGAGGAGCAGCGTGCAGCCACCGACCGGATGAGCCAGCCTGCCACCATGCCATCCGGTGGCCCGCCCCCCGAGATCCCAGCCGAATCCATTGATGCTGAAGGGCTTGCCGTTCATGGCCTCGATCTCTTCCAGGGTGGCGCCCAGAGCAACCGGCCTGTCGGGTAGTTCGGCAATGGCAATGCGCCGCGTCGAACCTTTGCGGAAGATCACGGTGGCGGGCCGGGTGCGTGCTGTGGAGTCGTGCCAGAGAATCTCGATACGCTTGGCATCGTCACTGGCAAAAACCACGGTACCGGGTTCGGTATAGCCTTCGCCGATCGGAATCTCCGCACGGGTAACGTTGGCGGCGCCGAACGCGGCAGCAACGGTGCTCTCATCGGCATCGCGGGCAAATGGCCCCGTGCAGTCGAGTGCTGGCAGTGCTTGCACGCTGGCCGGCGTTACGGCGACGGCACAGAAAAGGGCGACAAGAAATGACGATCGGGACATATCTCTTTCCAGGCGTCATATTGCGAGCGCCGCAGGGAGGCGCAGCATGACCGACGAAATCGTTTTCTATCACAATCCGCGCTCGCGGGCGCAGATGGTGCACTGGATGCTCGAAGAAGCTGGCGCCCCCTATCGCATTGTACCCATCGACTTCGAAAAGGGTGAACACAAGACGCCGTCCTTCCTGGCACTGAACCCGATGGGCAAGCTGCCGACCATCGTGCATCGCGGTGTTGTCGTGACGGAAACAGCGGCGATCATCGCCTACCTCGCGGATATTTTCCCGCAGGCGGCCCTCGCGCCGGCGGTCGATGACCCCTTGCGCGGTGCTTACTATCGCTGGTTGTTCTTCGGCGCCGGCTGCTTCGAGCCTGCCCTGCTCGACGAGATGATGAAGCGTCCGCCGCCGCCGCAGAAGACGGCCGTTGGCTGGGGCAGCTACGGTGAGGTTGTGGCCGCTTTCAAGACGACCCTGGCCAAGGGACCCTATCTGCTCGGCGACAAGTTCAGCGCCGCCGACGTCTATGTCGGCTCGCAGATTCGCTGGGCCATGATGTTCGGTGCGCCGGGGCTGAAGGGCGAGAAGGTCTTCGACGATTACGTAGCGCGGCTAAACGCGCGGCCCGCCCTACAGCGCACGAACAGCTAGCCGGCCTGGGGCGGCGGCGTCTCGGCGGGCTTTCCGCGAGGGCGTTCGAGCATGCGGTGAGCGATCTCGGTCTCGCCCAGCACGACAAGGTTGGCGCCCAACTTGTTGAGATGTTCTACGGCGGCGTCGGTATGGGCCCGCGCCAGGATATCTATCGTCGGGTTGGCGAGGCGAGCTTGCTGGATCACCTGTCCAGCCTCGAAGGGCTCGGGGACCGTGACGTAGAGCCGTCGCGCGCCGGCGAGATTTGCAGCGGCAAGGATGGCCGGATCGGCGGCATTGCCGCGGCTGATCTCGGCGCCGTCATTGCGGGCCCTGGTCGACGCCGTTTCGCCGGCTTCGATGACCAGCACCTTTGCGCCATCGCGAATGAGGCCTGCACCGACCAGGGAGCCGACCCGGCCATAGCCGATAACGACATCATGTCCGGTGAGGCTGGTCATGACCGGCGTGTTGTCGGCCTCACCCTCGTCGGTGGCGGTCGGCGGTTCGGGGGACGTCGAGGCGGCGGCCCCCTTCTTGTCGCGCTCCCACTTCTCCAGCGCTGCGAAGACAAGTGGGTTCAACATGATCGAGATGATGGCACCTGCCAGCACCAGGTCGCGGGCTTCCTTGGGCACCATTTTGAGATCGACGCCGAGCCCGATCAGAATGAAGGAGAACTCGCCGATCTGCGCCAGGCTGGCGGAGACGGTGAGCGCCGTGGTCATGGGATAGCGAAAGGCGCGCACGATCAGATAGGCGGCGGCGGATTTGCCGACGATGATGATCGCCACCGTCGCCAGCATGGCGAACGGCGCATCGAGGAATACCGCCGGGTTGAGCAACATGCCGACCGAGACGAAGAACAGGACGGCGAAGGCGTCGCGAAGGGGGATCGCCTCTTCGGCGGCCTGCTGGCTGAGGTCGCTCTCTCCCAGGACCACGCCGGCAAAGAAGGCGCCCAGTGCGAAGGAGACGCCGAACAGCTTGGCAGCGCCATAGGCGACGCCGAGCGCGATGGCGTAGACGGCGAGCCGGAACAGCTCGCGCGATCCGGTGTGCGCCGTATGGTGCATCAGCCACGGAATGACACGCCGCCCGACGACCAGCATCACGGCCACGAAGATCGAGACCTTCGCCAGCGTGACCAGCAGCGAGAAGACGATACGCGTGGCCGGGACGTCACCGCCGGCCGTGACCACTGCGATCGCCGGCAGCAGGACCAGCGCCAGTACCATCGCGAGGTCTTCGACAACCAGCCATCCGACCGCGATGCGGCCGCGGCTGGTGTCGAGGATGTGACGATCCTGCAGCGCCCGGATCAGGACCACGGTGCTGGCCACCGATAGGCTCAACCCAAAGACGAAGCCGGCTTGCAGGCTCCATCCGAGTGCCCAGGAGAGGCCGGCGCCCATCAAAGTGGCCACGGCAATCTGCCCCACGGCGCCGGGCACCGCGATGCGGGCGACCGACAGCAGATCCTTCAGGGAGAAGTGCAGCCCGACGCCGAACATCAGGAGGATGACGCCGATCTCGGCCAGTTCGGCTGCCAGAGCGGGGTCGGCTGTGAAGCCCGGGGTGTAGGGGCCGACCATGACGCCGGCCAGCAGGTAGCCGACCAGGGGCTGGACGCGCAGCCGCTGGGCAATGAGACCGAAGATGAAGGCGAGCATCAGACCCGCAGCGATCGTGGCGATAAGCGGCGTCTGGTGCTCCGGCATCCCGGTTTCTCTCCTCGATGGGTGGGCCTCATTCCGATGTGGCGCGATACGAGGAAAATTGCAATCAGTCTGAAGGGGCGAGCGAAACGCACGCGAAACTGCGGAAGGAAAATCGAGATGGCGACCATGTCACGTCGAGCGCTGCTGGCTGGGGCCATGGCACTGCCGTGCTTGCCCGCGTGGTCACAGAATTTTCCCAGCAAGCCGATCCGCTGGATCTCGCCGTTCGCCGCCGGCGGCAACTACGACCTCACCTCCCGGCTGGTAGGCGAGGCGATGGGGCGGCGGCTCGGTCAGACCGTGATCGTCGACAATCGCCCAGGCGCAGGCGGCATCGTCGGCGCAGAGGCCGCGGCCAATGCCCCGGCCGACGGCTACACGGTCGTAATGGGTAGCTTCAGCGTGCTCTTCGTTGCGCCCTATCTCGCGGGCAAGCCCTCGATGGTGCCGTTGTTCACGCCGATCTCGCTGCTGAGCACCGTGCCCATGATCATCGTGGCCAAGCCCGGTGGCCGCTTTGCGAACATCCGTGCCGCACTCGCCGAGGCCAAAGCCAAACCAGGCACGGTCAGCATCGGCCATGCCGGCAACGGTACGACCAACCACATCGCCATCCTGCGCCTGCAAGTGAACGAGGGCGTGCAGTTCAACATCATCCCGTACAAGGGATCGGGACCCGGCCTCAACGACCTGATGGCGGGCCAGATCGACCTCTACATGGACCAGCTCACGACGTCGCTACCGCACATCAAGTCCGGCAAGCTGATCGGCATGCTGGCGATGAGTCCCGACCGCGTACCGCAGCTCCCCGACATGCCGTCGCTGAAGGACATCGGCAGCAAGCCGTTCGATGGTGGCACGACGGCGGGCCTCCTGGCTCGCGCCGGAACGCCGAAGCCGATCCTCGAGACTCTGAATGGCGCCGTCGTCGGTGCGCTCAGGGAAAAGGCAGTGGCCGACAAGCTTGCCGAACTTGGCGGTGTCGCTCGGCCCACGACGATGGACGAATTTGCTGCCTATATGAAGGACCAGGAAGCGAGTGTTAGCGAACTTGTGAAGTCGGGCTTGTTGAAGCCCGAGTAGGCGAGTGCCATCGTCGACGGCATGAGCAGCGTTCGTTCCTTGGTCTTCGTCGCAATCACCCTGCTGGTACTTGCGGCGAGTGGTTGCAAGACATTGGACCCGAGCCAGCCTAGCGGTTGGCAGACCGGCGGCGGCTGGGAGAACTTTCGCGCCTGACCATGTCGTCGAGGCGAGCGCAATCGATTGCACATGCGATAGCGAACTTGTGAAGCCGGGTGCGTTGAAATCGGACTGAGCGAGTGCGACGTCAGTCACATGGCCACTTTCCGATCCAGAGTGTTTACCGTTGTCGCGACGCTGTTCGCTGCGGCATTGCTTGCGGCTTGCGCCAATTCGGGCACACCGCAGGACGGGCGGTACCAGACTCACGGTACCGGCTGGGACAACTTCCGCGCCTGATCGCAGCCCCGCCGCTCAGGCAGTGGGCTGCAGCTCCTTCATCACCGACCACAACTCGGCCTTACGCTCGAAGCCGATGCCCGGTGCATCGGGCATTGCCACGCGACCATCGACCACCGGACAATCGTCGGCGAAGCCGCCGAACGGCGCGAAAACCCGCGGATAGGATTCGTTGCCGCCGCACTGCAGGCCGACGGCGATGTTGAGCGCGAACTGGTGGCCGCCATGGGGTACGCAGCGGCGCGGCGACCAGCCGTTGGCCTTCAGCATCTCGATCGTGCGTAGATACTCGACCAGGCCGTAGGAGAGGGCAGGGTCGAATTGCAGGATGTCACGGTCGGGCCGGAGGCCACCGTGGCGGATCAGGTTCCGTGCGTCCTGCATTGAGAAGAGATTCTCGCCAGTCGCCAGCGGTGGGGCGTACTGGGTCGCGAGTGCGGCGTGTGCCAGATAGTCGAGCGGATCGAGCGGTTCCTCGTACCAGCGCAGGCCCATGTCCTGGATGGCGCGGCCGAACTCGATGGCCGTCGGCAGATCGAACTTGCCGTTGACGTCGACGGCCAGCTTCTCGCCGCTGCCGACGAGCTTCAGCACCGCCTCGATGCGCTTCAGGTCCTCGGCGAGCGGCACGCCACCCACCTTCATCTTCACGCAGGAATAGCCGAGGCCGAGATAGTGCTTCATCTCGTCCCGCAGCCCGTCGAGGTCCTTGCCGGGATAGTAGTAGCCGCCGGCGGCATAGACCCAGGCCTTCGCGTCGGCCTGGCCGCCATTGTAGCGATCGGCGAGCAGCTTCCAGAGCGGCACGCGCTTCGCCTTGGCGACGGCGTCCCAGAGGGCCATGTCGAGCACGCCGACCGCGACCGAGCGTTCGCCGTGCCCGCCGGGCTTTTCGTTGGCCATCATCGCGGCCCAGCACTTGGCGGGGTCGAGCAGCCCTTCGGCATCGACCAGCGAAGCGGGTTTGGCCTGGTTCAGTCTCGGGATGAAACGCTCGCCCAGCAGCCCGTGTTGGGCATAGCGGCCGTTGGAATTGAAGCCGAAACCGACCACCGGCTTGCCGTCGACTTTCACGTCCGTGACCACGGCGACGACCGAGGCGGTCATCTGGCTGAAGTCGATATAGGCGTTGGCGATATTGGAGCGGATGGGCGAGACGATATCGCGGATGGCGACGATACGCATGGCGGCTCCTCAGGCGTAGACGTTGCGGCGGTTCTGCCGGAACAGCAGCCACCAGGCGACGACGCCATTCAACAGGTTCCAGGCGATGCCATTGATGAAGGCGGCACGATAGGAGCCGGTCATGTCGAACAGCACGCCCCCCATCCAACCGCCCAGCGCCATGCCGACCAGCGTCGACGATACGGCGAGCCCTACCCGGAAGCCCGCCTCCTTGGGCGGAAAATACTCGCGCACGATGATGGCGTAGGACGGCACGATGCCGCCCTGGAACAGGCCGAACAGGGCGGAGGCGACGTAGAGCGAGTTGAGCGAATCGTCGATCAGGTAGAAGACCAGCGCCACGCATTGCAGGGTGGAGCCCAGCAGCAGCGTCTTGATGCCGCCGACCCGGTCGGCGATCCAGCCCGAGGCGATGCGGCTGATGATGCCGAAGCCCAGCATCAGCGACAGCATCTCCGCGCCGCGGGCAACGCCGTAGCCCAGGTCGGCGCAGTAGGCCACGATGTGGACCTGCGGCATCGACATGGCGACGCAACAACCGATGCCGGCGACGATCAGCACCGCCTGCAGGGCATTGGGCGAGAGGCCGAGCGAACGCGGCGAATGGGCGGCCGCTCCGGCGCTGCCGTCGGCCGCGTGGCCCAGCGGTGGCGGCCGACGCAGCACGAAGGCCAGCGGCACCATCACCAGGAGGCAGACCGCCGCTGCGATCCAGTAGGCAGTGCGCCAACCATGGTCGCGGATCAGGAATTCGATGATCGGCGGCCAGATCGTGCCAGCCAGATAGTTGCCCGAGGCGGCGATGGCGACGGCCATGCCGCGGCGCTTCTCGAACCAGTGCGAAACGTCGGCGACCAGCGGCGCGAAGGTTGCCGCGCCACTAAAGCCGATGAGGATTTGCGCGGCGGCGAAGAGAGGGAGCGACGTGGCGGCCGGCGCCACGGCAAAGCCCACGGACAGGCCGATCGCGCTCAGCACGGCCGTGAGGACGATGCCGCGCTTGTCGACCAGCTTGCCCATGACGACGCCGCCGACGAAGAAGCCGAGCGTGTTCAGCGTGTAGGCGAAGGAAATGTCGGCACGCGACACGCCGAGATCCTGCTGCACCGAGGGCAGGGCGACGACCAGGCACCACATGCCGATGCCACCGACCGTGCTCAGCGTGACGCTGGCGACGAGACGCCACCAAGCGTAACTCGAATCTACTCCGGACATTGAATCTACCGACGCTCCCGAAAGCGATTAGCCACCCAGCGCGCCCTGAGTGTTGACGTAGAGCGCGTAGAGCGAGTGGCTCGCGGCCATGAACAGGCGGTTACGATAGCGTCCGCCGAAGCAGAGGTTGGCGCAGCGTTCCGGCAGATCGATATGGCCGATCGGCTTGCCGGCGGCATTGAAGACCCGTACGCCGTCGAGTTCGGGCGATCCCATGCCCCAGCCGCACCACAGATTGCCGTCGACATCGACGCGGAACCCATCGGGCGAGCCGTCCGGTCCGGCGTCGATCAGCACCGAGCTCTTGCCGAGCTTGGTGTCGTTGCCGTCGCCCAGCACGTCGTATTTGAGGATCGTGCGGTGCGGCTCGGCACGCGAGGCTACGACGTAGAGCGTCTTCTCGTCGGGCGAGAAGGCGAGCCCGTTGGGGCCGGGAACGTCGTCGACCATCATGGCGAGCTTGCCGGTCGTGGGATCGAGGCGATAGACGGCCGGCTTGTTCTCGCTCTCGGCCTTGTGGCCTTCGTAGTAACCCAGGATGCCGAACGTCGGATCGGTGAACCAGATCGAGCCGTCGGACTTCACGACGACGTCGTTCGGCGAGTTCAACGGCTTGCCGTTGTAGGAGTCGGCCAGCACTGTGATGGCACCGTCATATTCGAAGCGTACGACCCTGCGGGCATCGTGTTCGCAAGCGATCAGGCGACCGCGGCGGTCTCGCGTATGGCCGTTGGCGTTGTTCGAGGGCTTGCGGAAGACCGAGACGGCGCCGGTCTCTTCGTCCCAGCGCAGCACGCGGTTGTTGGGAATGTCGCTCCACAGGAGATAGCGGCCATCACCGAAATAGACCGGCCCCTCGGCCCAGCGACAACCGGTGTAGAGACGCTCGACCGACGCCAGCACCAGCCGGTACTGGTTGAACGACGGATCGAGCACGCGCACCGCCGGATCGGGGTAGCGCTCGCTGGGCTGCCACATCTGGGTTTCCTCTTTTCCCTTCGAGAGGAAACACTACAGCCTCGGCGCCGCAGCGAGGGACAAATTTTTCTGGCAGCGGCCCCTACGTCAGTCGTTCTCGATGCCGTACGCCGTTTTTGCCTGCTCCCTGCTGACGAGACCCAGCCTGACGTCGCGCTTCACGGCTTCGCGGTCGCGCTTCTTCGGGTCGCCGAAGCCGCCACCGCCCGGCATCTCGACGACCAGGCGTTCGCCCGCCGGAATGGTCTGGAAGCCCTTGGCCTTGAGTTCCTGACCCGACGCCAGCGAGAGCCGGCCGTTGCCGCCCGGTTGGCCGCCGTCGCGCCCGCGCGCCGGATGCTTGACCCGCTCGAAGGTGGCGAAGATGCCGAAGGGCGCGCCCTCGCGATGCTCGACCTCCATCACTTGGCCGAGGCCACCGCGCTGCTGGCCGGCGCCGCCGGAATCCTGTCGGTATTCCTTCTTCCAGACGACCACCGGCGCGATGGTCTCGGTGATCTCGACCGGCACGTTGCGCACGCCGGACGGAAAGGGTGTTGCCGACAGGCCATCGAGCGTGGGGCGGGCCCCGGCGCCGCCGGAATGGAAGGTCGTCACCATGAAGGGCCGGCTGTTGCCGATGGTTCCGGTCATGCCGTGGCCGGCGCCGAGTTTCAGGTTCCAGAGGTTGCTGGTGCCTTCGGCCGGCACCTGGCCCGGGATCACCTGATGCAGCGCATCGAAGCAGACGTCGGGCAGCATGTGGCCGATCGTGCTGCGCGCGTTCACTGCGGCGGGAAACAGCGCGTTGACGATGGTGTTCTCCGGCGCCGTGACCAGGATCGAGTCGAGCGTGCCGGCATTGTTGGGGATGGTCGGGGCCACGACGCACTTGATGCCGAAGGCCGTATAGGCCTCCGTGTAGCACATGGGCGAGTTGATGCCGTAGATCGACGAGCCCGACGTGCCGGCATAGTCGACGGAGATATGGTCGGCATGAATGGTGACGGCGGCGTGCAGGTCGATCGGCGCATCGTAGCCGTCGATCCGCATATGGCCCTTCCAGGTGCCGCGCGGCAGCTTGGCGATGGCTGCCACCATACCGGCGCGGCTCTTGTCGATGATGTGCGTGCCGAGTTCGTCGAGATCGGAGATGCCGTGTTCGGCCATCATGTGCGACAGCCGCTGCTCGCCGATGACGTTGCAGCCGATCAGCGCGTGGATGTCGCCTTCGACCTGCACCGGCTCACGGACGTTGGCGCGCACGATGCGCATCACACTCTCGTCGATCCTGCCTTCGCGCATCAGCGGCAGCAGCGGCAGGAACAGCCCTTCGTGGAACACCTGCCGGCCGTCGGGTGACTGGCCGAGGCCGCCGATATCGACCACATGCGTGGTGCAGGAGAAGAGGGCCACCAGCTTACCGTTATGGAAGGCGGGCGACGTGACGACGATGTCGTAGAGATGCCCGGTGCCCTTCCACGGATCGTTGGTCACATAGGCGTCGCCCGGCCTCATGGTCTCGACCGGGAATTCGCGAATGAAGTGGACGACGCTGCGCGCCATCGAATTCACATGGCCCGGCGTGCCGGTGACGGCCTGGGCCAGCATGCGCCCTTCAAGGTCGAAGACGCCGGCCGAGATGTCTCCCGCCTCGCGCGCGCTGGTCGAGAAGGCCGTCCGCACCAGGGCACGCGCCTGTTCCTCGACGACGGAAAGCAGGCGGTTCCACATCACCTGCAGGCGGATATCCGATGGAGTGCTCATGCGCGATCCTCCAGTACGATCTGGCTTGCAGAATTGAGGCGGGCCGCGAAGCCCCTGGGGACGACGGTGGTTGTGCCATCCTCGACGATGAGGGCCGGTCCGTCGAGCACCATGCCGGGCTTCAGCGCGGTCCGTTCGTGGATCGCGGCCTGCTCGCGCCTGCCGCTGGCGGGATCCAGCACCTCGCGATGGCCCGACGGCGCCGGTGCGGCAAGGGCGGCAACGGCCTTTACTGGCGCCGGCAGCGGCCGGTCGGTGGCGAGCGACAGGGTCCAGGTCAGCGCTTCGACCTCAAGCTTGGGAATGGCGCGGCCGAACACCGTTTCGTAGGTCGCCTCGAAGCGTCGACGCAGGTCACGTGTGGCGTCTGCGCTGAAAGGTTCGTTGGGAAGAGGCACGGCGATCTCGTGTCCCTGTCCGCGATAGCGCATGAACGCCTGCCGGTGCTCGACGAGTTTTTCGCCCGGCGCCGCCGGCTGCACCACGGCTTCGGCCTCCAGGCGCATGGCAGCGAAGAGTTCATTCAGCATCTTGGTATCGAACATGTCGAGCCGCACATGGCGCGTGCGCACCACCTCGTAGGCGATGGGCGCGCGCAGGAAGCCGAAGGCCGAGCCGACGCCGGCGCCGACCGGCACGATGACCCGCTTCATGCCGAGCTTGCGGGCGAGCCGCGCAGCGTGAAGCGGCGCGGCGCCGCCGAAAGCGATCAGGTCGCGGTCGGCCGTGTCCTTGCCGTTCTCGACGGCGTGCACGCGGGCCGCACTCGCCATCGTCTCGTCGACGATCTCCGCGACGCCGGCCGCCGCGCCTTGTGCATCTGTCTTGAGCGGGCCGGCCAGCGACTGCAACGCCGCCTCGGCCTTGTCTCGATGGAGCGGAATGGCGCCGCCCGCGAAGCGCTTGGGATCGAGGCGACCCAGTGCTGTATCGGCATCGGTAACGGTGGGTTCGGTGCCGCCGCGGCCGTAGCTCGCCGGGCCGGGTACACTGCCGGCCGAGTCGGGGCCGACCTGGAGGCGACCCAGCGCATCCAGCCGCGCGATGGAGCCGCCGCCGGCACCGATCTCGACAAGCTCGATGACGGGAATGCGCACCGGCAAGCCGGAACCTTGAATAAAGCGGTAGGCGCGCGCGACCTCGAACTGGCGCGAACGCTGCAATTCCAGGTCGTCGAGCAGCGTGAGCTTGGCAGTCGTGCCGCCCATGTCGAAGGCAACCGCCTTGCGGGCATCGTTCTCCGCCGCGACGGTGCGCGCCAGGATAGCGCCGCCGGCCGGCCCGGACTCGACCAGCCGCACCGGGTAGCGTCGCGCCGTCTCGACGGTGGTGATGCCGCCCGACGACATCATGAGCAGCAGCGGCCCGGCGATGCCCTCGCGCTTCAGGTCGGCTTCGAGCTGGCCGAGATAGCCCGCCATGCGTGGCAACACATAGGCGTTGGCGATGGTGGTCGAGGTGCGCTCGTACTCGCGGATCTCGGGACAGACTTCGCAGGACAGCGAGATCGCCACGCCCGGTAGTTCCTCGGCCAGGATCGCGCCGGTACGGCGCTCGTGTGCCTCGTTGGTGAAGCTGTGCAGGAAGCACACGGCGACAGCCTCGACCTTCTCCTTCCGGAGGTCGGCGGCAACAGCGCGTACGGCCTTCTCGTCGAGGGCAAGCAGGACGGCACCGTCGGCGGCGACACGCTCGGGCACGCCAAAGCGGAGGTCGCGCGACACCAGCGGCTCGGGCCGCTCCATGTAGATGTCGTACTGCTCGAAGCGGTGCTCCCAGGCCATCTCGACGGAGTCGCGAAAGCCTGCCGTCGTCACCAGCGCCATACGCGCGCCTTTGCGTTCGATCAGCGCATTGGTGGCGAGCGTGGTGCCATGCACGACCAGAGTGACATCGCCTGGCCGGCACTTCGCTTCGGCGAGGATGGTGCGCACCCCTTCCAGCACGGCGCGCTCCGGCGCGTCGGGCGTGGTCAGGATCTTCGTGGCATAGGCTGTTGTGCCGGTTTCCAGCACGACATCGGTGAAAGTGCCGCCGATATCGACGGCCAGACGTGCAGACATTATTCGTCGAGCTTGATGTTGCCTTTGCGCACCACGTCGCCCCAAGTGACGGAGTCGCGCTTCAGGAAGGCCACGTAATCGGCCGGGGAAAGCACGGCTGGGGTAAGGCCGTTCTCGTCATACTTCTTCTTCACGTCGGGCTCGGCCAGCACCTTGGCGACGGCGGCGTTGAGCCGGTCGACGATCGGTTTGGGCGTGCCGGGAGGGGCCGCGAGGCCGTACCAGTTCTCCGCCTCGTATCCCTTTACGGCTTCCGCCATTGCGGGCGTATCGGGCAGGACGGGCCAGCGCTCGGGGGACGTGACGGCCATGGCGCGCGCCTTGCCGCTGCGGATCAGGCCCAGGGTCGCGGGATCGCCGAAATAGGCATCGACGATGCCGGCAGCCAGATCGTTCAGCGCCGGGCTCGTGCCGCGATAGGGCACATGCACCATCTTGAGGCCCGACATCTGGGTGAAGAGCTCGCCCGCGAGATGCTGGCTGGTGCCGATGCCGCCGGAGGCCCAGCGCAGCTCCTGGCGTTTCGCCAGCTCCATGAATTCCGGAAGCGTCTTCGCCGGCAGCTCATTGCGCACGGCTATGATGAAGGGCATGCGCACCAGACGCGTGATCTGCACCAGCGCCTGCGGATCGTAGGGCATCTTTGCCCGCAGATGTGGGCCTGCGGTGAGCGTGCCGGCGCCGGTTAGCGATAGCGTGTAGCCGTCGGGCGGGCTGTGCGACATCGCCTCGACGCCGATGATGCCGCCGGCGCCGCCTTTGTTCTCGATCACGATGGTTTGGCCGAGTTCCTTGGATAGCGGCTCCAGCATGAGCCGCGCCGTCAGGTCGACGCCGCCGCCGGGCGGAAAGGGAACGATGATCTTGATCGGGCGCTCGGGATATTTGCCCTGCGCCGCGGCGCTGCGCGCCAGGAAGGGCGCAGCGAATGCCGCGGCCAGAAACTGTCGGCGAGAGTTACGCATACAAGCCCCTTCCTGCTCCCGGCCGCGAGCTTGACAGGCGGACATCGCTCCTTCAACACTTTACCAAAAGGTTAACTATATGTTGGAAGGCGAATCCCCATGATGAAAGCATATGCAGGCGGCTGTCATTGCGGTGCCGTGCGTTTCGAATGCGACCTCGATGTTGCTGCCGAGACCAGCCGTTGCAGTTGTTCCATCTGCGCCAAGGGCCGCTTCTGGAAAACAATTGCAAAGAAGGATGCCTTTCGCCTCGTGAAGGGCGCCGACATGGTGACGGAGTACGGCTTCGGCAGCGGCACCATTCGCCACTGCTTCTGCCGGCAGTGCGGCATCAAGCCGTTCGGTCGCGGCAACATGGAAGAGCTGGGTGGCGTCTTCTATGCCATCAACGTGGCTTGCCTCGACGGCGACGCGCCGCTGCAGTTCGCGACGCGCGAAATCGTATTCCAGGACGGCGCGAACAACGACTGGTCCAAGCCACCTGCCGAGACGCGCCACCTCTGAGCTAGAGCGCCACCTTCTTGAACACGTCGACGAAGCGGTCGACATCCTGCTCGTCGTTGTAGACGTGCGGGCTGATCCTGAGACGGCCGAGCCGCGGCGCGGCGTAGACATTCTCGGCCGCGAGCCTCTGCGGCAGATCCGCGGCCATGCCCTTGGGGAACTGCAGGCTGAGGACATGCGGTGCCCGCAGCTTCTTGTCGATCACGCGCACGCCTGAATTGGCGAGTCCATCGGCAAGCCGGTCGGTCAGCATGGAGAGCCGCGCCGTGATCGGGTCGTTACCCCAGCCCGCCATCATCTCCATGCCGAGGGCGGCCATCTCCATGGAAATAAAGTGGTCGCGTTCGCCCATGTCGTAGCGCCGTGCGCCGTCGGCATAGGCAAGATCGCGGAAGTAGATCGTGTCTTCGGCGGCGACCGCCTTGCGCGCCGGTGCCGTCTGCTCCAGCGGCACGCCTTTCTGATGCCGCTTCGCGACATACATGAAGGCACGGCCATAGGGGCCCAGCACCCATTTGTAGGTCGGGAAAATCAGGAAGTCGGGATCGAGTGCTTGCACATCGATGCGGCGGATGCCGACATCGTGCGTGGCGTCGACCAGCAGTGCCGAACCCTTGGCTTTCGCGGCCTTGGCGATGCGCAGCATGTCGAGGGCGCCGCCATCCGACCAGTGCACCGACGAGATCGAGACCAGGCCGAGCGGCGCGGCTCCCTTGCGCTCGATCGCTTCCAGCACCGCCGACGTCCAGTCGCCATCGGCCGGTTGCTTGACGGTCTCGACGGTAAAGCCCGCGGCTTCGGCTCGGCTCATCCATTCCAGGACAGGCGAGGTGTGGTCGTCTTGCAGCACCAGCACGCGACTGCCGCGTGGGATCGACATCACCTTGCCGGCTGTCGAAACGCCGTAGCCGACGGAAGGGATGAGCGCGACATCGACGGGATCGGCGCCGATCAGCGCCGCTGCGGCTTTGCGCGCCCGTTCATACTGTTCGCTCTGAAAAGTGCCGGCGAGTTTCCATGGCTGGCCTTTGCGGCCCACGGCGGCTCGTCCGGCGTCCTGCACGGCGATGGGCAGCGGACTCCACGAGGCTGCATTCAGAAAACAGACGTCGCGCGGAATGTCGAACAAGGCGCGCTGGCAGGGAAGCATGGACCCGGTCTCCGATGGTTCGCGGATCGCGAGACTAGCGCGGCTCCCTCATTACCTGCCATGCAATTGAGAGCGCGACTTGCGGCACGCATCTTCGCCTCATCAAACCCAAGGAGGGTTCGGATGAGCGTCCAGTCCCGCAACAGTTTTGTCCATCAGCCGCACAGTTTCGCTACGCCGGCCGCGCCGCGGTCGACCCTGGCCTCGCGCATGGCAGCAATGCTCATATTGTGGCGCGGGCGAATCGAAGCACGGCGTTATCTGGCCGAACTTGACGCCCGCAGCTTGCGTGAAGCCGGCATCTCGCCCGCTGCGGCAGCCTACGAATGTGGCAAGCCGTTCTGGCGGAAGATGGGAACACTTCGCTAACATCTTTGCGGTCTGCCACAATCTCGCCACACGACCGCGGCTTTTTCGGGAACTACCCCCGTTCCGAGACGTTGAACCTCTGCGCATAAGGCGCGGCTGCTCACTCGGGACGGCCCGAACGCGGCGCGCAACGGTCAAAGGCCCTTCGCGCCCGAACAAAGACAATCCGGCGCGGAAGGCGTTTTGATGGCTCCTGATTTCGACCGTATGACTGCATTGTTCCTCGATCTCGATGGCACACTCCTCGAGATTGCGGCGACGCCTGAGACGGTCGTGGTGCCGCCATCGCTGCCGGGTCTGCTCGAGCATCTTCGCGCCTTGTTGGGCGGTGCTCTGGCGATCGTCAGCGGCCGTTCGATCGTCACCATCGATCAGCTCCTGAAGCCGTTCAAGAGCGCCGCTGCCGGAGAGCACGGCGTCGGATTGCGTTTCAACGACGGGACCACCGAAGAAATGCCGGCGGATCTCGCCGTACCGGACGCCTGGCGCGATTCACTCAAGGAGCTGACGGAGCGCTGGCCAGGCATCCTCGTCGAGCCCAAGCAGCATGGATTTGCGGTCCACTACCGGCTGGCGCCGGAGCGCCATGACGATGTGTGGAAGGCGGTGCGCGCCCTGGTGCCGGACGACCATCCCTTGTTCAGGCTTATTCCAGCACGCGAGGCCGTCGAGATCGGCCCGCGTGCGACCTCGAAGGGTGTCGCGGTCGAGCGACTCATGGCCGATAGCCCCTTCCGTGGCCGCCGGCCGATCTTCGTCGGCGACGATTTCACCGACGAGGCCGGCATGAGCGCGGCCCGCCGTTTCGGCGGCGAGGGCCTGCGCGTCGCCGATGAATTCAAAGGCGACCCTGCATTGGTGCGCGGCTGGCTCGCGGGCAATGCCGAGCGCCTGAGCGGCGGCCCGCTGCCAGAGCGGCTGCCGGCCGGAGCCTCGGCATGAGCAGTCTCGACCTGGGGGTCATCGGCAACTGCTCCATTGCGAGCCTGATTGACCGCAACGGCCGCCATGTCTGGCATGGGCTGGGGCGGCTCGATGGCGATCCGGTGTTCAACGCCCTGCTGGGCGGCAACGATCCGCAAACCGGCTTCATGGACGCCCTCGTCGAAGGCGCCAAGGAGAGCCGTCAGCGCTATGTACCCAACACGGCGATCCTGGAGACCACGATCGACGGGGCCGGCGGTTCGATGCGCATCCTGGACTTCGCGCCACGCTTCCGTCGCTTCGGGCGCATGTTTCGACCGCCCATGCTGATTCGGCGCCTCGAGCCGGTAGCGGGGCGGCCGCGCGTCACCTTGCGCCTGCGGCCGAGCTTCGCCTACGGGGCGCAGAAGGCGCAGGTCACGGTCGGCAGCAATCACATTCGCTACTATGGCGATACGGCAGTGCAACGTCTCACCACCGATGCCTCGCTGAACTATGTCCTGCACGAGACGGAATTCTCCCTCGATCGGCCGATGACGCTGATCGTCGGCGCCGACGAAAGCATCACCGACAATGTCGATGCGTTGTCGCGTTCCTTCCTCAGCGAGACCGAGGTCTACTGGCAGGGTTGGGTACGCGATCTCAATATTCCGTTCGACTGGCAGGTCGCCGTGATCCGCGCGGCGATCACCCTGAAGCTCTGCAGCTACGAGGATACTGGCGCAGTGCTGGCAGCGCTCACCACCTCGGTGCCCGAGGCGGCCGGCACGGTGCGCAACTGGGACTATCGCTTCACGTGGTTGCGCGACGCGTTCTTCACCGTGACGGCCCTCAACCGGCTTTCGGCGACGCGCACCATGGAAAGCTATGTGCGCTTCATCATCGACGTGGTCGAAGCGGGCAGCACACGCGGCGAGGTGCACAACGTAGCGCCCCTGTTCCCGATCGCGCCCGGCACGGACACCGCGGAGCGGCTGGTCAAGACGTTGCCGGGCTACCGAAACTACGGGCCGGTACGCATCGGCAATGCCGCGGTGGGCCAGAAGCAGAACGATGTTTATGGCTCGATGGTACTGACGGCGGCGCAGATGTTCTGGGACGAGCGTCTGCCGCGTCAAGGCGATGTCGAACTTTATCGCAAGCTCTGCGCGGTCGGCAACGAGGCCCATCGCGCCGCGCTGACGCCCGACGCGGGCCTCTGGGAATATCGCGAACGCGAGGAGGTGCACACTTTCTCGGCGGCCATGTGCTGGGCGGCCCAGCATCGTCTCGGCCTGATCGCCCGGCGCGTCGGGCTCGACGCGGAGTCGCGTGAATGGCTCGCCAAGGCGGGGGTGTTGCGCCAGGAGATCCTGCAGCGCGCCACGACACAGGAAGGCTGGTTGTCGGGCGTACTCGATCGCGACATGGCCGATGCGTCGAGCCTGGTGTTTCCCGAGATCGGCCTGGTGCGATCCGACGATCCGCGCTTCCACGCCACGCTCGACATGGTGAGCCGCAAGCTGATGCGGAACGGCTTTTTGATGCGTTACATCGAGGCCGACGATTTCGGTCAACCGTCCAATGCCTTCTTGCTTTGTACCTTCTGGTACATCGATGCGCTGGCAAGCGTTGGTCGACGCGAGGAGGCACTCGAACTGTTCAACAATCTTTTGGCCCGACGCAATCACGTCGGGCTTCTGTCGGAGGATGTCGACCCGCGGACCGGCGAGCTGTGGGGGAACTTCCCGCAGACCTACTCGCAGGTCGGGCTGATCCTGTCGGCAATGCGGCTTTCGAGGAGCTGGGAGGAGGGCCTATGGCACGCCTCGTAATCGTCTCCAATCGTGTTCCCATTCCCAAGGCACGGGGCGCCACGGCTGGCGGCCTTGCCGTCGCCCTGCGCGACCTGCTGACGCCCGGCACGATGTGGTTCGGCTGGAGCGGGCGGCTTTCGACCGACCCATCGCTGCAGCCGGCGATCGTCGAGGCGCGCGGTGTGACCTATGCCACCGTCGATCTCACGGCCGAGGCGCATCGCGGCTTCTACGTCGGCTTCGCCAACGGCGCATTGTGGCCATTGCTGCATTTCCGGCTGGGCCTGATGCATTTCCGTCGCGAGGACTATGAGGGTTATCTCGCCGTCAATCGCGCCTTCGCGACGTCACTGGCGTCTGTCCTGCAGCCGGACGATACGGTGTGGGCGCACGACTATCATCTGATTCCCTTCGCCCGCCTGTTGCGCGAGCAGGGCTTCAATGGCCGGTTGGGATTCTTCCTGCATGTACCATTCGTGCCGCCGTCAATGCTGGAGGCGATTCCGGTGGCGCGCGAGCTGGTCGCGGATCTCTGCGCTTACGATCTCGTGGGCTTCCAGACCGAAGAACATGCGCGCGACTTCCGCGACTGTGCACAGCGCATGCTGGGGGCGGCTGTCGAGGGCGAATGGATCCGGCTGAACGGCCGTCGCTTGCGTGCTTTTGCCGATCCGATCGGCATCGATGCCGCGAGCTTCGCCCAGGATGCCGAACGCGCCGCCGGCGAGAAGCTGGTGCAACGGGTCGACGGCAGTCTGTCGGGCCGCGCCCTGGCGATCGGTGTCGATCGCATGGACTATTCCAAGGGGCTCCCGCACCGCTTCGAGGCATTCGGGCGGCTGCTCGAGAAGCATCCGGAGCACAAGCGCCAGATCCACTTCCTGCAAATCTGTCCGCGCTCGCGCGAGGAGGTTGACGAGTATCGCAAGCTGCGCGTCGAACTCGACAGGCTGGCAGGCCGGATCAACGGGCGGCATTCGGATTTCGACTGGACGCCGTTGCGCTACTCCACCCGCGCCGCGCCGCGTGCGACCTTGGCGGGGCTCTATCGCATTGGCCGCATCGGCGTCGTAACGCCATTGCGCGACGGCATGAATCTGGTCGCCAAGGAGTTCGTCGCGGCGCAATCCGACGACGATCCGGGTGTGTTGGTGCTGTCGCAGTTCGCCGGTGCGGCCCAGGAACTCAGTGAGGCGCTGATCGTCAATCCGTTCGATCCCGACGCGATTGCCGACGCCATGAACTTGGCGCTCATCATGCCGCTGCAGGAGCGCAGGGAACGGCATCTCGCCCTGAAGGAGAAGGTGATGCGTACGACGGCGGAGGTCTACTGCCGTCGTTTCATCGATGCTCTCGAAGCGAAGCCAGTCGCCCCGACTGCCGCCGTTGCAGCCGCCTAGACGTCGACGTCGAAAGCCGGCGGGTAGACGACTCGTCCGTCTGCACCGGAGAGGGCGCCGGGCACCAGTTCGAGCGCCATGAAGGCCTCGCCGGTGTAAGGCGCGGCGAGGGGCTTGGCGAGCGCCGCGGAGAAGCCGAAGCGTGGATAGTAGTCGGGATGGCCGAGGACGATGACCGCCCACCATTCGCGCTGACGGGCGAGGGCGAGGCCGTGCCGAACGAGGTCGCTGCCAATGCCGTCGCGCTGCCGGCCGGGAAGGACGGCCATCGGGGCCAGCGCGAGCGTCGGCATGATTTCTTCGCCGAAGGTGACCTTGAGCGCGCTGAAGAGTATATGACCCACGATCTCGTCCTCTTCGACAGCGACGAGCTCGATGACGGCCAGTCTCGCCCTGCGCAGCTCCTCGACGATCTTCGCTTCGAGCGGGCCGCCGAAGGCGGCGTCGTTCAGCCGACGGATCGCTTCGTCGTCGGCCGGTTGGCGTTCGCGGATCACCACATCGTGGCCGCAGCCCGGCCCGGCCATTCGCGATCGTACTTCTCGCCGCCGACTCGGTCCTGGCTGAGCGCCGCCAGAATCTGGCCGGCACTGGGCAGGGACTTGGGATCGACATGGCGTTCGGGGTTCCAGAGCTCGGACCGCACCAGCGCGCGGGCGCATTGGAAATAGACGGCCTCGACTTCGATGACGGTCACGGAACGCGGCGCCTTTTCCTCAACCGCGAAGGATTCGAGCAGGCCGGGCTCGACGCTGAGGTGGGCGCGGCCGTTCACACGCAGCGTGTTGCCGATGCCCGGGATCATGAACAGCAGCGCCACCTTGGGATCGCGCACGATGTTGCGCAGCGAGTCGATGCGATTGTTGCCGCGCCGGTCGGGCAGCATCAGCGTCCTCTCGTCGTGCACGCGCACGAAGCCCGGCTTGTCGCCGCGCGGCGAGCAGTCGAGCCCTTCCGGTCCGGAGGTCGCCAGCGCCGCATAGGGCGCGGCTTCGATGTAGGCGCGGTAGTGCGGCGTGATCCAGTTCACTTCCTTGACGGTCGCCGCTTCGGCCGGCTTGCCGTAGATCGCTTCGAGTTGGGCTTCTGTCTTGAGAATGTCGGACATGAGCACTTCCACTATCTCGGCGACGTGCGGAACGTCAGAGGTTCGAGCTGCAATACAGTCTCGGGTGCCGGTTTCAAAGTGAAGAGTCCCGGTCGCCGGGAGAAATCGTGAAGTCGATACAATCGCAATGCGTCCGGGCGTTCCTCGGCAATTTCGTTCTCGTTGCGTGTCGGATGGAGCAGCGCCGTGCCGCCGCTCACGGTCGAGGTTGAACTTCTCGTCAGCTTCGCCGAGTGCGCGATTGAGTCGGTTGCGGAGTACTGAGCCGAACTTTCAGGGAATCCGATTCTGCGCCGGCTGCAGCGTCCTCGTCGCCCCCGATCCCGGCTACGCCCATTGCGCCGGCGAAGCGCCGAGCGGCTCGGCAGGTCTTGCGAAGTAGGCGGGTGTCGTACCGAACTGGACGACCGGCTTCAGGTGGCGCAGCCGGCCTAAGGGGCCGACGCTTTCGGTGAGGAGCGGCGAGAGCTCGCCTTCGGGAAGTTCGGCGATGCCCTTCGCGGCATCGACGGTGCCGAGGTTCGCGAGCCAATGGGCGACCTGGACCAGCGATACGCGCACCAGCCAGGAGCCGCCCTGCTCGACCCGGCGCGCCAGCGCGATCATGGCGCCCAGGGCGGCGAGATAGCCGGCGATATAGTCGAGCGCCTGCACTGGCATGTTGCGCGGCTTGTCGAGCGAACCCTGCGTGGCGGCGAGGCCCGTGACGTTCTGTACGATCGAGTCGAAGCCGCGCCGCGATGCCCACGGGCCTTCGTGGCCATAGGCGCAGAGGCTGACGCAGACGATGCCGGGCTTGAGGGTTACGACCTGCTCGGGCGAAAAGCCGCGGCTGGCCAGCGTGCCAGGCCGATAGCCCTGTGTGAAGATGTCGGCCTCTCGGAGGAGCGTCTTCATGGTCTCGACGCCGGCCGGTGTGAGGAGGTCGATCCAGGTGCAGCGCTTGCCGTGGCCGGTATCCATCAGCAGTTCGGACTGGTAGGGCAGGTGAGGCGCCGCTACATGCAGCACATCGGCGCCATTCTCCGCCAGCACGCGACCGCTGGTCGGGCCCGCCAGCACGCGCGTGAGATCGAAGGCGCGCACGCCGGAAAGCGGGCGATCGCCTTTCGGCAGGGGCCGCGCCGGCGCGTCGCCGATCTTCACGATATCGATCAACGGCAGCCTGGAAATCGCGATGCCGTGCGGATGGGCATTCCATTCCTCGCGGCTGCGCGTCAGGCCGCCGACACAGCCGCCCGCGGCAATGGCTTCTTCGATGTCCTGGCCGTCCCACGTGGCGACGGCTGCGGCCAACGCTTCGCGCGTCTCCGCCTTGGCGCCGGCGATGCGCAGCGCGCCCGCGCGGTGATGCGGATGGTTGGTATGGATGAACATGTGCCGCCCGTCGCGCGTCGGATAGTGGCCGGTGAGCGGGTCCCACGACACGGGCTTCTCGCCGTTGCGCAGCACATAGGTGTTGGAACGCAGCGACGCCGCGGCGGCGTGCGTGTCGATACTTACCGACTGAGGTGCGCCGGTCCGCAGTCTCCAGAGATCGGAGACGGCAAGGCCGACCGCGCCGAGCGCGGCCGATCCCGCCTGGCCGATCCGCCAGGGCGTGACGAATATCGGATCGTCCCTGCCGGTGATCGAGAGCCGATCGTCGCTACGCTTCTCGCGTCCGAGCTGGCGCAGGATCGAGTAGGCGAGATCGGCGCTCATGTGACTGTCTCCTTATGCAGACGCCATGATCTTGGTCAGCAGCGCCATCAGCTCCTGCGGGCAGGTGATGTGCGGATTGTGGCTGGCGTCCATCTCGTCGCAGGTCCAGCCGGCCTCGCTGCGGGCGCGGTCGGCGAACTGGCGGAACGCATCGCCCGGCATGTTGCGCTTGGCATAGATGAAGTGGCGCGGCGGCGGTGCCTCTGTCGATTCGAGCTTGATCCTCTGCTCGAAGGTCTTGATCGGCTGCGGCCGCCGGCGCGGGCTTGCCCAGGCGACATCCTCGGCGGCGGTGTCGGGCGGCATCGGGTTGACGGGGAGCTTCCAGCCGTCGCCGTCCTTCTCGGCGCCCTTGCGCATGTTGCCTTCGGCCTTGGGGCCGACCAGGTCGAACAGGCTCTGGCCATCCTTCGGTACGAACGCATCCAGATACACAACGCGTGCAATACGGCTGCGTGCCTTGTCGACGACCCCCGTCGCGACCATGCCGCCATAGGAGTGGCCGATCAGGACCACATCCTTCAGGTCCTCGAATTCGAGGACGCCGACGACGTCCTGGACATGGGTCGACAGGTCGACTGCAGGCGCAGCGAGGTGGGCACGGGCGCCAAGGCCGGTGTAGGTCGGCGAAAAGAACTCATGCCCGGCGGCGCGGAAAAGGGGGCGCATCTTCTTCCATGCCCATGCTGCCGACCAGGCGCCATGCGCCAGAACGATGTTTGCCATTCTTCTACTACCTCACGCTAGCGAGCCAACTTCTTCGGTGCTATTACGACTTACTCGCAATGAACACCCGTCCAACCATAGCACTTGGCGCGGCCCGCGTGGGCTTTCGCGGTCGCATACATGCAATCGATACAGAAAGCAGCGGCGCAGGCCTGCCGGCGGGCGAACTCGAACGTCGCCTGATCGAGCTGGGCTTCGTCGAAGGCGCCGATGTCGAGCTCCTACATCAGGGCTTGTTCGGCGGCGATCCCATCGCCGTGCGTATCGCCAACACGACCATCGGGCTGCGCCGTCGCGAGGCAATGGCGATTCTCGTGAGTACGGAGGCCTAAGCCTTGTCCGATGCTTCGCCTGCGCTCCCGTCGCCCGTCATCGCTCTGGTCGGCAATCCCAATTGCGGCAAGACGGCGCTGTTCAATGCTCTTACGGGCAGTCGCCAGAAGGTCGCCAACTATCCTGGCGTGACGGTCGAGAAGAAGGTCGGGCCGCTCGTGACGCCGGCCGGCCGGACCGTGCGCATCGTCGATCTGCCCGGCACCTATTCGCTGCGGGCCCGCTCGCCGGACGAGGAGATCACGCGCGACGTCGTGCTGGGGCACGCGCAGAAGGACGTGACGCCCGACCTGATCGTCTGCGTCGGTGATGCCTCCAACCTTCGACTGGCGCTCCGGCTGGCGCTCGAGCTGAAGCAGGTCGGCCGTCCCGTCATGCTGTCGCTCAACATGATGGACATAGCGCGCCGCCGCGGCGTCGAGATCGACGTCGACCGCCTCTCGCGCGAGATGGGCGTGCCGGTGGTGAGCTCGGTCGCGGTGCGTCGCGGCGGAACCGACGCCCTCCTGGCGGAGATCGACCGTCAGATTGCAAAGCAGCAAGTCAGCGGGATATCCGCGTGGCGGGCGCCGGATGCCGGTGCTCTGCGCGGCGCCCAGCGCGAAGCCGACCGCATCCTCGCGGCGGTCGTGCGCGGACCGGGCGACCCTGACAGTCTTACCAGCCGAGTCGACAAGGTTCTCCTGCATCCGGTCGCCGGGCTGATCATCCTGCTCGCAATCCTGTTCGTGATGTTTCAGGCTGTGTTCGCCTGGGCCGAGCCCGGCATGGAGGCCATCGAGGTGGGCTTCCAGTGGCTCGGCAGCCTTGTCGAGGGACTGCCGCTGCCGGAGTTGGCGCGAAGCTTTCTGAAGGACGGTCTGATCGGCGGCGTCGGCGCGGTGATCGTGTTCCTGCCGCAGATCGTGATCCTCTTCTTCTTCATCCTCGTGCTCGAGGACCTGGGCTACATGGCGCGTGCGGCGTTCCTGATGGATCGCATCATGGGCGGCGCCGGCCTGCATGGGCGCGCCTTCATCCCGCTGCTTTCGTCCTTCGCCTGCGCCATTCCAGGCATCATGTCGACGCGCGTGATCGACGACCGTCGGGACCGGCTGACGACGATCCTGGTGGCGCCGTTGATGACCTGCTCCGCCCGCATTCCGGTCTACACGCTGATCATCGGCGCCTTCATTCCCGCCCGCGAGGTCTGGGGCTTCGTCGGCCTGCAGGGGCTGGTGATGTTCGGGCTCTACGCCATCGGCATTGCGGGCGCGCTCGCCGTGTCGTTCGTGGTCAAGCGCCTGGTCTGGCAGGGACAGCCGGGCGAGCCGTTCATGCTCGAACTGCCCGACTACAAGATGCCGCGGGCGAGGAGTCTCGCCATCGGCCTGTGGACGCGGGCGATGGCCTTTCTCAAGCGCGCCGGCACGACGATTCTCGCCATGATGATCCTGATCTGGCTGCTCGCTTCCTTTCCGCAGCCGCCGGCAGGCGCGACCAACCCGGCGATCGACTACAGCTTCGCCGCCATGATCGGCTCGGCGATTCAGCCGCTGACCGCGCCGCTCGGCTTCAACTGGCAGATCAACGTCGCTCTCATTCCCGGCATGGCGGCACGCGAGGTGGCCGTCGGCTCGCTGGGCACCATCTACGCCATCAGCGGCGGCGAGGAGGCAGCGGCGCAAATCGGCCAGGTATTGAGCAGTCAGTGGAGTCTCGCCACGGCGCTCGCCTTCCTCGCCTGGTACGTGTTCGCGCCACAATGCGCCTCGACCCTGGCCGTGATCCGCCGCGAGACCGGCGGCTGGACGTGGATGTGGGTCACGTTCTTCTACATGCTGGCGCTGGCCTACGTCGCCGCGCTGGTGACTTATCAGGTCTCGCGCGCGCTGGGGGCGGCCTAGGCGATGGCGGCCGGCCCCAAACCGCAGCGCCGTACTGTGCGCTACTGGCTGCTGCAGCTTCACCTCTGGATCGGCCTGATTCTGCTGTTGCCGCTCGTCATGATGGGCGTGACGGGCGCCGTGCTGGTTTACGCGCACGACATCGAACACCTTCTGGGGCAGGGCGAGCCCGACGTCAGGACGGTCGGCGAGTGGCGCTCGCCGGCCGAACTGATCGAAGCGGCGAGGGCCGCGACCACCGATCCCGGCCGCATCCCGATTGCCGTGCGCTGGCCGGCGGAGCTTGGCGAACCGGCGGCCGTTCGGCTGTCGCGTCCCGGCATGGCGAATGAACGTTCGCAGTTCCGTGGTCAACAAGGCGGTCGCCAGCAGCAGGATGGGCAGGCGCAGGGTCGCGTCCCGACGCAGAGCCCGTTCGCGGGCAGCCTCCAGATCCTGATCGATCCGGTGTCGCTGCAGATCGTCGAGACGCAGCAGGCGATGACCGGCTGGGTGCGCTTCTTCCACGACCTGCACGGCCATCTCTTCATTCCCGGTGGGTTGGGCCGTGAGCTGGTCGGCTGGCTGGGCGTGGCGCTGCTCGTGCTGGGCTGCTCCGGCCTCTATCTCTGGTGGCCGAGGCCGGGTCAGTGGAAGGCGGCCTTCATGGTCCGCCGCAAGGCCAAGGGCCTGCGGCTCAATCGCGAGCTGCATGGCGCTATCGGAATCTGGAGCCTCGTGATCTTCATGCTGGTGAACTTCACCGGCGTCTACCTCGCCTTTCCGCAGCAGATCTCGGCCGCCGTGAACAGTGTCTGGCCGGGCCGCGACATGCGCGCGGCGATGTTCCAGGCGCGGGTCGAGCCGATGCG
>JAIUOY010000063.1:0-7141 GCA_020160995.1 Pseudomonadota bacterium | reverse complement strand
TTCGAGAAGACGCTCGGCGAGGGCGAAGCCCACCGAGTTGCCGAGGCCCTGGCCGAGCGGGCCCGTTGTCGTCTCGATGCCGCTGGCATGGCCGTATTCCGGATGACCGGCCGTGCGGCTGCCGAGCTGGCGAAACTTCTTCAGTTCGTCGAGCGTCATGTCGGCGTAGCCGGTGAGATGCAGCAGCGAATAGAGCAGCATCGAGCCGTGGCCGGCCGAGAGAATGAAGCGGTCGCGGTCGGGCCAGTTAGGCTCCGACGCATCGAACTTCAGGAACTTGGTGAACAGCACCGTTGCAACATCGGCCATACCCATCGGCATGCCGGGATGCCCCGAGTCGGCCTGCTGCACGGCGTCCATGGACAGGGCCCTGATGGCGTTCGCCATGTCGCGCGAGGCGGCGGTCTGTTCGGTCATTTTGTCCTTATTACGTAAGCTTTTCCGAATGGCGCGCAACATGCCGACCACCCCATGGCGCGTCAATGCGCAAAACCGGCGACGAAACCAAGATATTGCGGGAGGTTGCGTGCATTTGGGTCAAGATGTTGACCGCTAACAGGCGCACCACTTATCCTTCAACGATGGAGCAGATGCAGCCGGGCGAACCACTGCCATCCTCGGGCGGGGTAAAGATGTCCAGGACAGCCAGCGCAAGGGACCGTGTCGACGATGCGCTGAGCCGGCTCGAGTCGATGGTCGACGAGCGGCTGCGCGTCGAACGCGTGCGCGCCGACGAACTCGCGCAGCGTTTGGACAAGGTCGAGCGTCAGCATGAAGAGCTGAAGAAGGTCGCGCTCGAAGTCGAAGCCCGTCTCGAACGTGCAATGGAATACATCCGCTCGCTGCTCGCGGCCGACCAGCAGTAACGATCCCCTGCTAACCCCATATGTAGGGGTGCTTTGCCGAACGCGACGTGGCAAAGTGCGTGTCCCCTCAGACGCCGAATACGGCGCAAAAACAGGAGACGCGGAAAATGCCGCTGGTTTCGATCCAGATCGCCAGTCGTACCTATGAGCTCGCCTGTGGTGAAGGCGAAGAAGCGCGCGTCCAGGAACTGGCCGCCTATGTCGACGAGAAGGTGAGCGAGCTTCGCTTGCAGCTGCCGCCCGGTGCGCCGGAAGTGAAGCTGCTGGTGTTCGCCGCGCTGATGCTCGCGGACGAGAGCCGCGAAGCGCGCGGCATCGCCAAAGCCGCCGAAAGCGCGCGCGCCACGGCGACCGACAGCGCCGAGACGCTTGCCACCGCGCTCGAAGACCTGATCACCGCGCGCGTCGACAAGATGCAGAAGAAGGTCAGCGGCGCGGCCTGATCGACGGCCTGTGTTGCAGGTGCGTACATTGCGGCAGCCGCCCCGAATGCCTAGATTAGAAGTGGGGCGGATTTCTGCGCGGTGCGTGGTTCGCTTAAAACCCCGGGGCCAATAAGAACTCCTGGGAACTGTCCCTGGCCCTGACCCTGGTCTCGGCCACACGGTGCCCACCTGCTTTTGCAGGCCTTGGAGGTTCTACGAGCCACGGCCCATCGTGGAGCCGCCCCACCTTGCATCCCTCCATCGCATGACCCTGATCGACGCCAAGCGGACCCTGCGCTCGGCCATGCTCGCCTGGCGGCGCGGCCTCGACGACGAAGCGCGCCGTGCTGCAGCGCAAGGTCTGATCGCGACGCTGCGCGCGGAGAAGCCCTTCGAGATACCGTCGACCGTCTCGGGCTTCTGGCCGATCAAGGACGAGATCGACATCGTGCCGCTGATGGCCGGACTGCATGCCGACGGCTGCACGATTGCGCTGCCGGTCGTGCAGGGGCGGGGCCAGCGCCTGCTGTTTCGCGTCTGGCGACCGGGCGATGCGCTCGAAGCCGGCGTGTTCGGCACGATCCAGCCATTGTCAAAATGCGAGGTCGTCGAGCCCGACGCCCTTCTGGTGCCGCTGCTGGCCTGTGATCGCGAAGGCTGGCGGCTGGGCTATGGCGGCGGCTTCTACGATCGCACGATCGAGGAACTGCGCCGCAAGCGGCCGGTCACGACCGTCGGCGTGGGGTTCGACGGGCAGTTCTTGCCCGAAGTACCGCACGGGCCGGACGACCAGCGACTCGATTGGCTGTTGACCGACCGGCGTGCTTCGGCGTTTGTCTAGGTCATGAAAGTCATGTTTTGTGGGGATGTCGTCGGTCGGGCCGGCCGCGATGTCGTTCTTAAGGAAGTGCCGCGGCTGCGGCGCGAACTGGGCCTCGATTTTGTCGTCGTCAATGGCGAGAACGCGGCGGCAGGTTTCGGCATTACCGCCAAGATCTGCGCCGAGATGCACGACGTTGGCGTCGACTGCATTACCACCGGCAATCACGCCTGGGACCAGCGCGAGATCATTCCCTACATCGCACAGGACAAGCGCCTGCTGCGGCCGATCAACTTCCCGCCCGGCACGCCGGGATGGGGCGCCAACCTGTTCCAGACGCTGCGCGGCCAGAAGGTCGTCGTCGTAAACGTGATGTGCCGGCTGTTCATGGACGCGCTCGACGATCCGTTCCGCGCCGTCGAGGCGGAGCTTGCGAAGTACTCGCTGGGCAGCACCGCACACTTCATCCTGGTCGACGTCCACGGCGAGGCGACCAGCGAGAAGCAGTCGATCGGTCACTATTGCGACGGACGCGCCTCGGCGGTGCTGGGCACTCACAGTCATGTCCCGACGGCCGACGGCTGGATATTGCCTGGCGGCACGGCCTACCAGACCGATGTCGGCATGTGCGGCGACTACGACAGCGTCATCGGCATGAAGAAAGAGATCGCCATGCAGCGGTTCATCCGGAAGATGCCGGGCGAAAGGCTGGCGCCGGCCGAAGGCGAGGGCACTTTGTGCGCAGCGGTCGTCGAAACCGACGACCGGACCGGGCGGGCTAAATCCATACGGCCGATACGGTTAGGAGGGCGACTGGCTCCCACCATGTAGCCTGCAGCATCTTGTATCTCACAGATGTCGCATATAGCTATTAGAGGTGTCATGAAGACGGTCATTGACGGCTTGGGGAAAAACCGGCATCCTTTTGATGTTAAACGGTTTTTCGCTGGTACGGCGAACTGTCTTCAAGGTTAGAGGGGGCGTCGGAATCTAGGTTCCGACGTTTTTTAGCGGGGGCTTCGGCCCCCGCCTTTTTTTGCCCGGAAGCCCTCTAAATCGGTCCCGAGCCTGCCAAAACCCACGAGAAGTGGTATAGCCGGGCCTTCATTCTCACTTAATCTGGTTGTCGGGCGATGGCTGGCCATTCCCAATTCAAGAACATCATGCACCGCAAGGGTCGTCAGGACGCCGTGCGGGCCAAGATCTTTACCAAGCTGATCCGAGAGATCACGACCGCGGCCCGTCTGGGCGCGGCCGACCCGGCGTCCAATCCGCGATTGCGCGCCGCGATGATCGCGGCGCGCGAAGCCAACATGACGCGCGATACGATCGACCGGGCGATCAAGCGCGGCTCGGGCTCGGATGCCGACGCGAACTACGACGAGGTGCGCTACGAGGGCTACGGTCCGGCGGGGGTCGCATTGATCGTCGAGGCGCTGACCAACAACCGCAACCGAACCGCCGGCGAAGTGCGCTCGATCTTCTCCAAGCATGGCGGCAATCTGGGCGAGTCCAACAGCGTCTCGTTCATGTTCGACCGGCTGGGCGAGTTCCGTTTCCCGCTGTCGGTCGGCTCGGCCGACGAGGTGCTGGAGAAGGCCATCGACGCCGGCGCCGACGACGTGGTGAGCGGCGAGGGCGAGGAGGCGGTCCACGAGATCTACTGCGCCCAGGAGAGTTTCAGTTCGGTGCGCGAGGCGCTCGAAAAGTCGCTGGGCCAGCCGACGGTCGCCAAGCTGACCTGGCGGCCCAAGACGGGCGCGCCGGTCGAGGGCGACACGGTACAGACCCTTCTCGATCTGATCGCGGCCCTCGAAGACAACGACGACGTCCAGAACGTCTACGCCAACTTCGAGGTGTCGGACGACGCTCTGGCCAAGTTCGCGGCCTGAGCCGGGCGGGATGAGACTGATCGGCCTCGATCCAGGGCTGCGGCTGACCGGCTGGGGGGTGATCGATGTCGAGGGCAACAGGCTGCGCCATGTCGCCCATGGCGTCATCAAGGTGGCGACGACGGGTAGCCTGGCGGGGCGGCTGAATGAACTGTTCGACGGCGTCGTTGCCGTCGTCGAGGCGCAGCGGCCGGTCGAGGCTGCGGTCGAGGAGACCTTCGTGAACGTCAATCCGGGTTCGACCCTGAAGCTCGGTCAGGCGCGCGGCGTGGTGCTGCTGGCGCCGGCGCGGGCGGGGCTGCCGGTCTACGAATATGCGGCGAACCTCGTGAAGAAGTCGGTGGTGGGCGCAGGCCATGCCGACAAGCGCCAGATCGCCATGATGGTGGGCCGCCTGCTGCCGGGCGTCGAGGCCAGTGCCGATGCCGCCGACGCGCTCGCCGTCGCCATCTGCCACGCCCATCACCGTGCCCATCGTCAACTGGCGGCACGACACGTCGAGGCCGTGCCGTGATCGCCAAGCTGAAGGGCCTGGTCGACTCGGTCGATACCGACAGCGCCGTCATCGATGTCGGGGGCGTCGGCTATCTCGTCTCCGCCTCGGCCCGCACCTTGCGCGATCTCGCCGTCGGCGGGCCGGCGACGATGCTGGTCGAGACCATCGTGCGCGAGGATGCGATTGCGCTCTACGGCTTCCTGGAAACGGCGGAGCGCGACTGGTTCCGCATCCTGACGACGGTGCAGGGCGTGGGCGCCCGGGTGGCGCTGTCGATCCTCTCGACTTTGGCCCCCGCCGAGATCGCGCGGGCGATTGCCGCCCAGGACCGTGCCACGCTCAGCCGGCCGGCCGGCGTGGGTCCGAAGCTCGCCGCGCGCCTTGCGACGGAGCTGAAGGACAAGGCCGCCGCCTTCGGCGTGGTCCCGGCTGCAGCGACGCCGGCCAACGCCAACAGCCCGGCGGCAACGGGCGGTTCGATCAACGAGGATGCCGTCTCGGCGCTGGTCAACCTCGGCTACAAGCGGGTCGAGGCGTTCGGGGCCGTGGCGCGCGCGACCCAGCGGCTGGGGGCTGAAGCCCAGCTCGACGCCGTGATCCGCGCCGGCCTGCAGGAGCTTGCGCGATGAACGCCCAGTTGGGACAGGGGGTGGGACAGGGGCCGGAGCGGCTGGTCGCGCCCAAGCGCACCGAAGAGGATGCCGCCGAGCTGGCGCTGCGGCCGCAGACGCTCGACGATTTCATCGGCCAGAAGCAGGTTCGCGAGAACCTCAAGATCTTCATCGCGGCGGCCAAGTCGCGCGGCGAGGCGCTGGATCACGTGCTGTTCCACGGGCCGCCCGGCCTCGGCAAGACGACGCTGGCGCAGATCGTGGCGCGCGAGATGGGCGTGGGTTTCCGCGCGACCTCGGGGCCGGTGATCCAGAAGGCCGGCGACCTCGCCGCCCAGCTCACCAACCTGCAGCCGCACGATGTGCTCTTCATCGACGAGATCCACCGTCTCAATCCTGCAATCGAAGAGGTCCTCTATCCGGCGATGGAGGATTTCCAGCTCGACCTGATGATCGGCGAGGGGCCGGCGGCGCGCTCCGTGCGCATCGAGCTGCCGCCCTTCACGCTGGTCGGCGCCACCACGCGCTCGGGCCTGATGACTCGGCCGCTGCGCGAACGGTTCGGCATTCCGCTGCGCATGATCTTCTACGAGCCGGCCGAGCTGGAGACGATCGTCCAGCGCGCCGCGCGCGTGCTCAAGATGCAGATGGCCAAGGACGGCGGGGCCGAGATCGCCAAGCGCTCGCGGGGCACGCCGCGCGTCGCCAACCGCCTGCTGCGCCGCGTGCGCGACTTCGCGTCGGTCGGCGGCAGCGCCACGGTCGATGCCAAGGTGGCCGATGCGGCGCTGACCCGGCTCGAAATCGACGGCCGTGGCCTCGATGCCCAGGACCGGCGCTATCTCGCCTGCATCGCCGACAATTACGGCGGCGGCCCGGTCGGCGCGGAGACGCTGGCGGCCGCGCTGGCCGAGCAGCGCGACGTCATCGAGGACGTGATCGAGCCCTATCTGATGCAGCTCGGCCTGCTGATGCGCACGCCGCGTGGGCGGCTGCTCTCCGAAGGCGGCTACCGTCATCTCGGCATCGCGATGCCGAAGGCCCAGAAACAGCAGCTCGACCTGCTCGCGGGCAACGCGGCGGAGGAGGGGTGAAGATGCCGCTCCCCGGGCCTACCTCAGGCCGGATCGACCACGGCGTGCACGTTCTGCCGCTGCGCGTCTACTACGAAGACACCGATGCCGCGGGCATCGTCTACTACGCCAACTGGCTGCGTTTCCTCGAACGCGGCCGCACCGAGCTGCTGCGGCTGCTCGGCCAGGAACATTCGGCGTTGCGCGACGAACGCGGAATCAATTGGGTCGTGCGCCGCTGCGCCATCGACTACCTCAAGCCCGCCCGGCTGGACGATACGGTCGAGATCGTCACGAGCTGCGGCGAATTGCGCGGCGCCTCGCTGGACATGCTCCAGCACGCGCGCCGCGGCGAAGAAACCCTGGTCCGCGCCGAACTTGTCGTTGCCTGCATGGGCGATGGCGGTCGGCCGGTCCGATTGCCGCCGCACGTGCGGACTGCCCTGGCCCAGGTCGCTGTGAGCGGGGAGCCCCGCGGGTCTCCCGGCGGCTCGCCCCGCTCGCGCCATATTCGGATATAACCCTTGGATAAACGGAGAAACTAAAATGGACGCGTTTGCGCAGGTCGCCGGTGCCCCCCTCGGCGGCGGCACAGGGTCGATCGACATGTCCGTGTACGGCCTGTTCATGCAGGCCGACTGGGTCGTCAAGGCGATCATGATCCTGCTCCTGCTGGCTTCGTTCTGGTCGTGGGCGATCATCTTCGAGAAGGTGCTGCGGTTGCGTTCGCTGAAGCGCAGCGCCCAGGCCTTCGAAGATACGTTCTGGTCGGGCGTGTCGCTGGAGGATCTCTACGATCGCGTCGGCGGCAAGCCGGACGATCCCATGTCGAGCATCTTCTCGGCCGCGATGCGCGAATGGCGGCGGTCGGTTTCCAAGGGCCTGGCGGCCAGCGCCACGGCGCGCGCGGCGCTGCGCCAGCGCATCGAACAGGTGATGAGCGTCACCATCCAGCGCG
>JAIUOY010000004.1:0-25417 GCA_020160995.1 Pseudomonadota bacterium | reverse complement strand
CATCGACGTCGAGCCGGCCGCTCGCATAGTAGTCGAGGAAGAACAGCGGCTCGGCGCCCTGCACGACGATGTCGTTCACGCACATCGCCACGAGGTCGATGCCGACCGTATCGGGCACCGCCGCTTCGATGGCGACCTTGAGCTTGGTGCCGACGCCGTCGGTGCCCGACACCAGGATGGGATCCTTGAAGCCCGCGGCCTTGAGATCGAAAAGACCGCCAAAGCCGCCGAGTCCGCCCATGACGCCGGGGCGATTCGTGCTGCGTGCGAGCGGTTTGATGTGCTCGACCAGCGCGTCGCCCGCGTCGATATCGACGCCCGCGTCCTTGTAGGTCAGAGGCGGTCGATTGTGGCCGCGTCCTTCGGAGGCGGCGTCGGGAGAATCGTCGTGCGGGGCGTCGGGCTTCAAGCCGGGCTCATTCATGCTAAACAGGTGGCGCGAACATAGCCAAAAACCGGACCCCCGCAATGCCGATAGGACGCAGGTTCTCCACGATTGTCGCCGCGCTCCTCGCGGCCCTGGCTGCCGGCATCCTGTCGGGAGTAGCCCTCGCGCAAGCGCCAAGTGCGTATACCGTCGAGGGCGTCGATGTCGACGCCACGGGCCCCGACCCCATCAAGGCGCGCGACCAGGGCATCCGCGAGGCGCGCCGCAAGGCCCTGCGGATGCTTGTGGATCGTATGGTGCCGCCGGAAGACCGCGCGCGCTTGCCGCAGGTCGGCGAGGCGCAGCTCGACAGCATGGTGCGCGGCGTCGAATTCGTGCGCGAGCGTTCCGCGCCCGGCCGCTATATCGGCACGTTGAATGTCGTCTTCGCGCCCGATCAGGTGAAGGCATGGATCGGCGGCTCGGGCGCCAAGACCGTCGAAACGGTCCAGAAGCCGGCGCTGGTCGTGCCGTTGTGGAAGGGCCGGGACGGCCTCCAGCCGCTGGACGACCGCAATCCCTGGCGCGACGCCTGGCAGCAGCTCGACGACGCCAACAGCGGCGCCAACAGCACGGTGCCCATCACCGTGATGCGCGGCGACCCGACCGACCAGGGCGCAATGTCGCCCGAGGAAGCCTATGTCGGCGACATCTCGGCCCTCTCGCGGCTCAATGCGCGCTATCGCATGCCGACCATCATCGTGGTGACGGTCGAAGGCGACAAGGCGGCCGGGCCGCTCGCCGTGAGCGGCATGCGTTACGACACGCAGACCGGCCAGCGCACCGAGATCGCCAGGACGTCGCTGCCCGACGCCGCGCAACTCGGCGATGCCGCCAAGAAGGTGCATGCCAAGGTCGAAGAGGACTGGCGCGGCATCGCGACCGTGCGGCGCGACTCGCAGGACACGCTCGATGTCGTCGTCCCGATCCGCGCGCTGGGCGACTGGGTACAGGTCCGCCAGCGGCTGGGCTCGGTGCCGGCGGTCAAGAACGTGGCCGTGAAGCAACTGGAATCGGATCGCGCCGAACTGCGCCTCGACTATTTCGGCACGCCCGAAGAACTGCAGCGCATCCTGGCGCAGGCCGGCCTTCAGCTCGACAAGGACGCCGACCAGTGGCGCCTGCAACCCCGGTGAGTTCCTCGGGCCGCTGGCGCTTCTGGGTCGTTGCGGCCGCCGCCTTCCTGCTGGTCCTGTGGTTGCTGAACGACATCCTGCTGCCGTTCGTGGTCGGCATGGTCGTGGCCTACTTCCTCGATCCGGTCGTCCTGCGCCTGCAGCGCATGGGCCTGTCGCGCACCATGGCGACGACGGCCGTGACGATCGTGGCGGCCTTGCTCGCCGTGGGCTTCTTCATGGCGATCCTGCCGCCGCTGTTCGAGCAGGTGCAGGCGCTGATCGTGAAGACGCCGGAATACATCGTGAAGGTGGCGGAGCGCATCCAGCCGCTGGTCGAACCGTTGCGCGGGAGGTTCGGCTTGCCGCCTCTCACCTTGAGCGACCTGCAGGCCGAAGCGACGCAATGGGCCGGCAAGGCGCTGACTGTCGCGGGCGGCATTGCCGGTACCGTCGCGCAGCGCGGCGCCGCCATCATCAACCTGCTGGGCCTGCTGTTCATCACGCCGGTCGTGACCTTCTACCTGCTGCGCGACTGGGAGAAGGTGCTGGCCGCCATCGACAGCGCCCTGCCGCGCGACCTTGCCGCTACGATCCGCAAGCTGGCGCGTGAATCGAACGCGGCGATTGCCGGCTATGTGCGCGGCCAGGCGCTGGTCTGCCTGGCGCTGGGGTCGATCTACGCCATCGGCCTGTCGCTGGTCGGCCTGCAGTTCGGCATGGTCATCGGGCTGATCGCCGGCGCGATCTCGTTCATTCCCTTCGTCGGCACCTTCGTCGGCGCGGTGATGGCGCTCGGCATGGCGCTGGCGCAGTTCCCGCCGGACTGGATGGGCGTGGCGAAGGTTGCGGCGGTGTTCCTGGTGGGCCAGACGCTGGAAGGCAACGTGCTCTCGCCCAAGCTTGTCGGCGATCGCGTCGGTCTGCATCCGGTATGGATCATGTTCGCGCTGCTGGCGGGCGGCTCGCTGTTCGGCTTCGTCGGCGTGCTGGTGGCCGTTCCGGTGGCGGCGGTGGCCGGCGTGATCGTGCGTTATCTCCTGGCGCGCTATCGCGAGAGCGATCTCTACCGCGGGACGGCGAGCTGATCGGCCTGCCGGACGTCATGGCAAACCAGCTGACCTTCGATCTTGCGCTTCCGCCGCCGACCTATGCCCGCGAGGATTTCGTCGTCGCCGACGGCAACCGCGAGGCGCTGGCCTGGCTCGACCGCTGGCCCGACTGGCCCGCGCCGGCTCTGTCGCTGAGCGGCCCGACCGGCTGCGGCAAGACCCATCTCGGCCGCATCTGGGCGACGCGGAGCGGGGCGGCGGTGATGGAAGGGACCGACCTCGACGGCAAGAGCGTCGCCGACCTGACCGAGCTGGCCGCCGCATCGCCCGCCATCGCGATCGAGGAGGCGCAGCGCGCTCCGGAGCGGGCGCTCTTCCACCTCTACAATCTGATGCGCGAGCGGCGGGGCTCGCTGCTGCTGATCTCGCCGGAGCCGCCGGCGCGCTGGGCCATCGCCCTGCCGGATCTGGCGTCGCGGTTGCGGGCCGCGCCGGCCGTCGCCGTCGCGCCGCCCGACGACGATCTGCTGGGCTCGATCATCCTGAAGCAACTGGCCGACCGGCAATTGCACGCCGGCGCGGGTGTCGTGCAGTATCTCGTGTCGCGCATGGAACGCTCGGCCGAAGCGGCCTGCCGCGTCGTCGCCGCGCTCGACCGGCGTGCGCTGGCGGAACGGCGTGAGATCGACCGTCGGCTGGCCATCGACGTGCTGGCCGAAATCGGCGGCGCCGAAATCGGCGGTGCGTCGTGAGGGGGAGGAAGACGATGAAGAAGACGTTGGTTCTGGCGGCGGCGCTGGGCCTGCTGGCGTCGACCGCCTCGGCGCAGCAGGGCGTGCAGGGCACATGGCTCACCGCGTCGGGCGTGGCGCAGGTCAGGATCGGGCCGTGCCCCGATGCCGCGAACGGTCCGATCTGCGGCTTCGTCGCCGGCCTCGTCGATCCCAAGGGGCCGGACAAGAAGGTCGTCGCGCCCGACGCCGCCACCGACTATCGCAACGAGAACCCGGCGCTGCGCGGCCGCAAGGTGCTCGGCATGCCGCTGATCTGGGGCTTCAAGGCGACGTCGGATCCCAACGCCTTCGAGGACGGCAAGATCTACAACGGCGAGAACGGCAAGACCTACAACGCCAACATCAGCCTGCAACCCGACGGCAAGCTGCGCCTGCGCGGCTATGTCGGCACGCCGATGTTCGGCGAATCGCAGCTCTGGACGCGCGTGAACTGAGGCACGGGATGAGAGCTTCGGCTTAAAGTCCTCATCCTGAGGAGCTGCGCGAAGCGCGGCGTCTCGAAGGATGGGAACGAGCACCGCATCTGAGGCCGACCCTTCGAGACGGCCGCTGCGCGGCCTCCTCAGGGTGAGGAAGAACGAATTACTTTGGAGAGGAACGCGTCATGGATATGGGGATCAGAGGCCGCAAGGCGATCGTGTGTGCGGCCAGCAAGGGGCTGGGCAAGGGCTGCGCGATGGCGCTGGCGGAGGAGGGCGTCGATCTGGTGATCAACGCCCGCACCAAGTCGGAACTCGATGCGACGGCCGACGAGATCGCCAAGAAGTTCGGCGTCAAGGTCACGGCGGTCGCCGTCGACGTGACGACGGACGCCGGGCGCAACCAGGTGCTCGCGGCCTGTCCCGAGCCCGACATCATCGTGAACAATGCCGGCGGGCCGCCGCCGGGCAATTTCCGCGACTGGAACCGCGACGACTGGATCAAGGCGCTCGAC
Source organism: Pseudomonadota bacterium (assembly GCA_020160995.1). GTDB lineage: Bacteria > Pseudomonadota > Alphaproteobacteria > Reyranellales > Reyranellaceae > Reyranella. The sequence continues at coordinate 21,095 of JAIUOY010000004.1, read as the reverse complement.
GCCAACATGCTGACGCCCATCGAGTTCATCAAGGCGTCGGTCGACGGCATGATGAAGCGCGGCTTCGGTCGCATCGTCAACATCACGTCGAGTTCGGTGAAGGCGCCTATCGACATCCTCGGTCTCAGCAACGGCGCGCGCTCGGGCCTCACCGGCTTCGTCGCCGGCGTGGCCCGCACGACGGTGCGCCACGGCGTCACGATCAACGGCCTGCTGCCCGGCCCCTTCGACACCGACCGCCTGCGCGGCACGATGCGCGTGCGCGCCTCCAAGGCCGGCGTCGCGTTCGAGGACGAGTATGCCGCGAGCGCCAAGGCCCATCCCGCCGGCCGCTTCGGCACCGCCGAAGAGTTCGGCAAGATGTGCGCGTTCCTGTGCAGCGTCCACGCCGGCTACATGACCGGCCAGAACATCCTGATGGATGGCGGCCAGTACCCCGGCACCTACTGAGCGGCAACAAATCTAACCGCCCTAGTTGCATCGGGCGAGACATATTACAGTTGATGTGCTAAAGGGACTCCCAAGGCCTGTGGTGGGGTTTGGGGACGGTGGGAATGCGTAGCGTGAAGATGGCGCGCACGGCGCGGGTGGCTGTTGCGTGTCTTTTGGGCGCTACGGCGCTGACGCCGTTGGACGCAGTCGCTCAAACCTGGGTGGGGACAACCTCCGACTACACCCTGGCGAGCAACTGGAATCCGGCGTCGGTACCTGGATTCTCCAGCACAGCAACATTCTCCGGCACGACGGCCTCTGCCATCGTCGATATCTCGAACAATCAAAATGTCGGAGCGTTCGTCTTCGACAGCGACGCCAAAGCCTACACGGTCAATGTGACAGGCGCTCTTTTCTTTCGGGGCACTGGTATCACCAACAATTCGGCGCAAGTACAGACGCTCACGTCATCGACGTCCGGCAGCAACATCTCCTTCTTCAACTCGGCAGGCGCTGGGAATGCCCGCTTCGAAATCACGGACGGCGGCAATCTTTTCTTCAACGGGTCATCGACGGCGGCAAATGCTACGGTCGTCGCCACCGGCGACGTCGACATAGCTGCTAGCCATACCGCTTCGCTCGGCAATGCAACAATTACCTTGAGCGGCAGCAGTGCCTACATCACCCTCTGGGATACCTCGAGGGGAGATCAGGCCAGACTCACGCTAAATTCCGGTTCGAGACTGGTCGTCACCACGACAGCCAACACGGACATGGGGTCCATTGCAGGGAGCGGAATTGTCTCCTTCAACTCAGCCGTTCAGCTTGCGGTCGGTGGCAACGGAGAGTCCACTACCTTCAGCGGCAGCATAGCCGGCGGCGGTTCGATCCTGAAAACGGGCGCCGGCACCTGGACGCTGTCGGGCTCCAACTCCTATTCCGGCGGAACGACGATCAACGCCGGCACGATCTCGATCTCGGCAAACAACGGTCTCGGAAGCGCAAGCGGCGGCCTCACCTTCGGCGGCGGCACGCTGCAGACTACGGCAACGTTCACCATGTTGCGTTCGACGACGCTGAATGCGGGCGGCGGAACCTTCGAGGTGGCAAACGGAACGACACTCACACAAAGCGGACTGATTACCGGTGCGGGCGACCTGACCAAGTCCGGCGGCGGTACGCTTATCCTGAGCGGCAACAACGACTATACCGGCGACACGAATGTGAACGCGGGCACGTTGGCACTGTCGGGTTCCGGCAGCATCGCCTCGTCGGCCGTCATCTTCCTGGGCGGGTCGGGCACAGTGTTCGACATCTCGCTGACCGCGGGCGGCGCCACCGTCTCCAGTATCGCGGATGCCCCGTTGACGGGCAGCGTGATCGCGCTGGGTTCGAAGACGCTCACCATCACGGGCATCGGGGACTACTACGGCAACATCCAGGACGGCGGTCTCGGTGGCGGCACGGGCGGCGGGATCACCCTGGCGTCGGGCGCCGTGCTGATACTTTCCGGCGTGAATACCTACACTGGCGCCACCACGATCAACGAAAATGCCGTGCTGGAACTGGACGACAGCTCGGCGATATCCAGTTCGAGTATCGTGAATCTGGCCGGCAACGGCGCCGTCTTCGACATCTCCTGCGGTTGCCTCAACCAGCAGATGATCAACGATCTCCAGGGCGTCGCCGGATCGACTGTCCGCCTCGGCGACAACAGCCTGATCGTGGGCACGGCCAACTCGACGACCTTCGACGGCGTCATCGACGCATTCCTCGGCCTTAGCGGGACCGGCACTGGCGGGTTGATCAAGCAGGGTACCGGCACGCTGACCTTGACCGGTACCAACACTTATACGGGTGGCACGGCGATCATCGGCGGCCTGATCAACTTTACGACCCTCGACAATTTCGGCACCGGCAACGTCACCCTGAGCGGCGGCGGCGTGCAGTGGGCGACCGGCAACACGATCGACATTTCGCCACGGCTGGAAGCGATCGGTATCAACGGCGGCACTTTCGATACCAACGGCAACGACGTCACGCTGGCGACGGCGATCTCGGGTCTCGGCGGCATCACCAAGGCAGGCAGCGGCACGCTCACCTTCACCGCCGTCAATACCTATGCCGGCCTGACAACCGTCAATGGCGGCACGCTGGCGCTTTCCGGCAGCGGCAGCGTCGCGTCGTCGAGCGGCGTCGATCTCGCGGCCGCGGGTGCCACGTTCGACATCGCGGGCAGCACCGGCAACCAGACGATCCAGGATCTCAGCGGTGTCGCGGGCAGCATTGTGGCGCTGGGCAACCGGACGCTGACCGCGGGGACGGCGAACTCGACCACCTTCAGCGGCGTCATCGCCGACAACGGGCTGGGCGGGGTACTGGGCGGGTCCTTCATCAAGGCCGGCAGCGGCACGCTGACCCTCGAAGGCGAGAACAGCTATACCGGCGCCACCACGATCGGCGCCGGCACCCTGGCGCTGGCCAACGGCGGCCAGATTTCCGAGTCCGCCGTGGTGACGGTCGCCAGCGGCGCCACCTTCGACATCGGCAACAATGTCTTCGTCAGCAGCATCCGGACGCTGGCGGGCGCCGGCACGGTCCAGCTGGGCGCCAATATGTTGCGGATCACCCATGCGTCGACCGAGTTCTCCGGCACGATCGACGATGGCGGCAATGTCGGCGGCATCCTGATCGAGGGCGGCACGCTTACCCTGTCGGGGGTCTCGACGTTCGGCGGGCCGGCGGCAATTAGCGGCGGCGGCACGCTGGCCCTCAAGGGCGCAGGCTCGATCGCCAACACCGGCGTGGGCTTCTACGGTGGCCCGGGGATTGCGACCTTCGACATCTCGCAGACGACGGCGGGCGCTTCCCTCCTCGTCCTGGTCGGCTTGCCCGGCGCCGGCGGCGTCGTTGCCCTGGGGTCGAAGGAGCTGACGATCACGCTCGGCACGTTCTTCTTCTCCTTCGACGGGTCGATCCAGGACGGCGGCATCGCCGGCGGGACGGGCGGCCGCTTGCGCATCGCAAGCGGCGCGATCCAGATCCTGAGCGGCGTGAACACCTACACCGGCGCCACGACCATCGAGGGCGATGCGGCGCTGATCCTCGAAGGCAATGGCAGCATCGCCACGTCGAGCAGCCTCAATCTCACCGGCGCGAATGCATTCTTCGACATCGGCTGCAGCTGCATCTCGTCGGTGACCGTGCAGAACCTGAGCGGCGTCGATTCGTCGTACATTCTTCTCGGCGCCAACACGCTGACCGTCGCCTCTTCGGTCGACACGACCTTCGCCGGCGTCATCGAGCCTTTTGGCGATACGGGCGGGTTGACCAAGACGGGCAGCGCGACGCTGACCCTCACGGGGACCAACCTCTACGCCGGCGCCACCACGATCGCCGGCGGGACGCTGGCGCTGGCCGGGACAGGCAGCATCGCGGCGTCGAGCGGCGTCGCACTCGCAGCCGCCGGTGTCACCTTCGACATCTCCGCCAGCAGCGGCGGCCAGACGATCCAGGACCTGAGCGGTGTCGCCGGTACGTTCATCGTGCTGGGCGGCAATACGCTGACGGTGGGTACGGCAAACTCGACGACCTTCAGCGGCAGCATCTCGGGCAGCGGCGGATTGACCAAGCAGGGCAGTGGGACGCTGACCCTTGAAAGCATGAGCGGCTTCGACGGTACGACGACGATCGCCGGCGGCACCCTGGCGCTGGTCGGCTCGGGCATTATCTCCTACTCGAGCGTCATGGTGGCGAGCGGCGCGACCTTCGATGTCAGCGGCACTAGCGCCCCGGCCAGCCTGATCCGCAGCCTGGACGGCAGCGGCACGGTGCAGCTCGGCAGCATCGAACTGGTGATGGACAACGCCGCAGGCTCGTTCTCGGGGACGATCGTCGATGCCGGGCCCGGCGTCACGCGCGGCGCGCTGACGATCATCGAGGGCAGCCTGACACTGTCGGGCGTGTCGACCTATGGCGGTGTCACGCAGATCTACCAGGGGGCGACCCTGGCACTGACGGGGGCGGGCTCGATCGCCGACACGCTTTACGTCGCCTTCTCGCCGAGCTTCGCGGGCGGCGTGGCGACCTTCGACATCTCGGGGACGACCGACGGCGCCACGGTCGGCGGCCTGCGCGGCTCGAGCGGCAGCGGCCTCAGCGTCGTGCTGGGCAACCAGACGCTCACCATCACCGGCACCACGGGAGGCTTCACCGGCGTCATCTCGGGCAGCGGCGGGCTCGTCCTGGCGGCCAATGCCGCGCAGGGGCTGGCCGGCGACAACAGCTATACCGGCGCCACGATGGTCGGGGCGGGCGCGACGCTGGTGCTCTACGACAACGGCAGTGTCGCTACGTCGAGTGGGGTGAACCTCGCGGGCGCCGGCGCGAGCCTCGACCTCTCCGGCGCCAGCGGTGGCCGCACGATCCAGGATCTCGCCGGTGTCGCTGGCTCGAAGATCTCGCTGGGCAGCAACAGCCTGACGGTCGGCACGGCCAACGACACGACCTTTGCCGGCGTGATCGCCGACGGCGGCCAGGAGGGCGGCTATGAGGGTTCGCTGGTCAAGCAGGGCAGCGGCACCCTGATCCTGACCGGCGCCAACACCTATACGGGCGGCACGACGGTGCTGGGCGGCACGCTGCAGGGCACGACGACGAGCCTGCAGGGCAACATCGTCAGCAACGCGACCGTGACCTTCAACCAGAGCACGGACGGCACCTATTTCGGCGCGATGTCGGGCAGCGGCAGGCTCACTCTGACAGGCTCCGGCAACGTGACCCTGGTCGGCGCCAACACCTACAGCGGCGGCACCGTGGTGTCGGACGGCACGCTGACCGGCACGACGACGAGCCTGCAGGGCGACATCGTGAACAATGCGCGCGTGGTCTTCGACCAGGCGACGGACGGCACCTATGCGGGCGTCATGTCGGGCGACGGCGTGCTTACCAAGACCGGCTTCGGCACGTTGATCCTGACGGCGAACAACACCTACAGCGGCGGCACGATCATCTCGGGCGGCATCCTGCAGCTCGGCAATGGCGGTACCACCGGCATGATCGCGGGCGACGTCTTCAACGAGGGGACGCTCGCCTTCAACCGTTCCGACGATATCGTCTTTGCCGGCAACATCAGCGGCAGCGGCGACATCGCCTATATGGGCCCCGGCACCGTGACCCTGACAGGCACCAACACCTACAGCGGCGGCACGGCCATCACCGGCGGCACGGTGCAGGCCGGTTCCGACAGCGCCTTCGGTGCAGCCGGTACGCGGCTGACTCTGATCAACGGCACGCTGCAGGCGACGGCAAGCTTCACCATCGCGCGGCCGATCACGTTGAGCGCCCCCGGCGGCACGTTCGACACCAACGGCAATCAACTCACCCTGCAGGGCGCGATCTCGGGATCGGGCGCGTTGACCAAGACCGGCGCGGGGACGCTCATCCTCGACGGCGTCAACACCTACAGGGGCGGCACGACCGTATCGGGCGGCATCCTGCAGGGCACGACGAGCAGCCTGCAGCGCAACATCGTCAACAATGCCAGCGTCGTGTTCAGCCAGAGCACGGACGGCACCTATGGCGGCAACATGTCCGGTACGGGTGGCCTGACCAAGAGTGGTTCCGGCAACGTCACCCTGACGGGAAGCAACAGCTACACAGGCGGCACGACCGTGTCGGGCGGCACGCTCACGGGCACGACGACGAGCCTGCAGGGCAACATCCTGAACAACGCCGCGGTGGTGTTCAGCCAAGGCACCGACGGCACTTATGCCGGCGTCATGTCCGGCACGGGCGGGCTCACCAAGAGTGGCACTGGCAATCTGACCTTGACCGGCGCCAACAGCTACGGCGGCGGCACGACGGTGTCGGGCGGCACCCTCACAGGCAACACGACCAGCCTGCAGGGCAACATCCTGAACAATGCCGCGGTGGTGTTCAGCCAGAGCACCGACGGCACTTATGCCGGCAGCATGTCCGGCACGGGCGGGTTCACCAAGAGCGGTGCCGGCAATCTGACGCTGACCGGCGCCAACAGCTACACGGGCGGCACGACGGTGTCGGGCGGCACGCTGACCGGCAACTCGGCCAGCCTGCAGGGCAATGTCGTGAACAACGCCGCGGTGGTGTTCAATCAAGGCACCGACGGCACTTATGCCGGCAACATGTCGGGTACAGGCGGGTTCACCAAGAACGGCGCCGGCAATCTGACCCTGACTGGAACCAACAGCTATAGCGGCGGCACTGTGGTGTCGGGCGGTACGCTGACCGGCAACTCGGCCAGCCTGCAGGGCAACATCGCCAACAATGCCGCGCTGGTGTTCGACCAGGCGAGTGGCGGGACCTATGCCGGTGCGATCACCGGCAGCGGCAGCCTGACCAAGGCGGGTGCCGGACAGCTGATCCTCACGGGCAACAACGTCGTGGGCGGCGGCACGACGGTGTCGGCGGGCCTGCTGACGGTGAACGGCAGCCTGACCAGTAACGTGGTGGTGGGGACCGGCGGCATGATCGGCGGCAACGGCACGATCGTCGGCCGGTTCGCCAGCAACGGCGGCATCGTGGCGCCCGGCAACTCGATCGGCACGCTGACCGTCACCGGCAACTTCAGCCAGACCGGCGGCGTCTATCAGGTCGAGGTCAACAGCGGCGGTCAGAACGACAAGATCGTCGCCACCGGCACCGCCACGATCGGCGGCGGCGCCACGGTCCAGGTGCTGGCGGCATCCGGCACCTATGCCCGCAACACGACCTACACCATCGTTACCGCCACCGGCGGGCTCACCGGCACCTACAGCGGCGTCACCAGCAATCTCGCCTTCCTGACGCCCAGCCTCAGCTACGACGCCAACAACGTCTATCTGCTGCTGGCCCAGACGACGAGCGCCTTTGCCTCGGGGGCGCAGACGCGCAACCAGTATGCCGTCGGCACGGCGCTGGACATCGCCTCGCCGACAGCGACCGGCGACTTCAACACCGTGCTGAACGCGTTGGCCGGGCTCGACACGCAGCAGGGGCCGGCGGCGCTGAACACGATCAGCGGCCAGCCCTATACCGGCTTCGGCACGATGAACGTCGGCGCCTCGCTGGTGTTCATGAATGCGCTCGGCCAGCAGGTGGCGCAGGCACGCAACGGCGGGCTTGGCACCACGCGCGTGGCGCTGGCGGAGGCCTGCACGGTCGCCTGCGACACCGCCGATCTGCCGAAGTGGGGAGCCTGGATCAGCGGCCTCGGCGGCTTCGGCAGCGTCGGCGGCAATACCAACGCGGGCACGCTCTCCTACAATCTGGGCGGAGCTGCTGTGGGCGTCGACTATCGCCTCGACCCGCGCTTCCTGGTGGGCCTTGCCGTGGGCTACTCGAGCGGCCGGCAGTGGGTGAACGGCTTCATGGGCAACGGCAACGCCGACACCTACAGCGCCGCGCTCTACGCCTCGTTCAACCAGGGCGGTCTCTATGTCGACGCGCTGGCAGGCTACGCCTACAGCGACAACCGGATGCAGCGGGCGATGGCGATCCCTGGCCTGGCGACGCGCATCGCCAGCGGCCAGACCGGTGCCAACCAGTTCCTGGGCCAGATCGAGGCGGGCTACCGGATCGGCCTCCTCGAAGCGGCGCAGGCGACGATCACGCCTTTCGCCCGCTTCCAGACCGTGGCGGTGTCGCAGAACCCCTTCACCGAGTCCGGCGCCCAGTCGCTGAACCTCGGCGTGGCGCAGCAGAACACCACCTCGGTGCGCACGATCATCGGCGCCGATCTCGGCGCCAACATCCCGGTGGGGATGGAACGGCCGCTGGGTGTGACGATCCGGCTGGGTTGGGCGCACGAATATGCCGACACGTCGCGGCCCATCACGGCGGCCTTCGCCGGTGCACCGGCCGTGGCCTTCACCGTCTACGGCGCTCAGCCCCTGCGCGACGCGGCCGTGGTCGGCCTCGGCCTCAATGCGCAGATCGGCGCTTCGACCTCGATCTACGCCCGCTACGACGGCGAGATCACCGGCCGCGACGACACCCACGCGATCTCCGCCGGCCTGCGCATGACCTGGTAGGACTGTCCCCGCCAGGGGGAGAGGCCGTCGTCAGCCGGCGCGCTCGATCAGGTCTTCGAGCAGTCGTTTGAGCTGGGCGGTCGCCTTGCCGCCGTAGTTCTTGACGATGTGCGCTTCCTGGCCGAGGGCCAGCGGCGCCAGGCGTTTCGCCAGCTCCTTGCCGCGGTCCGAACAGAAGATCAGGACCTTGCGGCGATCCGCAGGATCGGAAATGCGATAGACGAGGGAGTCGGCGACCATGCGGTCGATGGTCTTGGTCAGCGTCGGATGGTTGAGCAGTGCGGCTTCGGCCAGCTCGCCCATCGACCGCCCATTGCCATCCGACAGCACCTTGAGGATGCGCCACTGCTCGACGGGCACACCTTCGGCGCGCAGCCGCGCATCGAGCTGGCGGTTGATCTCGCGATTCGCCTGAGCAAGCAGATAGGCCAGATGTAAGGTGATAGGGGAATCGGCGGAAGAGGAATTTGACACGGGCAACCTCGGAACCTGCCAAAGGCACGGAACATGCATGCTCGACGATGCGCCTTTATATGTGCTTCAATTGTTGAAAGTTCAACAATATTTGGTGACAGCCTGCCCAGGCGGCGGACGAAGCGGTTGACGGTTTCGGACGCGTGGTCAGGGGCTCATGATGACGCGATACGGAGGCTGACATGCGGCAATCTCCCTTGAGTCTTGTCGACGAGGCTGCGGACCCGTGCTGATGCTCGGGGCGCCATATTCGGCCCTCGGGTCCGCTGGAGGCGCGCCCGTTCCCGGCGCCTTGCTTCCTGGCCTGCCGAAAACGCTCCGGCGTGACAAATCCAAGCTGCGGGTCGCGCACTTCGTCACGATGACCGGCACCGCGGGAATCTGGGGGCCGTCGTCGCTGAACTGCGCCGTTCTCGCGGCCCATCAGATCAATGCGCGCGGCGGCATCCTGGGACGCGAACTGGAACTCACCATCGTCGACAGCGGCGCGGCGATCGAGGACGTGACGCGCGACGCCGAAGACATCGTCGAGTTCGATGGCGCCGATGTGATAGTCGGCAACCATATCAGCGCGGTTCGCGTGTCGCTGCGCCGGACATTCGCCGGCCATCTCCCCTACATCTATCCGTCGATCTACGAGGGCGGCGAACGAACGCCCGGCCTGTTCGCCATCGGCGAGACCCCGCCGCGGCAGGCGCGCCCGGCGATTGCCTGGCTGGCCGAGCGCAAGCGCGCCCAGCGCTGGTACTTGATCGGCAGCGACTATGTCTGGCCCTGGCTCTCGCATCGCGAGGTCAAGAGCTACATCGCCGAGACCGGAGGGCGGGTCGTGGGCGAGGATTTCGTCCCGCTGGGCAGCGACGACCATCATCGCTATGTCGAGCGCATACGGGCGCTGCAACCCGATGTCGTCTTCATCTCGCTCATCGGCCTCGATGGCATCCTCTTCAATCGGCTGTTCGCCGAATACGGTCTCAGCGAGAAGGTGCTGCGGCTGGCGAACTGCATCGACGAAACCGTCCTTCTGGGGATCGGCGCCGACAACACGACAAACCTGTTCGCGGCCTTCGGCTACTTCGCCAGCCTGAAGTCCGCATCCAACGAAGCGTTTCTCACCGCCTACCAGAAGGCGTTCGGAGCCACTGCGCCGGTTCCTGGCGCCGTGGCACAGGCGAACTACGAAGCGCTCTATTTTCTGGAGGCGCTGGCGCGCAGGTCCGAGACGCTGCACCTGCCCAGTCTGACCAGCAGTGCGTCGAACATGGTCTATCGCGGAGGGCGGGGGCCCGTCGGGCTGCGCAACCGGCGCGCCGAGATGCCGATCTATTTTGCGGAAGCCGACGGCTTCGACTTCAAGCTGCTCGAAAAGTTCTGATGTCGGGCGTCGAACTTAAACTATTTGAAAAGTGAAAAGTTTCTGTTTTAAATACATGGAGTGTGCGGTTCTCGCGTAGCCAACGCGTCGGGCCGCCGTGACTGCGATCGCATGCGGTGACCATGGGTATCGAAATCAAGCTCGTGTTCGATCTGCTCGCCTTCATGTCGGTGATGGTGCTGATCGTGCTGGGGCTTGGCATCATCGCCAGCATGATGGGCATCTTCAATTTTGCCCACGGCGAGTTCGTCCTTCTCGGCGCCTATACAGTCTACGTCTTCGAAAGCAGCGGCCTGTCGGCCTGGGCCGGCATCCTGGCCGCGCCGCTGGTGCTGGCGCTGATTGGCCTCGTCCTCGAACGGCTGGTCATCCGGCGCTTCTACGCGTCGCCCATCATCGCGATGCTGGGGACCTACGCGGTCGGCCTGGTCATTCGCGAGATCGTGCGCGGGTTGCTGGGCGGCCACTACAAGTCGATCTCCGAGCCTCTGCCGGGCGCCTTCACCGTCTTCGGCGTCGACTTCTCCATCTGGCGCACCGTGATCGTCGTCGTCACCGCCTGCGTCATCGCCGGCACATGGCTGTTCCTCGCGCGCACGTCGGTCGGCCTGCAGGTGCGCGGTTCGCTCGAAAATCCCAACCTCGCCAGAGCCTGCGGGATTTCGACGTCGCGGCTCTACGCCTTCACCTTCGCCTTCGGTGCGGCCCTTGCCGGACTGGCCGGCGCGCTCATCGTGCCGCTCTATCAACTTTCCGCCGACATCGGCACGCGCTTCCTGGTGCAGGCGTTCCTGTCGGTGATGCTGGGCGGCGTCGGCACCTTCGAGGGGCCGGTCCTGGGCGCCGCCGTCGTCGGCGGCATGGCGGCCGGCCTGCCGTGGCTGGTCATGCCGGTGCTCGCCGATCCGCTGGTTTTCATCATCGCGTTGGTGATCGTGAAATTCCGTCCGCAAGGATTCATAACGCAAGGGAGGCTCTGACATGACCGACAAGATGCATTCTCTGGGTCGGCGACGTCTCTTGGGCGCCGGTGCACTGGGCGCCGCCGGCTGGATCGCCGGGGGTGGCGGCTGGATGCTGGCGCCGAAGGGCGCCTATGCCGCCGATCCCATCCGCATGGGTATCGCCACCGACATCACCGGCGCCATCGCGCCGTCCGGCAATGCCAACTGGCAGGTGGCGCAGTTCGCGGTGGAGCAGATCAACAAGAGCGGCGGCGTCGTCGGCCGGCCGATCGAGCTTTTCCTCGAAGACACGGCCTCCGATCCCAAGATCGCCGTCGGCAACGTGCGCAAGCTCATTCAGGAGCGGAAGGTCAATGTCGTGCTGGGCGGCATCACCTCGGCGATGCGGCAGGCGATCAAGGACCCGATCGTCAATCGCGGCCGCACGCTCTACATCTACCCGCAGCTCTACGAAGGGCAGGAGTGCACCAAGTCGCTCTACTGCACGGGGCCGACACCGGCACAGCAGTGCGACAAGCTCATTCCCTATCTGATCAAGACGGCGGGCAAGAAGCGCTTCGCCTTGCCGTCGGCCAACTATGTCTGGCCGCAGCTCCTGAACAAGTATGCGCGCAAGGTCATCGAGGCCAACGGCGGCGAGGTCGTGTTCGAGGAATACTATCCCCTCGACCAGGCGGAATACTCGGCCACCATCGGCAAGATCCGCGACGGCAAGGTCGACTGCGTCTTCAACACCGTCATTCCGCCCGGCCTGCAGCCCTTCGTGAAGCAGCTCTACGAATCGGGCTTCCAGAAGAACGGCGGCGTCCTGAGCTGCGTCTACTACGACGAGAACCTGCTGAACTATCATCCGGCCCAGGAGATGGACGGGCTCTACAGCTGCCTCGACTATTTCCAGTCGGTCGACGATCCGTTCAGCAAGCAGCTCCAGGCCGATTATTCCAAGCGATTCCCCGACACCAAGTATCTGTTCACCGCGGGCTCCGCCTCGACCGGCATGTATCGCGGCATCAAGCTCTACGAGGCGGCGGTCAAGGCGACGAACGGCGACCTGGCGCGCGATGCGGTGTCGGCCGCCATGGACAAGGCCAAGATCGACCAGGGACCCGGCGGCGGCGCCGAGATGGTGCCCGGCAAGATGCACTGCCGGATGAACATGTACATCGCGCAGTGCAAAGTCGATGCCGGCAAGACGCGCTACGCGGTGATCGAAAGCGACAAGATGGTCGATCCCAAGGAATGCTGACCAGGGAAGCGTCTGGATGGCCGTGGTAGCCGAGCGTGCGTCCGAACGCGGGGGAACACGCGCCCCTGCCTTCCGTCGTGTCCTTCCCTACATCGAGGGAGGCGCGCTGGTCGTCGCGTTGATCGTGCCGATGGTGCTGAGCGAGCGGACCGACCTCATCACCCTGGCGACCAACGTGCTGATCCTCTCGCTGCTCGCCATCAGCTTCGACCTGTGCTGGGGCCTCTCGGGCATCATGAGCTTCGGCCAGGCGCTGTTCTTCGGCGTGGCGGGCTATGCCATCGCCTTGGTCGGGCGCGACCTGGAGTTCAGCGAACTCTGGGGAACGCTGCCGCTCGCCATGCTGGTCGGCCTGCTGCTGGCCGGCCTGTTCGCGGCCTTCCTGCTGCTCGGCCGCAAGCCGCCGACCACCATCTTCGTGGCGTTGGGCACGCTCACCGGCGCCTATGCCGCCGAGCGCCTGGTCTCGGGCTGGCAATATGTCGGTGCAGGCAACGGCCTGTCCTCGGTGAAGCTGCTGAAGATCGGCTCTTACGAATTCGTCGAGGGGGTGGCCTTCTACTTCCTCGCGCTGGCGCTGCTGATCCTGATCTATGCCGGGGCGCGCTTCCTCAAGCGGTCCCAGCTCGGGCTGGTGCTGGCCGGCATGCGCCAGAACGAGGAGCGGCTGGCCTTCTTCGGCTATCGCGTGCAGCTCTTCAAGGCAGTGGTGTTTTCCCTGGCCGGTCTGGTCGCCGGGCTGGGCGGTGCGCTCTACAGCTACCACCAGGGCTTCATCGGACCCGGCAACATGGGCCCCGGCCTGTCGACGACGGCGGTTCTCTACAGCCTGCTCGGCGGATCGGGCACCCTGATCGGTCCGGTGTTCGGCACGGTGACGGTCGAGGTTCTGTCGTACGTGCTGTCCGACATCGACGCGATCAAGCCGGTCTGGCCGGTGATCCTCGGGCTCATTCTGCTGGGCGTCGTGATGTTCCAGCCCAAGGGCATCCTCGGCCTGTTCGTGTCGGACCGCGAGCGCATCGGCTCCTACGGCCGGCGCCGGCGGGGCGGGTGAGGCCGCCATGGCGCTCCTCGAAATCCGCGGCGTCAGCAAGACGTTCCGCTCCCTGAAGGCGCTGGACGGCGTCGACATCGACGTGCAGGCGGGGACGTTCCACGGCCTGATCGGCCCCAACGGCTCGGGCAAGAGCACCTTGCTGAAGGCGATTGCCGGTGCGCATTTCGCCGACAGCGGCACCGTCGTGTTCGACGGCCGCGACATCACGCGCGCCACGCCCTACGAGCGGGCTCGCGCCGGCCTCAGCCTCAAGTTCCAGATCACCGCCGTGCTGCCCGAACTGTCGGTCTACGACAATGTGCTGCTGGCGATGCAGTCGACCGAGAGCCTGCCGCGGCTGCTGCTCTCGCGGTCGCGCCGTGCGCTCGATGCCGACGTCACCGGCCTGCTCGAACGGTTCCGCCTGATCGACCGCGCCGACGACTTGGCGGGCGAGCTGAGCCACGGCCAGCAGCAGTGGCTGGAGATCGCCATGGCGCTGGCGCTGCGGCCCAAGCTGCTGCTGCTCGACGAGCCGACCGGCGGCATGAGCCCGGAGGAGCGGCGTGTCACCGGCGAGCTGCTGGCGCCGATCAAGGCCCATTGCTCGCTGATCATCGTCGAGCACGACCTGCATTTCATCCGCGACATCTGCGACCGGCTGACCGTGCTCGACCAGGGCAAGGTGCTCGACCAGGGCGATGTCGAGGCGATCCAGCGCTCTTCCAAAGTCCAGCAGGTGTTTACGACCCGTGTCTGACGCAACCCTCCTGCAGGTCGACGGTCTCTGCGCCGGCTATGGCCGCAGCCAGGCGCTGTTCGGTGTCTCGCTCAAGGCGCCGGCGCGCGGCGCCATCGCCGTGCTGGGCCGCAACGGCGCGGGGAAGTCGACCCTCCTGAAGGCGCTGTTCGGCGAGTTGTCGCCCATGTCGGGAACGATCCGCTTCGATGGCGCGGCGATCGAGCGGGAGGTGGCGGAGCGCCGCGTGCGGCGCGGCATCGGCTACGTACCGCAGGAGCATGGCATCTTCACCAAGCTGACGGTGCGCGAGAACCTGCTGCTGGGCTGCGTGCGCCAGCCCGATCGTTCGGGCATGGACTATGTGCTCGATTTCTTTCCCAAGCTGGCGCAGCGCCTGTCGCAGACGGCCGGCACCCTGTCGGGCGGCGAGCGCAAGATGCTGGCCATCGGCCGCGCCGTGCTGGGCCGGCCGAAGCTCATCATGCTGGACGAGCCGACCGAGGGCGTGTGGGTGGGGGTGATCGAGGAGATCGCCGACCGCCTGAAGCAGCTCTCGCGCGAAATGGCGGTTATCATCGTCGAGCAGCATATCGAGCTGGCCCTCGACGTCGCCGGCTACGCCTATGTGATGGATCGCGGCAATGTCGCCCTCGAAGGGGAGGCGGCCGCAGTGAAGTCCGACCCGCAGCTGATGCGGCATCTCGCGCCCTGAACCCCGATTTTGGTTGAAAGAGGAGGAAGCCATGGCTGTTCAAGTTCCGACCGAAGAGCAATTGCGCGAAGTGGCCGCCGATGTCGGCCTGTCGCTGACCGATGCCGACGTGAAGTCCTACATCGACCTCATGCGGGGAAGCGTGGCGGCCTACAACGTCGTCGACGCGATGCCCGACAACCTGCCGCGGGTGAAGTATCCGCGCACGCCGGGCTATCGGCCGACCGGCGACGAGAACAAGCACAATGCCTGGTACGTCAAAACCAAGGTCGAAGGCGCCGCCCGCGGCAAGCTGAAGGGCAAGACCGTGGTGCTGAAGGACAACATCATGCTGGCCGGCGTGCCGATGATGAACGGTGCCGCGACACTGGAAGGCTATGTGCCCGACATCGACGCGACGGTCGTCCAGCGCGTGCTCGATGCGGGGGCCACGATTCTGGGCAAGGCGCATTGCGAGAACTTCTGCCTGTCCGGCGGCAGTCACACCAATGCGACGGGGCCGGTGCACAATCCGCACAAGATGGGCTACTCGGCCGGCGGTTCGTCGTCGGGCAGCGCGGTGCTGGTCGCGCTGGGCGAGGCGGACATGGCGCTGGGCGGCGACCAGGGCGGATCGATCCGCATGCCGTCGTCCTTCTCCGGCACCTACGGCATGAAGCCGACCCACGGACTGGTGCCTTATACCGGCATCATGCCGATCGAGATCTATGTCGATCATACCGGCCCGATGACCGCCAATGTCAGCGACAACGCCTTGCTGCTGGAGGTGCTGGCCGGTCCCGACGGTTACGATTCGCGTCAGATCAACGTCAAGACGCACCCCTACACCAAGGCGCTGCAGGGCGACATCAAGGGCATGAAGATCGGCCTCGTGACGGAAGGCTTCGGCCAGGCCAACGCCGAGAAGGACGTGAACGCCAAGGTCAGGGAGGCAGCCAAGAAGTTCGAGGCGCTGGGGGCGGAAGTCGGCGAGGTCTCGATCCCCATGCATATGGTCGCGCCGGCGCTCTGGATGCCGATTGGCACCGAGGGCCTGACCCAGACCATGATGTGGGGCGACGGCTATGGTGTCAGCCGGCCCGATCTCTATGTCACGAGCTTGATGGATTTCCATCGCAACTGGCGCAACCGCGCCAACGAGATGTCGGACACCACCAAGCTGTTCACCATGTTCGGCACCTATGTCCGCCGCTATTACGGCAGCCGCTACTACGGCAAGGCGATGAACCAGACGCGGCTCCTGACTGCGGCCTACGACAAGGCGTTGGACGAGTTCGACCTGCTGATGATGCCGACGACGCCGCTCAAGGCGACGCCGCTGCCGCCCGCCGATGCGCCGCGCGAACTCTATGTCGAGCGCGCGCTCAACATGATCTCCAACACGGCACCGTTCGACATCACCCACCATCCCGCCATGGCCGTGCCGTGCGGCATGTCGGATGGCCTGCCGGTTTCGCTGATGCTGGTCGGCAAGCATTTCGACGAGCCGACCATCTATAAGGCCGCGTTTGCCTTCGAGCAGTTGGGCGACTGGAAGAAGATGTAAGGCATCCGTTGCCGCGGTCCTTCGGGTGCTGAAGCCCGGAGGACCTTGCGGGCGCCTATCGCAGAGTAGTTGCAGGGCGGCACAAGCGGCGCCAATGCGTTTGCATTCGATGCGGCGGTGGCCAAACTCGGCGTCTCGCAAGCAAGGGATTCGAGATGGCCAAACGGGTTGCAGGAAAGATCGCCGTCGTCGTCGGCGCCGGACAGACGCCGGGTGAAACGATCGGCAATGGCGCGGCCATTGCCCAGTTGCTCGCACGGGAGGGGGCGAGCGTGCTCTGCGTGGACAGGATCGCCGAGCGGGCACAGAAGACGGCAGATCTGATCGCCTCCGACGAGATTGTTCGCGAGATCGCGCGCGAGACTGCCGCCGCGTCCGCCGTATCTTCGCTGGCCGCCGACATTACGAACGCCGCCGACTGCGCGCGCATCGTCGAGCAGGCGCTCGCCCGCTACGGCCGTCTCGACATTCTCGTGAACAATGTCGGCATCGGCGGCGGCGGCGATGCCCCCGCCCATCGCCTCGAAGAGGCGGTGTTCGACCGGATCCTGGACGTGAACCTCAAGGGCATGTGGCAGACGATCAAGGCGGCCCTTCCGGCGATGCGCGAACGGCAGGGCGGGGCGATCGTCAACATCTCCTCGCTGGCGGCGACCAGCGGCGCGACGCAACTTGCCTATGAAGTCTCCAAGGCAGCGGTGAACAGGCTGACGACGCACGTCGCCCAGTCCAACGCCCGTCACGGCATCAGGGCCAACGCCATCATGATGGGCTTCATGGACACGCCCATGGCGGTATCCGGAATTGCCCAGGCGACGGGCCGCTCGACGGCCGAGGTTCGCGCCGCGCGCGATGCGCAGGTTCCCCTGCGCGGCAAGATGGGCACGGGCTACGACACGGCTTACGCCGCCTTGTATCTGGCGTCAGACGAAGCCCAGTTCGTCACGGGCCAGATTCTCCGCGTCGACGGCGGCATGGGACTCGGGCTCGCGTAAGGCACCGTCGGCGTCTGCAATGGATAGGAGCGGCATCCTCGATCGGGTTAGGTGCCGTCGGCCGTGATTCCCAGCCGCTTGATCAGGCCGCTGAGCTTCTGATGCTCACTCTGCAGGGCACTGGCCGTTGCGGCCGGCGTCATCGGTGTCGGTTGGATATAGGTGATGGCGAGCCGCTTGCGGGTTTCCGGATCGCTAAGGCTGACGGCGACAGCTTCGTTCAGCTGGGTAACGATGGCATCCGGAAGGTCGGCTCGCCCGAGGAGCGGCAACGAGGAGCGTATCTCGATGTCGCTCAGACCCTGCTCGCTCAACGTCGGCACGTCCGGCGCTTCCTTGAGTCGCTCGGGTCCGATCGTGGCGATGGCCTTCAGCTTGCCCGCGGTGATGTGCGGTACGGCGAGGGTGGCGGCAACAACGCCGATGTCCAGTCGACCGGCCAATAGATCCTGCACACCGGGCGGCCAGCCCTTGTAGAAGATCGAGGTGACGTCGATCCCGTACTTGATTTTGAGTTGTTCCGGAATCAAGTGCGTGCTCGTGCCGTTGCCGGAATTGAGATAATTGAGCTTGCCGGGATTCTTCTTCGCATAGTCGACGAACTCGGCAACCGTGTTGACCGGCGAGGTAGGCGGCACGCAAAGCAGCGTCGCGTTGACTCCGATCATGGCGATTGGCTTGAAGTCGGCCATGGGGTCGAACGGCGCCTTCAGCAGAAGATTGAGCACGACGTGTCCCGAGACGGTGAGATACAGCGTGTAACCGTCGGGCGGTGCTGCGAGGAATGCCTGTCCGGCGACGATGCCGTTCGCCCCCGGCCGCGGATCGATCATCCAGAGCTGTCCCAACTCCGTTTGCATGGAATCGGCGATGGCACGGCCGGCGATATCGATGATACCGCCGGCCGGTCCAGGCAGAATCACCCGAATCGACCGAGAGGGATACTTGTCGGCGTATGCCCTGCGCGGCACGGTACCGATGAAGGGCGCGGCGAGTGCTGCTCCCAGCAGCAGGCGACGGCGGACCGGCGCGCCATCCGATGGAACGGCCTGTTGTTGCACATCCTGAGGCGATGGCGTCGGCAACCGTAGAGCGCCCGCAACACCATGGCGGGTCGAAGTTGTCGCGTTCAGCAATGACTTCTTCATTTCTTTATCATTCCTCCCGTCTTCATTCCCGATCGGCTTTTTCGCGGATCGACGACTTGTCCGTCTCCTCGGCCGTTTCATGCGATCGCATTGCCGGCGATCGACGGTCTCGCTGTCCTTTCGGCAAATTTCCCCTCAGCTCTCAGTATCCCCAGGAGACGCCACCATCGACCGTGACTGCCGTGCCCACGACATAGTCTCCGGCCCGGCTCGCCAGGAATACCGCGGCGCCCGCAATGTCGTCCGGGCGACCGATCCGTCTGGCCGGAATGTGTGTGTTGTAGAATTCGGGTGTATCGCGTGCGACTTTGTTCATGTCGGTGGCAAATGCACCGGGCGCAATCGCGGAGACGACGATATGGTCGTCGATCAGGTGCAT
Source organism: Pseudomonadota bacterium (assembly GCA_020160995.1). Taxonomy (GTDB): domain Bacteria; phylum Pseudomonadota; class Alphaproteobacteria; order Reyranellales; family Reyranellaceae; genus Reyranella. The sequence continues at coordinate 1,991 of JAIUOY010000004.1, read as the reverse complement.
CGCCATCTTCTTGGTCAAATGCAGAACGCCGGCTTTGCTTGCGTGATACGAATAGCTCTCGGGGCGGTTGACGAAGAACCCATCCACCGAAGCGATGACGATGACCTTCGACGGCCGCTCGGCGGTTGCATTGACTTTCAACGCATCGTGCAGAGCCTGGGTCAGAAAGAACGGGGTTTTGACGTTGAGGTCCATGACCTTGTCCCAGCCGCCTTCCGGGAATTCCTTGAACGGCGCGCCCCAGGCGGCTCCGGCATTGTGGACCAGAATATCGAGACCTGTCTCCTTTTCGAGGAAGCTCGCGGCGAGCCTACGCGAACCGGCAACCCCCGAAGCGTCATCTGCCAAAGGAATACAGGTTCCGAACGCCGCCAGCTCTTTCGCCGCCGCATCAGCCCGCTCCGCATTGCGACCGGAAATATAGACCTTCGCCCCCTGTTGCAGGAAACCCTGCGCAATCATCTTGCCGATGCCGCGCGTACCGCCTGTCACGAGCGCCGTACGGCCCGTCAGGGAGAACAAGTCCTTCATCATGAGGGGAACTCCACTTGGGCCGCGATCGGCGTGCAGATCGTTTTCGCTCGCAACAAGCGTACGTCGTTCCCGTGGCGGCGCCCTTGCCTAAGTTATCAAAGTCCACTCCTTGGACTTTCGCCCTGTGGCCCGGCGAGCCGTTTACTGGGTTCGATGGGCGATATCGCTTGCAATGGCGCGCGCCAGCGTCTGCAGCGGGCGACCAAAGCGCTTCGCCGCCTCGGCTTCGCTTATGGCCGAGCGCGGGAAACGCATCGTCAGGCTCGCAATCACACGACTGCCTTGCACGCCCGCCTGCATTACAGGAACCGCAATTCCGTGCAGACGCGTAGGCCGCGACAGGTGCGTAAAGGCCACTCCCTCCCGGCGCACCCGAGTCAGCTGCTCGTTGAGCGCATTCTCCTGCCGGCGTGTAAGACCGCCAATGTCGTTCAGGATGCTGCGGCGCTCCTCTTCGGTGCAGAAGGCCAGCCAAGCTCGGCCCAGCGCACTGACCAGCATGGGACGTGTGGCGTTCAACCCCGCCCCCTCGAAAGCCCTGGGGCTTTCCGGCGCCGTCGAGTGACGGATCGTGATTGCACCGTAGCTCAAGGTGGCGAGATAGAGCGGCCAACCATGCTCCGCCGTGAAGCGGCTCATATGCGGGGTGGCCGCATCGACGAGGTGGTCGACGTAGCGGATCGATTCGGCCAGGCCCAGCACCCGGCCGGTCAGCCGGTAGCCCTGCTGCCGCGACATACGCGTTGCATAACCCAAGGCAATGAGCGTGTGCAGGAGCCGCACAACCGTCGGACGAGGCAGGCCGGTTTCGTCGATCAGCGTGCTGAGCGTCGAGTTTCGGCGTCGGCCCAGTGCCTCCAGTACAGCAAAGCTGCGACGGACCGATTCAATGATCGGAGACATGGAAAACGATAGTCCACGGACCGGACTTCATCAACTTTGCCCAAGCCTCCGCGACCGCGCTCCCTAACATGCCACTCGACAAAGAACCGCCAGGAGGAAACCCGCATGGCCTATCAGACGATCGAGGTACGCAAGATCACGCCGACCATCGGCGCCGAGATCCACGGTGTCGACCTCTCCCAGCCGCTCGGCAACCAGCAGTTCCAGGAAGTGCACGATGCGCTGATGGACAATCTGGTGATCTTCTTCCGCGACCAGAAGCTCAGCATCGACCAGCACAAGGACTTCGGCCGCCGCTTCGGGCCGCTGCACGTCCATCCCAACGCGCCGATCACCTTCAAGGAACATCCCGAGATCCTGGTCATCAAGGCCGACGAGACCTCCAGGCGCGTGGCCGGCGAGGAATGGCATTCCGACGTCTCGTGCGATCCCGAGCCGCCGATGGGCTCGATCCTCTATCTCACCGAAGTGCCGCCCGATGGCGCCGGCGACACGATCTTCGCCAACATGTATCGCGCCTACGAAACGCTCTCCGAGCCGATGAAGAAGATGCT
>JAIUOY010000062.1:0-9874 GCA_020160995.1 Pseudomonadota bacterium | reverse complement strand
TGGTCTCGATCAGCACCGTGGCCTTGATCGACTTCTGCGGCACGCCGAGCGCGTCCTGGGCATGGACGAACACGTCGTTCCACAGCCGCGCTTCGAGATGGCTCTCCATCTTCGGCAGGTAGAAGTACGGCCCGGTACCGCGCGACAGCGCTTCCTTGGCGTTGTGGAAGAAGTAGAGGCCGAAATCGAACAGCGAGCCCGACATCGGCTTGCCGTCGACCGTGACGTGCTTCTCGAGCAGGTGCCAGCCGCGCGGACGGACGAACAGCACGGCGGTCTTGTCGTTCAGCTTGTAGGACTTGCCGCTGTTGGGATCGACATAGTCGATCTGGCGGCGCACCGCGTCGGCGAGGTTGAACTGGCCTTCGACCATGTTGGCCCAGGTCGGCGTCGAGGCGTCCTCGAAGTCGGCCATGAAGACGTTGGCGCCGCAGTTCAGCGCATTGATGATCATCTTGCGATCGACCGGCCCGGTGATTTCGACGCGGCGGTCCAGGATGTCCTTGGGCAGCGGCGCCACCGTCCAGTCGCTCTCGCGGATCTTCGCCGTTTCCGGCAGAAAGTCCGGCTTTTCCCCGGCATCGAGCCGCTTCTGGCGCTCGACGCGGGCCGCCAGCAACTCCTCGCGACGATCGTTGAACTTGCGCTGCAGGTCGGCAATGAACGCGACAGCCTCCTTGGTGAGCACCTTTTCGAAGCCGGGCTTCATTGCGCCGTCGATCGAAACACCCGCCGGAAGGTCCAGAGCCGTCATTGCATTTCCCCTTGAAATCGTTCGAATCACTGCGAATGGGCGATTTACCGCCTTGAGACCCCGCCCGGCAAGGCGCTACGAGGAAGCATGGACGCTGCTTTTATCGTCGATTGGCTGAATCTGCTGCTGCGCTGGGCCCATATGATCGTGGGCATTGCCTGGATCGGGGCGTCTTTCTACTTCATCTGGCTGGACAACCATCTGCACAAACCGCTCGATCCGGCCGACATCGCCAAGGGCATCGGCGGCGAGGTCTGGGCGGTCCATGGCGGCGGCTTCTACACCGCCAAGAAGTTCGCCCTGGCGCCCGAGCGCCTGCCGCCGGAACTGCACTGGTTCAAGTGGGAAGCCTACACGACCCTGATCAGCGGCTTCTTCCTGCTAGGCCTCGTCTACTATTACGGTGCGGAAGTCGCCCTGATCGATCCTTCGGTCATGGACCTCAGCAAGCCTGCCGCAATCGCCATCGGGCTGGGGTTCCTGGTGCTGGGCTGGCTGGTCTACGATTGGCTCTGCCGCTCTGCCCTGGGCCAGGACGATGTCGTCCTGGGCGGCCTGCTCTTCCTCTATTGCATCGCCTCCGCCTGGGCGCTCTGCCACATCTTTTCCGGCCGCGGCGCCTACATCCACTTCGGCGCGATGCTGGGCACGATCATGGTGCTCAACGTCTACTTCGTGATCATTCCGGGCCAGCGCGAAATGGTGAAGGCCAAGGAGGAAGGAAGGCCGCTCGATCCCAAGTACGGCCTGAGGGGCCGCCAGCGCTCGGTCCACAATACCTATTTCACGCTGCCTGTGCTGTTCACGATGATCAGCAACCACTATGCGGGCCTCTACGGCCACGAGTGGAACTGGGTTCTGCTGATCCTGATCTCCGTGGCGGGCGCGCTGATCCGTGTCTGGTTCGTGCAGCGCCACAAGGGCAACGCCAATCCGCTGGTGCTGGCATCGGGCTTCGTGTTCATCGCCTTCACGGCCCTGCTCGCCCTGCCGCGACCGAGCGCCGATGGCGGCGGGCCGGTCGCCTTCGATCAGGTGCAGCCCATCATTCAGGCCCGTTGCGCTTCCTGTCACGCCGCCAAGCCCACCCAGGAGGGCTTCCTGGCGCCGCCCAAGGGCGTCCTGCTGGAGACGCCGGCGCAGATCCGCGCCCTGGCCGCCGCCGTCAACCAGCAGGCCGCCGCCTCGCGGGTCATGCCCCCCGGGAACCTGACCGAGATCACCGACGCCGAACGCCGCATGATTGCGCGGTGGTTCAAGGGTGGCGCACAATAGCGAAATGAATGTCCGCACCGGCGGCCTGCCGTGGCGTCGTCTCCTGACGGCCGCCTTGGCGGCGGTCGCGATCTTTCTCTACTGGCTCCAGGTCGGCGACCGTAGCGCCGGAGACGCTGCGCACAATTCCACCGTCGCAGAAGCGCGCGAACCTGCATCGAATACGGGCGGCTGGGGCGCCAGTGTCGGCTTTGCCGACTCGCGGCGTCTCGACGAGCATTTCGAGAAGCACGGGGCGGAGTTTGGCCGCATCACCAAGCAGGACTATCTGAGGCAGGCGCAGCTCCTGCGCGATGCGCGCGCCGGCGGTCCGATCCTGGAGACGGTGCGCGCCGACGGGGTGACGACGCGCTTCGACAAGCAGACCGGGGCGTTCATCGCCTTCAATCCAAATGGCGTGATCCGCACTTTCTTCAAACCGAACGATGGCGAGCGATACTATCGCCGACAGGCCGAGCGAGGGCGCGGATGAAGCCTCCTCCCCCTCCCGGCCCTCCCGATGTGGCCGACCTCTGCGAGCTGATCGACCAGTGGACGACGTTCGCCGCCGATCTCGAACGGCAGGGCTACAATTTCGATCTCGACAACTGGCTGAACGACGTCGACGTGCGCGAACTGATCCTCGAAGCGCTGCCGATGTTCAGCCGCGAGGAAATGGGCGACCACGCCTTCAAGCTCGACGAAGCCGACAAGGCCTTCACGGCCGCGACACGCGACTTCAAGCGGTGTGTCTGGGGCCATGGCACGGCCCGCAAGGAAAAATGGACCCCGCAGAAAAACTGGTGGTACTTCCGCACACCGAGGCGGTCCAACGCGCAGCTTGAAGACGAACTCGCGACCGTTAGATAAGACGGTGCCATGAGTACCCCCAAAATCGTGGTCGAGGCCCAGGGCCCGGTCACGACAATCACCATCAACCGGCCGCACGCCAAGAACGCCCTCGACAACGAAGCGGCGCACGCTCTTGCCGATGCGCTGCGTGCCTTCGAGGCCGACCCGCAGGCGAAAGTCGCCGTCCTCACGGGGGCCGGCGGCGCCTTCTGCGCGGGGGCCGACCTCAAGGAACTGGGCGGCGGCACGGATTATTTCCCCTGGGCCGGCAGCGCCGACGGACCGTTGCGCGCACCGCTCTCCAAGCCGGTGATTGCCGCCATCGAAGGCCATGCCTGCGCCGGCGGGCTGGGCGTCGCGCTGTTCTGCGATATCCGCCTCGTCGATGAGACCGCCTCCTTCGGCGTGTTCTCGCGCCGCTGGGGCGTTCCGATGAGCGATGGCACGACCGTGCGCCTGCCGCGCATCGTGGGCCAGGGTCGCGCCATGGACATGCTGCTGACCGGCCGCGCGGTCGGCGCCGACGAAGCCATCACCATTGGATTGGCGACCCGCAAGGTAGCGCGCGGCACGACGCGCGCCGAGGCGGAAAAGCTCGCCCTCCAGATCGCGGGTTTCCCGCCGATCGCCATGACCTCGGACCGCCAGTCGGCCTACGAGAGTTTCGACCGCGACGAGGCGGCCGCGATCCAGCGCGAGATGGAACTGTCGCTGCAAGCGCGGCGGCAGGAATCGCAAAGCGGTGCGGCGCGCTTCGCCAAGGGCGAAGGGCGGCACGGCCAGTTCAAGAAGTAGCGCAGAAGTAAAGGAAGCGAAGATGCGGGCGCTGGTCTGTCATGCCTATGGGTCGATCGACAATCTGAAGATCGAGGACATCCCGCAGCCCGTGCCGAAGGCCGGCGAAGTGCTGGTGCGCGTGCGCGCCGCCGGCGTGAGCTTCGCCGCGATGCTGGGCGTGCAGGGCAAGCACCAGAACAAGCCGCCATTGCCCTACGTGCCGGGCAACGAACTCGCGGGCCACGTCGTGGCCCTGGGCGAAGGCGTCAGCAACGTCGCTGTCGGCGACCGCATCGCAACCGGCGTCAGCCAGGGCGCCTTTGCCGAATATGCCGTCGCGACCGCGGCCAACCTGATCCCGATCCCCGAGCAACTGCCCTACGCCGAGGCGACCAACTTTCCGACGCTCTATCCCACCGCCTACGGCGCCCTGAAGTGGAAGGCGGCGATGCAGCCCGGCGAAGTGTTGCTGGTCCACGGCGCCGGCGGCGGCTCGGGCCTGACCGCCATCGAGGTCGGCAAGGCGATGGGCGCCGTCGTGATCGCGAGCGCCGGTGGGCCCGACAAGCTCAAGGCCGCGCAGGAAGCCGGCGCCGACCACCTGATCGACTACCGTTCGGAAGACCTGCGCACCAAGGTGCTGGAGCTGACAGGCGGACGCGGCGCCGACGTGATCTACGATCCGGTCGGCGGCTCGGCCTTCGACGCCTCGCTGCGCTGCGTGGCACCCGAGGGTCGTATCATCCCGATGGGGTTCGCCAGCGGCACCGTCCCGCAGATCCCGGCCAACATCCTGCTGGTCAAGAACGTGACCGTGATCGGCTTCTACTACGGCTACTGGAACGGCTGGGGCGGCAAAGGAACTCCTTCGCCCCAGGAAGAAGCAGCCCTCGCCACGCGCCGCGCCATGGTGGCCGACGCCCAGAAGGACCTGACCCGCTGGTTCGTCGAAGGCAGGCTCAAGGCCACGGTCGCCGCGACCTACGACCTCGCCGACTGGATCAAGGGCTTCAAGCTCATCGAGGAACGCACCGTCGTCGGCAAGGCCGTGCTCGTTCCGTAGGTTCGTTCACTGCGGCCAGACTTTGGGAAAGGTCGGGCATTCGAGCCGGTCGCCCGGCTTCAGGCCATGGCCTTCGAGCGGCGGCGAGACCTGGCCGACACGCGCGGCGTAGCGCGCATCGTCGCCGCACCAGCGTGTCGCCCAGGCACGACGGCGGCGCGAGGTCGAGCGATTGCCGGAAGCACCGTGCAGCGTCAGGGCATGGAAGGCGATGACGTCGCCCGGCTCCATGTCCCAGGCGAGGAACTCATGCCGGGCGCGCTCGGCGTCGAGGTCGGGCAACGGCTCGAAGCGAGGGTCCTGCACGGCGAGATCGACGCCGCCCTGCTTGAAGAACTTGGGCTGGAACCAGCGGCCCCAGCGGTGCGAGCCCTTCACATATTCGACGCAGGTCGCGCGATCGACCGGATCGAGCGGCAGCCACAGCGAGACGATCTGCTCGCCGTCGATCGGATAGTAGGGTTGGTCGTGATGCCAGGGCGTACGCTCCTGCGTGCCCGGCTCCTTCACCAGAAGATGGTCGTGATAGTAGACGACCTCGCGCGAGCCCATCAGCCGCGCCGCGATCTCGCGTGCCGGCGATTCGTAGACGAAAGCGCGCGCGTCGGGATGGCGTCGCCAGAGCTGGAAGTCGACGAAGAACAGCCCCGGCGCATCCTTGGGCGTATTGATGCGCACCATCGGCCCGGGCATCGCCATGTCGGCTTCAACGGCCGCGCGCAGCCGTTCGATCCAGTCGAGCGAGAAGGCGCCGCGCAGGCAGATGGCACCGTCGCTACGGTATTGCGCGATCTCGGCGTCGGTCGGCAGGCTCATCAAATCTCTCCGAAATCGCCGCCGCGTCCCTTGCCGGCGGCGAAGCGGGCAGCACCCTTGCGGGTTTCCGCCTGCAGTGCCGGCATCCCGTGCCGCGCTTCGTTGATCAGCGCCGCCGGCAGGTCGAGCGCCCATTGCTCATAGGACGACTGGCGATCCGAGCGCAGGCAGGTCTGCGGAAATTTCGCCAGCACATTGGCCAGCGCCTTGGCCTCAGTGAGTGCCTGCCCCTCGGGCGCAAGACGGTTGGCCAGCCCCCAGTCGAAGGCCTCGCGGGCGCCGACCTCGCGCCCGGTCAGGATCATGTCGAGGGCGCGGCTGTGGCCGACGAGACGCGGCAGGCGCACCGTGCCGCCATCGATCAACGGCACGCCCCAACGCCGGCAGAACACGCCGAACTTGGCGGTCTCGGAAGCGACCCGCATGTCGCACCACAGCGCGAGTTCGAGGCCGCCGGCCACGGCATAGCCTTCGACGGCGGCGATCACCGGCTTGGTCAGGAGATGCCGGGTCGGCCCCATGGGACCGGGACCGGCCGGATCGAATGCCGACGGGCTTTCGCGGCTGGCCGCGACCTTGAGATCGTAGCCGGCGCAGAAGGTACCGCCGCGGCCGGTCAGGATGGCAACGGACTGAGACTCGTCGGCGTCGAAGGCGAAGAAGGCCTCGCGCAACAGAATCGCCGTCTCGGGATCGACTGCATTGCGCGCCTCCGCGAAGCGGTCGATCGAGACGATCGTGGTCGTCCCTTCCTTCTCGACGGCGACCTTGGCCATCAGCGGCCCTGCATCATGCGCAGCGGCGTATAGATCAGCACGGTCTCGTCCTTCTGGTTCTTCACCAGGTTGGTCGTGCGCACCAGCGCCCGCGAGGGATCCTTGGAGGTCGGCTTGATCTCGGTGACTTCGATCTCGACGTGAATCGTATCGTTCACGTAAGTCGGTCCCTTGATGTCGAAGCCCATCGACAGGAAGGCCAGGCCGGATCCCTGCAGGGTGGTCGGAATCACCAGACCTTCGGCCATCGAGTAGACCAGCGCGCCCGGGACGGGATGCCCGCCGCGCATGGGCGCGTGCTCCTTGATGTATTCCTTGTTGGTGAACAGCTCCTCGGAAAAGCCGCAAAGCGTCACGAAATTCAGGAGGTCGGCCTCGAAGAGGGTCCGGCCATAAGTAGTGAATTTGTCGCCGATCTTGAGGTCGCGCCAGTTCCAGCCTTCGCCGAGCTGCTTCATGGATCGATCCTAGTGGGCGTGCGCGGGATGTGCGCCTTCGCGCAACTTGTACAGCCGGCTACAATAGGGGCACTCGACATGCCCTTCCGAGCCCAGGTTGAGATACACTTTGGGATGGCCTAACGCGCCGCCGCCGCCATCGCAGGCGACGCGGTCAGTATCGACAGTGATGACTTCAAACGGCTCAGTCACGATCCCACTCCTTCTGCGCCGGCGCATGATAGCCGCCGTCGCCGTTTCGGTCATGCTTTCCGCCTGTGCCCCCACCGTCGTTCCGGCGGGCGGCTCGGTGCAGGCGCCGCGGCTGACCGAAGACCGTTATGTCGCGGCCGACGGCACCGCGCTACCGCTGTCGACATGGCCTGCGGCAAACGGCGCGCCCACCGCGGTGATCCTGGGCTTGCACGGCTTCGGCGATTATCGGAATGCGTGGGAAGAGCCCGCGACGGTATGGGCCAAGGACGGCATCACGACCTATGCCTACGACCAGCGCGGCTTCGGCGGCAGCCCGACACGCGGCCGCTGGCCCGGAACCGACACGCTGGTCGACGACGCCAAGGCCATGGCGGCGCTGCTGCGGGCGAAATATCCCGGCGTGCCGCTCTACCTAGCAGGCGAAAGCATGGGGGGCGCCGTCGTCCTGGTGGCCGCCGACCGCGGCGTGGAGGCCGACGGGCTGATCCTGTCGGCAACCGCCCTTCGTTCGCGCGAGACCTTCGGACCGATGGCGAGTGCCGGGCTCTGGTTCTTCGGCCACACGATCCCCTGGATGCCGTCGGGTCCGACCTCGATCGACTACAAGCCGACCGACAACCCGAAGACCCTCGACAAGTTGCGCAACGACCCGATGATCTTGCGCCAAACCCGGCTCGACATGGCCTACGGGCTGATCAACCTGATGGACGATGCGACGGCCGCCGCAAGCCACGTTCAGCGCCCCTACTTGATGATGCACGGGCTGGGCGATCGCATCGTGCCGCAGGAGCCGGTCCGGGCTGCCATCGAGGTCATGCCGCCGCGCCCTGACTCCAAGCTTGCCTTCTACAAGGACGGCTATCACCTGTTGATGCGCGACAAGGCGGGACCAACGGTGGCCGCCGACGTCGCGGCCTGGATCGCCGATCACGAGGCGGCCTTGCCGTCGGGCGCCGAGGCGACCTCGTCTCAGCCCAAGATGGCGACGGCCTGGGGCTCCCGTCGAAGCCGCTGATTGGGAGTCGACCGCCGTTACTTGCCGCAGCGAACGACGGCCGACGCCGCACCGCGTACAGTGCCGAGATCGCCGCGTGTCGGCATGTTCTCCATCTTGAGCACGGTGTAGTCGCCGTTGGTACGATTGCACATCGCGACCGCGCGGGTCTGGCAGGCCCCCGGCTCGCCACAGCTGATGGCGATCGCTTCCTTGCCGTCTGCCCAGGTGATTATCGAGGCGTTGGTCCCGCTCCTCGGATCTTCGCCGGGCGTGCTCTTGGCCACGGCACAGGCCGCCGCCAATGCCGCGAGGCCAACAGCCAGCGCCAACCGAACCGTCGATCGAGAAACCATCTTCATCCCCCCGTACGTCCAGCAGTCGGACGATCAAAGACAGTACATCGTCGCCATCTGCAGGTTCAAGGCGATGCAGGTTATGGCTTATAGTCCAATGATGACGCGATGCTGCCGAACCTGCCTTCTATCGATCCTTGCCGCCCTTGCCAGCCTGCCGGTTGCAGTGCAGGCGCAACAGACCAACGAACAGCTCGCCGCACGCTGTGCCGAACTGGGCGCCCTCTTCGACAGGTTCAACACGCGACGCGGCGAAGGCTCCGGCGGGCCGGACATGCAGCGCCTCGGCGCCGGCATCGACTGCCAGAGAGGCCGCTATCAGCAAGGCATCAAGACGCTGGAGGACCTCCTCCAGCGCAACAGGATCTCCTATCCGCCGGCCTGATCGACGTCAGCGATCGACGACGGCCGTCGCTTCGATCTCGACCAGCAAGCCCGGCACCGCGAGCGCGCTGACCGCGACGAGGGTCGAGACGACGACCGACCCCTTGAGGGCCTTGCCCAGCGCCTTGGTGACGGCCGTCATGTCGCGAATGTCGGTGACGTAGATCGTCGTGCGCGTGAGGTCCGACAGGCGCGCGCCGGCGGATTTCAGACCGGCCTCGATCTTGCGCATGGTGATGGTGGTCTGCTGCGCGGCATCCTTGCCCTGGACGCGTCCTTTCGAGTCGAGCGAGGTCGTCCCTGACACGAACACGAAAGGACCGCTGCGGATCGTACGGACATAGAAGCCCGCGACCTCGGTGCCGTCCGGAAAGAGTTTCTTGGCCATGATCGTTCCCCGCTGTCGATACGCTATGGTGAAAGTGTAAGCTGCAGTTCGCGCCGCACAAAGGAGGAGCCCCTGTCTCTGGATCGCTATCGCACCGCCATCGTCACAGGCGCAAGTCGCGGCATCGGCGCGGCAACGGTGAGAGAGCTTCGGGTCGGCGGCCTCGAAGTCTACGCCGTGGCCCGTTCGGCCGACGATCTCGTGACGCTGGCCAACGAGACGGGGTGCCGGCCGATGGCGCTCGACATCACGCATCGCGACGCAGTGATGAGCGCGCTGGGTTCGCTGGATGCCGACGTACTGATCAACAACGCCTCGGCCTTGGCCCGCTCGACGGCATCGTGGGAGACCGCTCCCGACGACATCGATGCGTTGCTGGACGTGAACCTGCGCGGCACGTTGAATTGCCTGGCCGCGGTGGTACCCGGCATGAAGGCGCGCGGGCTTGGCCATATCGTCAATCTCGGCTCGACATCCGGGACCTGGCCTCTTCCCGGCATGCCGGTCTACGCGATGACCAAGGCCGCCATTCACAATCTCAGCCACACGCTCCGTCTCGACCTGCATGGCTCCGGCGTTCGGGTGAGCGAAATCTCTCCGGGCCGGGTCGAAACCGGCGCGCATCTCGTGCTGGGGCAGAGCCAGGAGGAAAGCCGTCGCATGTTCTACGACGGCTTCGAAACCCTGCTGCCTGCCGACATCGCCGAGGCCATCATGTTCGTCCTGGGCGCCCCGCAACGCATGGATGTGAGCTACATGGAGATCGTACCGACCGACCAGTCCTATGGCGGCTCACAGTTCCACAAG
>JAIUOY010000061.1:0-2803 GCA_020160995.1 Pseudomonadota bacterium | reverse complement strand
TCAAGGACTCGTCGAAGCAGCTCGCCATCGTCATCGAGTCGGCCGCCCTGGCCGAGCGTGACGTGCCCGACTACATCGACGCCGACCACACCAAGTTCTCGGCCACCTACACCCGCACCCCGACCCTCTCGGACGTGCCCTACGCGGTGCAGATGGAACCGAACCTGGTCATCGAGTTCTACTCGCGCTAAGCCTTTCGGCACGGGTAGCAATACCCATTGCTTTCGATTTTGGGGGAGGGCGAGATTTCGCCCTCCCCCTTCGCATTTTCCGCCCTTGCTTCGGGCACACACCCGCCCCGAGATGCTGCGTGCCTCGCAGGCAATCGCTCGATCATGCAGCGCGTTCGGGCGCCCTCTCGGACGGCATGCCGTCCTTGATGATGGTCCTGAGTTGGCCGCGTAGCTCGGGCGTATCCTGATGCTTGTGCACGGCGACGGCATGCTGCACCGCCACCTCCAGAAGCTCGTCTTCAGTATCGGCGCTGATCGCGATTGAGCACTTCATCTCACTCGGAAATGCCCGGCAATCGATGAACTTGCGTCCCATGGCATCCTCCCTTGGGAAACGGCAAACTCTCCACGATATCAGCTCAAGGCTGCGCAATTCACCATACGCTTCTGCCGCGCCCATCGCAAAAAGATACAGCTGCAAGCGAGCCGCTCTGATCAGGAAACAGCCGCCGGTCCTCGAGCAACCTGCCTGGCTTTCCTAAGCTTCACAAATGCCGATGAAGGCGACGATCGCGCTCTGGCCGGGAATCCCGATACTGAAGCCCGAGGATGCCCGGACATCTGCAATCAGGAGCCAAGAGAACCACCCTACCCCCTGTAGGCCACCAACACGGCACCGGCAGCGATGAGCGCCACGCCGAGCCAGTTGGGGAGAGCCAGGCGTTCACCCAGGAAGATCACGCCGAACAGGGCAACCAGCACGACGCTCATCTTGTCGATGGGCGCCACCCGTGCCGCATCGCCCAGCTTCAACGCCCGAAAGTAGCAAATCCACGAAGCGCCCGTGGCGAGGCCTGACAGCACGAGGAAGACGGCCGAACGCCCCGACACGGAGCCGAGGCTCTGCCAACCACCCGTCGCCGACAGAATGGCCGCAAGCGCCAGAAGGATGACGATCGTTCGGATGAAGGTGGCGAAGTCGGAGCCGACATTCTCGATCCCGATCTTGGCGAAGATCGCGGTGAGGGCCGCGAAGAAGGCCGACAGCAAGGCCCATAGCTGCCAAGACGTGGCCAGTTGCTTCATGCCCGCGGTCCTTGTCCGACGTGCCGCTACGGGTCTCCGGCCATAGAAAGGGATCGGCCGCAAACCACCCTTCTGCTTGCTCCTCGACGAGCTGCAATCCACTCAGAGATGCGAGCCGACCTCATGCCGGAAGAAGTAGCAGCCGACGCCAATGCAGCCGATCAGGATCGACAGCGCGTAGGGCCCGAACAGGCAGACGATGAACACGGAACCGATGAAGGCCCGCATCGCCCAGCATGACCATGTCTGCTTCATGGTTCACCTTTCGCATCGCAATCACTGACAAAGCGTAAATAGCGAGCCGTGAATCCAAGCTGAATAGATATGGTAAATTCCTGAATTCGCAATGAAATCCGTACGTTAGGAATTTTGTCGAAAGCAGGGCGGCACTGCTCCTCTCCCATATCTCCCGGCCGCGCGGTAGCGTAGCGTCACCGTCCCGGAGAGGAGATTCGTATGAAAAGACTTCTGCTGACCGCACTCGCAGTCTGCTGTATGGCGGGCGCCGCCCAGGCACAAAGCTGCAACCTTCAGGCCTCGGACAAGAAACTGGCAGGCGCGGCGAAGACGAGCTTCCTGACCAAATGCGAGAAGGACGCCGGCGCCGCCTGCGACAAGCAGGCCGCCGACAGGAAGCTGGCCGGCGCCGCCAAGAACAGCTTCACCAAGAAATGCGTCTCGGACGCGGTCGGCACCTGACGCCAGGCGCCCGCAAGCCAGATGCGAGGAGCCGCGCCCGGATCCGGACGCGGCTCTCTTCAGTCATATTTCTGAAAACGGATTGAGGCCGGGCCTCACTCGTCGTTCTGGTCGTCGCGATCGCGCCATTGCCTGCGCCCGCCGCGGTCTCCGCGCTCGCCTCGGTCGTCATCATGCCAGCCGCCGCGCCCGCCACGCATCTCGCGGAAGCGCTCGCGCCCTTCCGCCATCGCCTCGCGCACCGAACGGCGCAGTACCGTCTTCTGCTCGTCGCTGAGCGTCGCCCAGAGCGGGCGCACCGCGTCGGCGAGTTCCTTGGAACGGGCCGCGCGCTCGCCCTGCTGGTTGGCGGTGGCGTCGAGCCGCTCCATCAGGTCGGCATGGCGCAGCGTCTCGCGCCGCTCGCGCATCGCGTTCCAGCGCTCGCCACGGTTGGCGCTGCGCTGCTTGATCAGCCCCTCTACCTTGTCGAACAGGGCCGTCTGCTCGGGCCTCAGCTTGAGATCGGCGCGCACCTTCGACAAGCGCTCGTCGAGCCGCGCCTTGGCGCGCTCTGCCCGGCGTTCGCGCCACTCGTCGCGGCGCTGCTCGCGGCTTTCCGTCCTTTCCTGCTTCTGGTCTCCACCGGCGGGCGGAACCGGCTGCGGCTGCGCCAGGGCGAAGCTGCCGGCGAGCATCGCGATCGACGATGCGGCGATGAGGGTAATGGGTTTCACGGGCAATCTCCCTTGGAGCAGTCCAGTCGAAGCGTCGCGCAGCGGGTCTCGAAGCCGATTGGCGATGGCATCAGCCTGATCTCGTCGGTCTGACCCGGCAATGGCCAGCGCATGAAAAGATCGTAATGT
>JAIUOY010000060.1:0-123847 GCA_020160995.1 Pseudomonadota bacterium | reverse complement strand
GGTGACGGCCGAGGACTGCGTGGCCTCGATCCGCCGATGGGCCGCCCGCGACGCGCTCGGCCAGCAGATGATGGCGCGCGTCGGCGAGATGGTGCCGGTCGATGCCAAGACCTTCCGCATCGTGCTCAAGGAACCGTTCGGCCTGATGCTCGACGCGCTGGGCAAGCCGTCGTCCAACGTGCCGTTCATGATGCCCAAGCGGGTGGCGGAAACCGATCCCGGCAAGCAGATCGACGACTACACAGGCTCCGGTCCATTCGTCTTCATGAAGGAGGAATGGAAACCCGGCGAGAAGATCGTCTACGCCAAGAACACCAAGTACAAGCCGCGCCCCGAACCGCCCTCCATGCTGGCCGGCGGCAAGGTCGCCAAGGTCGACCGCATCGAATGGCTGGCGATCCCCGATCCGATGACCGCCGTCAATGCGCTGATCCAGGGCGAGATCGACATGATCGAAGTGCCGATCCCCGACCACTTCCCCCTCCTCAAGGCCGATAAGAACGTGGCCCTGTTCGGTTGGAACCAGCTCGGCAGCCAGATCATCATGCGGCTGAACCACCTCCACCCACCGTTCAACAACCTGAAGGCGCGCCAGGCTGCAATGCTGGCCATCGCCCAGGAAGATTTCCTGCGTGCCCAGGTCGGCGACGCCGAGATCTACAAGGTCTGTAACTCGCCGCTGGTCTGCGGTTCTCCCTACGAGAAGAGCTACGGCGATCTGCTCATCAAACCCAACCTGGAGAAGGCACGCCAGCTCCTGAAGGAGAGCGGCTACGACGGCACGCCGATCGTCATGCTGCACCAGACCGACCTGCAATCGTCGAACCAGCTCCCGCCGGTCGGCAAGCAGGCCCTGGAAAGAGCGGGCTTCAAGGTCGACCTCCAGGCAATGGACTGGCAGACCGTCGTCGCTCGCCGTGCCCGCAAGGACGCGCCGGACAAGGGCGGCTGGAACGTCTTCTACACGACGACCGTCACCGTGGATGCCGACAATCCAGCCGGCAATTCCTTCACCAGCGGCGGCTGCGACAAGGCGTGGTTCGGCTGGCCCTGCGATCCCGAGATGGAAAAGCTCCGGACCGACTTCGTGAAGGAGAGCGACCCCGAGCGCCGCAAGGCGATTGCTCTGGCCGTCTCCGACCGCGTCATGGAACAGGCGGTCTACTTCACGTTGGGTCAGTACAAGGCGTTCGGCGCCTATCGCAAGGATCGCGTCGAGGGCTGGCTTCCGGCTCCCGTGCCGATCCTCTGGAACATCAGCAAGAAATAACTCGCACGCCGGACCGTGGGCCCCGGGGCCCACGGTCCGTACCGCTGCTTCGACGCGAAACTTGGCGGCATGGACATTGCTCCATGTCTCGGGCAGGTGATCGCCCATCCACGTAATCCGGGAGCCAAGGAGTCGAAGTAGGAATCATGCATGTAACGCGTAAACTGGCGCAGCTCGCTGCTTGCGTCGGACTGTTGACGGCGGCGCCCGCTGCCATGGCGCAAACCACCCTGAAGATGGTTTCGCATTCCGATCTCAAGGTTCTGGATCCGGTCTGGACCAGCGCGCTGATCACGCGAAACCACGGCTACATGATCTACGACGTGCTCTTCGCCAAGGACGCGGACCTCAAGGTCCAGCCGCAGATGGCCGAGAAGTACGAAGTCTCGCCGGACAAGCTCACCTGGACGATCACGCTGCGTGACGGTCTGGAGTGGCACGACGGCAAGCCGGTCACCGCCGAGGACTGCGTCGCCTCCCTGAAGCGCTGGATGGTGCGCGATTCCTTCGGCCAACTCCTGGCGGCTGCGACGGGCGAACTCAAGGTGATCGACGCCAAGACCTTCGCCATCGTGCTCAAGGAGCCGTTTGGCATGGTGCTCGATGCGCTGGCCAAGCCGTCGTCGCTGGTGCCCTTCATGATGCCGAAGCGGGTCGCCGAGACCGATCCGTTCAAGCAGATCGACGACTACACCGGCTCCGGCCCCTTCGTCTTCAAGAAGGACGAATGGAAGCCCGGCGAAAAGGTCGTCTACGTCAAGAACCCGAAGTACAAGCCGCGCACCGAAGCGCCGTCGATGCTGGCCGGTGGCAAGGTGGCCAAGGTCGATCGCGTCGAATGGCTGGCCATTCCCGACCCCAGCACGGCAGCCAACGCGCTGATGACCGGCGAGATCGACCTCATCGAATCGCCGGTGCCGGACCTCTTCCCGATGCTAAAGTCGGAGAAGAACGTCGCGCTCTATGGCTGGAACAAGCTCGGCAGCCAGATCATCATGCGCTTCAACCACCTGCATCCGCCCTTCAACAACGTGAAGGCCCGGCAGGCCGCGATGCTCGCCATCGCCCAGGAAGACATGCTGCGCGCCCAGGTCGGCGACCCGGAAATCTACCAGGTCTGCAATGCGCCGTTCGTCTGCGGTACGGCCTACGGCAAGGAATATGGCGACCTGCTGATCAAGCCCAACCTCGAAAAGGCACGGGCCCTCTTGAAGGGGAGCGGCTACGACGGCACCCCGGTGGCGTTGATGCAGCAGACCGACCTGCAGTCCTCCAACCAGGTCCAGGCTGTGGCCAAGCAGCAGCTCGAAAAGGTCGGCTTCAAGGTCGACCTCATGCCGATGGACTGGCAGACCGTGGTGTCGCGTCGTGCCCGCAAGGAGACGCCGGACAAGGGTGGCTGGAATATCTTCTTCACCACCAACATCACGCTCGACCTCGACAATCCAGGCACCAACTCCTTCGCCTCGGGCGCCTGCGACAAGGCCTGGTTCGGCTGGCCGTGCGACGAGGAGCTGCAGAAGCTGCGCGCCGCCTTCATCAAGGAGACGGACCCGGCCAAGCGGAAGGAGCTGGGTCTCGCCATCTCCGACCGCGTGATGAACGAGGCGATCTATGCACCGGTCGGCCAGTTCAAGGCCTTCGGCGCCTACCGCAAGGACCGGCTCTCGGGCTGGCTCGAAGGTCCTGTGCCGGTGCTCTGGAACATCAGCAAGAAGTGACCGACAGGAAGGGCGCCCGACGAGGGCGCCCTTCTTCTTTGTGGCCCTGCCGGCCGCTGCAGCGCAGTGCTTCAAAGTTCTTCACGTCGCTCACAGTTAGCCTTGGCCATCACATCGATTGAAGCATGACTTTCATAAAGTCCACCAACTCATTGATTTAAATAGAGAATATAAATTTGTTTCGTCGATTAATCTGATTTCTCAAAGTGACTGGAAACATCAAGGAGGCAAACTATATCTTTACCCTCAGGTACCAATTCGTAACCTTGGGAGCATTCTTGATGACCACTCCAGCCAGCCACGCCCCCGCTGCCAAGGCCAAGGAGAGCGTGACCTGTCCGATGGACTTCATTCTGCGCATGCTGATGGGGCCTTGGACGACATACATTCTTTACAATCTGCGCACACACGGCCCGCAGCGCTTCGGCGAACTGAAGCGACGTGTCGCAGGTATCTCCGCGAAGATGCTGGCCGAGCGCCTGCGCACGCTCGAAGGCGCCTCGCTGGTGAAGCGCGACTACGAGGCGACGATCCCGCCAAAGGTCACCTATTCGTTGACCCAGCGTGGCCACGAACTCGACGACGTCATGGGACGTCTCGCCGAGATCGGCACGCGCTGGGAGGCCGAGGACGCCGCCAACCGAGCGCTGCGCGCCGCGGCCACGGAGCTGAAGGCCGCCGAGTAATCTGCGATTCCGGATCATTCTGGAATGACGTCGATGACCTGCGACGTGCTGGTCATCGGCAATGGCCTGCTTGCTCTCGTCGCGACGATGGCCGCCCAAGGCCGCCTCGTGCCCGGTCGGGAAATCCGCCATGTCGTGCGTCGCGGCCGATCGGTCTCCGCCGTTGTCCTCGACCGTGGCGAGATCGACGCCCGCTTTTTCGTCGACACTTGCGCGAGCCTCTCGCTTGCCGGCCCGCAGACCTTCGAGTCGGTCGCCAGCCGCGAGTATATCGACACGATCGCAGTCGCCGAGGCGCCGGACGGCCGATACGCCCTGCCTTATCGCGCGGCGCTGGCCGCCGGCATCGACAATGCGCTTGTCATCCCGAGCAGCCTGCCGTCCGCGCTGGCAATCGCTGCTGCCCATGCTGTCGGCACCGCCGCTGCCCTGCTCGCCCGAACAGGGCAGCCGGCCGACCAGCTCGACTCTGCAACCTTGCGTGAAAGGCTGCGGGCGGCCGGCGCACGCCTCTAGGCGCTACTTCTTGCTGATGCCCCAGAAGGTGGTGATCGGCGCCGGCACGGGCCGGGTCACGACATTGGCGCGAACGGCCTGCACGCCATACCATTCACCGAGGGGAACGTGCGTGACGACCTGCAGGGCGTGACGCTGAACCTCTTCGGCAACTGATTTCTTTTCGGCATCGGTCGTCGCCTTGACGAACTTGTCGCGCAGCTTCTCCAGCGCCTCGTCGCAGGGCCAGCCCGATCGCGCCTTGTCGCAGGTCGCGGCGAGAAACGGCGTCATCAGCGGGTCGAGGATGTCGAGCTGCACCCAGCTCGTCCCGAAGGCGTTCCAGCCGCCCTCCGATGGCGGTCCTTTCTTGGCGAGCCGCGCCACCATGCTCTGCCAGTCCATCGGCTGGACCTCGACTTTGAAGCCTGCCTTTTCGAGCTGTGCCTTGGCGACCGGGGCAATCTGCTTGATGACACCGAGGTCGGTCGGCTGCGGCATCACCACGACAGTGCCGTCATAACCCGCTTCCTTGAGAAGCTCACGCGCCTTGGCGGCATTCCCTTCGATGAGCCCATCCATGCCGACCGTCGAAGCGAGCGGCGAGTCGCAGGTGAACATGGCCTTGCAGACGCGATAATAGCGCTTGTCCCCGATACCGGCTTGCAGGAACTCCTCCTGGTTCAGCGCATAGGACGCGGCCTGACGGACCTTCTGATTGTTGAAAGGCGGCTGTAGCCAGTTCATGCGGAAGACGTACTGGTTCGACGCCCTGCCGCGGATGAGGCGGATGTTCTTGTCCTTCTCGAGGATGCCCAAATGGTCGTAGGAAACGCTCTCGATCATGTCGATCTCGCCGTTCAACAGCGCATTGAGCTGCGTTTCGGCGTCGGGGATCCAGACCCACTCGACACGGTCGACGTTCACGACCTTGCCGCCGGCGAGACCTGACATCGGCTCGGACCGCGGCTTGTATTTCGGGTTCTTCACGTAGACCAGCTTCTCGCCGGGCTTCCATTCATCCTTCTTGAAGATGAAGGGGCCGGAGCCGATGTAGTCGTCGATCTGCTTGAAAGCGTCCACCTCCGCCATCTTCTTGGGCATCATGAACGGAACGACCACTGAGGGTTTTCCGAGCGCCTCGATCAGCGGCCCAAACTTCTCCTTGAGCACGATCTGGAAGGTCTTGGGATCGACGATCTTGTATTCCTGGAGCAACAGAGCGAGCTTCTGGCCCATCGCATCGCGCGCCGACCAGCGCTTCAGCGATGCGACGCAATCCTCCGCCGTGACCGGCGTGCCGTCATGCCATTCGAGCCCATCGCGCAGCTTGAAGGTCCAGGTAAGTCCATCGTCGCTGGTCGTCCAGCTGTCGACCATCTGCGGCTGGATCTTCAGATTCTCGTCGATCGCGAACAGCGTATCGTAGAGCATGTAGCCGTGGTTGCGCGTGATGTAGGCGCCGCTCCAGATCGGATCGAGCGCCTTCACGTCGGAATGCATCACGACCTTGAGGGTCTGCGCCGGCGCAGCGGAGGCGACGGCAAGCGTTGCTAGGGCTGCGAGAGAAACAACAAAGCGACGCATGTACGGCCTCCGACTATGATGGCCAAAGTCTAGGGCGGCGCGATCTCTCGTGTCATCCGTAGTGAAGCAAGAAATCCTCTCAATGCTGAATGGATTTCGCGTAGCGCCTCGCCGACACGATCCTTGCCATCTGATCCTCTATCCCAGCGCGAGCTTGTAGACGCGCGCCGCCGTCCCCGAAAACAAGGCCGTCTTTTCCGCAGTCGACGCGCCCCCTGCGAGCCGCTTGAAGGCGTTCCACAGCACGCCGTAGCCCGAGGTGATTTTGTCGACCGGGAAATTGCTCTCGAACATGCAGCGGTCGGCACCGAAGATCTCGATCGTCGTCTCGACCCAGGGTTTGAAGGCCTTGGCCAATTCCTCTGAGCCGGGCGGGACGGGCCTCTCGTAGAAATCGAACCAGCCCATCGCCATGCCGAGCCCGCCCACCTTCACCGTGACGTTGGGACGGCGCGCCAGCTCGATCATGGATTTCTTCCAGGTGGCGAAGACCTCGTCGTGGCGGCTGGCGTAGGAGGCATAACCCAGCGGACCGCCGACATGGTCGAGGACGATCTGCGTGTTCGGAAAGGCGCTCGCGAGGTCGGCGACTTCGCCGATCTGCGGATGATAGGTCCAGCTGTCGAAGGTCAGGCCGCGACGGTCGAGTTCGCGGAAGCCCTCGCGCCAGGTCGCATCGGCCATCAGGCCCGGTGTCGGGTTGGTGCGGGTCGCGCGAATGCCAGGATCCTTGTCGAGGCCGGTCTGGTAGCGAATGCCGCGAAAGCGGCCGTTGCCGGCGGCGATCTGGGCGTCGAACACCGCGCCGGCCTTCGCGCCTAGCCGCAGATCGACATGGCTCACGATGCCGGCGCAGGCCCGCAGATTGCCATAGAGGCCGCTGGCGCTCATGGCCGCGACTCCGTTGGCGAACTCGGTCTCCCCGAGGCAACGCAGCTCGGCCGGCCCGTCCTTGCGGTACATCGAATGGCAGTCGACGAACACGGTGGCCACGATGTTGTGGCCGGTCTGTGTGTCGGCCAGCAGGTCGTGGAACATGTAGTCGTTGCCGGTACGCTGCCAGAGATGATGGTGCGGGTCGACGATCGGCAGCGCCGGCTCCAGCGCCTCCTCCGTCACCTTGGCAACCCATTCGAGGTTAGGCGCGATGACATTGCCCAGCTTCGGTGATGCGCTCATGGCGTCCTCCAGGTTTTTCTTTGCGTCCTACAGGACGGGTTGCTCGCTGATCATCGAAACGTGCGCCGACACCACTTTCCAGCCGACATCCGGAAAACGCACCCAGGTCTGGCTCTGCCGCCCGGTCATGTCCTTGCCGCGGACCTTGTAGACAAGGTTCACGGTGGCGATGTCGCGCCCCAGGGTCAGGATATCGACGCGATAGCGCTTCTCCTTGGTGCCGGGCCCCGGCGGCCGTGCCATCCGGTGGGCATGGATACGGTCGAAGCCGTAGCCGTGTTCGTTGTTGGCGAGGCGGATCGTGTACGGGCTGTTCCAGAAAGTCGCGTCGAGCACGTCGACGTTCTTGTCGATCAGCGCCTGCTCGTAGCGTTCGAACAGCGCACTCACCTCGGCAACGACATCGGGAAGATTGGGCGTCAGATCTCTTGCAGACTCGGCGTTCACTTGATCTTTCACTGGGCTCCCTCGAGAGCGCGCGCCACCGCCACCAGGCTGGCATCGCTGCCCCTTGCGCCAATGATGGACAGACCAACGGGCAGGCCGTCAACCGTCGCGCCCGGAAGGCTGACCTGCGGATGGCCGGCAAGTCCGCCTTGCGCACAGAGACAGGTGATGCGATCGCGTAGCGGCTCCAGCACCGAGAGAGGTTGTCCCGTCAGCGGCGCAGGGAACGGCGTCGTCGGCAGGCAGAGGATGGTACCGGGCGGCAACAGGTACTTCATTCGGGCCCGGACTTCCTGACGCATCAGGTTCGCCCAGGCACGATCGGCCTCGGAGATCATCGAGCCCATCACCAGCGCCCGCGCGACCGAGAAGGCGAAACGCGGATTGCGCTCGTCGAGCCAGCTCTTGAACGTGTTGTAGGCTTCCGCGGGCTGCAGCGTCCGCTGAGCACGCGCCCACACCGAAAGGCCCTGCGGCGCCATGAGCTCCTCGCGGCTCGATCCCGCGAGCCCGGCAAGCCGCTTCACCATCGGCTGGAGTGCCTCCGCCACATTGGCGTCGGCAAAGCCGAAGGTGTCGACGGCGACGATCAGCTTGTCCGGCAGCGCTGCCGGGATGGCTTCCCCCAGCATGACCGACGACACCTTTGCGAAAGTCTCGGCATCGCGGGCAAACCAGCCGGTCGTGTCGGAAGTCGGTGCCTGGGGCAGCATGCCGGTCACGTCGATACGCCCGTGCGTGGGGCGAATGCCGTAGAGGCCGCAGAAACTCGACGGCACGCGCACCGAGCCGCCGGTGTCCGTGCCCAGGGCCGTATCGCAGATTTCTGCAGCGACGGCCGCCGCCGAGCCGGACGACGAACCACCGGGCACGCGGCCGGGCGCCCTCACGTTGCGCGGCGTCCCGTCGAAGGCATTCTCGCCCAGGATACCCAGCGACACTTCGTCGGTGATCGTCTTGCCGATCAGGCTGGCGCCGGCATCGAGCAGGGTCTGCACGGCCCAGGCATTTCGTGTCGGCGCAGGACGGCCGGTCGGCCAGTCGTGATTGCCGCCGCCGGTGGGTATCCCTACTACGTCGAACAGATCCTTGGCCGCAAAGGTCAGGCCCGACAAGGGGCCGTCGGGGCAACCGTCTATGCGCGCACGAGCGCCCGGCACGAAGGCGCCGATATCGTCTTTCATGGAACGCTACTCACCTTGTGGGAGGAAACGACTACTCGGCCGGCGTAGCGGGAACGCGCCCCTTGGTGCGCCAACGCTTGGCCCAGCCGGGGCTGAGCCTCATGCCGGTCAACTTGTCGAACCACATGTAGACGACAGGCGTGATGAACAGCGTGAGGAGCTGCGACACCAGAAGACCGCCCACGACGGTGACACCGAGTGGCTGACGCAGCTCGGCGCCGGCGCCGTGGCCCAACGCGATGGGCAACGCGCCCAACAGAGCGCAGGTCGTGGTCATCATGATCGGCCGGAAGCGCAGCAGAGCCGCTTCCACGATCGCCTGCTCCGCCGTGGCGCCCTGCCCTCGCCGTTCGATCGCGAAGTCGACCATCATGATGGCGTTCTTCTTCACGATGCCGATCAGCATGACGACGCCGATCAGGGCGATGACGCTCAGATCCATGCCGAACAGCATCAGGGTGATCAGCGCACCGATGCCCGCCGACGGCAGACCCGACAGGATGGTGAGCGGATGGATGAAGCTTTCGTAGAGGATGCCCAGGATGATGTAGATCACCAGCACCGCCGCAAACAGCAGCAGACCCTGGTTGGCGACGGCCTGCTCGAAGACCTGGGCGCTGCCCTCGAAACTGGTGGCGATATTGCTCGGTAGCCCTATCTCCGCCGCCGCGGCGCGAATGTCGGCGGTCGCCTGGCCGAGCGCGACGCCCGGCTGCAGGTTGAACGAGATGATGACCGACGGCAGCTGCGCGATATGGTTCACCGTAAGCGATGTCGGCTTGTCGACCCGCTTGGCGACGGTGTCGAGCGGCACCAGGGCGCCGCTCGGTGTCCTGATTTGCAGGCGCCGCAGCACCTCGTTGATATCGGCGTACTTGGGATCGGCTTCCAGGATCACCTGATACGTATCGTCCGGTGCATAGATCGTTGAGACCTGGCGGGTACCGAACGCCGAATAGAGCAACTGACGGATCTGGTCGACGGAGAGACCCAGGCGCGACGCGGTATCGCGATCGACGTCGATCAGGGCCGAACGCGCCCGCACCTGCAGGTCCGAGTTCACGTCCATGATCGACGGAATCTTCTTCATCCGCTCTTCCATCCGCGGCGCGTATTCACGCAACGCGGCAAGGTCGCTGGAGCGCATGCCGAACTGATACTGGGCGCGGGTCTGCGTCGTGCCGATATTGATCGACTGAATCGGCTGGAAGTAGATGTTGATGCCGGGCACGGTCGCCGTCGCACGACGGAACCGGGCGATGACCTGCTGGATCGTGTCCTTGCGGTCGCCCTTGTCGCGCAGGGTGATGAACATGCGGCCCGAGTTGATCGTGTTGGCCGCGTTGCCGCCGCCCACCGTCGAAACAACCGAGACGACGTCGGGGTCGCGCTTCAGGATCTCCGCCAGCACCGACTGCCGGGCCACCATGGCGTCGAACGATGCATCGTCGGGCCCGACCGTCGACGCCGAAATCTGGCCGATATCCTCGGTCGGGAAGAAGCCCTTGGGAATGGCCTGGAAGAGGATCGCCGTCAGGACGAAGGTGCCGAGCGTGATCGCCAGCACCAGACGAGGCATGGCGACGGTGCGCTTGAGCGCCCAGCCATAGCCCTCGGTCATCTTGGTGAAGCTCCACTCGAAGGCACGCAGCAAGACGTTGTGCTTCTCGTGGTGGTCGATCGGCTTCAGCATCCGCGAGCAGAGCATCGGCGTCAGGGTGAGCGACACGACGCCCGAGATCAGGATGGCGAAGCTGATGACCAGGCCGAACTCGTTGAACATACGGCCGACGACGCCGCCCATGAAGAGGACGGGGATGAACACCGCGACCAGCGAGAGCGTCATGGAGATGATCGTAAAGCCGACCTCCTTCGAGCCCTTGAACGCCGCCTCCATCGGCTTCTCGCCGGCCTCGATATGGCGGACGATGTTCTCCAGCATGACGATGGCGTCGTCGACGACGAAGCCTACCGCCAAAGTCAGCGCCAGCAACGATATGTTGTCGATCGAGTGGCCGCAGACATACATGCCCGCAAAGGTGCCGACGACGGAGATCGGCAGTGCGATTGCCGGAATGATCGTGGCGCGGAAACTGCGCAGGAAGAAATAGATCGCGACGATCACGAGGATGCCGGCGAGAATGAGGGTGAATTCGACGTCCTCGACAGCCTCTCGAATCGACTTGGCGCGGTCGTTCAGCAGCGAGATCTCGACGCCGGGCGGCAGCTCGGCCTGGATCTGCGGCAGGATCGCCCTCACCCGGTCGACCACCTCGACGGTATTGGCGTCGGGCTGCCGATAGACGCCGAGTACGATCGCGCGGGTCCCGTCCACCCAGCTCGCCACCTTGTCGTTCTCCACGCCGTCGATCGCCGTGGCGACGTCGGAGATGCGCACCGGCGCACCGTTCTGCCAGGTCACGATCACCGGCATATAGTCGGCGGCCTTGTTGATCGGGCCGGTCGCTTCGAGGATCGCATTATGCCTGCGGTCGGCGACCGATCCGACCGGCTTGCTCGAATTGGCCGCAACGATCGCGCTCTGCAGTTCCTGCAGGGTGAGGCCGCGCACGGCGAGCTGATCGAGGTCGGCGCGCACACGCACGGCATATTTCTGCGTGCCGAAGATCAGCACCTGGGCGACCCCGGGCAGAGTCGAGATGCGCGGCAGGATCGCGCGATTGGCAAAGGCGTCGATATCCGACAACCGCACCTGCGAGGACCGCAAGGCCAGAAACATGACGGCCCAGTCCGCGGGGTTGACCTTGCGGAAGCTGGGCGGCGTCGTGAGCTCGGGCGGCAGGCGGCGCATCGCCGACGAAATCGCCGACTGCACGTCGAGAGCCGCACCGTCTATCGACCGATTGAGGTCGAACTGCAGGACAATCGACGTGTTACCGAGCGACGACGTCGAGGTCATCGCCGTGACGCCGGCAATGGTCGAGAACTGGCGCTCGAGGATCGAGGCGACCGAGGCCGCCATCGTTTCGGGGCTGGCACCGGGAAGCTGGGCCGTGACCTGGATGGTCGGGAAGTCGACCCGCGGGACGGCAGCGACAGGCAGCTGCTTGAAGGCGAAACCACCTGCGAGGAGGAAGGTCGCCATCAGCAGGATGGTCATGACCGGACGACGGATACAAAGCGCTGACAACATCTCCGGCCCTCAACCTCTCCGGCGTCTAGCCCCGCGGCGGCGCCGCGGCCGTCGCCGGATCGCTGGCACCCGGCTTGATGCTCACATTGGCTCCGTTGACGAGGCGAAGCTGGCCGTCGGTGACGACCGACTCGCCTCCTTCGATACCCTTGCCGATCACCGATTCGCCATTCTGGGTGCGCTTGACGACAACGTTGCGCAGTTCGGCGACGCCATCCTTCACGACGTAGAGGAACGGCCCCTGTGGGCCGAGCTGGACGGCGGCGGCCGGCACTGACATTGCGTCGGCCTCGACGCCGAGCGTGATCTCGACCTTCACGAACTGGCCCGGCCACAGAAGCTCGTTGGTGTTGTCGATGCGCGCCTTCGCCGTCACCGTGCCGGTATTGGGATCGACATTGTTCTCGATGAAGGCCATCACGCCCGACCGCTTCTTCTGATCGTCGACGATTGCCGTGACCTTGACCGGACCGTTGGCCATTGCCGCGCGCAGGTCCGGCAGGATGACCTGCGGAATGGCAAAGCTCACGTAGATCGGGTCGATCTGGTTGATGGTGGCAAGCGTGCTGGTCGCCGTATTGTCGCCGATGCGCACGACGGCGCCGGCCTTGTTGGCGATCGAGCCGATACGGCCGGACACGGGCGCGCGAATCTCGGTGTAGGAGAGAAGCGTCTGCACGCTCGCCTTGGAGGCCTGGTCGGCCTCGAGCTGAGCTTCGGCCGTCTTCAGCGCCGTGCCGGCATTGTCGCGCTGGACCTGCGTGCCGGCATTCTTGGCGAACAGTTCTTCATAGCGCTGCAGGTCGCGCTTGGCCTGCTCCACCTGGGTCTGGTCCTTGCGGATCTGCGCCTCGATCTGCGCAAGCTGGGCGCGGAGCGTGCGGCCATCGAGTTCGAAGAGGATATCGCCTTCCTTCACGAAGGCGCCCTCCTCGACATTGACCTTCATGATCTGGCTGTCCATCCGCGGCTTGATTTGCACCGATGCAATCGATTGCACGGTACCGACAGCGTCGACCATGATGGGCATCGGCTTCTTGGACACGGTCGTAATGACGACCGGAACGGCGCCGGCCGGGTTGGCGCGCCCGCGCCTGCCCTGCGGCTGCGCCTGGGCAGCCGGGCTCGCCTGGGCCTGTTCGGCCGCCTTGGCCGTCGTACCCATGCCCAATTGCTGGGCAATCTCGCCTCGATAGATGTACGCAGCCCCGCTAATCGCAATCGCGGCCGTCGCGATGACTGCCATACGGCCAATCGGCATTTCCTTAATCTCCAGCACCCAAACCCCTACTCGGATTATAGAGTGAGCACTCCTTGCCGGACAGTCGGCTTCGTCAATTTTTAGCGACCTCAATGCAAAAAACCCGCCACAATTGGGCGGGTTTTTCGTCGATAAGTTCGTCGGGAGCCGACTAGCGGCTGTAGTACTCGACGACCAGCGAGGGTTCCATCTGGACCGGATAGGGCACGTCGGCGAGCTTCGGCCCGCGCACGTAAGTGCCCTTCATGTCCTTATGATCGACGGAAACGTACTCGGGCACGTCGCGCTCGGCCGTCTGGGTGGCTTCGAGGACGCGGGCCATTTCCTTGGCCTTGGACGTCAGTTCGATGACGTCGTTGTCCTTCACCAGGTAGGAGGCGATGTTGACCCGGCGGCCGTTCACTTTGACGTGACCATGGCTCACCAGCTGGCGGCTGGCGAACACAGTGATGGCGAACTTCATGCGGTAGACGACCGCGTCCAGCCGGCGCTCCAGGATCTCCACCAGGTTCTCGCCGGTGTCGCCCTTGCGGCGCACTGCCTCGAGATAGTAGCGGCGGAGCTGACGCTCGGAGACCGAGCCGTAGTAGCCCTTGAGGCGCTGCTTGGCCATGAGCTGCAGACGGTAGTCCGTCGGCTTCTGGCGACCCTGGCCGTGCTGGCCGGGACCGTATTCGCGCTTGTTGATCGGGCTCTTGGGACGGCCCCACAGGTTGACCCTGAGGCGGCGGTCAATTTTGTACTTCGAATTCTCGCGCTTGCTCACGCGACACTCCTGTTGTTGCGCGTCATATGCGACGCCGTTTGTCCGGATAGGCCTGGATCCAACATGGGTTGGGGCGGGATGCCGACCCGGGGGCCTGCAACCACGTTCTCCGGAGAAGCGCGGAACATACTGGCGAAACTCGCCCAGTCAAGCGCGCGTTCCCACTGGAAAATCAATCACTTACAGACCATTCGCCCGCTTCCCGGGGTCGGAATTACCTAGATTTCGACCAGGACGATCTCGTGGGTGACGCTGGCCGACTTCTTCACCATGGCCGTGGCCGAGCAATATTTCTCGTCCGACAAACTCACGGCGCGCTCGATCAGGGCGCGGTTCAGCTTCCGGCCACGCACAGTGTAGACGAGCTTCACGGAGGTGAAGACCTTGGGGTGATCGTCGGCGCGCTCGGCGACCAGCGCGACTTCGACCCCTTCGATGTCCTGGCGCTGCTTCTTCAGCATCGAGACCACGTCGATCGCCGTGCAGCCGCCCATGCCCATCAGCAGCACCTCCATGGGCCGCGAAGCGAGATTGTGGCCGCCGACGTCGGGCGCGCCGTCCATGGTGAGGGTGTGGCCGCTGCCGCCCTCGGCCACGAACAGGGCACCGTCGACCCAGGAGATCTTGGCGGTCGTGGACATGGCTACTCCTCGTGCTTGCTCTTCGACAGAAACTTGATGACGCCGTGGAAGGTGCGGACTTCCTGCTCGGTCATGGTCGCGCGCTGCAGCAGCGCCCGCAGATTGTTGATCATGGCCGGCCGCATCGCCTCGTGGCGCAGAAAGCCCGATTGATCCAGCGCCCGTTCGAGATGGTCGAACAGGTTGGCGAGTTCTTCCTTGTCGGCCGGCCGCGCCGAATGGTCGGACATGCGCTGGGCCGGCGTGTCGTCGGTCCAGGCCGTCCACTCATAGGCGATCAGCAGAACCGCCTGCGCCATGTTGAGGGACGAGAATTGCGGATTGAGCGGGATCGAAAGCGCCGTGTCGGCATGCACCATGTCGTCGTTGGTGAGGCCGGTGCGCTCCGGACCGAACAGGATGCCGACCCGTTCGCCCTGCCCGATCCAGCCATGCATTTCACCGGCCGCCTGGCGCGGCGTCAGGATGCGCTGGCTGAGTTCCCTGTTGCGTGCCGTGGTCGCGATCACGCGGCCGAGATCGGCGACGGCCTCCGCCACCGTGTCGAAGACTTCCGCCTTTTCGAGCACGATATCGGCGCCGGACGCCGCGCGCTGCGCCTTGTCGTTCGGCCAGCCATCGCGCGGCGCCACCAGCCGCAAGGTCGACAGGCCACAGTTCAGCATGGCCCGTGCAGCCATGCCGATATTCTCGCCGAGTTGCGGGCGGACCAGGATCACCGCCGGCGTCACGGCGGCGATGGCGCGGCCCTTCGATGCGCGTCCCATGCCGCCGTATAGACTGGTTAGCGCGCCGGGATAAGGGCCGGTCGCCGCATCAGGACCAGGAGCGGGATCAGCACGAGCGTGCAGATCATCATGACGCGGAAGTCGTTGAGATAGCCGATCAGCGCGGCCTGCCGGGTGATCTCGTTGTCCCAGATCGCAAGCATCGTCGGATCGACACCGGCCGCGCGGCTGCCCAGCGGCCATCCCGGATGGAAGGGCGTGAACCTCTCAACGATATCGGCGCGGTTCTGTTGGGTGTTGCTGGCCAGCATCGAAACCAGGACGGCGATGCCGATACTGGCGCCGAGATTGCGCAGCAACGCGTTGATGGCCGCTCCCTCGGTACGCAGCCGCGGCGGCAGGGTCGCGAAAGTCAGCACCGTGAGCGGCGGAAAGACGAGACCTAACCCGAACCCCAGGAGCACGCCGTTCCAGATGATCTCCGCTTCGCTGACGTTCAGATTGAACAGCGTCATGTCCCACAGCGACAGCGCCGACAGGCCGAAGCCGAAGGCGATCAGAAACCGAGGATCGATGTAGTTGATCAGGCGCGCCACCAGCATCATCGACACCATCATGCCGGCGCCTCGCGGTGCGAGCACGATGCCGGTGGTGAGGACCGGATAGCCCAGAAGCTGCTGCAGGAAGGGCGGCATCAGGGTCGCCGTCACGATCAGCACCAGACCCGCCAATGCCGTGAAACAGAGGCCGACGCAGAGATTGCGGTCACGGAAGAGATCGCGCGACAGAAACGGCTGACGATCGGTCAGCATGTGGATCAGGAACATGGCGAAGGCCACGGCCGCGATCAGGGTCTCGCCGATGATCTCCACGGAATCGAACCAGTCGAGCATGTGGCCGCGATCGAGCATGAGCTGGAAAGAGCCGATCGCGACGGCCAGCAGGGTGAACCCGAGCAGGTCGAAGCGGCGCGGCGAGCCATGCACGCTGTCGCGCACCAGCGCCAGGATGCCGATGGTGCAGAGAATGCCGACCGGGAGGTTGACGTAGAAGACCCAGCGCCAGCTGAACTCGTCGGTCAGCCAGCCTCCGAGCGACGGACCGGCGATCGGGCCGATCATGGTGCCGACGCCCCACATCGCCATGGCCTTGCCCTGCTCTTCGCGCGGGTAGGTATCCATCATGATGGCTTGCGATACCGGCACGAGTGCCGCACCGAAGCCGCCCTGCAGGGCGCGAAACAGAACGAGCTGATCGAGCGACTGGGCGGCGCCACACATCATCGACACGATGGTGAAGCCGACGACACAGAACGAGAGCGTCCGGCGCAGGCCGAAACGCATGGCGCAGAAGCCGGCGAGCGGCGTCATGATCGCCGAGGCGACGATGTAAGACGTCACGACCCAGGAGACCTGCTCCTGCGTCGCCGAAAGGGACCCCTGGATCGACGGCAGCGCCACGTTGGCGATTGTGCCGTCGAGGGCGTGCATGATGGTGGCAGCCATCACCGTGAAGGTGATGAGGCGGCGGCGGCGCAGGGTCGCCCGATCGACGGCCGGCGCCATTGGACTAGGGATTGGCGCCCGAAGAAGCGCTCGCCGATGCGCCCGAGAGGCCGAGCCATTTGGCCGTGCTGCTCAGCAGCCCGCCCAGGGTGCGGCTATGTCCAGTGTCGATCTCGACCGTCGTGCTCATGCCAACTCGCAGCGGCGGATCACCTTCGCGGCAGGTGACGCTCACCCGCACGGGAATTCGCTGCACGACCTTCACCCAGTTGCCGCTGGCGTTCTGCGGCGGCAGCACGGCGAACTCCGCGCCGGTCGCCTGGGCGATGCTGGTAACGACGCCGCTGCACTGCGAGTCGGGATAGGTGTCGATGTGGATGACCGCCTTCTGGCCCGGTCGCACGCGCGTGAGTTCGGTCTCCTTGTAGTTAGCCTCGATCCAGAGATCGGTATCCGCCACCACCACCATGACCGGCACACCGGCCGTGGCGTAGCTGCCCGGCACCGGCCGCTTGGAAACCACGCCGTCGAGCGGTGCCTCGATCATGGTGCGGCGAAGCTGAAGCAACGCTTCCTCTCGGGCGGCCATCATCTGCTTCACGCGCGGATGATCGTCGGCGCGAATCCTGCGATCGCCCGCCAACGCGGCTTCGATGCGGGTGAGATCCTCCTGCGCTGCCGAAATGCGCTGGCGCGCGACCTCGAGGCCCATCCGCGCCTCTTCGAGCTTCTGGGTCGAGGCGACTTTCTTCTCAGCAAGCTCGGCCTGACGATCGAACTCGGCTTGCGCAAAAGTCTGCTGGCTCAGCGCCGCCTTGATCTCCTCGCGCTTGGTACGCCACTGCGCACGCAGGCCCCGGATGTCGGCGCGCGTCGTTTCGATCTCGGCTTCGATCTTGGCCAGGGCATGACGATAGGACTGGTCGTCGAGGCGAAAGAGAAGCTGGCCACGCGAGACGCGCTGATTCTCCTGAACGGGCACTTCCACGATAACACCGCTCAGCTCCGTAGCGATCTGCGCGCGATCACCCTTCACATAGGCATTGTCAGTGGTGACGATGCGGCCGGACGATAGCCAGACAAATAGAGTAATGGCCAACACGAGCGCCGGCAGCAACCACATGACGGCACGCGCAAGAACGCGCCCAGCCAGCCGCGGCCGCCGCGTTACGGCCGCCGCGATGGGCGGGGTCTGGGTGTCCAGATGCTCTCCGTCTCGCACAAGAGATATGGTCTGCCCCGACCCATTCTAGGTCAACTGGCAGTCGCAACATGGCTGCTAGGACGGGTTGTGTGAGCTTGCCTCGCTACGCGGACGCCCGCCTATGTCCGTTGTGCGGGTTGAGCGCCGTCGCGAAACAGCTTGTAGGTGATGGCGTCGTAGAGCGCGTTGTAGGACGCGTCGACGATGTTGGGCGACACGCCGATGGTGCTCCAGCGTCGGCCTTTCGCGTCCGCACTCTCGATCATCACGCGCGTCGTCGCCGCCGTGCCGCCGGCCGAATCGAGGATGCGGACCTTGAAGTCGACCAGCCTCATGTCTTCGAGTTCGGGATAGACCGGGATCAGCGCTTTTCGCAACGCAGCATCAAGAGCGTTCACGGGACCATTGCCCTCGCCCACTTCCATCGCGCGCCGGCCGGCGACGTCGAGCTTCACGGTCGCCTCGGACATGGCAATCAACTGGCCGCGCGCGTTCACGCGCCGCTCGGCCAGCACCCGGAAGCTCTGCAGGGCGAAGTAGTCTGGCACGGTATGGAGCTCGTGCCGCGCCAGAAGCTCGAACGACGCGTCGGCCCCGTCGTAGGCATAGCCTTCGGACTCCCGCTCCTTCACGATTTCGAGCAGGCGGGCAACGCCGGGATCCTTAGGGTCGACCTCCAGTCCGATCTGGCGGAAGCGCGCCATGATGTTGGAACGGCCGGCCTGATCACTCACCACGATGATGCGCTGATTGCCGACCACCTCGGGATCGACATGCTCGTAGGTCTTGGGGTCCTTCTCGACCGCCGAGACGTGCAGGCCGCCCTTATGCGCAAAGGCGCGCGTGCCGACATAGGCCGCGCTGCGGTTGGTCGGCATGTTGAGGCGATCATCGAGCAGGCGCGACAGATGCGTGAGCCGCTGCATCGCGCCGTCCTTCAGGCCCGTGTCGAAGCCCATCTTCAGCACGAGATTGGGAATGAGCGCGATCATGTTGGCATTACCGCAGCGCTCGCCGAGCCCGTTGATCGTGCCCTGGACCTGTCGTGCGCCGGCACGCACCGCCGCCAGGGAATTGGCGACGGCATTCTCGGTGTCGTTGTGCGTGTGGATGCCGATCCGGTCGCCCGGGATCTTCTTCACCACCTCGCCCACGATGCGCTCGACCTCGTGCGGGAGAGTGCCGCCGTTGGTATCGCAGAGGACGAGCCAGCGCGAACCCGCCTTCTCTGCCGCGGCCAGGCAGGCCATCGCATAGTCCGGATTGGCCTTGTAGCCATCGAAGAAATGCTCGGCGTCGAACATCACCTCGTCCATGCGGGTCTTCGCATAGGCGAGCGAGTCCGTGATCATCTCGAGGTATTCGTTGCGGTCGACTTCCAGGGCAACGTCGACGTGGAAATCCCAGGTCTTGCCGACCATGCAGACATTCCGCGCCTTGGTCTGCAGGATGGCGGCCAGTCCGGGATCGTTGGCCGCACTGCGGCCGGCGCGGCGCGTCATGCCGAACGCCGTGAACTTGGCGTTCTTGAACTCCGGCGGGTCGGCGAAGAAGCGATCGTCTGTCGGATTGGCGCCCGGCCAGCCGCCTTCAATGTAGTCAATCCCGAGCAGGTCCAGTTCGCGCGCAATCGCGGCTTTGTCGGCAACGGTGAAGTCGACACCCTGGGTCTGGGCGCCGTCTCGCAGGGTGGTGTCGAAGAGGTAGACTCGGTTGGACTGGCTCATGGCGCGCGCATCATAGTGACGGGAAGCTACGGGAGATACGCCTTATGACCACTCCGACCACGATCGTCGAGCTGCGCACGAGCCTGTTGCAGGTGCCGTGGCGAGGCGCCGCGCCGGCCGCGGGCATCCTCTCCGAGCCCCATCGCCAGATCTTCGTGCTGGAGATCGAGACGCAGGGCGGCCTTGTCGGCATGAGCTATCTGATGCCGTTGCGGGGTGGCCTGCACACGCTCGATGCCTGCATGAAGGAGCTGATTGCACCTCATGTGATCGGCCGCGACGCAACCGAAGTCGAGGGCATCTGGCAGACCCTGTACCGCAGCAACTTCTGGCTGGGCCGCATGGGCGTCACCGTCTTCGCCCAGAGCGCCGTCGACATGGCGCTGTGGGACATCGTGGGCAAGCGGGCCGGCCTGCCGCTGTTCCGGCTCTGGGGCGCGGCGCGCACCGAAATACCGGCCTATGGCTCCGGCTGCTTCCGTGGCCTCGGCCGCGACGGCATGATCCACCGCGCCAAGGAGTTCACCGCCCAGGGCCTCAAGGCCATCAAGATGCAGGTGGCCCACATCCGGCCGTGGCGGGAGGATGTCGAGAACGTGAAAGCGATGCGCGAAGCCATGGGCGGCGGCATCGAGATCATGATCGACGTCAACATGGGCTGGGATGCCGACACCGCCATCCAGGCCGGCCATCGCATCGACGAATTCGATCCCTACTGGCTCGAAGAACCTGTCATCGCCGAAGACTTCGCCGGCTACCGCCGCATTGCCGCGGCCCTGAAGACACGCGTCGTGGGGGGCGAGAGCCATTTCACGCGGAACGACCTGCGTCCGTTCTTCGAGACGCCGTGCGTGCCCATTCTGCAGCCCGACCCGATGCGTGGCGGCTATACCGAGCTGCGCAAGATCGCGGCGGCCGGCGAACCCTGGGGCATCCGCCTCGCCCCACATCTCTTCCACGAAACCATGGTCCACCTGCTGGCCTCGATCCCCAATGCCAGCTACCTCGAATACATGGACTGGAACGACGACCTCTGGATCGAACCGATCCTGCCTTCGAAGAACGGCACCATGAGCCCGCCCGAGCGGCCAGGCCACGGGCTCGCCTTCCGGCCGGAGATCCTGAAGGACCATCGCATCGGCGGACAGCGCCTCAAGGGCTGACGCCTCACAGTTCGAAGACCAGGCAGGTCGTCGTGCCGTGGGCCAGCAGACGGCCCTCGCCGTCGGTCAGTCGACCTTCGGCAGTGCCGACGCGACGGCCACGCATCTGGACCGTGCCTTCGGCGCGCACCGTCCCGGTCTCGGGCGTGATCGGACGCATCAGCGAGATCTTGAATTCCAGCGTCGTCGAACTCAGGCCTTTTTCGAGCGTCGACTGCACCGCGAGGCCCATGCAGGTGTCGAGCAGGGTCGCGGCAAAGCCTCCATGCACGGTGCCCTGCGGATTGAGGAGCTGGTCGCTCGGATTAGCCTCGACGACGGCACGGCCGCGTTCGACCTCGACGATGTCGTAGCCCATCGTACGCGCCATCGTGTTGAGCGGCAGCGTGCCGTCCGCGAGCCCCTGCACGAACTCGAGACCCGACATCGCCTGGCGCTCTGGCGCGCCAACCTTGCCGTAACGTTTCGTCGGGGCCGCGTCGGTCATTGTGCCTCCACTTATCCGAGCCGCTTCATCGTGGCCTCCGCGAAGCGTTCCGCCGATGGCGGATCGAACTCCATGAAGAGAGCCGGCTCCAACACCTCAACTTCGATCACGATCAACGTACCGTCGCGCACCACACCATCGACGCGGGCATAGAGCGGCCGTTCCGGCAAGGCGGCAAGACAGACCGCCCCCTGCTCCGTCACCGCTGCCGGCGGCGTCTCGGCGGTGCGGGTCGGCTGGTAGCGCGAGTTGGAGCGGAACTCGCCCGGCGGCGGGCGCTTGCGGATGGCGTGGCTGAAGGCTCCGTCGAAATAGACCAGCGACAGTTCGCCCTCGGCGATCTCGGGGAGGAACTCCTGCACGACGACACCGGAGGAACGCGCTTCGCCGGCGAGAGCGGCAACCTGTTCCGCCAGCGTCGCGCGTTGCAGAAGTTCGACCGAATGACCCGAGGCGCCAACGGCCGGCTTCACCACGGCGCGGTCCCAGCCTTCTTCGGCAAAGACCTTCCCGATGACGGCAGCATCGCAGCCAACGACACGAGATCGTGGCACCCGAATGCCGGCCGTTTCGAGCTTGCCGACATAGTCTTTGCGCAAATTCCAGCGAATGAGATCGATGGAATTGAACAATCGCGTCCCGGAGGCCATCGCCTCGGTCCACTCGCGAAAGGCCTGGAGGGTACGGTAGTAGCCCCAGGTCGCGCGGATAACGATGGCATCGGCACCCGCAAAGGCGCTGCGTGGCCCGTCCCAGGGGGCTGCTGCGACACGGCAGCCGCGACGTTCCAGCGCCTCGGCGTAGAGCTGGTCAGACGGCATCAGGTCGGCGCTCTCGAGCGCCGTCGCGAGGACGATGCGGACCGTCATGATCTACTTGCATACATTCCGGAGTGCCTGCCATTCGGCAGCGCTGAAGGCCGGCCGGCCCGTGGCGGGACGCTTGGTGGCCTCGATGCGCTCGGCAGTCGGCGGATGGCTCGACCAGATGCCGGCCGCCGCCGCGGCATCCTTCGGTTCCTTCTCCATGAGCTGCTGGAAGAAGGTGGATACGCCGTCGGCGCGCAGGCCACGCCGCTCCAGCAAATCGACTCCCGTCGAATCGGCTTCGCGCTCGGCGGCACGACCGTTGCGCAGCGCCAGCAGCAGACTGCCGCCGCCGCCCACAGTGCTCATCATATCGGAATAGCCACCGCTCACGAGCTTCAGCAGCAAATCCATTCCGTAAGCGCGCACCAGCCCCTTGGTCGGATGATAGTGGACGACATGGCCGATCTCGTGCGCCACGACACCGGCCACCTGCGAACTGTCCTTCGCCTGGGTAATCAGGTCGGAATAGAAAACCAGAATGCCGCCGGGAAGAGTGAAGGCGTTGACCGGCCCGCCTTCGACGATGTGCACCGTGATCGGATGACGATAGCCCGCCTCCTGTGCAAGGTCGTTGGCCAGTCGATTGATGGCCGCCAGTCCCGCCGCGCCCTCGCACTCCTCCTTGTCGGCCAGAAGATCGTCGAGGACGGTTTCGCCCAGCTGCGCCTGCAGGCTGTGCGGCAGAAACGGCGCGGCATATTCCGTCCCGTAATCCAGCGCGCCCCAAAACATGCCAACCAGGGCGACGATGGCCGCAGAGAAGATGGCAATGCGCCGCCCGACCGCCACGGGCTGCGGCACCAGCGGTTGCAGCGCCGGCACGAGCGAGGCGAGATGACTGCGCACCTGCGGGTCCTCGATGATCAGCCTGGCGTCGCTGCCGCGTCGCACGACCGGCGGCGCCGCCTCGTGCTGCACGTCACCTAGCACGGCGACTTCGCCGATCGGCCAACGGGCAACGACTTCCGCGCCGGCCGGCCTGTAGATCACCAGCTCGTTCGTGGTGACACGCACCGCGACGGAATGCACCTCGGCGCTTTCGCCGTCGAAGTACCGGATGCTCATCGGAGAAGCGGTCGCCACGCTCAAACCCCGCTTACGTCGAACATGTCGAGCAGCCCTTCGCCGTAGCCCGGGCTACGGTCGGCCGGCTGGCGAATTTCCTGACCGTTCGGCTCGCCGTAAATCCAGAGCTGGGCGGAGATCAACTTCATCGTGCGATGCATCACCCAAGGCCAGCCGATGCCGAGAGTCAGCAAGACGATAAGATAGTTCAGCACCAAGAAACCCCACATCTGGCGCGTCGTGATCGCCGTGGTGAAGAGCACGTTTCCGGCGCGGCTGTGGGTCACGAGGTAGCGCATCAAGTAAGCCTGCCACCAGCAGCGCAGGGGCAGGATCAGCAGTCCGAAAACGATGTAGGCGGCAAAGGCGAGGACCAGGACCAGCAACACCGTGTTCAGGCTGGGCTTGGACAGGAGCTTCAGGAAATCGTCGGACGAAATACCGAGGCTTTCGATCGTGCCGCCGACGGCAGCAAATACGGCGATGCCGGCGACGATCCAGGCAACGATATTCAGGAAGTAGTAGCCGATGTAACGGCCGTAGATATCACCCGCCCGGCCGACAAAGAGGAACGGCAGGGTGCCGACACGCGTGTTGGAGATGCGCGGCCGTGCGAGGCTCACCGAAACCAGCGGGGTCAGCAGATAGGCCGTCGTGGCATTGGCAAAGTGCAGGCCCGTCGCCAGCGCGCCATAACTCCAGGCCGAGCCCGCCATGCCGCAGCGAATGCCGCGCCAGCGCGTGCGGGAGAGCTTGTAGCGCAGCCCCGCATAGTGCCCGACATAGGCGAGCGGAAACCCGATCAGGGCGACCGACAGCGAGAAGAGATCGAACATGCCGAAGCTCGCAGCCGGCTTCTCGTGAAAGACATAGAGCCAGACCAACCACATCAGGCCGATCCACACCGCGACCAGCAGCAGGGCGAGCAGGAAGCCGATCAGAAGTTCACGGCCACGGCCCCGATATTCGAAGCGATCCCCCAGGATGGCGAGGTGGCTCCAGACATAGCGACGGATGTTGGTACGCCCCCAGAAGCGCGACCAACCGAGCGTCACCAGCATCAGGAAGAGATGCCGGAGGTAGATCGCATAGAGCTCGCCCAGCCGCCCGTCGTAAACGGGTCGCGTAGGCCTCGGCGCGGGCGCCCAGGGCGCTCCGGGTGGAGTACCCGACGGGGTGTTCTGACCTGTCGTCTGAGGGGCTGATTGCGTCCAAGGAGAGGAAGTATTGCTCAACGGGCCCCTATCTCCTTGGCTGCGCTGCAAAATTTTCCATGCTGCGGCGCAGCATCTATTGGTGTAGGCAAGTTTACGTCAACCTCGCCGCGAACCGCCACAATGACAGCACCTGCCCGCGACAAAGCCCAGAAGAGCCCCGTTCAGAAGAGCCAGGCCACCAAGGATCGGCCCTGGCTGATCCGCACCTATGCCGGCCATTCCACGGCTGCCAAGTCCAACGAGCTCTACCGGACCAATTTGGCCCGCGGTCAGACCGGCCTGTCGGTGGCCTTCGATCTGCCGACGCAGACCGGCTACGACAGCGACCATCCGCTCGCCAAGGGCGAGGTCGGCAAGGTCGGCGTACCGATTTCGCACCTCGGCGACATGCGCACCCTGTTCGACGGCATTCCGCTCGACCGCATGAACACGTCGATGACCATCAACGCCCCGGCGGCGTGGCTGCTCTCGCTCTATATCGCGACGGCCGAGGCGCAGGGCGTGGCGCGGAACAAGCTGCAGGGCACGACACAGAACGACATCATCAAGGAGTATCTCTCGCGCGGGACCTACATCTTCCCGCCGGAACCGTCGCTCCGCCTGACCGCCGACACGATCGGCTTCACCTATCGCGAAGTTCCCAAGTGGAACCCGATGAACGTCTGCAGCTACCACCTGCAGGAAGCCGGCGCGACGCCGGTGCAGGAACTGGCTTTCGCGCTGGCCAACGCCATCGCCGTGCTCGACGCGGTGAAGGCGCGCGGCCAGGTGCCGGACGCCGACTTCCCGCAGGTCGTGGGCCGTATCTCCTTCTTCGTGAATGCCGGCATCCGCTTCATCACCGAGATGTGCAAGATGCGGGCCTTCGCCGAGATGTGGGAGGACATCACTCTCAACCGCTACGGCGTCACCGATGCCAAGCAGCGCCTGTTCCGTTACGGCGTGCAGGTGAACTCGCTCGGCCTCACCGAGCAGCAGCCGGAGAACAACGTCTACCGCATCCTGCTCGAGATGCTGGCCGTGGTGATGAGCAAGAATGCCCGTGCCCGCTCGGTACAGCTTCCGGCCTGGAACGAAGCGCTCGGCTTGCCGCGGCCATGGGACCAGCAATGGTCGCTGCGCCTGCAGCAGATCGTGGCCTACGAAACCGACCTGCTCGAATACGCCGACATTTTCGACGGCAGCAAGGCGATCGCGGCCAAGGTCGAAGCGCTGAAGCAGGAAGCCCTCGCCGAGATGGGCCGCATCGCCGACATCGGCGGCGCGGTGGCCGCCATCGACGCCGCCTACATGAAGCAGCGCCTGGTCGAATCGAACCTCAAGCGCCTCGCCGCCATCGAAGCGGGCGAGCAGACCGTGGTCGGCGTCAACGCCTTCACCGAAGGCGAACCCTCCCCGCTCTCCGGTGGCGAAGGTTCGATCCTGACGGTCGACGACTCCGTCGAGCGCGAGCAGGTCGAGCGGCTGAACGCCTGGCGCGCCGCGCGCGATGGCGCCGCCGTGAAGAAGGCGCTGGCCGAGCTGACAGCTGCTGCCAAGGAAGATCGCAACGTCATGCCCGCGTCGATTGCCTGTGCGCAGGCCGGCATCACCACCGGCGAGTGGACGGAAACGCTGCGCGCCGTGTTCGGTGAATACCGCGCACCCACCGGCGTCGCGCGCGCCGCCGGCGTCAGCGACGGCCGGCTGGAAGCGACCCGCCGCGAAGTCGACAGCGTGTCGCGACGACTGGGCCGGCGCATCAAGATGCTGGTCGGCAAGCCCGGCCTCGACGGACATTCCAACGGCGCCGAGCAGATCGCCGTGCGCGCCCGCGACTGCGGCATGGAAGTGGTCTACGAGGGCATCCGGCTAACGCCCGAGCGCATCGTCAATGCAGCGATCGAAGAAAGCGTACACGTTGTGGGCCTCTCGATCCTCTCCGGCGGCCATGTCTCGCTGGTGAGCGACGTGCTGCAAGGCATGCGCGCCGCAGGCATCGCCGACGTGCCCGTGGTCGTCGGCGGCATCATCCCGCCGGCCGACGCCGAAGCGCTGATCGCCGCGGGCGTGGCGCGCGTCTACACGCCCAAGGATTTCGACCTTACGCAGATCATGCGCGATGTCGTTTCGGTCGTGGATCACGCCTGGAAGAACGCCGCGTAGACGCGATAATCTTCGCTATCTCTCTCCTTCGCATGGAGCTACGGTCGTCTCGCAGATTATTCTGCGAGAAGCGAGAGGAAGGAGAAGCAGATGGGCTTGTTCGACTTCGTTCGCGACATCGGTCGCAAGATATTCACCAAAGATTCCGACGCCAACGACAAGATCAAGGCGGAGATCGAAGCCTCGCTCAAAGGGGTCGAGGGGTTGACCGTCGACTACGATCCCGCCTCCGGCATGGTGAAGCTCGGCGGCAAGGCCTCCGATCCGGCAGCTCTGCAAAAGGCAATCCTCATCGCCGGCAATACGATGGGTGTCAGCAATGTCAGCACCACGGGGATGAACATTTCCGCAGAGGACGACACGCAGTATTACATCATCAAATCAGGTGACACGCTGTCGGCCATCGCGCAGCATTTCTACAAGGACGCGAACAAGTATCCCAAGATCTTCGAGGCCAACCGCGAAGTGATCAAGGACGCCAACCTGATCTTCCCGGGCCAGAAGATCCGCATCCCGCCCGCCTGATCGATCTCCTCATTCGGCCGGCGGTCGCGACAGACTAGCGGTCGCGTGCAGCATCGGCTCGACGACGGCATGGCTGAACAGCCACGCTTCCGCGTGAAGGCTTGGCCCGTCTCGGCGAATGACCCGCGAGAGGGCAATCACATCCGCCTGTTGCGCCGGACGCAGGACGGTAACGGCGAGATGCGTCAGGTTCGCCGTCACGCCCGCCGCGGCCCGCAGCGACGTGTCGACGAGAGACAGGAGCGCCGCCGACGTCCAATTGCTGCCGACTACCGGCGAAAAGCGCAGGCGCACGTCCTGATCCTGACATTCCTCGACGAACAGACCATGGAGATCGGTGGCCGGCAGGGTCCGCTCGAGGAGCGCTTGCAATTCGTCTTCGGTCATCGGCCGCACTCTATGCTATCTCGGCGTCCGATGTCCTTCCTCGACCATATCAGGCGCTGCAACAATGCAGACCTGACGCAGTTCGAACCCTGGTTCATCGGCCAGGATCGCACGGGCTTCCTCCATCGCGACTTCGCCGTTGACGTGGTGGGCGGGTCCGGCCTTTTCACGCATCGCGAGAAGGGCTGGCAGCTCGATCCCAGTCTCGATACGCCGGCCCGTCGAACGGCGGCGATGCGCACTTTCCTGCTCTCGTTGCGCGAGCGTGGCCACTTCAATGGCCTGTGGCGTGAGGAGGAATACGCGGTAGCGCCCCTTACCGGCATGCCGGTGCTGATGGCCATGGAGCGCTCGGCCGTGCCTTGGTTCGGCGTGCGCGCCGGCGGCCCCCACATGACGGGCTATGTCCGCCGCAAGGACGGGCTGCACATCTGGGTGCCGCGGCGCGCCTACGACAAGCCGACCTTCCCCGGCGAACTCGACAACACGGTAGCCGGAGGGCAGCCCGCTGGGCTCGGCCTGCACGAGAATCTGATAAAGGAATGCGGCGAGGAAGCGTCGATCCCGCCCGAACTTGCGCAACGCGCCAAGGCCGTCAGCATCGTGGCCTACTGGAACCAGTCGGGCCAGCAGCTCAAGCCCGATGTCATGACCTGCTTCGACCTCGAACTGCCGGAGGAATTCACACCGCATGCGAACGACGGCGAGGTCCATTCCTTCGAGCTGTGGCCGGTGCGGCGTGTCTTCGAAACGGTGCGCGACACCGTGGAGTTCAAGTACAACTGCAATCTCGTCCTGATCGACTTTTTCGTGCGGCACGGCCTGCTCTCGGCCGACGATCCGGATTTCGTTCCTGTCGTCCAGGGCTTGCGGATGATGTACACTCCGCCGAGCGGGATCGGCTGAGCAACGGCATCCGCAACCTCCTGGAGGTCCATCCGTTGCCCCGCTGCCCCGACAACATGGGAGCGGAGCCATGTCCTCCTTGGCATCTGTTCTGTCTCTGGCCTTTGCCTTCATGGCTATGACCCTGGCCGGGGTCTACGCGCCGGTTCTGGCGCAGGACCATTCCGGCCACTACGGACAGGGTCACGCAGAAAACCACGACTGGTACGAAAAGCTGAAGCAGCCGGGCTCTAATGCCTCGTGCTGCAATGGCACGATCAACGGCGTCGAAGGCGACTGCCGGCCGACGCGCGCCTATCAGAAGGACGATGGCGTTTGGTACGCGCTGCTCAACGGCCGATGGGTGCCGGTGCCGCCGCGGGTTGTCCTGCAGCAGCTATCGCCGGACGGCAACAGTCACATCTGTGCCGGCAAGAGCGGCGTGATCTTCTGCTTCCTGGGAGGATCGCCCAAATCGTAGGTGACGCCACAGACGGCTTCCTCTCAGCCTGGAGGCGTGATCTTGGCCTCCTTGATCACCTGACGCCATTTCTCGGTTTCGATGGCGATGCGCTTTCCATAGTCGGCGGGACTACCGCCCACCGTGACAAAGCCGAGATCGACCAACCTCTTATTGACTGCGGGATCGGCGATCGCTTCGGCAAAAGCCGAGTTGAGACGCGCCACCACAGGCTCGGGTGTGCCGCCCGGCGCCATGACGCCGAAGAACACCGCAGCCTGCATGCTTGCAGGCAGTCCAGCCTCGGTCACTGTCGGGACGTCGGGCAGCATCGGCGTGCGCTTTGCAGCCGCCACCACGAGACCGCGCAGTCGGCCATCCTTTACCGCGGCCCCGGTCGGCAGCAGCGTGTCCGAGAAGAGCATGACGTGACCGCCCAGCACATCCTTCAGAGCGTCGGCGCTGCCCTTGTACCCGACATGCTCGAGCCTGATTCCGGCCTGCGACCGAAGCTGTTCGCCCCATAGATGCGGGATGCTGGCATTGCCCGGCGAGGCGTAGCTGACGGGCTGCGGCTGCTTCTTCTCGTAGTCGATCAGTTCGGCAACCGTCTTGAAGGGCGCTTCCTTGTTGCAGGCGAGAAGCAGCGGCATGTCGACGTAGCCGATCACCGGCGTGAGATCCTTGGTCGGATCATAGGGCAGTTTCAGACCAAACGAACTGTTGGTGGCGATGGTGCCCGGCGAAAGCAGGATCGTGTAGCCGTCGGGCTTGGCCTTGGCGACGATGTCGGTCCCGATGATGGTGCCGCCGCCCGGCTTGTTGTCGACCATCACCTGCTGGCCGAGCTTGTTGGAAAGATATTCGGCGGCAATACGTGCCGACGTGTCGGTCGCGCCGCCAGGCGCATAGGGAACGACGAAGCGAATGGGCTTGTCGGGAAAGGCCTGCGCGCGCGACGCCCGTGACGTGGGGATCAGGGCCGCCGATGCAATCGTCCCGGCCAAGAGATGGCGACGTTTCACTTTTTCCTCCCGGTCTCGTTCTTGTCGTTTTGCCCAACGTCGCACGGCATGCGAAGCTTACGCAACGGCAATAGGGAGCAAGACGTGAGGCGCGACGGTCAGGGGTTGGAGTTGAGCAATGCCGACGAGGGTGCGGTCGCGGCGCTCGATTTCGTCAGGCACGAATGGTTGGCTTTCGGCAACCGCTTCGCGACGTTCATTGCCGCCGCGGACAAGGAAGAAAAATGCCTGATGCTGCCGCTGGTCGCGGCCGGCCTGATGCTGACGATGTATTCGGACGAAAGCCATGCCGCCGCCCAGCGCTACCTCGCCCGCGCCAAGGCAATGGCCGCAGGCGCCAACGCGCGCGAACAGGCCTGGCTTGCCGCCATCGGAAGCTGGATCGACGGCGGTCTCGATCGCAGTGCGGATACGTTCGAGAAGATCGTAACCGAGTGGCCGCGCGATCTGCTGGCCGCCAAGCTCGCGCAGATTCATGCTTTCAATCGCGGCGACTCCGAGAGC
Organism: Pseudomonadota bacterium; assembly: GCA_020160995.1. Classification (GTDB taxonomy): domain Bacteria; phylum Pseudomonadota; class Alphaproteobacteria; order Reyranellales; family Reyranellaceae; genus Reyranella. The sequence goes on along the minus strand of JAIUOY010000060.1, from coordinate 93,560 downwards.
CTGCTCCGCATCGGCGAGCAGGTCACGTCCGCCAACGACAATCGCTTCGTCCTGGCAATGCATGCTTTCGGGCTGGAAGAGTGCAATCGCCTCGACGAGGCAGAGGCCCTCGCCCGCAAGGCCGTCGCCCTCGATCGCCATGACCCGTGGGCTCACCACGCCATCGCCCATTGCCTGGAAGCGCGCGGCAAGATGCTGGAGGGTGTGGCCTTCCTGCAGTCGGTGTCCGACACTTGGGCGGGCTGCAACTCCTTCATGGCCACCCATAACTGGTGGCATCTCGCGCTCTTCCTGATCGACCTCGATCGCACCGACGAAGCGCTGGCGCTCTACGATCAGCGCGTGTGGGGCGTGTGGAAGGAATTCTGCGAGGACCAGATCAACGCCATCTCTCTGCTGGCCCGCCTCGAATTGCGCGGCATCGATGTCGGCAGCCGCTGGGCCGACCTCGCGACCTACCTGAAGCCGCGCCTGCACGAGCACTACTCGGCTTTCCACGACGTTCAGTATCTCTACGGGCTCGCTCGCGCCGGCGAGCAGAGCGCCGTCACCGAAATGCTGGCGAGCCTCGAAGACCGGGCGGAACGTGCCAGGCCCTTCGAGCGGGAGACCTGGGCGGACTGTGCCGTGCCGCTGGCGCACGGCCTTGCCGCACATGCCAAGGGCGAGCACGCGAATGCGGCCCGCCTGCTCGGCCGGGCCATGCCGCATCTGCGCACCCTGGGCGGTTCCATCGCCCAGCGTGCCTTGTTCGGCGCCATCCATCTCGACGCATTGACCCGGTCCGGGTGGAACGATGCGGCGCTCGCGATCCTGCAAGCCGACGAACGCGAGAGGCCGTCGGTCGCCGCGACCAAGCGGGCGCTGGCCGATCTCTACAAGAAGGTCGGCCGCACCGAGCAGGCGCTGGCCGCCGAGTATCAAGCCGAGCAACTGGCCCGCCGCTACAGGGCTGCAGCTCAACGAGGAATGACGGGGGAAACGGCATGACGACGGATCTCACTCAAACGAGCGCGGCAAAGCTCGCAAAGCTCTACCGCAAGGGCAAAGCCTCGCCGGTCGAGACGATGAAGGCCGTTCTGGCCCGCGCCGATCGACTCGCCCCGACGATCAACGCCCTCTGCCGGATCGACGCCGACCGCGCGCTGGTCGCTGCACGCGAATCGGAGAAGCGTTGGCAGAAGGGCAAGCCGCTGTCGCCGCTCGACGGCGTGCCGGTCTCGATCAAGGAGCTGGTGCGGGTGAAGGGCTGGCCCGCCTCGATGGGCAGCAAGCTCACCGACAAGACGCCTGCCGACGCCGACGCGCCCGTCGTCGCGCGCCTGCGCGAAGCCGGTGCCATCGTGTTCGCGCAGAGCACCAGCTCGGAGTACGGCCACAAAGGTGTCACCGATACGCCGCTGCACGGCATCACGCGCAATCCGTGGAACCCGGAACGCACGCCGGGCGGTTCCTCCGGCGGTGCCGGCGCCGCCGTCGCCGCAGGGCTGGGGCCGATCGCCATCGGCACCGATGGCGGCGGTTCGGTGCGCATTCCTGCGAGCTTTACCGGCCTGGTCGGGCTCAAGGCCACCTTCGGCCGCGTGCCGGCCTGGCCGCCCTCGATGACCGGCGATCTTTCCAATACCGGCCCCATGTGCCGCACCGCTCTCGACTGCGCGCTCATGATGAACGTCATCAGCCGGCCCGACGCACGCGATCCCCATACCCTGCCCGAAGACGATACCGACTACGCAGACAAGCTCGGCAAGAAGCTGAAGAACCTCAAGATCGGCTTCGTCTTGCGCTTCGGCGATCATCCGGTCGACATCGAAGTTGCCGCCATGGTGACCCGGGCCGCGCGCCAGTTCGAGAAGCTCGGCTGCACGGTCGAGCAGGTCGAGGCGCCCTTCCCCTTTGCCGATGCCAGCCGCAGCTTCGTGGTCCACTGGCTCTCCGCCCTGCAACGACTGCTGCAGCTTTTCCCGGAGGAGCGGCACCACGAGTTCGACCCCAACCTGCTTGCCGGTGCCAAGGCCGGCCTGCGCTACACACTGCAGGACGTCGTGAATGCCCAGGTGACGCGCCGGGACCTCGCTATCGCCTGGAACCTCTTCTTCGCCAAGTACGATCTGCTGCTGTCGCCGACCGTCGCCGTGCAACCCTTCGAAGCGGGCAAGAACCTGCCCGACGGACCGGACGGCAAGGCCAACGTGATGTGGTCGCCCTACACACCGCAATTCAACCTGACACGCCATCCCGCGGCTTCCGTGCCCTGCGGCCTGTCGCGCCAGGGCTTGCCGATCGGCCTGCAGATTGCTTCGGGCCACTACAAGGACGCGCTGGTCCTGCGCGCAGCCGCAGCCTATGCCGCAGCGCATCCCCTCAAGTTCACTGTCCTTCCGGAGACCAAGTAATGACTGCCGACCTTGCGATGATGCCGGCCCACGAGCTGGTGAAACTCTACAAGGCCCGCAAGGCCTCGCCGGTCGAGGCGACCAAGTCGGCGCTGGCGCGTGTCGATGCCTTCAATCCGCAGCTCAATGCCTTCCAGCACCTCGATCCAGACTCCGCGTTGCGTCAGGCGCGCGCTTCCGAGAAGCGCTGGAAGAAGGGCGGCAAGCGGCTTTCCGACATCGACGGCGTGCCGATCACCATCAAGGACATGGTGCTGACCAAGGGCATGCCGACGCGCATGGGCAGCCTCGCCACCGATGCGGACGGCCCCTGGACCGTCGATGCCCCTGTGGCACAGCGGCTGCGCGAGGCCGGCACCGTCCTGCTCGGCAAGACCACCTCGCCTGAATACGGCTGGAAGGGTGTGACCGACTCCGGCCTCTACGGCGCCACGCACAATCCCTGGAAGATCGGCCGCACGCCGGGCGGCTCCTCGGGCGGCGGTACGGCGGCCGAAGCGGTCGGCATGGGCAATCTCGCGGTCGGCACCGACGGCGCGGGCTCCGTCCGCATTCCCTGCTCCTTCTCCGGCATCTTCGGGCTGAAGCCCACGCAGGCGCGCGTGCCGCTCTGGCCGCCATCGGCACAGGGCACGCTCTCGCATATCGGGCCGATGACGCGCACGGTGCGCGACGCGGCCATGATGATGAACGTCATGGCGCGGCCCGATCCGCGCGATCCCTACGGCCGGCCCGACGATGCCGAGGATTACCTCAAGGGCTTCGACAAGGGCGTGAAGGGCCTCAGGATCGCCTACTCGCCCAACCTGGGTTTCGTCGAGCGCGAGAAGATCGACCGCGATGTCGCCCTGGCCGTCGAGAATGCCGTGAAGGTGTTCAAGACGTTGGGCGCCAAGATCGTCGAGGACTCGCCCGACCTGATGGGCCTCGACCCGCGGCGCATCCTGAATGCGCACTGGCAGTCGAATGTCGCGATCCTCGCCCGAAGCTTCAGCGATGAGAAGCGCGCGCTGATGGATCCGGGCCTGCTGAAGGCCGCCGAAGTCGGCGCCAACCTTGGGCAGGAGGCGGTCGTCACCGCCATCCACCAGCGCCAGACCGTGGCCGCGATCATGAATCAGTTCATGGCCAAGTACGATCTGCTGCTGACACCGACCATGCCGATGACGGCCTTCGCGGTGAACGAGAATGCAGCCTGGGGCGGCGACGGCGTCGACATCGGCTGGACGCCCTTCACCCTCACCTTCAATCTGACCCGCCAGCCGGCCGCGACCATCCCCTGCGGGCTCGACCGCGAGGGCATGCCTATCGGCCTGCAGATCGTGGGCGGCCATGCCCGCGATGCGCTGGTCCTTCGTGCCGCCGCCGCCTACGAGCGCGTGCGGCCGATCCCGGCGCCGCCGATGGCGCATCAGATCTGACCCGCATCGGGTGACGCGCTATAGTCGGAGCATGGCAGACGATGCTCCGACGGAACTGGGGGCGCCGACGCGAAGGCCATGACCAGCCGCCGGCGTACCTTGATCTATGCAGGCGTGGTTGCAGCCCAAGTCGGCGCTCTCGCCTACGCGGCGCGCTGGGCCGAAGACAGGGCGGCGCTCGGCCATACCGACCCGCTCGGCTGGCGGCCTTTTCCCTGGCCCTTCCCTCGCGAGCCCTGGCCAGACGGCCGCGCCTGGACCGGCGACGATCACGACGTCTATGTGCAGTTGAAGCCCGGCCTTTGTGGCGATTGCCAGAGCGAAGTGCTGTCCGACGAAGCGTTGGATCTTGCCGTCGACATCCGGCGGCTCGATCCGCGCTTTGAGCCCGTGGGACCCGGCAGCCGCATTCGCATTACCGACCTGTTCGGCCGAGCACGGACCTACTGCCACAGGAGACGCAACGGCTCTCGGCGCTACGCCGAGGGCGTCGCCTTCACCTACAAGTGCGACCTCATCGTCGCCATCGTCGACGGCAATGTTTCCGATCCGCAGAAGCGCAAGGCCGGACGCGACTTCCTCGAATCGAACACGCCGCAGGTCTGGCTGCTCAAGCAGCTCGAAGGACGGTGACGGCGAAGAGGGCGATAAGGCCAAGCGCCATCCCTGCCGCCGTGAGCATCAACGGTCCGCTCATTGAGACTTCGTACAGCGCCGCGCCGGCCAGGGGACCGATGATCCAGGCAGCAGACACGGCCGCCTGAAGCTGGCCGGCGACCAGTCCCTGCCGGTCGCCGCCGCTTCGCCGAAGCGAAGTGAAATGACAAATGATTGCTCGGTGTTACAGTCGCTTTCGCGGCGTTACAGGTCGGCACCGGCCGCCGCGATCATCCCCACACTTCCTTCGCCACCTCGACGCAGCGTGCGAGCTTGGCCCACTGTTCCTGCTCGGCCAGCAAGTTGCCTTCCTCCGTACTGGCAAAGCCGCATTGCGGCGACAGGCAGAGCTGGTCGAGGTCGGCGAACTTCGCCGCTTCGTCGAGGCGGCGCTTGAGCACGTCCTTGTCCTCCAGCGCTCCGGTCTTGGAGGTCATGACCCCAAGCACGGCGAGCTTGTTCCTGGGCAGCATGCGCAGCGGCTCGAAGCCACCGGCGCGCTCGCTGTCGTATTCCATGAAATAGGCGTCGACGCCCATCTTGTTGAACAGCACGTCGGCCACGGGTTCGTAGCCACCCTGTGCCATCCAGGTCGACCGGAAGTTGCCCCGGCAGAGATGCATGGAAATGGTCATGCCGGGCGTGCGGCCCGAGACGGCGGCATTCACCAGATCGGCGTAGATGTGGAGCAGCTTGTCGGGATCGTCGCCACGGCCGCGCAGGTAGTCGCGTTGCGCGGGATCGCAGAGATAGGCGACGAAGACCTCGTCGAGCTGCAAGTAGGTGCAGCCCGCTTCGCCGAAAGCGCGCACCGCCTTGGCATAGGCCCCGCCGAGATCCTCGAAGAACGGCTCCATCTCGGGATAGGCCGACCGCTCGATCGCCGCCCGACCGCCGCGATAGTGCAACGCCGTCGGCGACGGAATGGTCATCTTCGGCACGGCCTTCGCGACCGACTTCAGGAACCTGAAATGCTCGATCATCGGATGATCGGTGAAGTCGATCTTGCCGTGGACATGCAGTCCCTCGGCCTTGGTCTGGGTTCCCTTGAACTGGAGGCCCTGCGCCACACTCACCAGCTCGACGCCATCGAGGCCCGCCAGAAAATCGTAATGCCACCAGGAGCGCCGGAACTCGCCATCGGTCACGGCCTGCAGGCCGATCTCCTCCTGCCTGGCGACCAGCTTCCTGATCTCGGCATCCTCGACCGCCTTCAGTTCCGCCGGCGTGATCTCGCCCGTGGCGCGCTTCGTGCGTGCGGCCTTGAGAGGCGGCGTGCGCAGGAGGCTGCCCACCTGGTCGGCGCGGAACGGCGGCTTGGTCCGCTTCATAAGGCATACCCTCCGTCGACCATCAGGGTCTGACCAGTAATCCATCGCGCGCGGGCAGATGCCAGAAACACGACACCCTCGGCCACTTCCTCCGCCGTACCCAGCCGCTTCAGCGCCTTGGCTTGCCGCGACGCTTCGAGGAAACGCTCGTCGAAATCGCCGTGCTCGACCAGTGCATGGTAGAGCCCGTCGGTGATCACGCCGACACCGACGGCATTGGCCCGCACGCCGAAGCGCCCCTCTTCGGCGGCAACGGCTTTCACGATCTGCTCGATCGCGGCCTTGGGCGCTGCGCTCAGGATATCCTTGGCGGCATAGCGGCGGATGGCCGGCGTCACGATCGCCGTGAAGCTGCCCTTGGCCGCCCGCAAGTGGGGCAAAGACGCTTGCACCAAGTGATAGCAACCGAAGGCATCGTGCTCCATCACCTCGCGGAAGGTCGTGGCCGGCTGCTGGCTGACAAAGCGCATCGGAATGTAGGGACCGGCGGCATAGATCGCCGTATGGACGCCGCCGAAATGCTGGCCCGCTTCGTCGACGAACCGCTTCACCAAGGCTTCGTCGCGCAGATCGACCTGGCCCACATGGACCTCCCGGCCGGCGCGGCGGATGCGGGCCGCCGTCTCCTCGGCGCCGGCGATGTTGCTGAAATAGTTGAGTGCGATATCGCAGCCGCGCTCGGCAAGTTGCAGGGCGATGGCGCGACCGATCCCGCCCGATCCACCGATCACGACGGCGCAGCCGCTCCCAGGGAAGTCGGACAGCCGTTCGGGGGCGGTCACGCCGCGACGCCGAGGGCGCTGCGGATAGAACTGTGGAAGTGCACCAGCGACGGCTCGTTGCGGCCGTAGATCACTTCCTCCGTGGCGCCCGATTCGAAACCGATCTGCATGCGCTCGCCCAGCGGGAAGTCCTCTTCCATGACCGTTCGGATCGCAATGTCGCGGTTCTTTTCCCAGTAGGCCGCCGGCCGGTCGCTATCCGCCGGCATGTAGAGCGTGAACTCGACCTCGCAGCGGCCGGGATCGTCGCGATCCGGAAAGGCCCGCCAGATCTCGATATGGTCGACCTGCCAGACGATGATGGTGTTGGGGAAGAGCTGGTAGATCGCAATGACATGCGGGCGGAAGTTGCGCTCGCTTTCGGGCAGTGCCCGCACGCCGTCGATGGAAGTCCTCGCGACGCACATGCGACCGTGCAGCCCCGCCCCGTCGAATGTCCCGCAATTGCCGATGAAGTACGGCGCGATGGTTTTCCGATGCAGATGCGGGATGTGATAACCCTCGAGGAAAGTATCGACCGCGAATTTCCAGTTGATGCGCGGCGTCACGCGATCGACCGAAAACATCGGATAGGTGTCGAGGTCGAGCGCCGCGAAGTCCAGCGCCATCGTCCCGAGCGTCGCATCGACGTCGATGTCCGCGCTCTCGCCTTCCTGTACCGGCGTCGCGCGCATGAAGATCATGCCGTGCTTCTCGCCGACCGGGAGGCGCACGAGACCGTGCGCCCCGAGATCGAGACCGGCGAAGCCCACCTTGTCAGTCACGCCGAGCAGCTTGCCTTGTCCGTCGTAGGTCCAGCCGTGATAGGGGCAGACGAAGGCGCGAGCGTTGCCGCAACCTTGAGCGACCGGCGCGCCGCGATGGCGGCAGATATTGGCGAAGGCCCTGACCGCCCCGTCGGCACCTCGCGTCATCAGCACGGGCATGCCGGCGACGTCCTCGGTCACATAGTCACCGGGCTTGGCCAGCCGTGACGACAGGCCCATGAAGAGCGGCAGGGCGCGGAACAGCGCATCGCGCTCTCGCGCGGCCCGTTCGGTGCTCGAGTAGGCGTCGACCTTGTTGCGGAACAGAGCGTCCGCGAGATCGGTGGTGCGGCCGTCGATATGGCCGAGCAGCCGCCTCCCGACGGCCAGTTGTTCATTCCGGTCCATCGCGGAATGTTATGCCTTCGACGGGAAGGCAGCAATCAGGGCGAACACCTCTTCCGGCGTCTTGCCGGCATCGCGCAGGGCACGGATGGTCAGGTCCCTGTCTCGCTTGGCGAAGCGACGGCCGTCGGCGTCGGTCAGCAGGCGATGATGTGCATATTGCGGTGCAGCGTAACCCAGCAGCTTCTGCAGCAGCCCATGGACATGGGTCGACGGCAACAGATCCTCGCCGCGTGTCACCAAGGTGACGCCCTGGAGGTGATCGTCGACTGTGACAGCCAGATGATAGCTGGTCGGCGTATCCTTGCGGGCGATCACGAAGTCGCCCATCAACAAGGGCTGCCCTTCGATGCGCCCCCTGGTTTCGTCGACGAAGGAATAGGGCCCCGCCTGCTCGGCCGCCTGCGCCGCATCGAGCCGCATGCAGAGTTCGTGACCGGCAGCAACGCGGCGGCGGCGCTCCTCGTTCGACAGGGAACGGCAGGTGCCGGGATAAAGCGGGCCGTCGGGCCCATGGGGTGCACTTGCGGCCGCGGCGATCTCGCGGGCGATGTCGGCGCGGGTACAGAAGCAGGGATAGACCAGGCCCATCCCGCTCAACCGGTCGAGCGCGGCGCCGTAATCGTCGAAATGCCGGGACTGCCGCCGCACCTCGCCATCCCAATGAAGGCCCAGCCAGCGCAAATCCTCGAGGATGGCCGTCTCGTACTCGCGACGGCAGCGGCGAATGTCGGTGTCCTCGATGCGCACCAGGAAAGTCCCGCCGGCCTCTCGTGCGCGCTGCCAGGCGATCCTGGCAGAATAGGCACTGCCGAGATGAAGTTCGCCTGTCGGGCTGGGGGCAAAACGCGTGACGATGGACATCTTCCGACGTTACAGCGCGCCCTCGCCGCGTGCTATGGCGGGTAGGCTATGGCCAAAGTCGCGACCCGCATCGTTCTGGACAAGAAGACCCTCAAGAAGGCGCTGCGCGAGCTGGCGGATGCCGATCCCGACATTGCACGTGCCCTCGAAGAGGCCGGCATACCGGAACTGCGCGACATGCCGACCGGCTATGGCGGGTTGATGCGATCGATCGTGGGCCAGCAGGTCTCGGTACATGCCGCGCGCAGCATCTGGCTCAGGCTCGAGGCGGCGGTGCCGTCGATGGAGCCGGCGGCGTTCCTCGCGCAGACCGACGAGCAGCTTCGCGCCGTCGGCCTGTCGGGCGCCAAGATGAAGTACGGCCGCAGCCTCGCCACCGACATCGTCGAAGGTCGCATCGATTTCGCGTCGCTGGACGATCTCGACGATGCGGCGGCCATCGCCATGCTGACCCAGGCCAAAGGCATCGGCCCCTGGACGGCGGAAATCTACCTGATGTTCGCACACGGCCGCCCCGACATCATGCCGGGCCTCGATCTCGGCCTGGTGGTGGCCGCGCAGCACCTCAAGAAGTTGCGCACGCGACCGGACGCCAAACGGCTGCTCAAGATCGCCGAAGCCTGGCGTCCCTGGCGCAGCGCCGCTGCGCTGGTGCTCTGGCACTATCGCCGCAACATGCCGGACTGGAGCGCCCGGGAAAAGAACGCGGAGAAGAAGACATGACCAAACTCGACGGCCCCCGCCACGGCCCGCAGGGCGGCGGCAAGCCCGGCCATCTCGTCGTGCTGCTGCATGGCTACGGCGCCGACGGCAACGACCTGATCGGACTGGCGCCCCTGCTCGGCCAGTTGATGCCCGACGTGGTGTTCCATGCTCCCAATGCGCCGCAGCCCTGCGAGGGCAATCCCTTCGGCTATCAGTGGTTCGGCATCTCCCGGCTCGATCCCGCGATCGCGCTGGCCGGCGTGCGCACCGCTGCGCCGCTGCTCGACGCCTATCTCGACGAAACCATGGCGGCCTACGGGCTCGATGAATCGAAGACCGTTCTGGTCGGTTTCAGCCAGGGCACCATGATGGCGCTCCATGTCGGACTGCGGCGCCAGAAGCAGCTCGCCGGGATCATCGGCTTCTCGGGCATGCTGGCCGGCGCCGAGCTGTTGCAGTCGGAGCTACAGAACAGGCCGCCGGTCCTGCTGATCCATGGCGACAGCGACGAGATGCTGCCGCATACATTGACGCAACGCGCCGCCGCAGCGCTGACCGGCGAGGGTCTCCAGGTCGGCGTGCATATCGCCCCCGGTGTCGGCCATAGCATCGACGAGACGGGCCTTCAGCTCGCCGCGCGCTTCCTCCTCAACGTCTTCGACTTGCCGGAGCCGAAATGACCGCCCAGGAAATCGGGGGAACGTGCAAGCCGGGCTTCGAGCGTGTCGCCGAAGCCTTCAAGGCGAACTTCGACAGCAAGGGCGAGATCGGCGCGTCGGTCTGCCTCACGGTCGGCGGTGAGACCGTCGTCGATCTGTGGGGCGGCACGGCCGACCGGAAGACCAACGCGCCGTGGACACGCGATACGCTGTCCATCGTCTTCTCCTGCACCAAGGGCGCCACGGCGCTTTGCGCCCATGTGCTGACCTCTCGGGGCAAGCTCGACCTCGATGCGCCCGTCCGCGAGCTGTGGCCGGAGTTCGCCCAGCACGGCAAAGGGCATGTGACGACGCGCATGATGCTCGACCACTCCTCGGCCGTACCCGCCGTGCGCGCCAAGGTGAAGGACGACGGCCCCTACGACTGGGACTACATGACGGCGCGGCTGGCCGACGAGGAGCCGTTCTGGCAGCCCGGCACGCGCAACGGCTATCACGGCTTCACCTTCGGCTGGACGGTCGGCGAGATAGTCCGCCGCGCCTCGGGCAAGTCGCTCGGCACGTTCTTCCGCGACGAGATCGCGGGCCCGCTGGGCCTCGATTTCTGGATCGGCCTGCCGGAGGAGATGGAGCCGCGCGTCGCGCCCATCGTGGCGCATGTCTACAAGGCGGCCGATGCGGTGACGCCGTTCATGCGCGATCTGGCGACGAACAAGGAGTCGATCCCCGCCCTCTTCTACTTCAACAACGGCGCCTGGCGCTCCGGCGGCGCCAACACGCGCGCGGGCCACGCCGCCGAAATCGGCGCGGCCAACGGCATCACCAATGCGCGCGGCCTTGCCGGCATGTACGCCCCGCTGGCGAATGGCGGTGGAAAGCTCGTCGATGGCAAGACGCTCACCCGGATGGGCGAAGTTTCGATGGCGACGCACGACGACGCCACCCTGCGCATCCCGACACGGTTTGCGCTCGGCTTCATGAAGTCGATGGACAACCGCAAGCGCAGCATGGCCGCGAGGCTGTGGGGCGAGGATTGCGACAGCGTGATCATGGGCAGCGCCGCCTTCGGCCATGTCGGCGCCGGCGGCTCGCTGGGCTTCGCCGATCCGGCGGCCGGCCTGTCCTTCGGTTACACCATGAACCGCATGGGCCCGGGCCTCCTGATGAACGAGCGCGGCCAGTCGCTGGTCGACGCGGCCTATCTGTCGCTCGGCTACACGAGCAAGGATGGCGGGGTGTGGGTGAAGTGACGCTTCGCGCAGCTTCGTGATCTTGGTCGCTCGTTCATGATTCCCGTTTTAAGGCCGCTCAAGGACCCCGCCGTCGCCACCGTCTGGTCGGGGTTGGCCGCCTCGACCATCGGCGAAGACCTCTTCCGGGTTGCGGTCGTCTGGATCGCGGCGGAGCAGATCGGCAACGCTGCGGGCTACGTCAATGCCACGCAGTATGCCGCCATGCTGGTGGTCGGCCTGCTGGGCGCCTCGGCCTTCGATCGCTGGCGCCCCGACCGCGCCATGATCGGCGCCAAATACGCCAGCGCCGTCATGGCGCTGCTGCCCGTGATCGGTTTCTACATCTGGGGCGTCTCGATCCCGTTGCTGGTCGCGTCGGTCATGGGGTTGGCCGGCCTGCGCATGGTGTTCACGCCGGCGTTGCAATCGGCCGTGCCCGTGCTGGTGACTGATCGCAGCGCCATGCAGGCGATCAACGGCCTGTTTGACGCTACCTGGCGGCTGGCGCGCCTGATCGGCCCCATGATGGCGGCGATCCTCAACACGCTCCTGCCGGTGATCCACTTCCTGACAATCACCGCCGTCGGCTTCGTACTTTCGGCACTCGCGATCTGGGTGGTGCGCGACCGCCTGGTCGACCCCGCCAGCAAGCTGCGGCCGGGACGCGGCGGCTGGCGCGGCGCCTGGGATGCCCTGCTCGACGGCGCACGGCTGATGCTGCGCGAGCGCACGACCGGCGCGCTGCTGCTGGTCAACGCCTTCGCCAACGGGCCGTGGAGCGTGGCGCTGCAGCTCTGCATTGCCCTGATGGTGGTCGAGCACGACCCGCACCTGTTCGGCTTCCATGGACTGGCCTCGCTCGGCCTGATCGTCGGCAGTTGCGGCGTCGGCGACGTGCTGGGCAATCTGATCGCCGGCAGCGTGCGCTTCCGCCGGCCGCTCTCCACCATGTTCCTGGGCTATGTCGCCATGGGCGCGGGCTTCGCGCTGATCGCACTGGCCGCCTGGGGCCTCGACAATCCCTACAAGCTGCCGGCGATGATGGCGGCCGGCCTGGTCGCCGGGCTGGGCGCGCCGTTCTTCTTCATCCCGATGATCACCCGCATGCAGACGGTCTTCAAAGGCGCCGAAATCGCGCGCGTCTTTCGCCTGCGGCTCGCGATCATGGCGGGCTCGATGCTGTTCTTCAATCTGGTGGCGACGCCGCTGTTCGACCTGATCGGTCCGACCCATACCGAGTTCTATCTCGGCCTGCTGCTGCTGGCCCTGGGACTGAGCGGTTACGTCTACTATCGTCGCCGGGAAAATAATCCCTAGAACGCCTCTTGTCGGAAACGCTGTGTATTGATAGCGTCCGATAGATACACAGCGTTACCGTTACCGTCCCTGCCTATCTCACGCCCGACGACAGGAGCGCGCCATGGCCAAAGCCTTCCCGACCGACAATCCCTTCCTGCGCGGCTACTTCGCCCCGGTGAACACCGAGGCCGATGCGGCCCATCTCCACATCACCGGCGAGATGCCGAAGGAGCTGTGCGGCACACTCTACCGCAACGGTCCCAATCCGCAGTTCGCCCCGCGCGGCCCGTACCATTGGTTCGGCGGCGACGGCATGATCCACGCCTTCCACATCGAGAACGGCAACGTCTCCTACAAGAACCGCTGGGTGCGCACGCCGAAGTGGCAGATCGAGAACCAGGAAGGCGAGGGCCTCTCCGGCACCTTCGGCAACCCGCGCTACACCGACCCGCGCGTCTTCGCGCTGAACTCGACCATCGCCAACACCAACATCGTCTGGCACGGCAACAAGCTGCTGGCGCTCGAAGAGGCGCATGCGCCCTTCTCGCTCGATCCCGCGAGCCTGATGCCCGTCGGGCCGAAGGACGGCTACGAGACTTACGGCGACAAGCTGTGCGGCCCCTTCACCGCCCATCCAAAGATGGACCCGAAGACGGGCGAGATGGTGTTCTTCGGCTATTCCGCCAAGGGCCGCTTCACCAAGGAAGTAAGCATCCAGAGCGTGACGGCCGACGGCAGGATCACCCGCGCCGAAATCCTCGACGGCCCCTATCCGTCGATGATCCACGACTTCGCCGTGACGAAGAACTGGATCGTGCTGCCGGTCTTCCCGCTCACCTCCTCGATGGAACGCGCCATGGGCGGGTTGCCACCTTTCGCCTGGGAGCCGGACAAAGGCAGCCACATCGCCTTCATCCCGCGCGGCGGCACCGTCGCCGACGTGAAGTGGATCAGCGCGCCGCCCTGCTACGTCTTCCATCCGATGAACCATTTCGAGACGGCCGACGGCAAGGTCGTGATCGACGTCATGAAGTACGACGTGGCGCCGCTGTTCCCACTGCCCGACGGCTCGCCCTCCACCAAGGAGACGCCGGCGGCGCGGCTGTTCCGCTGGACCTTCGACCTCTCGGGCCACGCCAACACCTTCAAGGAAGAGCAGCTCGACGACCGCGCCGGCGAGTTCCCGCGCTTCGACGAGCGCTTCACCATGAACGACTACCGCCATGGCTGGATCGTCTCGGGCAACATCGTCGAAGCCGGCGTCCGGCGCAGCGAGGGCATCACTCACTACGATCTGCAGACCGGCCGCAACGCAACCTGGAATGCCGGCGCCGACGATCGCTTCGGCGAGCCGGTGTTCGTGCCGCGGACCGAGAATGCGGCGGAAGGCGACGGCTGGGTGCTGTCGGTCATTTACCGCTCCGAGGAAGGCCGCAGCGACCTCGCCGTCTTCGAAGCGACCGACATCGCCAAGGGGCCGGTGGCGCTGGCCCACTTGAGCAGCCGTGTGCCGGCAGGCTTTCATGGCAACTGGCGGCCGGGCCCGCTTTAACAATCAGATCGCCTCCCCCGTCCTCGGGGGAGGTGTCGTCGTAATCGACGACGGAGGGGTCATGGGTTCCAATATGACCCCTCCGCCCGCGTAAGACGCGGCACCTCCCCATTTGAATGGGGAGGGCGCTTGAAAGGAGCCGATCGATGATCGTCGTCCATCACCTGAACAACTCGCGCTCGCAGCGCATCCTCTGGATGCTCGAGGAGCTTGGCCTCGACTACGAGATCAAGCGCTACGAGCGTGAGCCTTCGATGATGGCGCCGGCCTCTTTGCGTGCCGTGCATCCGCTCGGCAAGTCGCCGGTGATCAGCGACGGCGACAAGACTCTGGCGGAATCGGGCGCCATCCTCGAATACCTGTCGCTGACCTATGGCGGCGGCCGGTTCACGCCGGCAGCCGGCACACCCGAATGGCTGCGCTACACCTACTTCATGCATTACGCCGAAGGCTCGCTGATGCCGCTCCTGTTCATGAAGCTGGTGTTCGGGCGACTGCCAACGCGCGTGCCGATCTTCATGCGCCCCGTGGCACGCGCCATCGCGTCCGGTGCCGATAAGACGCTGCTGGGACCGCAGATCTCGAACCACTTCGCCTTCCTCGAAGGCGAGCTCGCCCAGCGTGATTGGTTCGCGGGCAACGAGTTCACCGCGGCCGACATTCAGATGAGTTTCCCGATCGAGGCGGCATCGGCCCGCGCCGGTCTCGGCGGACGCATGCCGAAGCTGCAGGGATTTATCGACCGCATTCACGCCCGACCCGCATACAAGCGCGCCCTCGAAAGGGGCGGCGCTTTCGAGCTGTTGAAATAGACGACGCCTGTCGCGGCTTCGTGCTACGTCCGACTTAACCTAGCGAATAATCATTTCAAGGAGCGAAACCATGGCCCTTCCTGCCCTGCTGCGTGACAACCTTTCGATCCCGGTGGTCGGCGCACCGCTGTTCATCGTGTCCAATCCGGACCTCGTGATCGAGCAGTGCAAGGCGGGCATCGTCGGCTCCTTTCCGGCGCTGAACGCGCGGCCGAAGGAAGTGCTGGAGGAGTGGCTGCAGCGCATCACGACGGAGCTGCGCGAGTACAAGGCCAAGAACCCGGACAAGAAGGTTGCGCCCTTCGCGGTGAACCAGATCGTACACAGCTCCAACGACCGGCTGCAGCACGACATCGACCTTTGCGAAAAGTACAAGGTGCCGATCCAGATCACCTCGCTGCGCGCGCCCGACGACGTGGTGAAGTCGGCCAAGCGCTACGGCTGCCTAGTGTATCACGATGTCACCAACGTCACCCATGCCAAGCGCGCACTGCAGGCGGGTGTCGACGGCTTGATCCTGGTGTGCGCCGGCGCCGGCGGACATGCCGGCCGGCTCTCGCCCTTCGCGCTGGTGCCGGAAGTGCGCCAGTTCTACGACGGCACAATCCTGCTCTCGGGCTCGATCTCCAATGGCGCCTCGGTGCTGGCGGCCCAGGCGATGGGCGCCGACCTCGCCTATCTCGGCACGCGCTTCACGGCCAGCAAGGAAGGCAATGCCTCCGAGGGCAACAAGCAGTGCATCATCGACTCGACCGGCGAGGAGATCGTCTACACCAACCTCTTCACCGGCGTGCACGGCAACTACCTGAAGCGGAGCATCTCTGCCGCCGGGCTCGACCCCGATGCGCTGCCCGAAGCCGACAAGAGCAAGATGAACTTCGGTTCCGGCGGCAACACCAAGGCCAAGGCCTGGCGCGACATCTGGGGCGCGGGCCAGGGCGTCGGTCAGATCTTCGACGCTCCGCCGGCCGCCGAGATCGTGGCTCGTCTCAAGGCCGAGTACGAAGCGGCCCGCGCCGCCCTGTTCGCCGGCGAGACCGTGCCGACGCAGCTGAAGCAAGCCGCCGAGTAACGCTGAAGCTGATCAGCGGCCGACCAGCGCGGCCGCTGTCTTCTCCTCGTTGGCGACGTAGCCCTTGATGGCATCGTCGCCGCTCAGCGTACGGTCGGGATCGCGACCGTCGCCATGGGCGATGAGCTGCAGGCAGAACCAGCCGAGCCCCGCCTTCGCCGGAACGATCTGGTCCTCGTAGGCCTCCGCACTGTTGGTCTCGCCGGACAGAAGGCGATTGGGCAGGTCGGTGTCGACGCACATCGGCCGGCCGAGGCCGATGACATCGCAGGCCCCCTCGCCCAGCGCCGCTTCCATGGCAGCCTTCGACCGAAAGCCGCCGGTCAGCATGATCGGCACAGGTGCTGCCTGCTTGATGAGCTGAGCGTACTCGAGGAAGTAGGCTTCGCGGCGAACCGTGCTTTCCTTGGCGCCGCTGCCCATCATGGCCGGCTTCTCGTAGTTGCCGCCCGAGATTTCGATCAGGTCGACCGACGCCTCGCCCAGCCACTTCACGACCTGCAGGCATTCCTCGTTGGAAAAGCCGCCCTGCTGGAAGTCCGACGAATTGAGCTTCACCGAAATGCAGAAGCCGGGCGCGGTGGCGGTCCTGACGGCGCGCACGACCTCAAGCAGAAGGCCGGCGCGCGCCGCGAGGTCGCCGCCCCAGCGATCTTCGCGCTTGTTCACCAACGGCGTCAGGAACTGGCTCAGCAGATAGCCGTGCGCGGCGTGGATCTGCACGCCGGTGAAGCCAGCTTCGCGCGCGACAGCGGCGGTGTGCGCAAAGCGACGCGGCACGTCGGCCACCTCCTCCGCCGTCATGGCGCGCGGCGGCGCGAAGGCGCTGGCCGGCAGGGCAAGCGGCACGGCCGACGGTGCCACGGGATGATCACAGACCCGGCGCGGTGTCTGCCGGCCGGGATGACTGATCTGCATCCAGAGTTCCGTCCCATTGGCGGTACCTGCCCTGGCGTAGGCACGCAGCGCATCCATGCCACCCTCACTGTCACTCAGACTGCCGTCGATGACGACGTTGCCGGGGCGCTCGAGATAGCGGCGATCCACCTGCACATTGCCTGTTACGACGACGGCCGCACCGCCTTCGGCCCATCTTCGGTAGAGGCTGACATGGCGGGCGGTCGCGCGGTTCATCTCGTCGGCGAGCCCCTCGGTCAGCGGCGCTTTGCCGATGCGATTCTTGAGGATGACGCCGTTCGGCAGCTTCAATGGTTGGGCAAGGAGTGACATGAGGCGACTTTGCCAAACCTCGTCTCTGCCTGCTAGGGAACGACCTGCATGATTCGTAGCCTCTATGACTGGGTGATCCGTCTCGCCCGACATCGCCACGCGATCCCCGCTATGGGCGCCGTCTCCTTCATGGAGAGTTCGTTCTTTCCGATTCCGCCCGACGTGATGCTGGTGCCGATGGTGCTGGCCAACCGCGAGAAGGCGTTTCAGATCGCGCTGGTCTGCACCGTCTGCTCTGTTCTGGGCGGCTTGCTGGGCTATGCGATCGGCTACTACTTCTTTGAAACAATCGGCGAATGGGTCGTCAGGACCTATGGCCTACAGTCTGGACTCGCCGCCTTTCGTGCAGGCTTCGACGAGTACGGAACCTGGATCATCCTGATCAAGGGCCTGACGCCCATTCCCTACAAGCTCGTGACCATCGCCTCGGGCGCAGCACACTTCGATCTTTTCACATTCGTGTGGGCGTCCATCTTGACGCGTGGCGCGCGCTTCTTCCTCGTGGCAGCGTTGCTGTGGAAGTACGGCGAGCCGATCCGCACGTTCATCGAGAAGCGTCTGACCCTGCTCACCTGGCTTTTCCTGATTGCGCTGATCGGCGGCTTCGTCGCCTTCCGCTACATGTTCTAGGGATCACGTCATGGCTTCGTTGCAGCGCCTGCCCCTTCCCAGCCTGCTCGGGCTGCTGGCGGCGTTGGGCAGCGGCTTCCTGCTGGGCTGCGCGCTCTTCTTCCAGTACGGGATGGGACTTGCGCCCTGCGAGATGTGCCACTGGCAGCGTTGGCCGCATATCGTCGCCATCATCGCGGGCCTCGGCGCCTTCGCCGCCTCCTCGAACCGGAAGCTGGCCCTTGGCCTGCTGCTGGTCGCCATCGCCTCCATCGTCGTCACTTCTGCGCTCGGCGTATTCCATGCCGGGGTCGAGTACCGCTGGTGGGCGGGGCCACAGGCCTGCTCGGGCAGCATTCCCACCGGCCTTTCGCCGGAGGAACTGAAAAAGTATCTATTCGGCGCCAAGATGGTTCGCTGTGACGAACCTGCCTGGAAACTGGCGGGGATCTCGATGGCGGGCTGGAACGCCATCCTCTCCGCCGCGTTGGCCATCGTCCTCGCTTCGGGCATCTCCAGACGGGCAAGGTCCTAGACATGAAAACCGGCGACATCCGCAATCCTGGCGATCCCGATGCCCGCGACCTGGTCGAGCGCACGATCCGTGTCGACCAGGCGGGCGAGTTCGGCGCCGTACGCATCTACGAGGGCCAGCTCGCGGCACTGCGCTGGACGGGCCGCGCCAACAGCGAGGCCGGGCGCAAGATCGCCCACATGGCGCGCCAAGAGCGCGAGCACAACAAGGTCTTCGACAGGCTCCTTGTCGAACGCCGCGTCCGGCCGACCGCCTTGTCGCCGCTCTGGAACGTCGCGGGCTTCGCTTTGGGCGCCGCCACGGCGCTGATGGGTGACAAGGCCGCCATGGCCTGCACGGTGGCCATCGAGGAGACGATCGAAGAGCACTATGCCGGACAGGCCGCCAAGCTCGGCGACGACGAGGCCGAACTCAAGTCCACGGTCGAGAAGTTCCGTGCGGAGGAGATGGAGCATCGCGACGAGGCACTGGCTTCCGGCGCCGAACAGGCGCCCGCCTACGAAGCGCTGACGGGAGCGATCAAGGCCGGCTCTCGGCTGGCCATCTGGCTGTCGACAAGAATTTGATCAGCGCGCGGCGAAGCCGCCGTCGACCACCATCTGCGCGCCCGTGACGAACTTCGATTCGTCGCTGGCAAGATAGAGCACGGCATTCGCGATGTCGCGCGGTTCCCCCAGGCGGCCGAGCGGCTCGCTGGCCGTCAGCCGCGCCCGGGCCTCCTCGGGTTCGCGATAGGCGGCGATCACGCCCTGCAGCATCGGCGTATCCATGTATCCCGGATGGACGGAGTTCACGCGGATGTTGGTCTTGAGCAGGGCGAACTCCAGCGCCGTAGCCTTGGTCAGCTGGGTCACGCCGCCCTTGCTCGAACAATAGGCCGATGCCGCCTCGGCGATGCCGACGATACCGGCCACCGAAGAGATGTTGACGATCGAACCGCCGCCGGCCCGCTTCATCGCCTCGGCGCCATACTTGATGCCGAGAAAGACACCGTCGAGATTGATGGCGTGAATCTTCCGCCAGCGCTCCAGAGTGAGCTTGTGGACCCAGGTGCCGTCGGCGGTGCCGGCATTGTTCACCAGCACGTCGAGCTTGCCGAAGGCCTGCTCGGTGGCCGTGACGGCGGCGATCCAGTCGGCTTCGCTCGTAACGTCGAGCTTCAGCGCCTGCGCGCGCTGGCCTCGGGCAGAGATGGCAGCGGCAACCTCCTTGGCGGCCTCGACGCGAATGTCGCCGATGACGACTGCCGCGCCCTCTTCTGCAAGACGCTCTGCCGTTGCTTTCCCCAATCCCGATGCCGCGCCGGTGACCAGCGCGACCTTGCCCGCAACTCGATCTGCCATGCTTCAACCCTGATCGAGTTCGCTGTCCCAGTAAAGAAAGTCCCGCCAGCTTTCGTGCAGGTAGCCCGGCGGAAAGCCGCGGCCATTCTCCTGCAGCAGCTGCGTCGAGGGCTCGGCCGGCGCGCGACGCAACGCAAGACCGCTCTCGCTCAGCAGCCGGTTGCCCTTCAGAAGATTGCAGGGGCTGCAGGCGGTGACGACGTTGCTCCAGCTCGTCCGGCCGCCGCGCGATTTCGGCACGACGTGGTCGAAGGTGAGTTCATTGGTGGCGAAGTCGCCGCTGCAGTACTGGCAGGTGAATCGGTCGCGCAGGAAGACATTGAACCGCGTGAAGGCCGGCCGGCGCGCCGCCGGTACATATTCCTTGAGGGCGATGACGCTGGGCAGCCGCATCTCGAAGGACGGGCTGTGGATCATGCGTTCGTACTCGGAAATCACGCTGACGCGGTCGAGGAACACCGCCTTGACGGCATCCTGCCAGGACCAGATCGACAGAGGGAAGTATGACAGAGGCCGAAAGTCGGCGTTGAGCACCAGCGCATGGCAGGACTCAAGGCCCGGCGTCACGGCTAGGCCCGCCGCCGCAGAGAGGGACTACTCGGAAAATCGATCCGATCGACCATGCCGCGCATTGTGGCAAGCTTTTCCGGAAACACAACATGTCGATGGGATAGTCATCGAGATGCCTTGGAAGCATCACCCAGCCGTCACGGCTTCGGGCGGCTGAGGCGCTCGCGGGCCCCTGCTTCGGAGCCCAGAGAGGCAGCGGCCAGCGCAAGGGCCGCAACGGACAGGACCATTACCGCCGCGTAACCGTCGGTGAGATCGTGCAGGACGCCACCGATCCAGGCGCCGAAGAAGCCGCCGAATCCCATGCCCATGCTGATCAGGCCGTAGATGCGGCCAAAATGAGCGCCGCGGTAGCGCAGCGTGGCGAGGGTAGAGATCATGGGACCACGCGAGCCCATGCTGCCGCCAAAGAGCAGGACATACAGCCACAGCCAGAGGTCGTCGCTCGGTCCGCGCACCAACGCGAGCGCGCCGACGCCCACGATCGACGAACCATAGGCGAGCAATGCCGCAAGGCGACGACCACCGCGATCAGCAAGCCAGGAGAAGCCGACCATGCCGAGCGGCATCAGGAACCCGGCGACAGCCAATGCCTGGGCGGCGTAGGCGCCCTCGAAGCCGCGCTCCAGGAGATAGATCATGACCTGGGGAGCGAGCGAGAAGATGCCGATCGAGGTGAGGCCGAACGACACCGTCAACGCCCAGAACGGCCAATCGCGCAACGCCTCGCCGACCGTCGGCCCGGCATCGCCGGCAGCACGCAAAGGCACAAGCCCCGGCGCCCCCCGCTCGATGCGTCGCCACGGCAGAAACATCAGCAATGGAATGAACACCGCGCTGGCGCAGGCGAAAACGATGTACGCGCCACGCCAGCCCTCGGTCGCAATCAAGTGCTGGGCAATCGGAATGGTCGCCATGGCGCCGACACCCGACGCGGACCACGATACGCCGATAGCAACGCCCAATCGGTTGGCCGGGAACCAACGTCCAAGCAAGGTGGAGCTCAACACACCGGAGAGTGCGGCGCTGCCGAACCCCATGATGACGCCAAGGCCGAGATAGAGATGCCAGAGCTGCGTCGCCTGCGAAGCGCCTGCCGTCGCCAACGCTGCGGCCGTCATGCCGATCATCGTCAACGCCCGCAGACCGAAGCGGTCGGCGATCCAACCCGCAAGCGGCGCAGCTGTACCGCCGAGGAGCAGAGCGAAACCATAGATCAACGTCACCGATCCACGGTTGGCGTCGAACGCCTGCTGTATCGATGGAACGAAGACGGCAAAGGTTTCGCCAATCGAACGGCTCGCAATACCGAGGACGAAGCAAAGCGCGACCAGCGCCCACGGCACGAATCGATTCATCGTCTCAACCTCGATGAGTACCTAACGGTGCGCAAGTCACCTCGGCAGACCGGCAGGCTTGCATTCTCCGCATGTACACGCCACGTTCCGCGCCGCGGAGGAGTAACGTGGACAATACGATCATCATCGAGCGCGGCTTCAACGGCCCGCGCCTCTCTGGCAACGGCGGCTATGTCGGCGGCGTGCTGGCCGATCGTTTCATGCGCGCTTTCGGCGGCGACGGCGCTGTCGAGATCACGCTGCGTGCGCCGATCCCGGTCGAGACCAGCCTGCAGCTCGTGCGCGAAGGCGACGCGTTGATGCTGCATGAAGGCGAGACGCTGATCTGCGAAGCGCGTGCGGGCAAGGTCGATCACCTCGCGCCGCCGCCAGCGCCCACTGACTGGGCCGACGTGATGCGACGTGGCGAAGAAGGCGGCAGCCCCGAGGACAGCGACTTCCATTGGTGCATCGTCTGCGGTCGTGGTCGCGCCGAGGGTGATGGCCTGCGTGTGTTCGGCACGCCGGGACCGCAGCCCGGCTACTCCCTCTCCTGCTATGTGCCGCATGCCAACCATGCAGACGCGAGCGGCGCCATCCGTCCCGAGTTCCTGTGGGGCGCCCTCGACTGCCCCGGCGCCTGGGCCGCTCAGGATCCCGACGACTGGCGGCTCGCCCTCACCGGCCGCATGACCGCGAAGGTGCTGGACCGGCCGAAGGTCGGCGAGCGCTGCGCTGTAGTCGGCTGGCGCATCGGTGCCGAGGGCCGCAAGCTTTACTCGGGCACGGCGCTTTACACCGAAAGCGGCCGCCTCTGTGCCATCGGCCACTGCACCTGGATCGTGCTGAAGACCTAGCGACTGCGGACGAAGATGACGGCGGCCTCGTCGGCATAGGCCTGGCGCCAGCCGGGCAGGCGCGCGAGCAGCTTGTTGGCCGGCTGATCGGGCGGCAGCAAGGTCCACTCGATGCGATAGCGATCCAGCACCTCGTCGAGCGGATCATTGCTGCGCAGGCTCACCATCTCGGAATAGCGCTTGATGAAGTCGCCGCCGTAGAGCTCGCCGCGGCCGTCGATGAAGGTCGGCACGCCTGCATGAATGAGGTAGCCGCCGAAATTGTAGTGATTGAGCACACGCCCCGTGAGGCCAGCCTGCTTGGCATAGGCCATCGCAACCGACGGCATGGTCTGCGGCGGCGGCGCAATTGCCGCGTGGCGAATGACGAAAGCCGCGAAGAGCGCGCAGCAGACGACCGCGGCGGCAATGGCCGCGACGCCCGCCGGCTGCACGAGCGCCGCTGCCTGCGCCGCCAGCGAGGAGCCCTTGCCATCCGATACATTGGGCCTGAGGGACGGCCATTGCCGCGCCAGCAGCGGCGCGATGGCGAGCGGCGCCAGCATCGCCAGCAGCTCGGCATTGCGTGCGTAGCGCAGGTAGAGATGCAGGAGACCGAGCACGATCAGCAGGCGCAGCAGCGGCAGCTTCAATCCGCGCGACAAGGCAGCATAGAGCGCAATCAGGAGGATCAGCTCCTGCAACGGTTGCTTCTGGAAGTCCGGCGACCGCCATTCCGAGATCGTCGCCAGCGTGTCGCCGATGCCGAAGATACGCAGGGTCACCAGGATCGGCTCCGGGCCATAGGGCGTGATGCAGGACACCAGCAGCGCCCCTGCGCCGAACTTGGCCCAGCCGGCGAGGAGCGTCTTGCGCTCGACGGCATCGCGCGCGCCGATCACGGCTTCGAGGGCGAAGGCGCCCGCGAGCAGCAGTCCCAGCGTGAAGCCGCCATGGAGGTTGGCCCATAGCAGCATGGCGAGCAGCAGCAGAGGCTCGGGGGCACGACGCTCCTCGACGGCGCGCACGAGGCCCGCCACCCAGATCAGCATGAACGGAAAGGCAAGCACATGCGGCCGCGCCACGAAGTGCGGCGCCGTCATCACGATGGCCGCAATGGTGAACAGCGCGGCCGGCACGGGTTTGATGTCGCGCAAGACCAGCCGCATCATCAGCGCAAAGCTCACGCCCAAGGCACCGGCCGCCAAGGCCGTGACGCCTCCCCATCCGCCCAGCTTGAACGCCGACGCCATCAGAAGCTGCGACAGCCACTCCTTGGCGATCCAGGGCTGGCCGAGAAAGGTGAAGGAGAAGGGATCGACGGTCGGTGCGGCGCCGTGCGCCATCATCCAGTTGCCGACGGCGATGTGCCAGTGCGTGTCGGGATCGCTGAGCAACGGCATGCCGCTGCCGTTGAAGAGGCCGATGAACAGGAACAGGCCGAGGACCAGCGGCCACGACAGCGACCAGGCGGAACGCGAGCTGGCAAGAGCCGTACCGGCCTCGGGAACATCGGGGGAAACCGAGAGGCCAGACGTGACGGCCATATGGGAACTCCAAGACGACTCGAAAGAAATTCCGTAATATGTTGATATACAATATTATTTGCCGACATACCAGCGGCCATTCCAATACGTTATAGGAAAGACGATGCAGGCCGCTCCCCTCCTCAAGGATCTCGTGCTGGTCGGCGGCGGCCACGCCCATGTCCATGTCCTGAAGAGCTTCGCCATGAAGCCGATGCCGGGCGTGCGGCTGACCTTGATCGGGCGGGACATCGAGACCCCCTATTCCGGCATGATCCCGGGCTTCGTCGCCGGCCACTACTCCTTCGACGAGTGTCATGTCGACCTCGCCCGGCTGGCTGCCTGGACCGGCACGCGACTGATCCACGCCGAGGCCATCGGCATCGACCGGGACAGCCGGCAGGTCCTGCTCAAGAACCGCCCGCCGGTCGCCTACGATTTTCTCGCGGTCGACGTCGGCTCCTCGCCCAGTGTCGAGGCGCTCCCCGGCGCCGCCGACCACGCCACGCCAGTCAAACCCATCGCCGAACTTGGCCGCCGCTGGCTGGCTTTCCTCGAACGTGTGAAGGATTGGCAGGGCTCGCTACGCATCGCCGTGATCGGCGGCGGCGCGGGCGGCGTCGAACTGGCACTGGCGATCGACCATCGGCTGCGCGCCATCGCGCACCATGCCGCGGTCGCGGTCACCCTCGTCACCAAGGGCGAAATCCTGTCGGGCCAAGCCCTGGCGGCGCGGCGGAAGATTCGGGCGATCTTCCAGCGGCGCGGCATCCGCCTGATCGAGAACGTTGCGACGACCCGGCTGGAGGACGGCGCGGTTCATCTGGAGAACGGCGAGCGCCTTGCCGTCAACGATACTTTCGTCGTCACCGAAGCGAGCGCCGCCAAATGGTTTGCCGGCACCGGCCTACCCCTCGATTCGCGCGGCTTCTTCGCCGTCGAACCGACGCTGCGCTCCACCGGCGACGAGCGCATCTTCGCCGTCGGCGACTGCGCCAGCGTGGCCGCTCATCCACGGCCGAAAGCCGGTGTCTTCGCGGTGCGCCAGGGACCGCCGCTGGCGGAGAACCTGCGCCGGGCCCTGCTCGGGCGGCCGCTGGAGCCCTTCACGCCGCAGAGCCGCTACCTTTCCATCCTGGGTACGGGCGATGGCCACGCGGTCGCGACGCGCAGCGGGTGGGCCATTGAAGGCGCCTGGGTCTGGCGCTGGAAGGATCACATCGATCGCAAGTGGATGCGCATGTATTGCGAGCCGCCGGCGGGCCCGATGAACATGGCCGCCCGCAATGCGCCGCCCGATCCAGCCCTGGCCGATGCCGAAGCCAGACGCCTCCTCGCCGATATCGGCATGCGCTGCGGCGGCTGTGGGGCCAAGGTCGGCGCCAACGTCCTGACGCGCGTGCTGGGGCGGCTCGGCCCCTCGCCGGGATCCAACGTCTCCATCGGCCTCGATGCGCCCGACGATGCTGCGATGATCGACGTGCCGGCCGGTCAGGCGCTGGTGCAGTCCGTCGACTTCTTCCGAACGTTCATCGACGATCCCTTCACCTTCGGTGAAGTGGCCGCCGTCCACGCCCTGGGCGATGTCTGGGCGATGGGCGCCAGACCACACAGCGCACTGGCGCTCGCGGTCGTACCGGCCGCTGCCGAGCGACTGATGGAGGAGGATCTCTTCCAGATGCTGTCAGGCGCGCGAAGCGTCCTCGATCGTTCCGGCTGTGCGCTGATCGGCGGTCATTCGGGCGAAGGGCCTGAAGCGGCACTCGGCTTCTCGGTGAACGGCCTGGTCGTTGCCGCCAGGGCCTTGCGCAAGGGCGGACTGCGGCCGGGCGACAAGCTGGTCCTCACCAAGAAGCTCGGCACCGGCGTGATCTTCGCGGCCGCCATGCGCGGCGCAGCGCGCGGCCGGTGGATCGCCGAAGCACTCGCCTCGATGCGCACGCCCTCGGACGAGGCCTCGGCAGCACTCGTTGCCGTCGGCGCCCATGCTTGCACCGACGTCACGGGCTTCGGTCTTGCCGGCCATCTCGCCGAAATGATCCGCGCCACCGGCCGCGGCGACGACGTCTCAGTCGATCTCCACCTTGACGCCCTGCCCGCCCTCGACGGCGCCATCGAGCTGTTTGCTCAAGGCCTGACGAGCTCGCTGCAGCCAGAGAATTTGCGGGCACGTCATCTGATCGACGGAATGGACCGTATGGCCAGCCATGCGAAGCTGCCGCTTCTGTTCGACCCGCAGACAGCCGGCGGCCTGCTCGCTGCCGTCCCGGCCGAAGCGGCAGGCAAGATCGAAGGCGTCGTGATTGGCGAGGTGCACGCGCGCACCGAAGGACGATCTTTCATTCACTTGGTTTAGGGAGGTGAGCCATGGCGCACGCAAGGGCAAGCATCGGTACGACCAACTACGAGACGACCATCGCCACGGGACATGGCGGCCATCACAAGCTCACAGCCGACGAAGGCGCGGAGCTCGGCGGCAAGGATGCAGGCCCCGCCCCCTACGATCTCCTGACCTCGGCGCTGGGCGCCTGCACCGTGATCACGCTCCGCATGTATGCCGAGCGCAAGAAGTGGCCGGTCACGGCCGTCCACGCCGACATCCACTTTTCGCGCGACGGCGACAAGCAGCGGATCGACCGCGTGCTCACCATCGAGGGTGCCGTCGACGAGGAGCAGAAGAAGCGCATGGCCGACATCGCCGAGCGCACGCCGGTCACGCTTACCTTGAAGACCGGACTCGAGATCCTGACGAAGCTGGCCTAACGTGGCAGTTCAGCCTTTGCCGCCGCGCTTCTTCCACGCCTCGTAGTCGCGCTTGGCCTCGTCGCTCGCCATCGGGAACAACCCCTTCAGCGAGCGGCCGCGGGCCACCTCGGCCTCGGCGAACTCTTCGTAGTGGTAGGTGTTGAGCGCTTCCTCGGCCACTGCTTCGACGATACTGGGTGGAATGACGAGGACGGCATCGCGGTCGCCCACAATCACGTCGCCGGGATAGACGGCGACACCGCCACAGGCGATGGGCAGGTTGAGATCGACCGGCCGGTGCGCGATGGGGCTCGGCGGCGAGGACGGCCGGCGATGATAGGCCGGCAGGCCGGTCTTGAAGACGCCGTCGGTATCGCGGAAGCCGCCATCGGTGACGATGCCGGCGGCGCCACGCGCCTTCAGACGGCCGACATAGAGGTCGCCTGCCGAGGCGGCCCTTGAATCGCCCCTTGAATCGATCATCAGCACATAGCCTGGGGGGCACTCTTCCATGGCCTGCGGCTGGACCATCGAACGGTTGGACGAGGTCGGACCGTCCATATCCTCGCGCGAAGGGATGAAACGCATGGTGAAAGCCAGGCCGACCATGCGCGGTTGTTCTGGGCGCATCGGCCAGACGTCGTAGAGCGTCATGCTGCGCAACCCGCGACGGTTCAGGACGCCGGTGAGCGTCGACGTGCCCACCTTGGCCAGAGCCTCGCGCAGATCGGATGAAAGCGACGTCATGGCAATCTCTCCCTCGATTCTCTTGCTCTCGATTTCTGGCCGACGTTAGCCGATAATCCCGCGAATGCGCGTCGAAATCCTCTGTACCGGCGACGAGATCCTCACCGGCAAGACCGTCAACACCAACTATAGCCATATGGCCCGGCGGCTCGTCGATGTCGGGCTCGGCGTCCATTGGGGCACTACGGTGGGCGACGACCGGGAGAGCCTGCTGCAGGCCTTTCGGCAAGCCGGCGAGCGCGCCGATGCAGTGATCGTGAACGGCGGGCTGGGCCCCACCGTCGACGACCTTTCACAGGAAGTGGCGGCACAAGCCGCCGGCGTCGACCTGGTGCTGAGCGACTACTGGCTGCAGCGCATGGAAGAATCCTATGCGCGGCGTGGCCGGGTCATGCCGCCCAACAACCGCAAGCAGGCGATGCTGCCGGCCAACGCGGAGTTCATCGACAACCCCATCGGCACGGCCTGCGGCTTTGCGCTGACCATTGGCAAGGCCCGCTTCTTCTTTACGCCGGGCGTGCCGCGCGAGATGCGCCGGATGGTCGACGAGCAAGTCATTCCACGCCTGCTGGCGTTGAGCGGCATCAAGGGCGTGGCCAGGCTCAAGCGCTTCCACACGTTCGGCATCGGCGAATCGCGCGC
Organism: Pseudomonadota bacterium; assembly: GCA_020160995.1. Classification (GTDB taxonomy): domain Bacteria; phylum Pseudomonadota; class Alphaproteobacteria; order Reyranellales; family Reyranellaceae; genus Reyranella. The sequence continues at coordinate 65,507 of JAIUOY010000060.1, read as the reverse complement.
CGACCAGATGCTGGGCGATATGGAAGCCTTCAGGGACGGCGGCGGCATCAAGCTCGGCTTCCAGGCGCATTATCCGCAGCTCGAGACCAAGCTCGCGGTGCGCGGCGAGGACGAGGCCGATCTGGCGGCACGGCTTGCGCCCATCGAAGCGGAAGTTCGCCGCCGTCTCGGCAACTTCATCATTGCTGAAGACGAGCAGACGCTCGAAGGCGTGATCCTCGCCAAGTTACTGGAACGTGGCGCCTCGCTGGCGACGGCCGAGATGTTCACTGGCGGGCATCTTGCGGCGCGACTCGCCCCGCTCGCCGGTGCCGAACGTGCGTTCCGTCGCGGTGTCGTTGCCCGCGACCTCGGCGAACTCGAAGCGACCGGCGTCACGCCCGAAGCCGCCGCAACGGCCGCCCGGACGCTGCGCGAGAAGAGCGGCGCCAGCCACGCGCTGGCCGTCCTGATCGACCTCGACGAGGGTGCCGACCGGCCCGATCTCGGCGGTACGATCTGCATCGGCCTCGCCGATGCAGGGGGCACCGTCGCACGTCAGGCCCGTCTGCTGGGTGGACGCGACTGGGTGCGCGTCGGCGCGACGGAGCTGGGCCTCGATTGCCTACGTCGACACCTGCTCGGCCTGCCGGTCGACGAACGTATCGACTTCGAGCGACGTTGAGGCTCGGTGTAGAGCATTAACCGCTGTGGCGTCGGCCGTACCATACGCAGCCGACGATCAGCGCCGCCCCCAGCAGGGTCGTTCCCCAAACCACAAGCTGGGGGCCGACCGGGCCCGAGAAGCAACCGGCGATGCCTATGTAGTCCATGTTGAAGCAGTGCTTCGCAGGATTGGCATAGCCATATGTCCGCGCCATGATGCCGTTGAAGAACAGGAAGCTGCCGCCAACCAGAAAAAGCCACTTCGCCATTTTGCCGCTCCTCGAAGCGGGAACATGATGCCTGCGTTGCGCAGCACAATCGTCTCAGCGCCCCGGGGGAGAAGAGGGGTTGATCAGCTCGTCCGGCGCATGGAGAAACAGTTCGGGGCAGCCCGGCGGCGCGGCGTTCGGTGGAGGCATGATGCCTCGCGAAGTGATCAGGACGACACCATAGGCCTCACCGTGCGTCGAGAGGCTGGCCAGGCATTCGAGCGTACGCGGCCCTAACCTCACATCCTCCATGTGGAAGGTCTTGTCGTGCAGGGGCGGCAAGGCAACCCCGGCTGCAGCGAGTTCGCCATAGACGAGGTCTTTCGCGGTCTCGTTGCCCGACCGCATGATCTCCTCCAGGCGCGTGCCCAGCCCCTTTTTGACGTCGGCGGCTGTGATACCGCGACCAACCTCGCCCAGCAGGAGATTGCGCGCCTCGCGGGCCGTATATTCGTACATCCGGTCCGACCACCGCACCACCAGTCCCGCGGTTGCATTGCTGCAGAGATTTGCGGCCTGCTCGGCCAGGGTCAATTGCGGACTGGCGAGCCCTACCGGGCAGGCATTCAGCGCGAGGAACTCGCTCACGCTGACGATGTATGTGATGTCTTCCGGCGGGCGCACCAGGGCGCGCGCGAGCAGACCCGGATCTGCGCCCATCTCCGCGGCGTAGGCGATGATCATTGCGGACGCGGCCCGGCCTTCGGCGACACCCCTGGCGCGGCTGCCCGTGGCATCGACCGATCGTTCCCCCTGGCCGGCATAGAAGGCATGAAAGCCCAGTTGCCCGCCGATCTCGAGCCGCCGGCTTGGAACAATCTTGGCCGCGGCGACCGTCGCGCCACCGAGAAAGGCAAGGGCACAAGCCGACAGGCATCGGGCATTCTTGCGAACGATCGTCATGACGCCGAATTGCCGGAACAGACGCCCCATGCGAAGCCCCTCTTCCAGAGCGCCACCGCGACTGTCGAGTTCGATGGTCGCCAGTTCGCCCGCGTCGCGCCCGACCGGCGCCAGTGTCTTCAGAACGTCGCGCAGCCTGTCGCTGTCGCCGGGTTCCAGTGGCCCGGTGAGCTTGAGGCGATGATGGAAGGACCGGACATTTCCGCCGGCACGAGGCAATTCAATCGTCTCGACCACGAGCGTCATGGCCGAGGCGCGAGACGTCGTACTCCAGGTTATCGCGAGCGCGACGACAATGGGGACCACAAGGGAGCCCACGGCGGGCAAGCCTAACGCCGCCGTTGCCGCCAAGCCACGACCTGCATGTGGCTCATGACCTCGACAACACCGGGTACGCCAGAGGTTGCCTGCCGGCAGGCAATCTCCTGCTCTTGATCTGCCACCTGCCCCCACAGGTGAACGATACCGTTGCGCACCACGACGTCGAACGCCGCACCCAGCGGCAGGCCGAGCTTGTGAATCGCCGCGACTACGTTCTCGCGTACCGCGTCACTGCCGGAGGCCGGCGCGGCGTCCTGTCCCGCACCCTGGGGAGGCCCGGGGGAGAGCATGGCTTTGATGAGATCGAGCCTGCTGATGATGCCGACCACGGATCGGCCGCGCACGACCGGAAGATGTTTGATCCGGTGCTTCACCATCAGGTTGGCAACGTCTGCCAGCGCTTCCTCTTCCGTCGCCACGACGACGTCCTTCGTCATGACACTGGAGATCAGTGCAGAAAGCGTCCCGCCAGTCTCACTGGCTCCCCAGGCGCGGCCTGTCAGGCCTTCCGCCGTCTCGTGCCCAAGCACATCGTGCTCGCTCAGGATGCCGACCAGCCCGCCGTCACCATCGGCGACAGGCAATATCCCGACGCGGGCGTTCACCATCATCCGGGTGGCTTCGAGCAAGGTCGCCGTGACCGCGACCGTCGTCACGTCCGTACTCATGACGTCCCTGGCAAGCATCGGCACGCCCCTCTGCTTCGTCTCCCGCTCTGACCATCGTCATTCCGGCGTGGCCAACGTTCTGTCGTTGCGGAGAATCTAGCTGAGGGCCGAGGCGGCGGCGTTGACAGATATCAAGCACCGGCGCGGCGCCCGGCATCGGATGGCGCCACCTTGTGCCGGGAGGACTGCCGCTACTCGCCTTTGTTGTCGCGGCGCGCCTGGGCGACTCGGGTGGCCTGCGAAATGCTGCCAACAGCCGAGCCTGGGACGATATCGGCCCCCTTGGGGTTCTCGATGGGCCGAGCGCCGGAACCCGCCCGCCGGCCGGCCGTCGGGTGATGGATGCGCGCAGCACGCTTGCGTGCCAGGGCTTCGGCCATGCGCGCACCCATGGCAGCACGCTTCTCGTCCGCCAGCACGCGATCGAGGCGGGCATTGGCTCGCTTCAGGGCGCGAGCGAATACCTGTTTCTTCGCCGCGATGCCGCGTTCGCTCGACTCGGCCGCGGCGGCCGCACGCGGTTCGGCTTTGCCGCGTTGCGCACGACGGCGCCGCTCCACCTGACCGCGGAACTTTGCCCGCCGTTCGCGCAGCCAACGCACCAGGTCGACAAGCTCTTCGCGGCTCAGTCCGCTCAATGCCGGATAGTGGCTGCGCACCACCGGCTCGTACTCATCGGCAGTAAGAAGGCGACGCTCGTCGGCAATGGAGGTGCTCATGATACCCTCTGTACTTTCGTGCAGGTTGCTCATCTCGGCTGTTGAGGCATTCTCCCGACCCAGAGTCCACTCACCGAGGAATTAGGTCATGCCAACCATTAAGACTCGTGACGGTACTGAAATCTACTACAAGGATTGGGGCAGCGGTCAGCCGGTCACCTTCAGCCATGGTTGGCCGCTGACCGCCGATGCCTGGGAGGACCAGATGGTCTTCCTCGCCAGCCACGGCTATCGCGTCATCGCCCACGATCGTCGCGGGCACGGCCGTTCGAGCCAGCCGTGGGATGGCCACGAAATGAATACCTACGCCGACGATCTCGCCGAGCTGTTCGACAAGCTCGACCTCAAGGACGCCGTCATGGTCGGCCACTCCACGGGCGGCGGCGAGGTCGCACGCTATATCGGGCGGCATGGCACCAAGCGCGTCGCCAAGGCCGTGCTGGTCGGCGCCGTACCGCCGTTGATGCTCAAGACCGCCGCCAATCCGGGTGGCCTGCCAATCGACGTGTTCGACGGCATACGCAAGGGTGTCGCTGCCGACCGCTCGCAGTTCTTCAAGGATCTGACAATACCGTTCTATGGCGCCAATCGCGACGGCGCGAAGGTGAGCCAGGGGCTGCGCGATTCCTTTTGGCTGCAGGGCATGATGGGTGGGCTGAAGCCCCTGCTCGACTGCATCAAGGCCTTCTCAGAAACCGATTTCACCGAAGACCTCAAGAAGTTCGACGTCCCGACCCTGCTCGTTCACGGCGACGACGACCAGATCGTCCCGATCGGCGCCGCTGCACATCAATCTGTAAAGCTCGTCAAGGGCGCCACGCTCAAGGTCTATCCAAAAGGCAGCCATGGGCTGGCATCGATCCAGAAGGATCAGCTCAACGCCGACTTGCTTGCCTTCATCAAGGGCTAGGATCGGTTCGCTCTGAGATGGCAGCGCCGTCCGTCTCTCTCGCGCCAGGCAGCGCTCGCCTGTAGGCTCCCCGCGGCAAATTTCCCGCGAGGAGCAGAACATGGCCGTCGTCGAAACCGAAACCCACGGACAAATTCTCGTCGTCCGGATGAACCGGCCGGACCGGCTGAATGCGCTCAATCACGAAATGAGAACGGAACTTTCCAAGGTCTGGAACGAGTTCCGCAAGAGCAAAGCGCTCGAAGTCGCCATCTTCACCGGCGCGGGCCGAGGCTTCTGTGCCGGCGAGGACATGAAGGAGTCGTTGAAGGACGGCGCTCCCGGCGGCCGTCGGCCTGAAATCGAAGACCCGTTCATGTCGGGCAAGCTGGAGAAGCCAGTCATCGCCGCCATCAATGGCTTTGCCATGGGCGGTGGCTTCATGCTGGTGGAGCGGACCGACCTGCGCGTGGCCGTGCGCGAAGCCATCTTCGAGGTTTCCGAGGCCAAGCGCTGGCTGCTCGGCGGCTACAATCACGGGCATATTGCGAACCTTCCCTATCCCGTCGCCATGGAAATGGCGCTGGGCTTCCGCTTCACCGCGCAACGCTTCTACGAAATCGGCTTCGTGAACCGGCTCGTCGACGCGGCGGACCTCATGCCGACCGCGCTCAGCATGGCCGAGCACCTGCTGACCCTGCCGCCGGCCTCGCGGGTCAACACGGTCCATATGATGCGCCAGATGCGGCCTGCTCCCGGGCCGGACATGGAGCGCCTCGCGGCGGCATTGCACGAGCATGGCGCCAAGAGCGACCTGATGGAATCGCGCGCAGCCTTCGCCGAGAAGCGCAAGCCGAACTTCAAGGGTTGGAACGATCCCGAGGATCGCTACCGCCTGCCGACGCTCGGCACGGCGAAGTGACTTCGCTCCATCAGTAGGCAAGACCTACGCACCGTGCCGGCACGGTGCGTACCAGCTTGCCGCCACTGTCGGCGTGGAACACCAGCGCACCGGCCGCCTCGCCGCGCAGGACGCTGATGATGATCGAATCATCTGGAACGATGCCGGTCAGCACCATGAAGCGCTTGCCGGCATGCTGGATGGAGGCGTGGACCACGGGATCACCGTTGTAGACGACACTGACTTCGCCATTGCGATTGACGATACCGAACCGGACCCCATCGGCAGCAACGCATTGTATCTGACCCGTCGGGCCTTCGAGGCGAGTTCCCTGCTGCGCAGTCGTCCCAGGTCTGGCCATCGGGCCGAGCATGGCCTGTCGCGGAGACACGGACTGACTGGCCTGCCTGCCCTGGGCGATGACCAGTCGCTCCTGTTCCCACCGCTTCGCTTCTTCGTCGTCGGGCTGCGATGCAATCGAGACCGGCTGATCTGCGAAATATCTCGAGAGGACGTATCTCGCCGCAAGGAACCCGCCGACGAGAACAATGGCGCCAGCGACCACGGCCAGGCCCGTCTGGCGACCGCCATGGAAGAGCGCTGCGAAATGCTCGAGGCCTCTTCGCAGCCTTGTGGGTGGACCGGGCTCGGCCGGAACAACGACGCGCGCCAGCATCGTTTCGGCCTGCTGCGCCTTTTGATCGTAGATCGCGCGGAGGTCCGGATCGGAGAGTGTTTCGTATGCCTCCTTGATCAGCCGGAAGTTCGCTGCTGCGAGTTCTGCGTCGCCGATTGCGACGTCGGGGTGGTAGCGCTTGGCGAGGGCAACGTAGGCTGCACGAATGACCGCCGGGTCGGCCGTTCGCGGCACACCCAAAATCAAATAGTGGTCAACATCGACTCTCATCTCGCCCGAGCTTCCGCCCACGGCTAAGCTCGTGTCAACGCAATGGTTGATGTTCCTTCCTCTCTCGTCGCTCCCTGGCGCATCGGCGTCGACGTGGGCGGCACCTTCACCGACATGGTCCTGCGCGACGCCGCTGGCGCCGTGCGAATCTACAAAGCTCCGTCGGTTCCGGCCGACCCGAGCGAAGGCGTGCTGGGCGTGCTGCGGCTCGCCGCCCAGCAGCTCGACCTGCCCCTTTCCGCCCTGCTGCGCGACTGCGCGCTGTTCGTGCACGGCTCGACGGTCGCTACCAACACCATCCTCGAGAAGAAGGGTGCCAAGGTCGGCCTGCTGACGACCGAAGGCTTCCGTGACTCGCTCGAAATCCGCCGCGGCATCCGCGAGAACCAGTGGGATCATCGCGCGCCTTTCCCGCAGGTCCTGGCGCCGCGCTATCTCCGCCTGCCCGTCCGGGGGCGCATCGGCGCCGATGGTCGCGAGCTGCAGCCGGTCGCAACAGAGGATGTCGACAAGGCCGCCGAGGTGTTCGCGGCCGAAGGCGTCGAGTCCGTGGCGGTCTGCCTGTTCAACAGCTTCCTGACCGGCGGCCATGAACGACAGGTGGGCGAGCGGCTTGCGAAAAGCTGGAGCGGCCAATGGGTTTCGCTGTCGAGCGACGTCATGCCCACCATGGGCGAGTACGAACGCAGCTCGACCGCGGTGGTCAACGCCTACGTGGCGCCGAAGGTCACGAGCTATCTGAAGTCGCTCGATGAGCAACTGCGCCAGCTCGGCCTGCCACGCTCCCTCCTGATGCTCCAAAGCAATGGCGGCGCCGTTTCCGTCGATCAGGTGGCGACGCGGCCCGTAATGCTGGTCCTGTCGGGACCGGCAGCCGGCGTCGGCGCGCTCAAGGGCTCCGCGGCACCGGGGGAGAAGGCCAACCTGATCTCCATGGAGATCGGCGGCACGAGCTGCGATGTCATGGTGATGGCGCGCGGCGACGTGCCCGTGGCCGATGAGTTGGTGATCGACGGCTACCACCTCACCACGCCGTCGGTGGAAATCCATACGGTTGGCGCCGGTGGCGGCACCATCGCCTGGGTCGACGATGCCGGCCTCCTGCATGTCGGCCCGCAAGGCGCCGGTGCGCGGCCCGGCCCTGCCGCCTATGGGCTGGGCGGCGAGAACCCCACCGTCACCGACGCGCAGCTTGTGCTCGGGCGACTGCGGCCCGGCCCACTGGCCGGCGGTGCCGTCAATTTCGACAGTGCGCTTGCCCGCCGGGCAATCGAAACCAAGCTGGCCAAGCCGCTCGGCCTCTCGGTCGAGGATGCGGCTGCCGGGATGATCCGCCTGCTCGAACAGAATCTCCTGCATGCGGTCGAACGGCTCAGCATCGAACGCGGCCACAATCCGTCGACATTCACGCTGGTCGCTGCCGGCGGTGCGGGACCGATGCACGGCTCGTCTGTGGCACGCGCGCTAGGCTGCCGGCGTGCCCTGCTCCCGCGAGCCGCCGGCGCGTTCTGCGCCCTGGGTATGCTGCAGTCCGATGTCCGTCAGGATTATCTACAGGTGTTCCTGGCCGATCTCGACAAGGTCGAGCCCACTGCGCTCGAAGCGGGCTTCGCCGAGATCGAGGCCCGCGCGCGCGAAGCGCTCCTGCGCGACGGTTTCGAGGGCGAAGCGGCCACGACCGAGCGGCAGGTCGATCTTCGCTACGATGGCCAGCAGTGGCCGGTACGCGTCTCCATCGGCTCCTCGGGCTTCGACGCCGCTGCGGCGCGCCAAACCTTCGAAGCGGAGCATCAGCGTCTGTTCGGCCATATCCAGCCCGGCGGCCGCATCGACATCACCGCGCTTCGCATCGTCGGCCGCGGCCGGCTCGACTGGACACCGGCGGCGGCACGTTCGCCGCAGTCCGCTCCGCCAAAGCCTCGCGAGATGCGCAAGGTCTGGATCGACCCCGCGCAGGGTTGGCGCGAGGTGCCGGTCTATGACGGCGTCGACCTTCGGCCCGGTTGCAACCTTGCCGGCCCCCTGCTGATCGAGGAGCGCACGACGACCGCTTTCGTCGGTCCAAGGGACCTGCTCGAAATCGACGAGCGCGACGACTTCCTGGTTCACATCGACGCCCAGGCTGAAGCACGAGAGGCCGCCCAATGAGCCCCGCTCTCGATCCCGTCACGCTTGCTCTGGTGCAGAACCGCCTGGACCATATCTCGCATCAGATGGGCTGGGTGATGACGCGCACGGCGCGGTCGCCGATCTTCAGCCAGAGCCACGATTTCTCCTGCTTCCTGGCCGACGCCCGAGGCACTCTGATCAGCCAGGCCGACGGCATCCCGATCCATACCGGCGGCGGCGGCTTTGCCGTTCGTGCCATCCTGCGCGACTTCAAAGATGCCATCGCACCAGAGGACGTGTTCCTGCTGAACGATCCCTACACGGCCGGCGGCAATCATCTGCCGGACTGGGTGATCGCCCGGCCGGTGTTCGCGGGCACGAAGCTGGTGGCCTTCGCCTGCAACCGCGCCCATCAGGCCGATATCGGCGGTGGTGCTGCCGGCACCTACAACTCCGCGGCGACCGAGATCTTCCACGAAGGCATCCGGCTGCCGGTGCTGAAGCTGATCGAAGGCGGCCACACGCGCGACGACCTGTGGCGACTCTTGATGCTCAACACCCGCCTGCCCGAGGCGCTCGACGGCGACCTGCGCGCCATGATCGGATCGACGAGCATCGGCGCGGAGCGGCTGATCCAGCTCGTCGAGGAGCTGGGCGTCGATCGTGCGGACGATTTCTTCGAGGGCGTGCTGGCCCATGCCGATCGCCGCTTCCAGACCTGCATCGACCGCCTGGCCGAAGGCGTGTGGCGCGGTGAGGAACCTGTCGACAACGACTGCTTCGAGCCCATCGACGCCAAGATCGTCGTCGCGATCACGGTGAAGGATCGGCGGCTGGTCGTCGACTTCGCCGGCACCTCGCCGCAGATTCGTGGCTTCAAGAACAGCTCGATCGCCAATTCGACGTCGGCCGTGTTCATGTCGCTGGCGTCGTTCTTCGAGCCCGATCTACCCAAGAACGAAGGCGCTTTCCGCAGCGTCGAGATCCGCCTGCCCGAAGGCACCTTGGTGAACGCACGGGCGCCGGCGCCGATGACAATGAACACGGTGTTCGTGGCGCATGAGATCATCCACGCCATGTGGAAGGCCTTGGGCCAGGCCCTGCCGGAGCGTGCCTCTGCCGGCTGGTCGAAGGCCGTGCACGCCGTGACGGCGGGGCTGAAGGACGATGGCGGTCGCTACGTGATGTACCAGTGGGCGGGTGCGCCGGCCGGTGGCGGCGTCGAGGGCCGTGACGGCTTTCACCTCATCGGCCATCTCATCACCCTGGGCGGCCTCACCCTGCCCAACCTGGAAACCTACGAGCAGCTCTATCCGGTACGCTTCCATCGCCAGGAGTTGCGTTGCGACACGGCCGGCGCCGGACGCTTCCGCGGCGGCGCGGGCTGCGACTACGAAGTCGAGATGTTCACACCGGCCGACTACGCCTTCCGTGGCGAAGGTGTCGGCTCGCCGTCGAGCTTCGGCGCGGCTGGTGGACGGGCCGGCGCGGGTGGCGAGGTCATCCTCACCCTGGCCGATGGAAGCCACGTCCAGGCACCGAAGTACGGCGTCCAGCGCCATGGTGTCGGCACCTACCGCGCCCTCTCACCCGGTGGCGGCGGCTATGGCGATCCGAAGACGCGCGCGCCGGAGCGGGTTCTGCGCGATGTCCGCGACGGCGTGGTGAGCCGTGCCAGCGCCGAGCGCGACTACGGCGTCGCCATCACCGGCGACGGCCGCAACATCGACGCGGCGCGAACCGCCGAACTCAGGCGTTAGGCCTTACCCAGGAAGCGGTTCAGCACGTTGCGGGTGACCTGCTCGGTGGTGAAGTCGCCCCGGGCGAGGCCGGTCAGCCATTCGCAGCTTCCGGCGCAGAAAACCTCGCCCTTGCCCTTGGCCATCGAGACGATCACGCCCGAGCCGTAGCGCTGCGGGTCCGATCCTTCGGGTGGCGTCGGGCCCGGCGTCGTGCGGGTGCTGGAGTTCGTCTTGCCGTTGCCGAGGTAGTAGCGGAAGCCCTCGTAGTCGTGCTCCTCCTCGACCCGCACGGCAGGCGACAGAGCGAGGATCTCGATCGACGTCGGGGCGCCATCCTCACCTGTCGGATAGGGCAGGCCCTTGCGGAAGGTGTAATCGAGGCCATCGACCTCGTAGGCGAAGATGCCGGCCTCGTCGCCGATCACGTCGCCGTAGTAGGTGTCGGCGCCCGCGAAGGCCCAGTGGTTCGGCCGGTAGACCGTGAAGCCGCGGCTGCCGCGCGGCGACAGTCCACCCCAGGAGGCATAGACGCCCTGCAAGCCGTTCACACCCATCGTGGTGGCGCCGGGCCAATTGATGTCGGGGTTCTCCCAGGCTGTGGTCAGCAGATGCGCCTTGTCGGTGCCGCGCACCGGATCCTCGGCCTGCGCCCGCGCCTTGTAGCAGACCTGCCGCTTGCCTTCGTCCTCGAGCCGGACCTGCCAGAGGAAGTTGCCGGCGAAGCGCGCGAGGTTGCCGCCGGCTTCCACGAAGGCATCGACATGGTTACGCATCTCGCGCGTCCAGTATTCGTCGTGTCCCACGATCACGGCGGCCTTGTAGCGATTCAGGATCTCCGGCCGGTAGTGCAAGTCCGTCTGTGTGATCATGTCGAAGGCGTAGCCCTGGCGCTCCGCCCATACGACGAAGTGCCGGTCGAACTGCGCCCAGCCCGCCGAAGCAAAGAACTGAGCGAAGCCGTTGGTGAAGGCCCACTCCTTGGTGGTGTAACGCGGCGCTTCGAGCGGCCGGCGCTTCGGGATATCGCACAGACGCGGCGCACCGGGCGGCAGCCAGACGAGACCGCGGGTCCAGGGGCGCTCGATGCTGAGATCGGGCGAGAATTGCGCGCCGTTCTCGCCGTCGATTCCGTCGTAGGAGTTGGCGCCGCCCCAGTCGTTGTAGGCGAGCCACGTCGAGGTCGGCAGGATCAGCAGGAAGCGTCCCTCGGGCTTCGGATTGCTGGGCGTCACCACGAAGAAATGATGCTGCACGAACTTCGAATCGTTGCCGCGGTCGCAGGTCGACACGACGCGGTAGAAACCCGAGGCAAGGTCGGCCGGCAGGCGCCAGCGATGACCGACCGGCCAGCCGCAGCCCTTGCGGTAGGCCTGCTTGGGCGTTGCGTGAAAATGGCCCTCGAGGTCGCGCGCTTCATGGACCAGCGCCGGCTCGTTGCCGTCGCGATAGACCTGCAGGGTCCAGCGTGGCGCCGTGGCGCTGGTATGGAAGCTGACCTCGCTGCCCGGCGCATAGGACATCGTGTCGGTGTAGGTGTAGACCTCGGGCGACTGCGGATCTTCGCGCGGCATCTCGTACCAGTGCGAGAGATGCCAGTTGTTGTCGACGTGCATGGCCACCGATGGACGCGGCCGGATGTTCATGCGGCCAAATTCGGGCCGCCACGACCTCTGATCATTTGTCACGCGCTTGATCTCCCTAGAGTGCCGCTGCGAGCGACGGGCGCTTGTGCGCCCAGGGCCGGGCGCTCTCCAGCGCAGCCCCTACCCGCATTACTTCCGTGTCGCTCCACCAAGGTCCGACGATCTGAAGGGCCGTCGGCAGACCGTCATCGCCGAAGCCCGACGGAACCGTCAGGGCCGGATTGCCGGACTGGTTGAACGGATAGACGCAGGCGTTCCAGCCATCCGCCCAGGACCCGGTCATGTCCTTTGTCCGGTCGAAAGTGATCGCGGTTTCCTGCAGGGTCGGCGACACCAGGAAATCGTAGGTCTCGAACAGTTTCTGGATGCTGCGATAGAGACGCGAGCGCGCGAGCTGCGCCTTGCGGAAATCGACCGTGCCGAAGGCGCGGCCCAATTCGATCCAGTGCACCAGCAGCGGATCCATCTTGTCCCGCCACTCGTCCATGTGGTGGCCGAAATAGACGTTGAGATTGCCGAAGTACATCGTGCGGGCCTGCTCGGCCATCCAGTCGATATCGGCGCCGACTTCCTCGACGATTGTACCCATGCCTTCGAGAGCTTGCAGACAGGCTTTGGTATTGGCCGCAACGTCGTCAGTGGGCTTTCCGAGGGACGACAGGAACCCGATGCGCATGCCCGAAAGGTTTGCGGGCTTTGCCGCAAACGGTTCCAGCGGCGGCGCGCGCAACGACCAGGGATCGAGCGGCGACGGTCCGGCGATGGTCTCGGTCATCAGCGCCGCATCGGCCACCGTGCGCGTCAGCGGACCGGCCACCGCATAGTTGAAGAAGGAATCGGAGGTCTGCTCGTAGGGCAGCAATCCGGTCGTGGGCTTCAGGCCGACGACGCCGCAGGCCGCCGCAGGAAGGCGGATCGAACCGGCGCCGTCGGTGCCGAGACCGAGCGGGCCAAGACCGGCCGCTGCCGCCGCCCCGCACCCGCCGCTGGAGCCGCCCGCCGTGCGGTCGAGATTCCAGGGGTTGCGTGTCATGCCGAAGGCCGGCCCGGTCGTGTGGCCGTTATGGCCGAACTCCGGCGTCGTCGACTTGCCGACCATGATGGCGCCGGCCGCCTTGAGGCGCGTCACCAGCACATCGTCTTCGGCCGGAATGGTCTTGGCGTGGATCGCCGAGCCGTAGGTCGTGAGCACGCCCGCCGTCGGAAAGAGATCCTTGATGTTGACGGGAATGCCGTGCAGCGGGCCGAGCTTCTTGCGGTCCATCACCGCCTGCTCGGCGGCGCGCGCTTGCTTCCTCGCGGCATCCGCCGTCACCGTGACGAAGGCGTTGACGGTCGGCTGTGTCGCCTCGATGGCCTCCAGGACGGCATCGACATAGTCGACCGGCGAGAGCTTGCGCCTGCGGATCAGATCCGCCGCCGTGGTCGCTGGCATGAACAGCAGTTCTTGATGACTCACGACGCTTTACTCCTGAGAACCTAGAGTGCGGACGGCCCGTTTCCACCGGCTTCGTGGAGATGGCAGGCGACCGCATGCCCTCCTTCGACGGGAGTCAATCGCGGCTTGTCGATCCGGCAGCGATCGAAGGCAAAAGGACAGCGCGGATGGAAGGCACAGCCTTTCGGCGGATTGATCAGGCTCGGCAACTCGCCGGCAACGCTCGGAGCGCGCGCGCGACCGGGCACCGGCCGCGGCACGGCTGCCAGCAAGGCCTGCGTGTAGGGATGCTTGGGCGCCGCGTAGAGGTCGCGCTTGGGCGCCATCTCGACGATGCCGCCGGCATACATGACCGCGACGCGCGTCGAGATGTTGCGCACGACCGCAAGATCATGGGCGATGAACAGATAGCTCAGGCCCAGCTGCTCCTGCAGGTCGAGCAGCAGGTTCACGATCTGCGCCTGCATGGAAACGTCGAGCGAGGAAACCGGCTCGTCGCACACGATGAAGTCGGGACGCAGGGCCAGGGCTCGGGCAATCCCGATACGCTGCCGCTGCCCGCCGGAGAACTCATGCGGGAAGCGATCGCCGCAGGACCGCGGCAGCCCTACCAGTTCCAGCAGCTCCTGCACGCGGTCGTTGCGCGCCTGGCGGCTCAGGCCGCCCGCGACATCGAGGGGTTCGGCAATGGCGTCGCCGACGCGCATGCGCGGGTTGAGGGAATTCTGCGGGTCCTGGAAGACGAACTGCAGCCGCGAACGCACCTTCCCCAATGCGCCCTTCTCGGCCCCCGCCGCGATATGATGGCCGAAGAGCTGGACGGTGCCGGAGGTTGCCGAGATCAGGCCGACCAGCATGCGGCCGGTCGTGGACTTGCCCGAGCCGGATTCGCCCACCAGCCCCAACGTCTCGCCGCGCAGGACATCGAAGCCGACATTGTCGACAGCACGCAAGGTGCGTTTCGGCTCTCCGGGGCGACCCCGGACCGGAAAGGTCTTCACCAGATCGCGGACGGTGACGATGGGGGCGTCGGTCATGCGACTCCTCGGGCGGCCGCGCGCGGCGGGCAGCGTGAGAGATGGTCCGGTCCGACTGGCAGCAGTGCCGGCGCATTGCGTCGGCAGACGTCCATCGCCTCGCGGCAGCGTGGATTGAAGCGGCACCCTGGGATCACCGTCGCGAGATCGGGAATGCTGCCCGGGATCGTGGTCAGGCGATGCAGGTCGCCGTCGAGCTTCGGAACCGCGTCGATCAGGCCGTCGGTGTAGGGATGCATCGGACGGTTGAACAGTGTCGCCACCGGCGCCTGCTCGATGACGCGCCCGGCATACATCACAAGGACACGTTGCGCGAACTCCGCGATCACGCCGAGATCGTGGGTAATCAACACGACCGACATGCCGATCTCGCGCTGCAGGTCGCGCAGCAGCTCCAGGATCTGGCCCTGAATGGTGACATCGAGCGCCGTCGTCGGCTCGTCGGCAATCAGCAGCTTTGGCTGGCAGGCAATCGCGATCGCAATCATCACGCGCTGGCGCATGCCGCCCGACAGCCGGTGGGGATACTCGTCGATGCGACGGCCGGCATCGGCAATGCGAACCATCTCCAGAAGCTCGATCGCGCGGCGGCGGGCGGCGGCTGCGGAAAGCCCCTGATGGAGCTGCAACGGCTCGACGATCTGCTCGGCGATGGTGAGCACCGGGTTGAGCGACGACATCGGGTCCTGGAAGATCATGGCAATGTCGCCGCCACGGACCTTGCGCAGCTCGCGCTCCGACATCGACAGCAGATCGCGCCCGCCGAACCGGATGGCGCCGGACGCATAACGCGTATTGGCGCGGGCATGCAGGCGCAGGATCGACAGGGCACTGACGCTCTTGCCGCTGCCCGACTCGCCCACGATCCCGAGATTCTCGCCAGCTCCGATCTCGAAGCTGACATCCTCGATGGCCGTGACCCAGCCGCGATCGCCGCGGAACTGGACGGTCAGGTTCTCGACGGAGAGAAGAGGCGCGCGTGTCATCTAGCTCTCGATCTTCAGGCGGGGATCGAGTACGTCGCGCAGCCCGTCGCCCAGCAGGTTCATGCCGAGCGCTGCGAGACTGATGGCGATACCCGGGAACAGCATGATCCACCAGGCTTCGACGGCATGGTCGCGGCCCTCGGCGATGATGTTGCCCCAGCTCGGCGCCGGCGGCGGCGGACCGATACCGAGGAAGCTCAGCGCCGCCTCGGCCAGGATGGCGTAGGCGAAGACGAAGGTAAGCTGCACCGTGAGCGGCCCGAGGCAGTTCGGCAGGATATGCTTGACGATGATCCGCAGGCTGCCGGCGCCGCTGACGCGCGCCGCCTCGATATACTCCATCTCGCGGATGACGAGCGTCGAGGCCCGCACCACGCGCGCCGTGCGCGGCACATAGGCGACGGCGAGCGCGACCACGATACTGGTCGCCTGGGGCCCGAGAGCAGCGCCGATGCCGATGGCGACCAGGATGGCCGGAAACGCCAGCAGCGCGTCCATGACGCGCATGAGATAGGCGTCGAGCGCCCGGAAGTGACCGGCCACGACACCCACGATCGTGCCGACCATGCCCGACAGCAGCGCCACGAAGAACCCGATGCCGAGCGAGAGCTGGCCGCCGTACAGCACACGTGTCAGCACATCGCGGCCGTAATTGTCGGTGCCCATGAGGAACTGTTCCGACGGCGGCTTGAACTTGTTGCGAATCCGCATGCTCGTCGGATCGATGCCGGTCAGCCACGGGCCGATGAAGGCCGCCAGTACCAGGACCGAAACGATCAGAAGCCCGATCTTGAAGGAGCGATGCGCGGCGAGTTTGCGCAACGCCAGGAAACGGCGGCGTTCGGCCAGTTCGAGCGGACGATTGGTGCCGAGGGCAAGATCAGTCATAGCGCACCCGCGGATCGACCCAGAGGTAGATCAGGTCGACACAGATGTTGATGATGACAAAGGCAAAGCCGAACAGGAGCATCGTTCCCTGGATCAACGGATAGTCGCGCGCCAGAATCGCCTGGACGACGAGGCGGCCGATGCCGGGCAGCGCGAAGACCTGCTCGATCACGACCGAGCCGCCGATCAGCAGGCTGAGGATGATGCCGGCCACCGTCACCACACCGACCAGCGCGTTGCGGAAGGCATGGCGGCCGACGGTACGCCATTCGCTGACGCCCTTGGCGCGCGCGGTGCGGATGAAATCCTGATCGAGCACGTCGAGCATGCCCGACCGCGTCATGCGCGCGAGAAAGCCGATCTGGAACAGGCTGAGGATGAAGGCCGGCTGGATCAGCGACGACAACCAGGCCCCCGGACCGTCGGCCAGCAGGGGCGCATACCCTGCCGACGGGAACCATCCCAGGGTCACGCTGAACAGGATGACGGACAGGATGCCGATCCAGAAAGCCGGCACCGACACGCCGACCAGCGCGAGCGTCATGACCGCGGCGTCAATCCACGAACCACGGAAGTAGGCCGCGAGGATGCCCAGGAACACGCCGACCGGCAGCGTGATCACGAGCGACAGCAGCGCCAGCGACATCGTCACCGGCAGCCGCTCGCCCACGGCCGACAGCACCGTCTGGTTGAGGACCAGCGAGCGGCCGAAGTCGCCGGTGCCGAGATTGACCAGCCAGTTCAGGAGCTGTTCCAGGATCGGACGATCCAGGCCCAGCTCATGGCGGATACGCTCCACCGCCGCCGGACCGGCATCCGCCCCGGCGATCACCACCGCCGGGTCACCGGGAATCAGGTGCATCAGGATGAAGGCCATCACTGCGATCAGCAGCAGCACGGGGATGGCCTGAATCAACCGGATGACAACGATACGGAGCATGCGTCCTTTCCTGGCAGGTCTGCTGGGAGCCGGTCGGCGCTACTTGGCCGAGACGTTCCAGAACCGCACGAGATAGTAGGGCGTGAAGTTCTCGATCTTCTTGTTGTTGAACGCACGCATCGCGCCGGTGTCGGCGATCTTGATCATATACGCCTGCTCGATGACGCGCTTCTCGATGTCGGCCCAGGCGGCGACACGCTTGGAGAGGTCGAGCGAGCCGTAGAACTTCGCATAGGCGGCGTCGAGCACGGCGTCGTCCTTGACCTGCGGGAAGGTGTAGAACATCACGCGCCACTGCTGCGGCCCGAGCAACGGGTTGGAACAGAAGCTGGTCGTCGACACGTTCCAGGTGCCGGTGCCGCGCTGCATGTTGCTGGCATTGGTGGTCCAGTCGACGACGTCGACCGAGACGTTCATGCCCGCTTCCTTCATCAACTCCGACAGGACGAGGATGGCGTCCTTCATGTTCGGGTAGTTGGAATTGGTCTGCAGGGTGATCTTCTCGCCGTTGTAGCCCGCCTGCTTCAGAAGCTCCTTGGCCTTCTTCGGGTTCTTCTGGTCGTAGTAGGGCTTCATCGCGTCGCCCTGGTAGTAGGGGCTCGACGCATAGACCAGCGAGTGGCTGGGCTTGGCGACGGCGTTCATCGCCCCGATGATCTCCTCGGCATTGACGGTCGCCAGGATCGCCTGCCGTACCAGCGGGTTGCGCGTCGCACCCTGCTGCGTGTTCACGACGTAGACCTGCATGCAGTACGGGAAAATGCGCAAGGTCGTCAGGTCGGACCGGCCCTCGAAGCGCTTGGCAAGTGCCACGGGAATGTCGTTGATGACATCGGCGCCGCCCGACTGCAGCGCCGCGACACGGGCGTTGGCTTCAGGAACGAAGTTGTAGCGGACCTGGTCGAGATAGGCGGTCTTGCGGCCGGCGAGGCCGTCCGGACCGGGCATGCTTTCGTCGGCAACATAGTTGTCGAAGCGCTTGATCACGAGATGGCTGTCCTTGACCCACTCGCCGAGCGTGAACGGGCCGGTGCCGATGACATCGACCTCACGACCCGCCTTGTCCTTCTGGTCGGCCGGCAGGATGGCGAAGGGATAGACCGGCGACTTCAGCACGTCGATGAAGACGGCGTTGGGGCTCTTCAACTTTACGACGAACGTGTAGGGATCCGGCGCCTCGAACGACTCCACGTCGGCCAGCACGCTGGCATTCGGGCTCACCTTCTTGTAGCGCTCGAAGGACGCCAGCACGTCGGCCGACGTCATTTCCTTGCCATTGTGAAACTTCACGCCCTTGCGCAGCGTGAAGGTGAAGGTCTTGGCGTCGGGGCTTGCCGTTGCGTTGGAAGCCAGGGAAGGCCGCGTGTTGTACTTCTCATCCATCGCAACCAGCGTCTCGAAGAGATGATGGATGACTTCGAGTTCGACCATGCTCGACGCGACATGCGGATCGAGCGTGCCGGGACCGGAAATATAGGCGTAGGTCGCCGTGCCGCCGCGGCGCGGTTCGGCCTCGGCGCGATGCGGCGCGACGGCCGCCACGGAAAGCGCCACGAGGGCGGTGCCGACCAGGGCGGCGCGGCGAAGCAGATGTGAAAGATTCTTGGTCATTATGCTCTCCCTTTCTCGATGGTGTTGCGCTGCGCGGCGGCACGGCCGTAGGCAGCGATGATGTCCTTGGCGCCGAGGCCGTATTTGGCCTGCAGGTAGGGCGTGGTGCCGCCTTCGGCGAACGTGTCCCGGATGCCGACGCGGGCGAAGCCTGCCGGCACACCCGCTTCCATCAGCGTCTCGGCGACGGCCGATCCCAACCCGCCGATGATGGAATGGTTTTCGGCGGTGACGACGACGCCGGTGCTCTTTGCCAGCTCGACAATGAGTGCCGTGTCGAGCGGCTTCACGGTCGCGATGTTGACGACCGACACGTCGCGACCGTCCTTGGCCAGAGTCTCCGCCGCTTCGAGCGCGGCCGCGACCGAGAGGCCGCTGGCGAAGATCGTGCCGTGCGGGCCGCGTCGCAGCACCTCGCCGGTGCGCTTGAGCGGCTTGGGCGCGATCCCCGCCGACGCGGCGTCGCCGCGCAGCAGGCGGAGATAAACCGGGCCCGGCGTTTCCAAGGCCGCGGTGACGGCGCCGGCCAGTTGCTCGGGGCCGCTGGGCTCGATCACCGTCATGTTGGGCAGGGCACGCATCAGGGCGACGTCGTCGATCGCCTGGTGCGAGACGCCCAGCATGGTGGTGAGGCCGGGCAGGAAGCCCACGATCTTCACCGGCAGCTTCGGGTAGGCGACCTGGTTGGCGACCTGATCGTAGGCACGGCGCGTGACGAACACGCAGAAGGAGTGGACGAACGGGATCTGGCCCATGCGCGCGAAGCCTGCGGCCATGCCGATCATGTTGGCCTCGGCGATACCCGCCTCGAAGTAACGGTCGGGCAGCTCGGCCTGGAAGAGATCGGTCTCGGTCGGGCCCGGCAGGTCGGCGCACAGGGCGACGATGCGCGGGTCCTTGCGGGCGGCGGCGACCAGCGCGTCGCCATAGTGGCGCGGCAGCGGGCCGGTGGCGCCGCGGGCAATGAAGTCGCTGACCGTCTGGTCGGCGGCTGACGACGTGCTGCTCATGCCCCCGCTCCGGCGAGTTCTTCCAGCGCCTTGGCGGCGAGATCCGCCGGCAGCTTCATGTTGTGGCCCAGGATGCCTTCGAGGCTGGGCGCGCCCTTGCCGACCAGCGTATCGGCGACGATGCAGGTCGGCGCCTCGGTGTGGGCACGCGCCCGGGCAAAGGCGCCGACGACGGCGTCCATGTCGTTGCCGTCGATCGTCTCGACGCGAAAGCCGAAGCTCTGGAACTTGTCGGCGACCGGCTCGAGGCCGACCACGTTGTCGACGTGGCCGCCGACCTGCATGCGGTTGTAGTCGAGGATCAGGCAGAGGTTGGAGAGCTTGCGGGCGCCGGCCATAAGAGCCGCCTCCCATACCTGGCCTTCCTGCATCTCGCCGTCGCCCAGGATGACGTGGACGCGGGCGTCGCGCTTCTGGTGACGCAGCGCCATCGCCATGCCGACGGCAACTGAAAGCCCCTGCCCCAGCGATCCACAGGTCGCCTCGATCAGCGGCCCGATGCGCTCGGACGCGTTGATCTCCAGCGGCGAGCCGTCCTTGCAGTAGTCGGCCAGCATCGCCTCGGGCAGGCAGCCGCGCGCGGCAAGCGTTGCGTAGAAGATCGCCGTGTTGTGGGCCGTCGACAGCAGAAAGCGGTCGCGATCCGGCCACGCCGGATCGGCGGGATCGAGCCGCAGCTCGGAGAAGAACATCGCCGTGAACAGATCGGCGGCGCCCAGCCCCTGCTGCACATAGCCCTGGCCCGTCGGCGCGACGAGGCGAACGACCTGGCGCCGCAGCTCCTGCGCGATGCGCTTCAGCTCCGTCACGTCGGTGAGGCGCGGCGCCGGCTGGCGTTCGCGCTCGCGCGTCTCCGGCTTTGTCACGAAGTCTGCTCCGCCACGGCCTTCAGGGCGCCGTCGGTGGCCTGCAGGACGCGGTCGATGTCGGCCTCGGTATGGGCGGCCGAGAGGAACATGTTGTGCCAGGGGTGCATGTAGACGCCGCGCTGCAGGGCGGCGAGCACGAAGCGGTTGCCCATCGCGAAGTCGGGGTCGTTGGCGAACAGGATCTGCGGCATCTGCACCGGGCCGGTCTGGCTGATCTGCAGGCCGTACTGCTTGGCCTGTGCGTCGAGCCCCTCGCGCAGGCGCGTGCCGACGGTGCGCATCTTGGCGATGGCGTCGATCTCTTTCATTTTTCTGATCGTGGCGACGGCGGCGGCCATCGGGGTGGCGCCGCACCAGAACGAGCCCGTGACATAGACCTGCTGCGCGGCCTCACGGAAGCGGTCGGTGCCGGTGACGGCGGCCAGCGGATGGCCGTTGGCGATTGCCTTGCTCCAGCCCGCGAGGTCCGGCTTGACGCCGAGCGGCTCCCAGCTGCCCCCCATGTCGATGCGGAAGCCGGCCCGCACGTCGTCGAGGATCAACGCGGCGCCGGTCTGATCGCAGAGGCGGCGGACGGCGGCGGCGAAGGCCGGCGTCGGCAGCTCCTGCGGACGGCGGACGTCGTGGCGGAAGGCCGAGACCAGGATGGCGGCAAGGTCGTCGCGCACGGCATGGACCGCCGCTTCGAGGCTCGCGACATCATTGTATTCGAAGTGCGCGATGTGGGCGCGGTCCTCGGTGGTGACGCCGGCGACCGACGGCGTGCACCAGGGCGCGGCGCCGTGATAGGCGCCCTTGGCGACCAGCACCTTGCGCTTGCGGGTCTCGGCGCGGGCGATGGTGACGCAGGCGGTCATGGCGTCGGTGCCGTTCTTGGCCAGCACCGCCCAGTCGGCATGGGCCACCGTATCGACCAGCAGCTCGGCCAGCTCGACCTGGATCTCGGCCGGGCCGGTCATCAGCTCGCCCTTGCCACGCTGGCGCTCGACCGCCTTCTCGACGTCGGGATCGCCGTAGCCCAGCACGATCGGGCCGTAGCCGCACATCAGGTCGATGTATTCGTTGCCGTCGACGTCCCAGAGCCTGCAGCCCTGTGCCTTCTCGAAATACTGGGGATAGCCGTCGGGCAGGCGGGCGACGTTCATGTGCCCCCACATGCCGCCCGGGATCACCCGGGCCGCGCGATCCCGTAGCAATTTGTCCCGCGAATTCGGAAGAAGCGTGTTCTGAGAGGACGACATCCGACCTGCCAAATGAAATTTTCTTTTCCAATATAATATATGATATATCAAATCGTCAATTCTTCCCCAACCGGCGAAGTTCGCACCCCGGTACAAAAGTCGTTAAGTCGTGCGCATGGACCGCGTGAAAGCCCGATGGAAACGCCGCTGATCTCTCGCCCGACCGACTATCACCAGCCGGAAGCCGACATGGCCTCGGTCGCCCGCGACAACCTTACTGCCCGCGTCTATCAGGAGCTGCGCCAAGCCCTGATGGAGGGCCGCTTCCGCCCGGGCCATCGCTTCAAGATCCGCCAGCTCGCCCAGTCGATGGGCGTCTCCGAGACGCCGATCCGCGAGGCGCTGATGCAGCTCGTCCGCGAGCGGGTGCTGGACATGCGGGCGGCGCGATCGATCGCGGTGGCGCGGCTCACTTCGGCGCAATACCAGGAGCTGCGCGCCATCCGCCTGCTGCTCGAAGGCTTCGCCGCCGAGCAGGCGGCGACACGCATCACCGATGCGGCCATCGCCGAGCTCCGGCTCCACCACCGGGCTCTCGCCGACGCCGAACGAGATGGCGAATGGCGCAAGGCCGTCGAAGCAAACTGGCACTTCCACAACACGATCTACCGTGCGGCCGGATTGCCGGAGCTGCTGGGCATGATCGAGACCATCTGGCTGCGCAACGGCCCGCTGCTCAACATCCTCTATCCGCGCGCCGTGCCGACCTACAGCGAGCGCCACCAGCACCTCAACGTGATCGATGGACTCGTTGCCCGCGACCCCGTCGCCGTGAAGCGCGCGATCCAGGCCGATCTCATGGAAGGCGGCGCCAAGCTGATCGAACTTCTCGACGCGATAGACCAGGGCAAGGCCCCTCTCTATCCGGAGTGAGGCCCGAGGCAACTGCCTTGAATATCGTGCACGCCGAGCTTATTTTCCGATCCGCGACCAACTTCAACAGGATGCGTACACCGATGGATTTCAACCCGACAGCCGCAGCACCCATTCGCTTCGTCCTCGGGGAAATCCGTCTTCATGTCCGCTTCGATCACCCTATCCGGTCTTGCCTGGTCCACGCCTGACGGCCGACCGCTCTTCTCGTCTCTCGACCTCAGCTTCGTAACCGACCGTACCGGATTGGTCGGACGAAACGGCGTGGGCAAGACCACGCTTCTCAAGCTGATATCCGGCGATCTCGCACCTCAGTCGGGCACGGTTTCCGTGAACGGCACCTTGGGCGTCCTGCGCCAGGCCGTTCAGGTAACTCCAAACGAAACCGTGGCCGACCTGTTCGGCGTGCGCGACAGCCTCGCCGTACTGCGCCGTGCAGAGGAAGGAAATGCCGGCGTCGAGGAACTCGCGACCGCCGACTGGACGCTGGAAGCCCGCCTGGCCGCGGCGCTCGGGCGTCTCGGCCTGGACGTGCAATCGGAGACTCCGTTGACGACATTGTCCGGCGGCCAGCGCACGCGGGCCGGGCTGGCGGCTCTCGTCTTCTCGGAACCCGATTTCATTCTGCTGGACGAACCGACCAACAATCTCGACAGGGAGGGTCGACGGGCAGTCGTCGACCTTCTGGCGAGCTGGCGGTCGGGCGCCATCGTGGTCAGTCACGATCGCGAATTGCTCGATACGCTGGATGCCATCGTCGAGCTGACGTCGCTGGGCGCCACGCGCTATGGCGGCAACTGGAGTCACTATCGCGAGCGCAAGGCAATCGAGCTTGAGGCTGCGCGACACGACCTCGCCGATGCCGAGAAGCGCGTCGAGGAGATCGCCCGCCGCACGCAGGAGAAGGTCGAGCGCCAGGCACGCCGGGATCGCGCCGGCCGCGCCAAGAAGGAGAAAGGCGACATACCGCGCCTCGTCCTGAATGCGCGAAAGGAACTCAGCGAGAATACGAGCGGCGGAGCCGCCCGCCTCGCCCAGCGGCAGCGTGCGCAAGCCCTCGAAGACACGGCATCCGCTCGCCGGCGCATCGAAATCCTGCAGCCTCTGTCCGTCGTGCTGCCGTCGACGAACCTGCCGGCGAGCAAGGTGGTGCTCCGGATCGACGATGCCAGCGCCGGTTTCGAGCCGGGCCCACCGATCTTCCGCAACCTCTCCTTCGCAATCACCGGCCCGGAGCGCGTGGCCATCGTGGGTCCGAATGGCTCCGGCAAGACCACGCTGCTGGCGTTGATCACCGGACAGCTGACACCATGGAAGGGAACGGTACGCCTCGCGACCGGCTTCGCCTTGCTCGACCAGCAAGTCAGCTTGCTCGATCCGTCGGCGTCGATTCGGGACAACTTCAAGCGCCTCAATCCGCAAGCCGACGAGAACGCCTGTCGCGCGGCCCTCGCCCGTTTCATGTTCCGCGCCGATGCAGCGCTTCAAACTGTCTCTAGCTTGAGTGGCGGCCAGTTGCTGCGCGCGGGGCTTGCCTGCGTTCTGGGAGGCGCCGCGCTTCCCCCTCTCCTGATCCTCGACGAACCGACGAACCATCTCGATATCGATGCAATCGAAGCCGTCGAAGCAGGCTTGCGCGCCTACGATGGCGCCCTGCTCGTCGTCAGCCACGACGAGGCTTTCCTGCAGGCGATCGGCATCACCCGCCGCTTCGACCTCGGCGGTTCAGGCGGCGCGTAGCCAGATCGCGGTATCATGGAATGCCGCGCCGCCGCTTGGCGGCACGGGATCGGCGCCAATCAGGACGTTGACGCCGACGCGACCCGGATAAGCGTCGCTCGGCCAGTTGCCTTCGACCACGACGACACCGGGCTTGGCCGTCTCCAATGGCCGCGCGCGCAGGCTCACCTCGCCGCGCACGTTGCCGATCCTGACGAGCGTTCCTTCGACGACGCCGAGGCGCGCCGCATCGTCGGGATGGATCACGGCGCGCGGCTCGACTTCGCGCGCGATCGAACCCGGCGTCTCGGTGAAGGTCGTGTTGAGGAAGGTCCGGGCCGGCGGCACGATCAGCCGAAACGGGAATTCCTCCGTTGCCTGCTCGACATTCTCGCGATGCACGGGAAGCGCCGCCATGCCCGCGTGATAGGGACCGACCGCCGCCCAGTCGGGCTTGAAGTGGAAGCAGCCATCGTTCGACGGGAAGCCGTCGAGGAAATGCTCCCTCTCGAAGCTCTGGGCACAGTCGATCCAGCCGCGTTCCTTCGCTTCTTCCCAGGTGCCCCTGCCGGAGGACGCGCGCAGGGTCGCATCGAGCATGTCGACGGCACTCATCTCGAAGCTCGGATGGTTGGCGCCCAGCCGCTTCGCCAGTTGGCAGATCAGCTCGTGGTTGGTGCGGCACTCTTCATACCGATCCAATACCCGCGGACCGACGGTGATGTGCGTCTGGCCATAGGCCAGATAGAGGTCGTCGTATTCGAGAAACATCGCCGCCGGCAGCAGGATGTCGGCGTACTTCGCCGTCGCCGTCATGAACTGCTCGTGCACGCACAGGAACAGGTCTTCGCGGCCCAACCCCTTCGCCACGGCCGCGCTGTCCGGCGCAACATTCGCCGAGTTGGCGTTCTGCATCAGCATCGCCATCACCGGCGGCCCGCCGGCGAGCGCCGTCTGGTCGCCGCACAGGATCGGACCGATGCGCGACTGGTCGAGCACGCGTGTCGCGGGATTGAGGAGGTCGAGGCCCCAGGCGAGCTTGAGGTCGAGGTTCCAGATGTCCCAATTGATGAAGAAGGCGCCGCCACCCGGATGCTTCCAGGCGCCGGTGATCGCCGGCAGGCAGCTCACCGCGTGCATCGCCGAAGACCCGTTGCGTGAGCGCGTGAAGCCGAACCCGAGACGCAGGAAGGAACGTTCGGTACGGCCGTAGAGCCGCGCGAAGTCGACGATCTCCTCGACCGAAAGCCCGGTAAGGTCGGCCGCCCATTCCGGCGTCTTGTCGGCAAGATGGGCTTCGACGTCGGCGCCGAAGTCGGTGTAGCGCGCGAGATAATCGCGGTCGGCGAAGCCTTCCTTCAGGAGGACATGCATCATCGCCAGCGCCAGCGCGCCGTCGCTGCCGGGACGCAGCACCAGGGCAATGTCCGCGGCTTCGACGGTGGGTGTACGATAGACATCGACCACCGCGAGCTTGGCGCCGCGCTGTTTGCGCGCCTTGGCGATATGCGTCATCGCATTGACCTGTGTGGAAACCGGATTGCCGCCCCACACGATGATCAGGTCGGACTGCGCCATCTCGCACGGATCGGGCCCCATGAGCTTGCCCACGCCTGCCCGCCAGCCCGCTTCGGCCGGCGTCATGCAGATGGTGCTGTGCTGGCGGGAATAGCCAAAGGCGTGGCGCAGGCGGTCGATGCCCCAGCGCTGGACCACGCCCATCGTACCGCCGGAGTGATAGGGCCAGACCGACTGGCTGCCGTAAGTCTGCGTTGCGCGCACGAAAGCGTTGGCGACTTCGTCGAGGGCCGCTTCCCAGGAGATCGGACGGAACTCACCCGCTCCTTTCTCTCCGACCCGTTGCAAAGGCTGCTTCAGGCGATCCGGATGATGGGCGCGTTCGGCGTAGCGCGCGACCTTGGCGCAAACGACGCCGTCAGTGTAGCTGTTGGCAACTGCACCGCGAATGCGGCCGATCCGGGTCGACGACAGGCGCTCGACTTCGAGCGAACAACCGCTGGGGCAGTCGTGCGGACATGCCGACTTCCAGAACTCCTTGCCCATGCGCGCTCCATCCCAATTCGATGAAGCATAGCACGTCCGTCTAGCCTGCCGTGAGCAAGCGGCACGTCACTGCACGGCCATGGTGGCGTCAGCCTTCTCGGTGCCAGACAGTGCCGCGGCAAGGATCCGATCGACGTACCAGATCCATTGTTCGCAAACCTTCTCGACCGGAAGATTCTCGAAGTAGCGGAGATACTGCCAGCCCTCCAAACTGGTCGTTGCGCTCAGGAGCTGCAACCAGTTCGCGCGATCAGCTTCGCTGCTGCCGGCGAGCTCGTTCTGATAGAGATCTATCATGCGATCCTCCAAGACCCTGTGACGTATCTGGTCCAGGCGATCCTTAACGTCCGGCAAATGCCCGTGCTGCATCAGAAAATGCCACAACGGTCCCCACTGTTCGTACTCCTCGACCTGGAATTTGACGATCGCCTGCAGGCGGAGCTGACGGCCGAGGTCGCTCAGCTGGACGTCGAACTTCCGCAGGGTCCCGTTGATCGCGTGGTCGAGTGCCGCCAGCCGCAGCGTGTGCGTGTCGGACATGCGTTCATAAACCGACCGCAGAGCACAGCCGGCAACCTCAGCAACTTCCCTCATCGAGGGTTCACGCAAATAGAGCCTGACGAGAGTCAGATAGGCCGACATGATCTTGTGCTTGGTGCGCTCGCTTCGCCGCAGGCGACCGTCGGCTGCCATCGCCTGCCCCTGTTCGGGTTTGCGTGGCTTGGCTTCATTCATAAACTATTCTCCGGTGGCAACGACGGGATGTGCCTTGCCCTTGCTGTCTGACTAGGATGCAGCGTCGGCTTCGATATGGGTGGAAAGAGAGGGATCATCGCCCCACCTTGCACCCGGCGCCTTCACTCCGTTCCCTCGGCCTCTCGATCGCCTTCACGGCGCCGCTACTCGCACCCGCCACACCGCTCGACACATACCCCCCACACAAGCCGCCGCTGAATGCGGGCCAGCGTCGATCAGGGATGACCGACGCTTCCCAAGTTGACTGCCGCAGTCACGGAGCAGCTGTGGCCGGTGTAGCGCTGCCTCTTTTCATCATCTGCCCGTGATCGGATCGGAATGTCCGCGTTCGGCAGCTTTCTTGTCGTGCGCGTTGTGCCAGCGACGCCCCGGAGTCCTCTCCCGGTAATCCTAGATCGGGCAAAATCGGCAAACGGCTGAGAAAAATTGCTCCACAGACGGACATATCGCACTTAAACTGCTGAATAGACTTGTCCCCAGTCGACGGCAGCAACCGAAACGGTACGATCCTCCGGAAGGAAGCAACAAGTCGATGAAGACACTCCTCCTGCTACGAGCAATTGATCGCACCGCCGTGATCGGACGGGCGAATGGCGCGACGTAGGAGACGATGACGACGCCTATCCTGCTGCGGGCCATCGATCGCTTTGTCTCGACTGCAAGAGATAGGAGCGCCGCCGACGCAAATGGCCGGTTTCGCCATTTTGTCCTTGGCGCCTCAAACAGCGCTCCGACCGCCGTCGGCGACGCGCCGAGCCTGATCCGGGCCCTCCTGACCAGCGAAGCGTCCATCCAGCCAAGAGGCGAAGCCTTTGTCCTGAGGGTGGGTGGTGTTCGGCTTACCTACTTCGCAGCCGAAACTCCTTTCGAAGTCGAAACGGAACCCGAGCCTGATCATCTGTCGGTGCGCTATGTCATCCACGGCAAGAGCACCTACTCATTGGGGGATTCCGTCATCGCAACGGCGGGATCCGGCGATTACACTTTTCGGTTCAGCGAGAGCCCTCTCATACGGCTGTCGGCATCGGACAACTACTCCGCCCTTCTGCTCTCCGTCCCGATACCGACCGAGCGGCGCTTCTCGATCGATGTCCGAGCAGAGACCGACCAGCACATCAAACAGTATCTGGTGAACGGCTTCATCGCCGTCAGCCAGTCGAGCTCGTGGAGCGCGCACCTTGCCTATGTCCTCCACCATGCTCTCGAAGACGTCTTCTCCGGCGTCAGCGCCTGTACGCCCAATTTGGTCCTGAACGAATTTCTGTATCTGCTTTGTACCCGGGAGTTGGCGGCACAAGTGCAGAGCCGCGACGTGAACCAACAATACAAGGTCATTCCTCTCAAGCTGAAGATCGCCGAGCACTTCGTGATCGCGAATGCAGCAAAGGCCCCATCGGTCGGAGATGTATCGGCCGTGGCCGGGCTGAGCGTGCGCAGCCTCCATTCGCTTTTCGTCAAGTTTCGCGGCGCCTCGCCCAGCGAGTTCATTCGCGAGCAGCGACTGACGGGGATCCGCAGCGCTCTGCGCAGCGCCAGGAACGGCGCCACCGTGGCGGAAATCGCGATCGCGTGGAACTATCAGAATTTCGGAAACTTCGCAGCCACGTACAGGAAGCGCTTCGGCGAACTTCCATCGGAGACGCTGGGGGCGCGGAGCGTCGAATAGCAACCCGACAGTAGTCCAGCAGGCTCAACACAATCGCGTTGCCAGTGCAGAATGTTCGCGCAAAGGTAAAGGAGGGGCTACCGGGTGGGCTGATGGCAGTAACCAAGCGTTGCGAATTCCTGCGGGAAACCTGCGGCCGATGACGGTCTACCTGCAGCAGGTGATCGACCGCTTCATCCTGGCAACCAGGGACAGGAACAACGGCGGAGACAAAGGGCCGTTCGTCCATCGCATCACTACGGCGCAGCACGGGCGACAAACCATCGTCGAGGGCGTTCCCGGTGAACCTCGCATTCTGTCGGCTCTGGATGAAACTCCAGACCTTGCAGGCGAGGTCTGCGCCTTGACGGCCGGCGGCGTGAAGTTTGTCCACTTCGCCTACGAAGGCCGCGGTGTTGCCGAGTTCACGCTCGACTCGGAGTATCTGGGCGTCCACTACACGAGCCGAGGGGAACGGACCTATTCGGTAAACAACGCGATCATCGCGCGGGCGCGGGCCGGCGACTACGTCTTCGCGATCAACAAGAGCCCGTTACTCAAGCTTTCCCTCTCGCGTCACTTCGCCGGCCTATCGGTATTTATCCCGATACCGCCTACACAGCGCTTTTCGCTCCGGAGCAAATCTGGTCGCCAAGACGGTCTCAAGCCGTATCTCGAGCATGGCCTCGTCGTCTTCGGCCCTTCGAATCTATGGGGCACACACCTTGCGTATGCCCTCGACCACGCATTGTCCTCGTCTGGAGCCGACGCAAAGGTCACCGGCCCTCTTCTGGATGAGTATCTGTATCTGATCTTCTGTCGCGAGCTGGCGGCTCAGGCGAGGCTGCGCGATACGGACCGACAGTACATGGCCATCCCCCTCAAGCTGAAGACCGCCGAAGCCTTCGTCATCGAGAATGCCGTCCGAGCACCGTCGGTCAAGGAAGTCGCGCTCGAGGCCGGGCTGAGCGTGCGCAACCTCCATTCGTTGTTCGTCAAGTTCCGCGGCATGTCACCCGGCGAGTTCATCCGAGAGCGTCGATTGATCGGAATGCGCAACGCACTGCGGCACGCCAAAGGCAACACGACCGTATCGGAGATTGCGACGTTCTGGGGTTACCACAATTTCGGAAACTTCGCGGCCGCCTACAAGAAGCGCTTCGGCGAGCGGCCGTCCGAAACGCTGGGACGTACGGAGTGACGGGCCAGCCGATATAGAGACCAACATCAGCCGGATATTGGAACGGTGAGCCCGACCTTCACGCGATCCATGGCAACGAAGGTCCGGAACCGCTTGACGTTGTTGTTTCCGAAGAACAGGCGCCGTGTGGCGGCCTCGTAGGCTGCCATCGTCGGCACCAGCATGATGAGGATGAAGTCGGCCTCGCCTGTCACGTAGTAGCACTGCTGCACTTCCGGCGCGGCGGTGAACTCACGCTTCGCTGCATCAATGAGATCCGCGCGCTCGCTCTCCATCTCGACCTCGACAAAGACGGTGATGGGGTGGCCAACCATCGCCGGATCGATCACCGCGACCTGGGCCTGGATCACGCCTGCCTCCTCTAGACGCTTGATACGCCGCTGCACGGCCGGCGCCGACAGATTCACCGCCTCGCCGATGACGCGCTGCGACGTCGTATTGTTCTTCTGCAGAATGGCGATGATGGCGAGATCGAAGCGGTCGAGCGAAACGACATTGGAGGGTGGCCGGGTCAATATCCGCTCCTGGCGAACCAAACTTGCAATCGGACGGTCGGAATACAGCGCTTCTTTCGCGCTTCGAGCAATAGACTTACATCGTTCAGCCATGTGCGGAGTGTCATGTTCCTCGTCAATCGCCATCCTGACTATCGAACCCGGCTCGCTTCCGTCGATGCGGAAACCCTGGGAATTGCGGCCGCCCGCGAAGTCGAGCGCTTCCTCGGCCATCGGGACAATCACACCGAAACCCCACTGCAAACGCTGCCCGGCCTCGCTGCGGAGCTCGGTCTCGCCGAACTCCGCATCAAGGATGAGGGCTACCGCCTTGGCCTTGGCAGCTTCAAGGCGCTCGGCGGGTCCTACGCCGTCATCCGCCTGGTCCTCGAAGAATCGTCGCGCCGGTTGGGACGCGCGATCGACGTCGGCGAGCTGCATGACGCAGCCGTCAAAGCCATTGCGGCCACCATGACCTTTGCCTGCGCCACCGACGGCAACCATGGCCGTTCGGTCGCGCAAGGCGCCGCGCTCGTGGGCGCACGTTCGGTGATCTTCGTCCATGGCGGTGTCAGCGATCAGCGCGTCGCCGCAATCGCCCGCTTCGGCGCCGAGATGGTTCGCGTAGATGGCACCTACGACGACTCGGTGGTCGAAGCGGCGCGCGTCGCCGGCGAGAAAGGCTGGACGATCGTGTCCGATACGTCCTGGCCGGGCTACGAGCGCATCCCTTTGCTGGTCATGCAGGGATACACAGCGATCGTCCACGAAGCCCTACGCCAGCTTGCCGAGCCGCCAACGCATGTCTTCGTGCAGGCCGGGGTTGGCGGCGTCGCAGCCGCCGTCGCGGGCCATCTCGCTCTGGTCCTTGGCGATAGACGACCTCTATTCGTCGTGGTCGAACCTACGCGTGCCGCTTGCCTTTTCGAGACCGCAAAGGCCGGTCACATCGTGAAGATCGCGCATGGCGAGCCGACGGTGATGGCGATGCTCGAATGCTACGAGCCGTCGCGGGTAGCCTGGCGCATACTGGCACGCGCCGCCGACGCATTCATGACTGTCGACGAGGGCGAGGCAATTGCAGCGATGAATCGCCTCGCGCGCCCGGCGGCGCAAGATCCCGCCATCGTGGGCGGCGAGAGCGGTGTCGCGGGCCTCGCCGGCCTGATACGAGCCGCCACGACTTCGGAGATCGGCGCGAAACTGGCGCTCGATCGTTCGTCGCGTGTCCTCGTCATCAACACGGAGGGAGCAACGGATCCAGTGCGCTATACCGACCTCGTCGGGCTGGACCCGGCTACGCTTCGACCCTCGAGCGGCCAGACAGGATGATCCGGTGATCGCGGCTTTGAGCCCGGCGGCAGAGACCACGTGCGGCGCGCATGTCGATCACAATTTCACAATGATGACGGGCGGCATTCTACCCGTTTTGGAACAGTTTCCGCTGGCCCGGGGTAGAGCACGCTGGCAGTACGAACGCCCCGTTTTCAAACACATGCTCCCCACCGCTCATGGCTTTCGACTGGGTAATCGACTCAAGAAAGAAACTGATCATCGTTAGTGGCGAGGGTGAGTTCACATTTGCAGAAGTATGGGACTATCTGGCGGCCGTCGCGGGAGCAAATGCCCTCACTTACCGCCAGCTGCTCGACCTTTCGCAGACCTTTACCAAACTCACACCGGCTGAGGCCATGGAACTCGGCGTACGCATGCGGATGCAACACGGCCAGTCCGTGCCAGGTCCTGTTGCTGTGGTAATGCCCCGGCGACAATCCGATTCGGTCGCGCGGCTGCTCGGCATCATGGCGACTGCGAAGCGGCCGATGCGCTTGTTCAACGAATTCGAGCCGGCGCAGCAATGGATCGACAGTCTCGTCCGCTCGCCATCCGCCGACGAAAAACCACGCGCTTGATCCGAGCAGCGGCCTGACCGCCGCGGCAGAGAGACGGGTCGCCGACACCTTTCCTACTCTGCTGTTGTCAACGCTGGAGACTGGTGCCCTAATTCCACCGGGACAAGCGGTCGAGTTCTCCTCCGCCTATCTCCCGTTCTCCGCATCGATAGTCTCCCAGATCAGATCGGCTGGCCGGCACCCACTTCCGGGGTGCACCGTTCGACGTTCTGCAGTCGGTTTGACTCGCCAAATCTAAATGTCCTAATGTCATAACAATACAAGATCAGACGCTGAAGCGTCGGTCACCATAGCCCCGGGAGGGAACGATGAAGCGTCTCAAGACTGCTGTCCGCGGATTTGCGCTCGCCTGCCTGAGCTTTGCTTCACTGTCGGCCGCCCGGGCCGAAGACATCGTCGTTACCCATTACGGCTCCCTGTTGTATGGCGTGCCCTACGCCATCGCGATGGAGAAGGGCTACTTCAAGGAGGCCGGCGTGGATATCACCGGCATCCTGACCTCCAAGGGCGGCGGCACTTCCGTGCGCAACATGATGGCGGGCGAGACGCTGTTCGCCGAGGTTGCCCTGCCCGCGGCGTTGAGCGCCATCAAGGAAGGCTTCAACATCAAGATCATCAGCGGCGGCACCGACGGCCGCAGCAGCTTCTGGGTCACGCGCCCCGGCGAGAAGATCGACAAGCCCGAGGATCTCAAGGGCAAGCGCTTCGTCTACTCCCGGCCGAAGTCGGTGAGCGAAAGCATTACGCTTGCCGTCCTCAAGTCGTGGAACATACCCGCGGCCGACGTGAAGATGGTGGCGATCGGCGACTTCGGGGCGGGGCTCACGGCGCTCGAACACAACAAGATCGACGTCGCGATCATCCCCGAGCCGATCTACTCCCAGAAGGCGAAGGCCGGCGTGAAATACCAGGTCCTGCCGTGGCTGGACGAAAAGCTGCCCGCCTACGCCCAGACGGTGGGCATCGCGACCGACGAGGCCATCGCCAAGCAGGGGCCGAAGCTGAAGGCGGTCATCGAGGCGCGTCGCAAGGGCGTGGAGTTCCTCTATGCCAACCCCAAGGAAGCCGCCGCGATCGTCGCCAAGGCCTACAACCTGCCGCCCGACGTCGCCACCAATGCCATCGGAAACCTGCTCAAGATGAACCCGACCTGGTGGGGCCGCGGCGACCTCAAGCAGCCTCTGATGGAGGCCATGGCCGAAGCCCTGGGATCGGTCGGCGCGCTCAAGCTTCCGATCGACTGGAAGGCCGCGATCAACGACAGCTTCGCCCCGCCGCCGGCCAAGACCCAATGAAGACCGGCGCCACGCGGCTGGCCGCCGTCGCGACGCCGGCGCAGCCTGACATCCATGCGCGGCTCAAGGGCGTAACGCGCGTCTACCCGCCCCGTGCCGGACATGGCGAAGTGCATGCGCTGGGTCCGATCTCGCTGGACCTGCGGGCCGGCGAGTTCTTCAGCGTCGTCGGGCCGTCGGGCTGCGGAAAGTCGACACTTCTCGACGTGCTGTCGGGCCTCGCGGTGCCGTCGGCCGGCACGGTGGAATTCGAGGGCAAGCCAGTGCGCGGCGAAGTGCCGGACGGCGTCGGCGTCGTGTTCCAGGAAGACGCAAGCTTCCCCTGGCTGACCGTCGAAGACAACGTATCCTTCGGCCTGCGCCGTTCCGGCGTCGACGGCGCGGAAACCAAGCGGCGCGTCGACTTCGCCATCGGCTTCATGGGCCTGCGCGATTTCCGGCGGGCCTATCCCAGCCAACTGTCGGGCGGCATGCGCCAGAGAGTCTGCATCGCGCGCACCCTGGTGCTGCAGCCACGCCTGATCCTGCTCGACGAACCGTTTGGCGCACTCGACCAGCAGACCCGCCTGTTGATGGGCGACGAATTGCTACGCCTGTGGCGCGAGACCTCCGCCACGGTATTGCTGATTACCCATGCGCTCGACGAAGCCAACCTGCTTTCCGACCGCATCGGCGTGATGTCGGCACGGCCCGGCCGCTTCATCGAGATCGTCGAGACCGGCTGGCCGCGCGAGCGCGATTCGCGACTGGCCGAGCGCCCGGATTTCGGCGCCGTCACCGCCCGTCTCTGGTCGTACCTGCGGACTGAATCGATGCAGGCTCTGGGCCAGGGGAGCATGGCCCGGTGAGCAAGGCGACCTGGATCCGCGCGGCCGTCCTGATCGGCGCCGTCGGCGCCCTGGAGATTGCCTGCCGCAGCGGCGCCATTCCGGCCACCATGGTCATCGCCCCCTCGGCAATGGTCGTCGCTCTGGTGGAGACCTTGCAGTCCGACGACATCGGCGCCCATCTCAGCCAGACCCTGTCCGCGGTCGCTATCGCCATGAGCCTGTCGATCGTCGGCGGCTTCGTCATTGGCTTCATTCTGAACTGGGTGCCGTTCTTGCGGCGGGCCTTCAGCCCCTTCCTCGCCGCCTACTACGCAATCCCGCATTTCGCGTTCTATCCCCTGCTGATCGTGATCTTCGGCCTGGGCCCGACGCCGCTGATCGTGCTGGCGACGCTCTTCGCCATGGTGGCCATGATCCTGGCCACCATGGCCGGCCTCGACCGTGTGCCGCGCGTGCTGCTCAAGACCGCACGCATCCATCGCCTGTCGCTGCTCGACGAAATCTGGCGTATCCGGCTGCCGGCCGCGGCACCGCATCTCCTGTCGGGCCTCAAACTCGCAGTCGCCTACTCCTTCATCGGCGTAATCGCCGGCGAGTTCATTCTGTCGACGAGCGGCATCGGCCACGAGATCGCCTTTGCCTATGACAATTTCGACAATCCGCGCATGTATGCCCTGATCCTGTTCGTGCTGGGGATCGTCACGACGTTCAACATGGCGGTCTACGCCTACGAACGGCGCCTCATGCGACGACGCGGAGCGTGAGATGGGTGGCATGTTTTCCTTCCGCGCACTGCGCGATCCCATCCTGATGGCGATCTCACTGGTCGCCCTGTGGCAGGTGCTGCACCATATGGCGGGCGACGTCGCCGTCACTGCCCCCGCGCCCACGCTCGCCCATCTCTGGGAGATGATCGGGCAGGCCCGTTTCCTGCCGCATCTCAGGGAGACCGGCCTCGCCTTCCTGCAGGCACTGGCGATCGCCTGCGGCGGCGGCGTCCTGATCGGCGTGGTCCTGGGCGGTCACAAGCTCACCGGCGAAGTCGCCGAGCCGATCCTCGTGGGCCTCTACTCGATCCCCAAGATCACGCTCTATCCGGTGATCCTCCTGCTCTTCGGGCTGGGCATGCCGGCCAAGGTCGCATTCGGCGCATTGCACGGGATCATTCCGGTGGTGCTGTTCACCATGAATGCCGTGCGCAACGTCAACCGCACCTATCTTCGCGCCGGCCGCGCCATGCGGCTCACGCCGTTGCAGACCGGCTGGCATATCCTGGTCCCCGCGACCCTGCCGGAAATCTTCTCCGGCCTGCGCATCGGCTTCTCGCTGACGCTCCTCGGCACTATGCTCGGCGAGCTTTTCGCCTCGCAGCGTGGTCTGGGCTTCCTACTGATGACGGCTATCGACCTGCACGACGTGAAGACGATCCTGGCCATCGCCGTCCTGATCTCGACCTTCGCCATCCTGGCCAACGCCGCCCTGCTCGCCATCGACAAGCGCCTGCATCGCGGAGCGGCGCCGGACACTTCGGGAAAATAGCGCCATGGATCGCGTTCCCCTCCAGCGCGAGATGGGCGCGCCGCTTCATCACCAGATCTATCTCGTCCTGGCCGACGGGATATCGGTGGGAAGGTATGGAGTCGGCGAGCCGCTGCCGACCGAAGAGCAGCTCACCCAGATGTTCAGCGTGTCGCGCATCACCGTGCGCCGCGCCATGACTAGCCTGCAGGCCGCCGGTCTGATCGAGCGCGGCGCCGGCCGGCGCACCATCGTTCGGCGCCAGCTCGGCCAACCTCTGGCCGTGCCCGCCGCTTCGGTGATCGAGAACATCGCAGCCTATGGCGCCGAGACCGTGGCGACGGTCCTGGAATTCGACTACGTGCCGACGCCCTCCTTCCTGCAAGCCGAGCTATGGGATTCGCGCGACAAGCCGGTACAGCGCGCCGTTCGCGTGCGCCGCCAGAATTCCGATCCCGTCATGTACCTCACCAGCTACGTTCCCGAGGCGCTGGGCCGGTCCTTCACGCGCGGCGAGCTGAACTCCATTCCGATGTTCCAGCTTCTCGGCCGCGCCGGCGCCCATATCAGCGGCGGCGAGAAGATCGTGTCGGCGACGCTCGCCGATCCGCTGGTGGCCTCGCGGCTCGAGATCAAGGTCGGCGCGCCGCTGCTGGAGATGCGCAGCATGATGCTCGACCAGCATGGTCGCGCCGTCGAGTACGTCGAGATGCTGGCCATTCCGGACCGGGTGAAGCTTCGCCTGCAGGTACGGGGCGACGGCATGGCGCCACTGCCGTTTTCGCTGCGGCCAAAGCCCAAATCTTCGAGAAAAGCCAGGAAGTGAAGGAGACGACCATGTCCAATGCCGCCAAGTTTCGTACGCTGCTCGCAGCCAAGAAGATGATCGTGGCGCCGGGCGCCATCGACTGCATCACCGGCCACGCCATCGCCCATGCCGGCTTCTCCGCCGCCTACATGACCGGCGCCGGCACGTCGGCGACGCTGGGCTATCCCGACTACGGCCTGATCACCATGAGCGAAATGGTGGGCAACGCTTCCCGCATCGTGAACTCGATCGACATTCCCCTGATCAGCGACAGCGACACCGGCTTCGGCAACGAGCTGAACGTCTTCCGCACCGTGCAGGAGTTCGAGCGCGCAGGCGTCGCCGCGATCCATATCGAAGACCAGGTGTTTCCCAAGAAGTGCGGCCATCTCGACAACAAGGAGCTGGTGAGCCGCGAGGACTTCATTGCCAAGATCCGCGCCGCCTCCGCCGCCCGCAAGTCGAAGGACTTCTGCATCATCGCCCGCACGGACTCGCGCGCCGTAGTAAGCCTCGACGAAGCCGTCGAGCGTGCCAATGCAGCCCTTGCGGCCGGCGCCGACGTGGCTTTCGTCGAAGCGCCGCAGACCATGGCCGAGATCGAAGCGGTGCCGAAGCGCGTCAAGGGACCGTGCCTGCTCAACATCGTGCGCGGCGGCAAGACGCCCGAGATCGAGCTCGAGACCGCCGAGCGCATGGGCTACGCCATCTCCATCGTTCCCGGCCTGCTGCTGGGCGGCATCATCCAGACCTGCGACCGGCTGCTGGGCGACCTCAAGCAGGGCAAGTTCCCGCCGGTCACCGGCTCGCCGGGCAGGACATTCGCCCGCTTCGGCGCCGCCGAATGGGATGCGCGCCGCACCGCCTTCCGCGATCCGATCAAAGTCGCAGCGGAATAGGGAGTTCGTGCCATGGCCGCCGCAGCGCGCACGATGTTCGAGAAGATCTGGCAGCGTCACGTCGTCGTCGACCGTCCCGACGGCTATACGTTGCTCTACATTGATCGCCATCTGATGCACGACGGTTCGGCGGCGGGCTTCGCCCGGCTGCGCGAACGCAAGATGAAGTTGCGCCGGCCCGATCGCGGGTTTGCAACGCCCGACCATTATGTGCGGAGCGACAGCCGGTCCATCGCAGACATCGCCGACCCCAATCATCGCAAGCTGGTCGAACAGATCCGGACCAACACGGCGGAGAGCGGCGTCACCCTGTTCGATCTCGGCGACGAACGGCAGGGCATCGCGCACGTCGTCGGGCCCGAGCAGGGTGTGACCCAGCCCGGCCTCACGCTCGTCTGCGGCGACTCCCACACCTCGACGCACGGCGCACTGGGGGCGCTCGCCTTCGGCATCGGCTCTTCGGAAGTGGCGCACGTCATGGCCACCCAATGCCTGTGGCAGCGCAAGCCCAAGGCGATGCGGGTCAGCGTCGACGGCACGCTGGGCGCCGGCATCACCGCCAAGGACGTGATCCTGGCGATCATCGCCAAGATCGGCACCGCGGGCGCCGTCGGTCATGTCCTGGAATATGCCGGCAGCGCCATACGCGACCTGTCGATCGAGGGACGGCTCACCGTCTGCAACATGTCGATCGAGGCCGGCGCGAAGGCCGGCATGGTGGCGCCGGACGACACGACCATCGCCTATCTCGACGGGCGCCCCTTCGCACCCAAGGGGAAGGAATGGGACAAGGCCGTCGCCTACTGGCGCAGTGTCCCGAGCGACCAAGACGCCGCATTCGACCGCGATGTCAGCCTCGACGCGGCCGCCATCACGCCGATGGTGACCTGGGGCACCAGCCCCGAGGACGCGCTCCCGATCACCGCGCGCATCCCCGAGCCCTCGACCGCGCCCGATGCCGCCAAGAAGGACAGCATGGAGCGCGCGCTCGACTATATGGGCCTGACGCCGGGCACGCCGCTCGAAGAGGTCCCGGTCGATCGGGTCTTCATCGGCTCCTGCACCAACAGCCGCATCGAGGATCTTCGCGCCGCCGCCAAGGTGGCCGAGGGTCGCAAGGCGGTGATCCCCTCGTGGGTCGTCGCCGGCTCCGGCCTGGTGAAGAAGCAGGCCGAGGCAGAGGGGCTGGACAAGATCTTCCGCGCCGCGGGGTTCGAATGGCGCGAACCGGGCTGCTCGATGTGCGTCGGCATGAACGGCGACACAGGCAAGCCCGGCCAGCGCATCGCCTCGACGTCCAACCGCAACTTCATCGGCCGTCAGGGGCCGGGCGTACGCACGCATCTCGTCAGTCCGGCGATGGCCGTGGCCGCCGCCGTATCGGGCCATTTCACCGACGTGCGCAAGCTGCTGGCCTAGGAGGGATGACGATGGAACCCTTTACCACGCTCGATGCGGTCGCGATCCCGATCGACCAGCCCAACCTCGACACCGACCAGATCATCCCGGCGCGCTTCCTCGGCAGGCCACGCGACACCCAGGTCGAGGCGCTTTTCCACGATCTGCGCTATACGCCCGAGCGCGTGCCGCGGCCGGCGTTCGTCACCAACATGCCCGCTTTCGCCGGCGCCCGGATCGTCGTGGCGGAACGCAACTTCGCCTGCGGGTCATCGCGCGAAAATGCCGTCACGGTGATGGTCGACAATGGACTTAAGGCCTTCATCGCACCGAGCTTCGGCGACATCTTCTTCAACAACTGTTTCCAGAACGGTGCACTGCCGATCCGGCTGCCCGCCCCGCGCGCGGCCGAACTCCGCGCCGCCCTGCACGCCCATCCCGGCGCCAGGATCAAGATCGACCTTGCCGGTCAAACCGTGGTCGGACCCGACGGCAAGACGGATCGCTTCGAGATCGATTCCTTCCGCAAGGACTGCCTCCTGAACGGCAAGGACGAGGTCAGCCTGACACTGGGCTACGAGAAGGAGATCGCGGCCTTCGAGGCCAGGCAGCGGCAGGAGATGAGCTGGCTGTAAGACCGGCGAAGCCCGGCCTGATCTTCGGCCGGCCTCGATCGGCGCCGAAGGATCCTCGCGGGCCGGGCGCCACTCCGGCTGGCCATGTTCAGTTACCTACGCACCGTGAGGTCATGGCCGCTGTCTTCGGATATCCGCTCTTGGGCTTGCCCCCGCTTCCGTGGGCCCTCCCCCGGCTCCCGTGCGTATAGCTGCGTGTCTGCATTCCACGCCGCCGCGAGTGACGAAGGGCTTACACGGGCGCTGGAAATCTGGCCAGCGTCTGTTGTCAACAATCACGTGAATGGTCGGGCGCCACCGTCGACACCAGGGCCAGCGGAAGCGTCCCGCAAAGCAGGTCGAGGTCGACGCGTCGGTCCAGCAATTCCACGCCCCCACCACCCAGCCAATCGTAAGGCGCCAGGGTTGGCGGTGCGGCGTCGAGCGTCAAGCTGAGCCCCTTCCAGGCATCGGACGACAGGCCGAGCCCGCCATCGGGCGACAGCTTCCCGAGCACGAGGCGTGGGGCAACGACCAGCATCCAGTGGCGCTCGGTGTGCCGCAGAAAGGCAATGACCGACCGGGCGCCTTCACCCTCAATGCATAACGGCGTGTAGTCGCCCGCCGCAAAGAGTTCGGGCACCTGCCGGCGCAGAGCGAGCACACGCCGGATCAAATGCTGCTTGATCCGCCCATCGCGCCAGGAAGCGGCCAGCCCGGCAAGGTCGTCCGGCCCGCTGCCCCGAGCGCGCAAATCGAAATCGACCGGCCGGCGATTGTCGGGATCGACGAAGCTGAAGTCCCAGAGATCGCAGCCTTGATAGAGGTCGGGCACGCCCGGCACCGTGAATTTCAACAGACACTGCGCCAGGCCGTTGATGGCGCCAGCCGGCGCGATGCGGCGGATGAACTCCACGATCTCGCCCAGCATCTCGGGCAAAGCCGCCCCGGCCACCAGGCGTCGCGTGAAGGTTTGCGCCGCCGCTTCGTAGGCGACGTTGACGTCGGCCCAGTCGGACTCGAGCTTGGCCTCGCGCAGCGCTTTTTCCTGCCAGTGAACCAGACGCTCGGCAAAGGCCGCCCGTCCTGCGGCGTCGCCGGGATCAAGGTCGAGCGGCCAGCCGCCCACTACCATCTGCAGCAGCATGGCGATGTCGCCGGTGCTCGGCGCGAACTCGTCCCCGACCTGCGCACGCAGCGCGTCGCACGAGACAAGCCAGCGAGCGAGCAGCGACGTCCATTCCGGCGCGCATTCGCTGAGCGCCGCGAGACGGGCGCGGAGATCCTCGCCGCGCTTGTGATCGTGCGTTGCCGTCGCCAGCATCGCCTGCGGAAAGGTCTCCTGGCGCACCGCGACGCGCGCATGGAAGTCGGCAGGCTCGATACCCAGTACCGTCGTATCGAAGCCCACGTCGTTGCGCGAGAGCAGCCGACCGAAGCGATAGAAGCCCGTATCCTCGACGGCCTTGGCGGCAATCGGTGCACTGAGCTGCTGTAGACGCGCCATTGCCCTGTCCCAGAGCCGAATGTCCTCCGGCGCGGTCGGGGGCGTGCACATGGAGGCGATCAACGGGGCGACCGCCCAGCGATCGGTGGCGAGACAGCTTCGATGCGCGGCTTCACCGACCTGCGTCAGCAGCGCGGAATCGGCCACCGTCAAAGCACCGTGCGCGGCATAGGTCCGGTACACCGGAAAATGGATCAGGATCTCGGTCAATAAACGACGCAGCGTCGGTCGCGGTACGGTGCGCCCGATCAGTACCTCGAAGGCGAAAGCACAGGCTTCGAGCTGCGCCGAGAAGCTGCGGGCGACAATCTCGCGCCGCGCCCTCCGCTCTTCCACCTCGAAGTCGGCCGGACGACCGCTCAGCGTTGCCCAGGCTTCCCCCAGTCCGGCCGCCTGGCCATCATCGTGCTGGAGCGCACTCACGTCGTTCATGAAGTCGTAGCCCGTGGTGCCATCGACGCTCCAATCCGCCGGCAGGGTCTCGTCCTTGAGGAGAATCTTCTCGATCACCAGCCAGGCGCTCGGGCGATCGTGGGCCGCTGCAACCGATTGCAACCGCGCGCGCAGGGTACGACAGTAACCGGCCGGATCGGTCAGACCATCGACGTGATCGACGCGCAGGCCATCGACGATGCCCTCGGCAAAAAGACGTAGCGGCAGGGCATGCACCGCCTCGAAGGCGGCCGGCTCTTCCATGCGCAGGCAGACGAGTTCGTTGATGTCGAAGAACCGCCGCCAGTTGAGACGGTCGCCGGCGACGCGCCAGAAGACCGGGCGATAGTGTTGCCGCGCCAGCAGGGTGCGCAGGCCGGGCTGATCGTCGGCATCGTCTGTCGTCAGGGGATAGCGCTGCTCGCCGCAGCGCAACACCGGCCGCCGCCCGCCATCGCGTTCGACCTCCAGTTTCCCTGCAGCGATGGCGTCGTCGAGCGACCTGTCCAGCATCGGCAACAACAGCTTGCCGTCGGCCCACGGCGCATCCCAGTCGATATCGAACCACGCGGCGTAGCGGCTCGCACGACCGTGCAGCAGGACCTCGCGCCACCACGCATTGGCAGGATCGGCGGCCATGTGATTGGGCACGATATCGAGGATCAGCCCCAGGCCGGACTGGCGCAGCGAAGCAGCGAAGGCCCGCAAGCCTTCCTCGCCGCCCAGCTCGGGATTGATCCGCGTCGGATCGACGACGTCGTAACCGTGGGTCGAGCCGGCCCGCGCCGTCGTGAGCGGCGACGCATAGATATGGCTCACTCCAAGCGCGGCGTAGAAGCCGACGTGCCTGGTGGCATCGGCGAAGGTAAAGCCGCCGTGGAACTGCAGTCGCAGCGTCGCGCGCGGCGTCATGTCCGGCGTCGACCAATCAGCGCGGCACGGCGCTTAACCTGCGGCTGGTGCATCAAATCCGCCGCCAACGGCGCCAGGCGTCGTCGCCAATTCGGATGCTGGTCGATCGTACCCGGCAGGTTGGGCTGGTCGCCGAGACCGAGCAGGTCTTCGACCGGAGCCAGCATCAGTGGCGCCGGCGAGGTGGCAACGAAACCAAGGGCGGCATCGACAACGGTATCCGGCGCATCGAGGGGCGGCGCGGTGGTTTCGAACGCGACGCCGGCGCGGCGGAAAGCCTGCCACAAACGGCGACGATCGCGGCGACGCCCCTCCTGCTCATCCTCGTGAGCCAGGCCAGCATCCTGGCGCGCCTCGATGTCGGTACCGCGCCACCAGCCAGCCACTGTCGGCAGGTCGTGCGTCGTCGTCATCGACACCGCGTCCGGCCGCCAGCGGGCCGGCGCACGGAAGCCCGAACGCGTGCGCATGAACCACATCACGTCCATACCGGCGACGCCGGCCTTGCGCAGCCGCGTGCGAAAGCCCGGCGAGACCGTGCCGAGATCCTCGCCGATGACGACAGCGCCGTGACGATGCGATTCAAGTGCCAGCAGCCGCAGCAAGTCGTCGAGAGGATAAGCGAGATAGGCCCCCTGGGCGGGCGGCGCGCCGTCGGGAATCAGCCACAGTCGCTGCAGCCCCATGACATGGTCGATGCGCACGCCGCCGGCATAGCGCATCGCGGCGCGGACCGTTGCGAGGAAGGGCTCGAAGCCACGTGCGACCAGAGCATGCGGAGAGAAGCCGACCAGGCCCCAATTCTGGCCCGACCGATTGAAGGCGTCCGGCGGCGCGCCGATCGACAGGCCCAGCAGGAGGTCGGACTGCCGCGACCAGGCATGACTGCCTTGCGGGTCCATGCCGATCGCAAGATCGGCGATCAGGCCAACGCGCATGCCCGCTTCCGTCGCCGCTTTTTGGGCCGCTTCGAAGGATCGTGCGGCGATCCATTGCAGGAAGAGGTGGTAGCGCGCCGAAGCCCTACTCCCTATCGGCTCATCGGTCGACTGCACCGGCCAGCTCCGCCAGTTGCTGCGCGGCGGCGTGGCGGCGCGCCATTGGGCGTGAAACGCCTCGAACGTCGCATGGTTCTGAAGCGTCTCCCCACCGGCCTCGACGAAGCTGACGAAGTCGGCCGCGAGAGGTGTTGCAGCCGCGATGTCGTGCTCTTCAAAATCATCGAACAGACGGCGGAACAGCGTGAACTTCGCCGAGCTGGCTGCGCGCCAGTCGATCAAGGCAGCACTCTCGAGATCGCGGGCATCGACACGATGTCGGGCGACGCGTTCCTCGCCGAAGACCACGGCAGGATCGGCCAGCAGGGGATTGAGAAACAGCCGACTGGACGGTGAATAGGGGCTGTACAGGCCGGGATCGGCGGCGAACAGGCTGTGGGCGGGGCTGAGCGCGACCGCATCTGCACCCTGCTCTGCCGCGGCCTCGGCCAGCTGTCGTACCGCGCCCGCATCACCGATGCCGCAATCGCCCTGCCGACGCAGTGCATAGATCTGAGCGGAGATTCCCCACAGGCGACCGCCCTGGCCGCGTTGTTCCAGGGTCAGGCAGCACGGCGGCGCTACCGCCACTACCATCTCCCGGCCGGAAAACCGCAGCCGATGATAACCGACCCGCTCCATTGCCGGCCCGACGGCGCGTTGTCCGCGGATCGCAAAGCGCACCGACATGACCTCGCCGGTCTCGAACACCAATTCGCCCCTGCCGTCCGCAGGCTTGGCCGTCGCCGGCAGGCTGAGTTTGTCGCCCATCCTCACGGTGACGAGCGGTGGAATAGCGTCCTTCGCGCGCTGCAGACGCTGGCGACTCTCGGCAATCTCCGATGGCGTGGTCGCGGGATAGCCAAGAGAGGCGAGGATAGCGCGGGTGGCGTCGAGTCCGACGCGCTGTGCCCCGCCCGCCGCGTCCGTCCAGTCGACGGCAAGGCCGGCAGCACGCGCGAGATCGAATGCCGCCGCGTCGCTCACGATGGGCGCCCCAACAGCGCGACGGTCGACCCTGCCATCAGCGTGCCGCCTCGAAGCCCGGCCGCCGCATTGCTGCGCGACTCGAAGAGGAGTTCCCCGTCAAGGTGCTCGCAGGGCGCATCGTCGCGACCGAGATTGGTGGCGATTGCGAGCACGACGCCGTCGCTCAGCCGCCAACGTGCGACGACGGAAGTCGGTCCGTTCGCGACAGCCGCCAACGCGCGCGCTCCTCTCAGTCGCGGCACAATCTCGCTCGACCGCAGATCGAGAAGCCGGCGATAGAGGTCGAGACGGGCCTCGCCATACTCTGGCTGAGGCCGGGGGCAGCTCTTGTCGAAC
Source organism: Pseudomonadota bacterium (assembly GCA_020160995.1). Taxonomy (GTDB): domain Bacteria; phylum Pseudomonadota; class Alphaproteobacteria; order Reyranellales; family Reyranellaceae; genus Reyranella. The sequence goes on along the minus strand of JAIUOY010000060.1, from coordinate 20,530 downwards.
GTCGGGAGGCTGTTCGGATCGGGAAGTTCGTCCCCCTTTTTTGCGCCGAATCCGTGAAAGCCCGCAAATTCCCGCCGCCGTCCCTCGCGAACGGCGTCCGCGAGTTCGGGCTGATGATCGGTGAAGAACAGAAAAGGCGATTCGCTTGCCGTCTCCTCGCCCATGAAGATGAGCGGAATCTGCGGTGCAAGGAGTTGCAGTGCGATGGCGGCTTCCAGAGCATGATGGTCTGCGAGCGTCGTCAATCGCTCGCCGAAGGGCCGATTGCCGATCTGGTCGTGGTTCTGCAGAAAGAGCACGAACGCTGTCGGCGCGAGATCGGCGCTGGGCGTGCCACGTCGCGCTCCCTTGCGATAGGCCGAGACATCGCCCTGGTAGACGAAGCCCTGTTCGAGGGCCCGCGCCAGCCGAGCTGCCGGCCGGTCGGCATAGTCGGCATAGTACCCGTCGCTCTCGCCGCTCAGCAGGACATGGAGCACATGGTGGGCATCGTCGTTCCATTGCCCGTCGAAGTCGCGGCGCAGATGATCGGCGACGTTGCCGTCGTGCTCCAGCACAAGGTGGACTTGGCGTCCCGGCTCGACCGTCCGTCGCACCGTAGCCGCCATCTCGTCGAGCCAGTCGGACTCGGAAATGGCGTGTACCGCATCGAAGCGCAGGCCATCGAAGCGATACTCCTGCAGCCAATAAAGAGCGTTCTCCGTGAAGAAGCGGCGGACCTCAGGACGGCGGAAGTCGATGGCGGCGCCCCAAGGCGTGGCGATGTCGTCGCGAAAGAAACCCGGTGCGTAGGCGGCCAGATAATTCCCGTCGGGGCCGAAATGGTTGTAGACCACGTCGAGGAACATCATCAGTCCCATCCCGTGGGCCGCGTCGACCAGCGCCTTGAGATCGCCCGGAGAGCCATAGCTGCGATCGGGCGCAAAGGGCAGGACGCCGTCGTAGCCCCAGTTGCGCGTGCCCGGAAAGTCGTTGACCGGCATCAACTCGATCGCCGTCACACCGAGGCGGGCAAGCTCCGGCAAGCGCGCCTGAACCCCGGCAAAGCCGCCGAAAGCGCCGGCATGCAGCTCGTAGAGGACGGTCTCCTCCCAAGGCCGGCCCTTCCATGCGCGGTGTTGCCACGTGTAGGCGCGGGGATCGACGACCAGGCTCGGCCCATGCACGTCTTCCGCCTGGGCACGCGCCGCCGGGTCGGGCACGGCAAGACCATTGCCCAGCCGGAAGCGATATTTCGCCCCTGCGCCGCATGGCACGGTCGCCTCGAACCAACCTTCGCCGGTGGCGGTCATAGAAGCTGGAATCATGCCTTCGACCTCGACGCGAACGTCCTTGGCCGCCGGCGCCCAAAGCCGAAAACGTGTAAGGCTGGGGGATAGCAGCGTCGCACCGAAGGGCAGTACATGGCCATAGCGGCCGTTCATGATTGCCCGACCGAGCGATCCCGCCGCGCGAGCACCACCACGACACTGCGCGAGGCGACCTGAATTTCGATCCCTTCCTTCGTCTCCGCGAGATCGCGCTCCGGCGCGTCGGGATGCGCGCTGTCGAGGATGATTCGCGCCGGCCAATGCGGTGGCGGCAGGTGGAAGCTGTGATCCTCGGCGCTGGAATTGAAGAAAGCCATAAGGAGCGTCACCACGCCGTCGCCATTCTGCCGCGCCAGACGCAGCACGAGCCGGCGTTCTTCTGCATCGTTCCATGAATCACTGGAAACCAGCTCGCCAGACGCATCGAACCAGGCGATATCGCTCACTCCTTCGGCAGGCATCTCCTGGCCGTGCAGGAACATCGGCGCGCGCAGAATGGCGTGGCTCCGCCGCAGTGCCGCGAGACGCGCCGCGAAGGCCATCAGCGTCTTGCCATCCGCTCGTTCGAGAGGCGACCAGTCGATCCAGGAAACCTCGTTGTCCTGACAATAGGCGTTGTTGTTGCCGCCTTGGGTGCGGCCAAACTCGTCGCCGCCCAGCAGCATCGGCGTGCCCTGGGCCACGAAGAGCGTCGCCAGCAAGGCACGCTGAAGCCGCTGGCGGATGTCGAGGATCGACGGATCGTCGGTGGCGCCTTCGACGCCCCAGTTGGCAGAGTAGTTCTCGCCATGACCATCGTTATTGTCCTCGCCGTTGGCCTCGTTGTGACGCTCGGCGTAGGCCACCGTGTCAGCGAGCGTGAAACCATCATGTGAGGCGACGTAGTTGATCGACGCCCATGGCCGGCGCCATCGCCGGTCGAAGAGATCGGCGGAGCCGGCCAGCCGGGCCGCGAAGTCGGCGCGCTGCCCGGGATCGCCTCGCCAGTAACGACGCACCCCGTCGCGAAAACGGTCGTTCCACTCGGCAAAGCCCGGTGGATGGTTGCCGAGCTGATAGCCGCCCGGCCCGATATCCCATGGTTCGGAGATCAGCTTGACCTTCTGCAGCACCGGATCCTGCCGGATCGCATCGAAGAATCCCGATCCCTGATCGAAACCATGCGCTTCGCGTCCCAGCGTAACGCCGAGGTCGAAGCGAAAACCGTCGACATGGAAGGACGTCACCCAGTGGCGCAACGAATCCATCACCATCTGCAACACGCGCGGCGTCGACAGGTTCAGCGTGTTTCCGGTGCCGGTATCGTTGATGCAATGCCGCGGATTGTCGGGGTTGAGGCGATAGTAGCTCGCATTGTCGAGGCCGCGAAAGGAAAGCGTGGGCCCAAGCTCGCTGCCTTCGGCGGTGTGGTTGTAAACGACGTCCAGGATCAACTCGATGCCTGCCGCGTGCAATCGACGGACCGCGATGCGCAGCTCGTCGGCACTGCCATCCGACAGATATCGCACTTCCGGTGCAAAGAAGCCAATGCTGTTGTAGCCCCAGTAGTTCCGCAGCCCCTTCTGCAACAGGGAACGGTCCTGCACGAAGGCATGGATCGGCAGGAGCTCGACCGCGGTGACTCCAAGGCGACGCAGATGGTCGAGGAAAACCGGGTCGCCGAGTGCGGCGAAAGTCCCGCGCTGGTTGGGCCGCAGGTCATGGCGCAACATGCTGAGGCCGCGGACATGCGTCTCGTAGATCACCGTCTCCGACCAAGGTATCGCCGGCGGGCGATCGTCGCCCCAGGTGAAGCTCTCATCGGCGACGACCGCCTTCATGACTCCCGGGGCGCTGTCGCGTCGATCGAAGGAGAGATCGGCCCGCGGAGAGTTGATGCGGTAGCCGTAGAGCGCGTCGGCGTTGCGCCATTCGCCGTGCAGCCGCCGCGCATAGGGATCGAGCAGGAGCTTATGCGGATTGAAACGATGCCCGGCCTGCGGTTCGTAGGGACCGTGGGCACGAAAGCCGTAGATCAGCCCGGCGCGGGCGTTGGGAAGGTAGCCGTGCCAGACCTCGTCGGTGCACTCTGGCAGGTCGTAGCGCATGATCTCGCGCCGCCCGGAAGGATCGAACAGGCAGAGTTGCAGGCGCGTGGCATGGGCGGAGAACACCGCGAAGTTGATGCCCAGACCGTCCCACGTCGCCCCCAAGGGCCAGGGTGCGCCGGTGAGCAGTCGATCGGGCCAGGGCGACGACAATGCCATGTTCACGCCTCGGGTCGCAGCATCACCGTCGACAGCGGCGGCAGGGTGAGTTCCAGAGAATAGGGTTGCCCGTGCGCGGCATGACCTGTCGCATGCACGGCGCTGCCGTTCCCCAGGTTGCTGCCGCCATAGAACTGGGAGTCGGTATTGATGGCCTCCTGCCACTCTCCGGCCGAGGGCACACCGACGCGATAGCCGTGACGCGGCACAGGCGTCATGTTGCAGACGACCAGAACGGGAGACGCCCCGCCATCGGCCAGCCTCAGAAAGGCGAACACCGAGTTGGCGCGATCATCGCCGATCAGCCAGGCGAATCCCGACGCCTCGGCATCGCGCCGATGCATTGCGGGACAATCGACGTAGAGGCGGTTCAAGTCCCGTACGAGCCGTTGAACGCCGGCATGTGCCGGATCGTCGACAAGTCCCCAGGGTATCTCGGCATCGTGGTTCCACTCCTGGCGCTGGCCGATCTCGCACCCCATGAAAAGCAGCTTCTTGCCGGGATGGGCCCACATGAAGCCGAGATAGGCCCGTAGATTGGCGAGGCGCTGCCAGTCGTCTCCCGGCATCTTCCCCAACAACGACCCTTTCCCGTGCACGACCTCGTCGTGCGAGATCGGCAGAACGAACTTCTCGGAAAAGGCGTAGAGCAGGCCGAAGGTGATGTCGTCGTGATGATAGGCGCGATGGACGGGCTCGTGCTCGATGTAGCGCAACGTGTCGTGCATCCAGCCCATATTCCATTTGAAGCTGAATCCGAGACCGTCCGGCAGTGTCCCGGTCACGCCGGGCCAGGCCGTCGACTCCTCGGCAATCATCAGGGTGCCGGGGTAGCGTTCGGCAACGACAGCATTGAGGTGTCGCAGAAAACCGATCGCCTCGAAGTTCTCTCGACCGCCCTGTGCGTTGGGTATCCAGGCGTCGTGCGGCCGACTGTAATCCCGGTAAAGCATGGACGCGACGGCATCGACGCGCAGTCCATCGACATGGAAATGTTCGAGCCAGTGCAATGCGCTGGCGATCAGGAAGCCCTGCACCTCGCGCCGGCCGAAATTGTAGATGTAGGTGTTCCAGTCGTGATGAAAGCCTTCGCGCGGGTCGAGATGCTCGTAAAGCGCCGTGCCGTCGAAGCGGGCAAGGCCGTGGCTGTCGGTCGGGAAGTGCGCCGGCACCCAGTCGAGGATGACACCGATGCCCATGCGGTGTGCGGCATCGACGAAGCGGGCGAATGATTCCGGCGAACCGTAGCGCGCCGTCGGTGCGAACAGGCCAAGGGGCTGATAGCCCCACGATCCACCGAATGGATGTTCGGTGACCGGCAGCAGTTCGACATGGGTAAAGCCCATGTCGGAGACGTACGGCAACAGCTTATCGGCGAGAAAATCCCATAGGGACCGTTCCGACACGGTATCGTGCATCCACGAACCGGCGTGGACCTCGTAGATCGAGATCGGCGCATGCTCGTCTTGCCGCGTGGCACGGGCTTTCATCCAGGCATGGTCCTGCCACGGAAACGCCTCGGGCGACGCCACGATCGAGGCGGTGCTGGGCGCTGCTTCGGCCTGCTTGGCGACCGGGTCCGCCTTGTCCGGCACGTGCCGGCCGCCCGGCCCCATAATGTCGAACTTGTATCGAACGCCAGCCTCGAGCCTCGGAACGAAAAGCTCCCAGATACCGGAGGGATAGCGCAGCCTCAGCGGGTGCCGCCGGCGATCCCAGCTGTTGAAGTCGCCAATGACCGCTACCCTTTCGGCATTGGGCGCCCAAACGGCAAACCGCACCCCCGGCACACCGTCAAGCACGACCACATTGGCGCCGAGCGCCGACGCAAGCTCGAAATGGCGGCCCTCGTTGAAGAGATGCAGATCGAGTTCGCCGAGCGCAGGGCCAAAGGCATAGGGGTCCTCGGTCTCCTGCACGCCGCCCGGCCACTCGATCCGCAAGAGATAGGATCCGCGATCCGACAGCACCCCCTCGAACAAGCCGTCGACGCAGCCGCGCCGCAGATGACAGATCGGTCGATGCCCGGCCCGGGCCAACGCTTCGACGCTCCTGGCTCCCGGTACGAAGACCCGCAGGACCCGCACACCGCCCTCGTCGTGTGCGCCGAGCACTTGGAATGGATCGCGGTGCCGCCCGGCCGCGAGAGCTTCCGCGTCGCTGCGGCCCAGCGCCACAAAGGTTGCCGCGGCACTCATGCCGACTCCCTGAGGAGACGTGCGACGATGCGCGACAAACCATTCAAAGGAATGGGTATCCAGGTTGGTCGATTGGCCGCTTCATAGGAGATTTCGTAGGCAGCCTTCTCGATCGTGAAGAAGTCGAGCAGCGTCGTGCGATCGAGCCCCGACAATTCCGCGGTGCTCTCGTGCCATGCAGCGAGGAAGGCGCGTTGCGCCCCCTGGCGAAGCCGCGTCACCAATCGCAGGCGACGGGCGGGCGGCACGCGACTTGCCACGATATTCGATGAATCCAGCGTCGAAGCTGCCGCATAGTCGATCGATCGCAGCAATCCCGCGACGTCGCGGATAGGGCTGCCCTTTCGCCGACGCTCCTCCAGCGGTCGCGTCGGCTCACCTTCAAAATCGATGATGTAGGCATCGCCACTCGCCACCAGAACTTGACCGAGATGGAAGTCGCCGTGAATGCGCGTCATCAACGAGCCGATGCCACTCTCGCCGAGCTGGCGAAGCGTCGCCAGCAAAGTATCCCGCGTTTGCGTCAATCGGTTGGCGTCCGTTTGCGCCTGCTCGCTTTCCCAATCACTCCGATCGGCCACGCAATCGAGAGCGCCGGCAACGAGCCCGGTCGCGCGATCGATCCAGGCTTCGACATCGGCGGCCGTCGCCAGGCGGGGCGAGAAGGCTTCATTGTCGGTCGGCTGCGCCAGCACGGCATGCATGACACCGAGCTGCCTGCCGATGGTAGCGGCGAAGGCGATGTAGTCTTCGATGTTGTCGTCACGCGCCTCGGTCGTGGCTTCGCGATTGGCGAGGTCGTCGAGCGCGCGGTTGAACTGGTGGATTGTCCATGCCCAGGCATCGCCCTGATTGCGAACGAAGGCCTGCGCCACCGCCAGCGCGTGACGCCTGCCGTCGGGATCGATACGCGCCACCTCGCCGAGCAACGCCGGCACGTTGGCGAAGTTCTGGGCTGTCAGATAACGACCCATTTCCGCCTCCGGATGCTCACCGGGCTGGATACGACGGAAGATCTTCAGCATCACGGCATCGTTGACCGTGAGTGAGCTGTTCGACTGCTCGGCCGTCAGCCACTGCAGCGGCGCATCCGACGGCAGGTCGAGAAGAGCGGCGTGCTCCGGCGGACTTTCGAATACGACGGTCCCTTCCGCCGTTTCCAACCGGGCATTGGTTCGCAAACCCTTCAGCATGCCGCGCGCGAACTCGGGCAGCGAGAAGGCGTCCGTCAACAGCCCCACCCGACGGCCGCGTCGCACGCGCGCCAGTGCGAGCTGCTGCGGCAGGGCCGCGGACTGCTCGTCTTCCCAGCTAATGCCCAGCGGCAACAGCCAACGGCTCGCGGTATCTCCCGCCGCAACCTCGACCTCCCCCAGCAGCATTTCGCGGCCTTCGTCCGGCAGGCCGGCGACATAGGCCATCTGCGCTTTCTGCAACACCTTGTCCTTGACCCCGAACCAGCGACGCTTCGGCAGGTAGGCCGGCAGAACTTCGCCCTCGATGTCGGCGGTTCCAGCCTGCACGCCATCCACAAGACCACGCCGCAACACGATGGTGACGAACTCCGGCATCGGCTCGGGAGCGGGCGTATGCCACGACGGCGCCTTGCTCTCCTCCGTCAGGATAAACCAGTAGAAGCCGTAAGGCGGCAAAGTGAGCAGGTAGGTAAGCTGGCCAATGGGCGGGAAGAGCGATCCGCCGCTCAGTTCGACCGGGACCCGGCCCTGGAATTCCGAAAGGTCGAGTTCGACGGCCTGCGGCGAGCGCGCCACGTTCGCGACGCACAGGATGACCTCGCCGTCGAACTCGCGCAGATAAGCCAGCACCCTACGATTCTTGGGATAGAGGAAACGCAGGCTGCCGCGACTGAAGGCGGCGTGGCTGCGACGCACGGCGATCATGCGCCGCATCCAGTGCAGCAGAGAATGCGCGTCGCGCGTCTGCGCCTCGACGTTGACGATCTCGTAGCCGTAGAGCGCGTCCATGATCGTCGGCAGCGCAAGCGCGGCGGGATCGGCGCGCGAGAAGCCACCGTTGCGATCCGGCGACCATTGCATCGGCGTGCGTACCCCGTCGCGGTCGCCCAGCCGGATATTGTCGCCCATGCCGATCTCGTCGCCGTAGTAGATGACGGGAGCGCCCGGCATGGAGAAAAGCAGGCAGTTCATCAGCTCGACGCGGCGCCTGTCGCGTTCAAGCAGCGGCGCCAACCGCCGCCGGATGCCGAGATTGAGGCGGGCCCGGCGGTCGGTCGCGTACGTCTCCCAGAGATAGTCCCGTTCCGAATCGGTCACCATCTCGAGCGTCAGCTCGTCGTGGTTACGCAGGAAGATTGCCCATTGGCACTGATCGGGGATCTGCGGCGTCTGCCGCATGATATCGGTGATGGGAAACCGATCCTCACGCGCCAGCGCCATGTACATGCGCGGCATCAAGGGAAAGTGGAAGGCCATGTGGCATTCGTCGCCCTGGCCGAAATACTCCTTGGTGTCTTCCGGCCACTGGTTGGCTTCCGCCAGCAGCATGCGGCCGGGATAGGCGGCATCGATCTCGGCGCGGATCCGCTTCAACACCTCGTGCGTCTCGGGCAGGTTCTCGTTGCTGGTGCCTTCGCGCTCGACGAGGTAGGGAACCGCATCCAGCCGCAGGCCGTCGATACCGAGATCGAGCCAGAAGCGCATGACGCCCAGCACCGCCTCCAGCACCGCCGGGTTGTCGAAATTGAGATCTGGCTGGTGAGCATAAAAGCGGTGCCAGTAGTAGGCCTTCGCCTCCGGATCCCAGCTCCAGTTGGAACGCTGCGTATCGAGGAAGATGACCCTCGTCCCGGCGTACTTCTGGTCGTCGTCCGACCACACATAAAAGTCACGCTCCGGCGATCCCGGGGGTGCGAAACGAGCACGCTGGAACCAGGGATGGAGATCGGATGTGTGATTGATTACCAGTTCGGTAATGATTCGCATGCCGAGGCCGTGCGCCTCGTCGATCAAACGCTTGACGTCTTCCAGCGTGCCATATTCGGGGTGGACCGCGGTGTATTCGGCGATGTCATAGCCATCGTCGCGACGCGGCGAAGGATAGAAGGGCAGCAGCCAGATCGTATTGATGCCGAGGCGCGCCAAGTAAGGCAGTTGGGAGATGAGCCCGGGAAAGTCGCCAATACCATCGTCGTTAGAGTCGTAGAACGACTTCACATGGAGCTGGTAGATGACGGCATCCTTGTACCAGTGCAGATCGTTTGCGACAGGACCGACAAGATCGGAAACGGGCGCGTTCATGGCAGGTCCTCCGGCGCAAGCCGCCATAGCGCGAACGGCAGAACGTCCGGATCGAAGCGCAGGTTCTGGACCTTGCCCCGCCACAACGCCGTCCCACCCCTCACCAGATCTTCGACGGTCAGGGCGCCGTCATCCGGCAAGCCCCACTCCCACAGCGGGATCTCGAAGGCAGCCTGCTGTGGCTTGTGCGGATCGAGCGAGACGGCAATCAGGATCAGCTCGCGACTGCCGGGCTGACGCTTGCCGTAAACCAGAACCTGGTCATTGAAGGCGTTGTAGAAGGTGACGCCACGGTGGCTCTGCAGGGCCGGGTACATCCGGCGCAGGCGATTGAGCAGCGTGATCTCCGGCACGATGTTGCCCGGCGCATCGAAGTTTCGCCGTCGCAACTCATACTTCTCCGAGTCGAGATACTCTTCTCGGCCAGGCAGGGCAGCTGCTTCGCAGATCTCGAACCCCGAATAGACGCCCCACAGCCCGGACAGAGTGGCCGCAAGGCAGGCGCGGATCAGGAATCCTGGACGCCCCGAGCTCTGGAGGAAGATCGGATTGATATCCGGCGTGTTGACGAAGAAGTGCGGACGAAAGAAGTCGACGACTTCGGTCCGTGTGAGTTCGTTCAGATAGTCCCTAATTTCGCTCTTGGCGTTGCGCCAGGTGAAGTAGGTGTAGGACTGCGAGAAGCCGACCTTGGCCAGCCGATACATCATCTTGGGTCGCGTGAAGGCTTCGGAAAGGAAGATGACGTCGGGGTGGCGGCTGCGGATATCGCCGATCATCCACTGCCAGAATGGCAATGGCTTGGTGTGCGGATTGTCGACGCGAAAGAGCCGAACGCCCTCCCCTACCCAGTGCTGTACGACGTCCCGCAACGCCAGCCACAGATCGGGAATCGCGGCGTCGCCATAGAAATCGACATTGACGATATCTTCGTATTTCTTCGGAGGATTCTCGGCGTACTTGATGGTCCCATCCGGCCGGCGCCGGAACCACTGCGGATGGTCGCGCAGCCAGGGATGATCGAGCGAACATTGAATGGCGAAATCGAGAGCGATCTCGAGCCCATGCTCGCGGGCGGCGGCGACCAGCCGGCGAAAATCGGCGGGCGATCCCAGCTCCGAATGGAGAGCGTCGTGGCCGCCATCCTCGCCGCCAATGGCATAGGGGCTGCCGGGATCTCCGGGCAACGCCGTCAGGCTGTTGTTGCGCCCCTTGCGATTGGCCTTGCCGATGGGATGGATGGGCGGAAAGTACAATACATCGAACCCCATCGCCTGGATGCGCGGCAGGGCAGCGATAACGTCGTCGAATGTCCCATGCCGGCCGGCATCGCCGAGCGAGCGCGGGAAGAGTTCGTACCAGGCGGCGAATTCTGCCTGCGGCCGTTCGACCTCAACCGCAAAGGCGCCGGTACGCGCCGGCAGAAGGCGCTCGGCGAGCGCAGCCACCAAGGCCCGTGCCGCTTTGGACGTGAGTTCGGCTACCGCCGCGGCACGAACCGGATTGGCCGCAGCAGCGATCAGTCTCTCGATTTCCGGCTTCGCCGGCAGCGCTCGCAAGTGCAGCACCGCCTCTTCGAGTTCGACGGAGATGTCGACACCGGCGAGGTGCTTGACCTCCAGCGCGTGGCAGAGCGAGCCGTATTCATCGCGCCATGCTTGAACGACGAACGAATGGCGACCGATGCGACGCGGCATGACCGCAGCCCGCCAGCGATCGTTACCCAGCGGAAGCATCGATACAATGTCTTCGCCATCGTCGTCGCCAGCAGACCAGATGACTTCGGCGGCCAAAACATCGTGCCCGTCGGCGAAGATATCGGCCTCGACCTCAATCGGCCGCCCCACGATGGCCTTGGCCGGGAAAGGACCACCCGCCACGCTGGGCCTGACCTGCTCGATGGCAACAGGCGAGCGCCGCGCGGCGGCCCGTGCCGAACGCCGGTCGGCCTGCTTGCTGCTCTCTCGACTTTCGACAACGGGCTGCCGGGCGGAAACGTCCATCAATCGAATCTCCCCCGGCTGCAAAACCTGGCGCGACAGATCGCTGTCGCCGCCCATGGCGACGCCCGCTTCGGCGGGCAATGCACGAAGATCGAGCGGCAGGGCGTGTGAACGGTCCAGGTCCGTATTGACGGCGACGGCAACACCCGCGGCGGCGGAACGCACATCGGCCGAATCGACCCGAAGCAGAACGGTGACCGGCTGTCCGAGCAACGTGAGGCTGCGCAATTCGCCGCTTAATTTTCTGTGCGCAAGCGCATCCACGATCTGAACGGCCTGACCGATGTCGGCCGGACCTTGAAGTATGGGCCCTGGCACGAACAGTCCGTCGGTCGTCGCTGCCGCAAGCAGCAAGTGCCGATGGGACAATCTGGCATCGGGTGTATCGCGGGCATATGGCTCACCAACAACCCCCAAGACAGGCGCGACGCGTTTCAACGCCCGATGTTCCTCGACGTACCAAGGCGACTTGCCGTCCCACCAGCAGGTGGAGGCGAAGACGGCGGCGATGCCCGAGCCTTTCAGTTCGTCAAGACGGGGCCAATCGAGGCCCGGCGTCCATGCCCAATTGGAAGCGTCGGGTGCCGCGCGGCAAATCGCTGAGACGAGCGGACCGAGCACGTCCGACGGAAGGCCGGCCAATCCAAGGAGGCGAAAGCCATGCGCGCCGGCAGCCGCGAGCTCGGCAGCCAGGTCCGCCCACCACGCGCAAGCGTTCTGTCCGGCGCCGGGGCGCAACGTTGCCGCCTTGATCTCGCTCCGCGTCAGGCGCGGATCCAGCGGATTGAGATTGGGCGGGCGCTCATAGATGTCCCGAAGCTTCAGCGCCGACCGGCCGCCGATACCGATCCGATCAAGCACCAGGTCGACCATCAGCTCCAGGCCGGAGCGGTCGCAAACCTCGCGAAAGTACGGAAGAACCTGCGAGGGCTTTTGCCCATGCTTCAAGCCCTGGAAGACCTGATCGTGATCGACCACCAGCGTAGGACTGTCGATATCGGCCACCTCGAACAGCGGCCCGAGGCTTACATGCGAGAAGCCCAGCCGGGCTGCCTGTTCAGCAAAGCCCGCGAACGACTGCAGATCGCCAAGCTGCCTGAAATCTACGTGACAGACCTTTGTCGCGCGCCCGTCGCCGCGCGGGGGCGACGAGACGGGAATCGGCGCGACATGAGACATGCCTTCTTTAACACTTGAAGGCCGACGATGTTCCCCCGGGTCAGTACGATTACCGCGCGAAACGTGGCCAGCGGCGGCAGGTTCCTTGTTCTCGGATCAAATAGAAGCCCAATTTTCGACATTGAACTCTATCGACATGGTAGAGTTCGCCTTCTGTTCGCGATGCTCGAATGCGAGATGTCTCTGCAGCTCGAACTCTGCCCTTCATTTCCACAGCATGGGCTGCTGTGGCAGACTTTCTAGTGGACCAGATCGGGGCGACAAACCTCCTCCAGCCAGACTCTGCAATGCCTGCCATCTATGTGTCCGGTCCACTCGTCATGGTCTACGCTGAAGCCCGCGCGCCGAAGAAGCTCCACGGCTGAACTGTCCTCCGGCCGTACAAGGTTCTCGAGGCGGCGGAAATCGACCAGCATCTTGTCGGCAACGACCTTAATCGCCTCGACGACCGCGCTCCGCTCGTCCTCCTCCGGTCCCAGAACGACCAGCCAGACGTGACCTGTATCCGGCATCCCCGGGATCGGCACTGCGCCCATGAAGGCCAGCGGACGATTGGCCAGGTCGGTCGCAGTCCACGCATGGCTGCTGAGGACGCAAACCTCGAGAAGAGTTTCGAGCACGCTCTCCAACTCTTCGTCCCGTTGCTCAGGCCAAGTCTCTGCCGTGGTTGCAAGGTCAGCGGCAGTCATGGGGCGGACGGTACAATGCATCAAAGCTCCTCAACTGATCCATCTTTCTGATCGGATCAACACGACGATGAATGCGGCGACGTGCGTTCTCGTCGCCGTCGCGAATGGAGGCCCATCGATGTCGCCCCTTCTGGACGACTGCCTTGCCACCTGCCTGGCGGTTCCCCGCCGACCAATCTTCAATCTCAATGAGCCATCCGGAGATAGGTTGCGCGTGTCCGCGCAGCTTGACGCGATTCCGACGGAACACAGCGCAGGCCCCGCCCGTTGTCGGCCGTCTTCAGTAATTTCCGGAGATTCAGATGCGACTCCTGCTTGTCACCACAGCGCTTGCCGCCGCCACCGCCCTCGCCGCTCCCGCCTTCGTGCTTGCTCAGGGCACACCCCAGACCGTCCAGCTCGCGAAACTCGACGTGATCAAGGTCGCGACCGGATACCGCGCCAGCAAGGTGATCGGCGCGTCGGTCGTCAACGACGCCAACGACACGGTTGGCAAGATCGACGACGTCATCATCGGTCAGGACGGCAAGGCGCCCTTCGTCGTACTGTCAGTCGGCGGCTTCCTTGGCGCGGGCGATAGGCTCGTCGTACTGCCCTACGACCAGCTGCGGACGACGGGCGGCAAGGTCGTGTTGCCGGGAGCCACCAAGGATGCCCTGAAGGCGCTTCCGGAATTCAAGTACGCCTCGCGCTGACGATGGGCGCGCTGGCGGAAGAACTCGTTCATCCGACGTTTCTCGGCTTTCCGGTCATCGCCGCGCGGCTCTTGTTCGCGGCGATCCTGGGAGCAGCGATCGGATTCGAACGTGAATGGCGACAGCGGCCCGCCGGGCTGCGCACCCACATCCTCATCTGCGTAGCGGCCGCAACGTTCGGCGTGCTCACGATCGAAATCGTGCACACCTCGGTCTTTGCTCGCGAAGCGGTCGTGGTCGATCCGATCCGCGCCGTCGAAGCGGTGACAGCGGGGGTAGCTTTCCTCGCAGCTGGCACCATTCTCTTCGCGCGCGGCGAGGTTCAGGGACTCACGACCGGCGCCGGTATGTGGCTGGCCGGTGCAGTCGGCCTTTCCAGCGGACTGGGTCTTTGGCAGATCGCAGGCCTCGGGACGCTCCTGATTTTGATCGTGACGGGTCTGATGCACACTTTCGAGGTCCGTATGGGCATCGCTGCAGACAAGAAAGATGACGAGAGCCGCGATCGATCACGCACCATGGAAAAGCCGACGGAGTGATAAGGCGTGGCTCATCAAAGGTTCGCGTGGAGTATTGGGAAGCAGCCACGCCAGTCCGGCGCCACCGAGAGACGGCCTGCATCAAGGCCTAGTGATCGGCAGAGCGGAACGAAGTCGAGCGCGCCGCCCCTCCAGTTATCTTTAGCGTATTGCGAAGCTCTCCAATTTCTTGCCCTGCTTTAGGGCTGCCGCCAACCATCTCGGTTTGTTACCCCGCCCGGCCCAGGTCTCCAGGCGGTTCTTGGGGTTGCGGTACAAAGCGGGCAACTTCTTTCCCTTCAGCGCGTGCGGACCACGTGCGCTCCTACCATTTGGCCCTGGCCGAGAGTCGACTTGCCTCAATGCAGCAATCAAATTCCGCCTCTCCTGTGCTGCATGAAGTTCTATCGCCGCTTCAATCTCCGCCCTCGTCTTGACCAATTCTTCAAAGGACATCGATCGAATATTCTTCATATCTAAGCTACCTCGCGCCGTTGCCGAGCCTGTGGTGTGCAACTTTACACTTTTAGATGAACAAGTAGCCGAGATGAGTCAATTGCGCAAAGGGGTAGGCGATTTCACATAAACCATACCATCATCTTACTAGTCGACGCATTCGGTACTGGGCAGGCCATTATCCTTTTCACATTCCAAGATTAATACCTATGCAACTATCTACCGTGTGACTTTCAGCCGAAGGATCCGTAACTGTCCGCAATCGCAACCCGCGCCTCGACAGGAAACTCGCTTGCGAAGAAAAGCTCGATCGAATCACTTTCAAGAAGTCCGTTCGTTTCCAGCAGTCGCGCACCGAGTGCGGCAATTATTGGCCACAATCGATTGACGAGCTGGGCAGAGACGCGCTGCCCGTCGACCATACGTGACGCCGCTGCACATTCGGCCGCCAGCCTGTCTTGATCGTGATCGAATATACGGACCGCCAACCAGGCTTTCCGCTGATCGTCTGCTGATCGCAGACGCCCAATGCCATTGTAGAGAGACCAGCCGGCAGGATCTGCGCGCTTCTGCGCAAGCTCACCGGCCAGCGACACCAGCAGATCCCACCGCCATTCGTCGGGCGAGAAGCCAGTCTCAAAGATGGCACCGCCCTGCCATGTGCGCAGATCGATCTCTATGCGCCTGAGGCGCAACCCGAACAACACTCCCAGAACAGCATGAGCTGCCTCGTGAACCGCGAGCGGCCAGCAGCGATGGGACTCTATTCCTGCCGGGTTTGGCATTTCCGCCTTCGATGCTGTCGTTCCGATTCTGAGTGCGGCGGCAGAACATCGGCCGCTTCTCGAGTTCTGGAGATTTCCTGTCCTGGAGCCCTTGGTGGGAACTGCGACTCCAGATTGCCGGTGAAACGAATCACTTGCGACGTTATCACGAACGCAGCCCCTTTCGATCAGGCAGCAAACAACGGCAACCGCTTCATCGAAATCCGCCGGGCACGGGCAGGAGCAACTCCAAGGCCGCGCAATATACTGACCGTCACCGCAGCGGCATGCTGTCTGTGAGTACGGCCAAGAGCGATCCGGCGCATGCCTTCCATGGTGGTGCCAATGATCAAGTCCAGAGCCGCAGCTTCACTGGCAACAGAGAACTCCTTCTGTCTCAGGCCGCGGCGAAGCTCGATCTGGACAAAGCTCGCGATGGTCTTGCGGAAAGTCGGGTCCACGGATGCGACATCCAGAACGAGAAGCGCCCAGGCGGGGCTGCCCTGGGCAAGATCGAGGTATCGACGACACCCGGCTGCCATCTGCTCGGCGCCCGACGCGAGAGCGGCGCGCGCAGGCTTGCTGCGCTCGCGGATGGTCTGCGCGATCGCCAGGGCGACCGCCTGCACGATATCCGCCTTCGTCGCGAAATGGTTGTACACGGTTCCCTTCGTCATCCCGGCCACGACTGCAATTTGCTGCAACGTCGTGTCAGCCACGCCGTGGCGGGAAAAGGCCGCGATGGCAGCGGCGACAAGCTGGCGCCGGGTACGTTCCCTCTTGGGAAGGCGCAACGGCTCCTCACGCGTTTGCAGGATATCGGGTAGGGGCTTCATAATTACACTTGCCGTTCAAATTTGTATGGTCGATACAATAATGAATCCTATACATCTTGGTGACTTAGGGACAGCATGACCGACCACACTTCCGGACCGAGACGCCGCCAGCTCCTGAAAGGCGTAGCGTCGGCCTCTCTTTTTGCCAACGTGATGTTCGGATCAGCGCGCGCCAGGACGGCACAACGCGAGCCCAATATTCTTTTCGTCTTCACCGATCAGGAGCGCTACCACGCGCGCTGGCCTGCAGGCCTGTCCCTACCGGGGCACGAGCGGATGGAACGCACCGGCGTTACCTTCACAAATCATCAGTGCCCGGCGACGATGTGCACCTCGTCGCGCTCGGTCATGCTTACGGGCCTGCAGACAGCCGACAATGGCATGTACGAGAATCTCGACGTGCCTTGGATGCAAAGCCTTTCCTTCAAGCATCCCACCATCGGCCACATGCTACGCAAGGCCGGCTACTACACCGCTTACAAGGGAAAATGGCATCTCTCCCGCGAATTCGACACCCGCGTGGCCGAGCGGTTCATGACTCCCGACATGGAGAAGTATGGCTTCGCCGACAACTTCTCCCCTGGAGATCTAATCGGCCATACGCTGGGCGGATACAGCTTCGATCACATAACCGCAGGCAGTGCCATCAACTGGCTACGCACCAAGGGCCGCCCGCTTAGCGACGATGGCAAGCCCTGGTCCATGTTCGTAAGTTTCGTCAATCCGCACGACATCATGTATTTCAACACCGATGCACCGGGCGAGGCGGTGCAGGACACCGGCAAGCTGCGCCTGCATGCCGCGCGAGCCCCCGAGCATGCGCTCTACAAGGCGACGTGGGATGTTCCGGTTCCCGAAAGCCTGCGTCAGCCGTTCGATGCGCCCGGCCGGCCGAAGGCGCATCGCGAGTTCGACCGCGTCTGGGACTATATCCTGGGCAACGTCCCGCTGGAGGATGCGCGCTGGAAGCGCTTCAACGATTACTACATCAACTGCATTCGCAACGTAGATCGGTCGATCGAGGCATTGCTCGGCGAACTCGAGGCACTGGGCCTTTCCCGGAATACAATCGTGGTCTTTACCGCCGACCATGGCGAAATGGCGGGTGCCCACGGGCTGCGCGGCAAGGGTCCTTTTGCCTACCAGCAAACCAACCACCTGCCGCTTTACGTCGTCCATCCGGATGGAGCAGGCGGCCAACAGTGCAAGTCGCTGACCAGCCACATCGACTTGGTGCCCACCCTGCTTGCCATGGCCGGCGTCCAGGCGGATCGCGTTGCCGAACTCGCCGGGCGCGAGTTGCCCGGCAAGGACCTCTCGCCGCTTCTCCACAATCCGGCCAGCCAGCCGATCGAGGCGGCACGCTCGGCCACGCTTTTTACCTACAGCGGTCTGGCTAGCAACGATGCGGCTGTCTTCGACTTCGCTGCCAAAGCCGTCATGGCGGGCAAGGATCCCAAGGAGGAGGCGAAGAAGCAGGGCTTCCGTCCGGATCTCAAGAAGCGCGGCCACGTACGCTCGGCCTTCGACGGCCGCTATCGCTTCACGCGCTACTTCGCCCCTGTCGACCACAACAACCCGACCACGCTGGACGAGCTCTTCAAATGGAACGACGTGGAACTCTACGACCTGCAGAGCGATCCGGGCGAGATGGCCAACCTTGCCAATGACCGCGCCGGGAACGCTGCGGTGCTGACAGCCATGAATCGCAAGCTGGAAGACGCGATCAAGGCCGAGATTGGCAAGGACGACGGCCGCGAGCTACCCGACATCGCAGGGATAGATTGGGGGGTCGACAGGGTGGATCTATAGTATCGATCGCAGATTCGGGATGCCGGCAAAGCCCGGGAGGCCGGCAGCGCGCACCGGCGATCTTGGACAGTCTTCGTTGCCTTGATTAGTTTCCGCGCATGAAGTCGAAGCTGAAATTCTTCGCGCTGACCGCCTATGGGCGCTTCCGGGCCTGGCGCCGGGAGCCGGTGCGCTTCCGCGGTGCCTTTGCCTCCTACGAGGCGGCGATGCGCAATGTCCGCAATGGCATGTCCGCTGGATATGACCACGACGCCGTGACCGACGTTTCACGCGAGTTCATGCAACAGATTGCACTCTGGGACTACCCGATCATGTACTGGCTCCAACGCCTGCAGCCAACCGCGCTGATAGACGCGGGCGGCCATGTCGGCGTGAAGTACCGCGCTTTCCAGCCCTTTCTCGACCTCGATCGTACCGACTGGGTCGTATACGACCTGCCGGCCCAGGTCCGTGCCGGGCGGGCGCAGAGGAAGCCGCACGACCGCACGCTCTCCTTCGTCGATCGGATCGAGGATGCGCCTGCCGCCGAAGTCCTTCTCGCCTCCGGCCTACTCCCCTACCTGCAGGAGCCGTTCACCGATCTCGTTCGTCGCTTGCAGGCTCCGCCGCGCCACATCCTGTTGAACAAGGTCGTGACGCGGGACGGACCGACGATCGTAACACTGGAGAATTTCGGCGTCGCCGAAGTGCCCTACCAGATTCGGAACGTGAAGGAGATTCCCGACGCGCTCGCGACCCTCGGCTACGAGATCGTGGACTCGTGGGTGATCGAGCAGCTTGCACATCGTATCCAGACTCATCCCGAGCTGGGCCGCTGCACCTATCGCGGCTATGTCGCGCGCCGCCGCGACTAGCTGTGAGCTTTCGATCAGTTGTTCATCCGGCTCGGCCTGAGGATGTCGATGTCGCTCAGACGTCAGTCCTTGGCCGGTGGGTTGGACCACTTGTTGAAAGCTCGGCTGCTAACGCTCCCGGAAAGCGCGGCTCATCTGATCGGTGAACGGCTTCACCAGGTACGATGCCGCGGTCCTCTCCTCGGTGGAGATAAAGACATCGGCCGGCATACCCGGCACCAGCCGCATGCCGTTCAACTGGCCGAGCGCGTCGTGATGGAGCTCGACTTCAGCGACATAGTACTCCTGGTTCGTTGCAGGATCGCGGGCCGACGCGGGTGAAACCATGACCACCGTCGCCTTCATCTCCGGCGTGGTGTTTCGATCAAACGCCGTAAGCCGAATACGGGCCTGCTGGCCTTGCCGCACCTGGTCGATGCTCGCCGGGGGAATCTTGGCCTCGAACTTGAGTTCTGCATTCTCCGGCACGATCGTGGCGATCTTTGCCGCCGGCGTGACGACGCCGCCCACGGTATGGATGAACAACTCGTTGATGTAACCGGCAACCGGCGCCCGCATCTCGGTCCGCGACAGGCGGTCCTCGATCGCAAGCTTGCGTTCGTTGAGCTCCGAAATCCGCGCATCGACGGTGCGCAACTCTCGTTGAGCCTCGGTGCTGGCGTTCTGGTCGATCGCGATGACCTGCAGCCTGATCTCGCTCATGCGCACCTTGGCCCGGGCGATTCCCGCCTCGACGTCGCCGATCTCTCCCGATATCCGCGCCCGATCACGATGGGCCGAGTAGACTCGCGTGTAATCGACGAGCTTCTTCGTGTGGAGTTCGACGAGCTTGGCCCTTTCCGCGCCGACCAGCTCAAGTTCCTCTCGCTTGGCCAGCAGGCGGGCCTCCATGCCGTTAATCTCCTCGCCAGTCTGACCGATACTGAGTTCGAGCTGCTCTTTCTGGCTATCCCTACCCGTCTTGTTGCCCTCGAAGAGCCGCACCTCCCCTTTCATCGCAACGTCCGCAGAGCCTGAGAGCACCCGGAGGTCGGCGGGGAACTCGATGGCCCGCAGGCCATCGCGCTCGGCAATCAGCCGCGCCCTTCGGGCGATCGCTTCCGACAGTTGTGCACGCACGATCAAGAGTTCGGCTTTGATCTGTACGTCATCGAGTGTCACCAGAACCTGCCCCTCCTTGACGAGATCGCCCTGCCGCACCGCCAGGCTCTTGACGATGCCGCCGTCCCGGTGCTGCAGCTCCTTGAGATTCTGGTCGACCTTCACGGTTCCCGGGGCAATCACTGCCCCTTCGAGACGAGCCATGACGGCCCAGCCGCCACAGCCGACGACCAGGGCAACGGTCAACACCAGACCACCGGCTATGCGAGGCCAAAGAGCCGGAGATTTCGACATGACGCTGCCGTCCGAGTGCGCGCTGTGTGGATGACGATCGCTCATATGCGGGCTCCTTGATACAATGCGTCGCTAGGAGACAACGACAGCGAATTCGAGCCGGTGATGACCGTTGAGCTCGATGGAGTAGTAGTCGGGCGAGTCATCGTCGTCTCGAACGTCAACGAATGTCCGATCATCGTCGTCGTCCTTCTCGAATCGGAAACGGATAGGCCGATCATCCCGGTCTTCCGAGAGATAGATGCTGTCGAAGAGATCCTCGATTTCGTCGTCGCCATCGTCGTCATCATCGCGATG
>JAIUOY010000059.1:0-5246 GCA_020160995.1 Pseudomonadota bacterium | reverse complement strand
GGAGGGTTGGCTGGGTCCCTGGATCTCGCAGAGCCACGCTACGCCCGACGTGCTGGCCCATGCCGGCTACAGCTACCATCTGGACTGGTGCATGGACGACCAGCCCGTCTGGTTCCGCTGCCGCGACGGCAAGAAGATCCTCTCTGTACCCTATCCACAGGAAGCCAACGACATTCCCTCGATCGTTGTCCGCAAGGATGGCGCCGAGCAGTTCGCCGATATCATCGTCGACCAGTTCGACGAAATGATGGAGCTGTCGCAAGCGCGGCCGCTCGTGATGGGCGTGGCATTGCACGCCTATATCGTCGGTCAACCGCACCGACTGCGACACCTCAAGCGCGCGCTTCGGCACATCGCCGCCCAGCGCGACGCGATCTGGCTCACCACCCCGGGCGCCATCGCCCGACACTGCATTTCCCTACCCGCCGGCACTGTCCCCTAGGAGTTCCATGCGTCTTTTCACGGCCACGCTTGCCACCGAGACCAACACGTTCTCTCCACTCCCCACGAGCATCGAGAACTACCGTGAATCGGTCTTCTTTCGTGCCGGCGAGCATCCGACCGATGCGCCGCGCATGTGCACCGCGCCGTTATTCGTCGGACGCGCCCGCGCTAAGACGGAAGGGTTCGAGCTGATCGAGGGGAGCTGCTTTGCCGCCAGCCCTGCCGGTACGACCAACCGCGCCGACTACGAGACGATGCGCGACGAGATCCTGGACCAGCTCAAGGCCGCGCTCCCCGTCGACGGGCTGCTGCTCGGTCTGCACGGCGCCATGGTGGCGCACGGCTACGACGACGTCGAAGGCGACATCATCGAACGCGCC
The DNA here is from genome assembly GCA_020160995.1 of Pseudomonadota bacterium. Lineage (GTDB taxonomy): Bacteria > Pseudomonadota > Alphaproteobacteria > Reyranellales > Reyranellaceae > Reyranella. The sequence goes on along the minus strand of JAIUOY010000059.1, from coordinate 4,422 downwards.
CGCGCCATCGTCGGTCCGAAATGCGTGATCGGCGTCGAACTCGACCCGCATTGCCATCTCACGCTGAAGCGCATCGCCGGCGCCGATATCGTCGTGCTCTACAAGGAATTCCCGCACACCGACGTGGTGGAGCGGGCGGAAGATGTGCTCGACCTCGTCCTCGCCACGTTGCGCGGCAAGGTGAAGCCGGTGATGTCGGTCTACGACTGCCGGCAGATCCAGAGCTATCCCACGACCCTGCAGCCCATGCGCGGCCTGGTCGATCGCATCAAGGCGATGGAAGGCAAGGACGGCATCCTGTCGGTCTCGATCGCCCACTGCTTTCCCTATGGCGACGTGCCTGAAATCGGCACGCGCGTTCTGGTCGTTGCCGACGGCGACAAGAAGAAGGCCGATGCGCTTGCGACCGCTCTTGGCGAAGAGCTGGTAAGCCTGCGCGGCAAAACCCAGCCGCCGTCGCTCGACGTGGCCGCCGGCGTGAGCGAGGGCGTCGCCTTCAACGACCTGCCGGTGGTCATTGCCGATCCCGCCGACAATGCCGGCGGCGGCGCACCGTCGGACAATACCGACATCCTGCGTCATCTGATCGACAGGAAGGTCGAGAACGCCTGCCTCGGCCCGATCTGGGATCCAATCGCCGTGCGACTCTGCTTCGATGCCGGATTGGGGACGAAATTCGGCCTGCGCTTCGGCGGCAAGATCGCGCCAAGCTCGGGCCAGCCGGTCGATGCCGAGGTCGAGGTGATCGGGCTCCGGCGCGCCGCCTGGCAGAGCTTCGGACCGACACAGGTCTCGGTAGGCGATTGCGCCGCTGTGCGTATCGACGGCGTGGAGGTCGTACTGATTGCGAATCGCACGCAGGCAACCGGCCTGGAACTCTTCACGAACCTCGGCATCGATCCGCGCGAGCGCAAGATCGTGGTGGTGAAGTCGACCAATCACTTCATGGCGGCCTACGGGCCGATCGCCAAGAAGGTGATCTACGTCGAATCGAGTGGTCCGCTGCGCCGCGACCACCGTAAGGTCCCCTACCAGAAGGTCGAGCGCCCGATCTGGCCGCTCGATCAGGATGCAAAACCGCGTGGGCTGATCTTCTGACCCCGGCGCCGTCGTCGTGCTGGACAAGGACGATAGCGGTTTTGCATACTCGTTGCAGGGAGTTTAAGGGAGATTTTCGTATGTTCAGGCGTGTTCTCGCCGGCGCGCTCGCTCTGGCCGTGCCTTTTGTCGCCGCCGATGTGCAGGCGCAGGAAAAGGTGCTCAAGGCGGTGATGCACGCCGATGTGCGCGTCATCGATCCGGTGTGGACCACTCAGACGATCGCCAACATCCATGGCGCGCTGATCTACGACACGCTGTTCGGCAACGACGGCAACCAGAAGCCGCAGCCCCAGATGGTGGGCAAGTACGAGATCAGCCCCGACCGGCTCACCTATACCTTCACCCTGCGCGACGGGCTCAAGTTCCACGACGGTTCGCCGGTCACGACCAAGGACGTCATCGCCTCGCTGAAGCGCTGGGGTGTTAAGGATGGCGTCGGCCAGCGCCTGATGGGCTTTGTCACCAAGATGGAGCCGGTCGACGACAAGACCTTCACCATGGTCCTGCGCGAACCCTACGGCATGGTGCTGGAGTCGTTGGGTAAGAGCCAGAGCTCGATCGCAGCCATCATGCGCGAGAAGGATGCGCTCACCGATCCGCAGCAGCAGGTCAAGGAAGCAGTCGGCTCCGGTCCCTATATGTTTGCCAAGGATCAGTGGGTTCCGGGCAGCAAGGCCGTCTATCTCAAGAATAAGGACTACGTGCCGCGCACCGAGGCGCCGTCCTCCTTCGCCGGCGCCAAGATCCCCGGCGTCGATCGCATCGAACTGGTGTGGATCTCCGATCCGCAGACCACCATGTCGGCGCTGATCAACGGCGAGATCGACTTCTACGAACAGCCGACCAACGACTTCCTGCCGATGCTCGAGAAGGCCCGCGGCGTGAAGCTGATGAAGACCGGCAAGATCGACAGCACGCAGGGCATGATCCGGCTGAACCATCTCCATCCGCCGTTCGACAATGTGAAGGCGCGGCAGGCGATGTATTACCTGATCAACCAGGAAGACTTCCTGCGCACCATCGTCGGCAATCCGAAGTACTACCGCGTCTGCAAAGGTCTGCTGACCTGCGGCGGCCCCTACGAGAACGACGGCGGCAGCTACCTGATGAAGGAGTACAACCCGAAGAAGGCGCTGCAGCTCCTCAAGGAGGCCGGCTACAAGGGCGAGCCGATCACGGTGCTCTCGGCCACCGATCACGCCACCATCACGCCGGCCACGCAGGTGCTGGTCCAGGCGATGCGCGAGGCCGGCATCAACGTCGATGCACAGTCGATGGACTGGGGCTCGGTCGTGACGCGTCGCGCCAAGAAGGATCCGCCGGCACAAGGCGGCTGGAACATCTTCGTCACCACCTCAGGTGGCGTCGGTTCGTCCAATCCGGTCCTGCACACCTGGATCGGCGCGGCCTGCGAGAAGGGCCTGTTCGGCTGGCCGTGCGATCCCGAGGTCGAGAAGCTGCGCAATGCCTTCGGCATGGCGGCGACCGAGGAGGAGCGCCAGAAGATCGCGAAGGAACTGCAGACCCGCGCGATGGAGCAGGTCGTGTTCCTGCCGTTCGGTCAGTGGGATACGCCGATTGCTTTCCGCGGCGACAAGATCGACAACGTCGTGCCGAACACTGGCCTCGCCGTGCTCTGGGGTATTACCAAGAAGTGAAATCCGCTAAGCGTAACGGCGCATGACCTCCTATATCGTGCGCCGTCTCTTCGCCACCCTGCCGGTGATGGCGGTGGTGGCGCTGTTCGTCTTTTTCCTGCTGCGGTTCGCGCCGGGTGATCCCGCTGCGATCATCGCCGGCGACGACGCCACGGCCGAATCGATTGCGGCCGTGCGCGCCAAGCTCGGGCTCGACCGGCCGATGGTCGAGCAGTTCGTCGTCTGGGTCGGGCAACTCCTGCAGGGCGACATGGGCGTGTCGATCTTCTCGAACCTCGCCGTGACCCGCCTGATCGCCCAGCGGCTGGAGCCGACGGTCGCGCTCACGCTCTCGACCCTGTTCGTGGCAGTGGCGCTTGCCGTTCCCATCGGCGTCGTGGCGGCCTGGAAGGCGCGCAAGCTGGTCGATCGCCTGGCCATGGCCTTCGCCGTGCTGGGCTTCGCCATGCCGACCTTCGTGCTGGCCTATATCCTGATCTACTTCTTTGCCGTGCAATGGCAGCTCTTGCCGGTGCAAGGCTATTCGCCGATCCGGGAGGGCTTCTGGCCCTTCGTCGAGAGCCTGATCCTGCCCTCGGTGGCGCTGGGCATTACCTATATGGCGCTGATCGCCCGCATCACGCGAGCCTCGATGCTTGAAGTTCTGGCACAGGATTACATCCGCACCGCCAACTCCAAGGGGCTGGCGACCGACCGCGTGCTGCTGCTGCATGCGCTGAAGAACGCTGCCGTGCCGATCGTCACGGTGATCGGCATCGGCATTGCGCTGCTGATCTCCGGAGTCGTCATCACCGAGACTGTGTTCAACATTCCGGGCCTCGGGCGCCTCACCGTCGACGCCGTGCTGAAGCGCGACTATCCGGTGGTGCAGGGGCTGATCCTGGTCTTCGCCGGCGCCAAGGTGCTGGTGAACCTGATCATCGACATTTCCTACGCCTTCCTCGATCCGCGGATCCGGTACTGAAATGGCCGTTATCGCCGACGATCTCGACCTGCCCGGTACCCGCCGCTTCTCGCTGTGGACCGCGATCCGGCGCAATCCCACCATTGCCTTCGGCGCCACCCTGCTCGTGGCGCTGATCGTCATGGCGGTCTTCGCGCCCTTCATCGCGCCCAACGATCCGTTGAAGCTGTCGCCCGTGAACCGGCTGCGTCCGCCGTCGGAACGCTGGTGGTTCGGCACGGACCAGTTCGGCCGGGACGTCTTTTCGCGCACGATCTACGGCGCGCGCGTCTCCCTGATCGTCGGCCTCTCGGTGGCGGCCTTTTCCAGCGTGCTGGGCCTCGCGTTGGGGTTGGCCTGCGGTTATTTCCGCCGGGTCGACGGGCTCGTCATGCGCGTGATGGACGGGCTTATGGCGATCCCTTCGATCCTGCTCGCCATCGCGCTCATCACCCTGTCGCGGCCCGGCCTCGGCATCGTGATCGTGGCCATCGTCATCCCCGAAGTGCCCCGCATCGTGCGTGTCGTCCGCGCCGTGGTGCTGTCGATCCGGGCCCAGCCCTATATCGAAAGCGCCATCGCCGGCGGCACCAAGAACCTGAAGCTCCTGCTGCGCCATGTATTGCCCAACACGCTGGCGCCGCTGATCGTCCAGTCGACCTATGTCTGTGCCTCGGCCATGCTGATCGAAGCGGGCCTCAGCTTCCTGGGCGCCGGCGT
>JAIUOY010000058.1:0-5634 GCA_020160995.1 Pseudomonadota bacterium | reverse complement strand
CGAGCCGACGGTGGCCCAGGTGTCGACCATGGTGTTCGTGTCGACATAGGCGCCGAGGTTCACGAAGGACGGCATCAGTACGACCGACGGCGCCACATAGGAGCCGCGACGCACGACCGAACCCGGCACGGCGCGGAAGTTGGCTTTGGCGAAGCGTGCGGCGTCCCAGCCCGTGGTCTTGAGCGGCACCTTGTCGAACCACGGGGCCGCCCCCATGCCCGGGAAGGACGCGCCGCCATCCATCGGCACCGAATCATAGAGGCGGAAGGACAGCAGCACGGCCTTCTTCAGCCACTGGTGCACGACCCATTCGTCGCCGAACTTCTCGGCAGTGCGGAAAGTACCGTCGTCGAGGCCGGCGATCGCTGCCTCGACCGCATCGCGGACCTCGCCCTTGGTGGCGCTGTTGATGCCATCGCGCTTTTCCCACGCCGCGTCGATTGCGCTTTGAAGCTGCTTGCTCATCGATTTCCCTCGAAAAATGCCGCCGGACCATAGCGGCGGGGGGCAGGGAGTCAATGTTCCGGCTATGCTGGCCCGATGGCTCCCGAGATCGCCTTCAAGATCCCCGAATCCGTGCTGGTGCTGATCCACACGCCTCGGCTCGACGTGCTGCTGTTGGAACGAGCCGGCTCCCTTGGTCACAAGGGCGGTCTGTGGCAATCCGTGACAGGCTCGCGCGAACCGGACGATCCCGACCTCGAAGCGACGGCCCGCCGCGAGCTTCTGGAGGAGACGGGCCTCTCCCAGGGCACGCTTGCCGACTGGCGGCTCGTCAACCGCTACGAGATCTGGGCGCAATGGCAGAGCCGCTATGCGCCCGGCGTCACGCACAATGTCGAACATGTCTACGGTTTCACCGTGCCGGAGCCGGTCCTGGCGATCCTCGATCCCAGCGAGCACACGAGCCAGCTCTGGCTGCCCTGGCAGGAGGCCATGGAGAAGACCTTCTCGCCCACGAACCGCGACGCGATCTGGCAATTGCAACGGCGGGTTCTGGGGCATACTGGCGGCACATGACCGTTGCTCACAAGGAAGCGTCGAAGCTCGGCCAGTTCAGTTGGGCCCTGTTCGACTGGGCCAACCAGCCCTTCTTCACCATCATCACCACCTTCATCTTCGCCCCCTATTTCGCCAACGTGCTGGTCGGCGATCCGGTGAAGGGCCAGTCCGCCTGGGCCTTTACACAGTCGACTTCGGGCATCCTGATCGCGCTGATGAGCCCCTTCCTCGGCGCCATGGCGGATGCCGGCGGCCGGCGAAAACCCTACATCTTCGCCTTCCAGCTCCTGCTGGCCGCGGGCTGCGCCGGCCTGTGGTGGGCCTATCCCGGCCGGCCCGATCTCATCATGCCGATCAGCTGGGCGGTGATTGCGGCGACGGTCGGCGCCGAGATGTCGATCGTGTTCAACAACGCGCAACTTCCCAACATCGTGCGGCCCCAGCGCATGGGCTGGCTGAGCGGTTTCGGCTGGGGGCTGGGCTACTGCGGCGGCCTCATCTCCCTGTTCATCGTGCTGGCGGTTTCGATGCCGTCGATGTTCGGCCTCGCCTCGGGCGACCAGCCGCTGTTCGGGCTCGATACCGAGACGCACGAACTCGAACGGCTGGTGGGCCCGGCCTCGGCGCTGTGGCTCGCGATCTTCGTGCTGCCGATGTTCCTGTTCACGCCCGATTCGGCGGGAGCGCGGCGACAGTCGCTGTGGGTCGCAGCCAAGCAGGGCGGCGCATCGCTGCTGACGACGGTGCGCAAGCTACGTCACTTCCGCAACGCGCTCACCTATCTGATCGCTTTCATGCTCTACAATGACGGGCTCGCGGCCATCATCGCCTTCGGCGGTGTCTATGCCGCCGCGACCTTCGGCTGGAGCACGGTGACGCTCGGCATCTTCGGCATCATCCTGACGGTGTTCGCCATCCCCGGCGCGTTCCTGGGCGGCCGCCTCGACGACATGATCGGCAGCAAGCGCACGGTCCAGCTGGCCATCGCCGGCGTGATCGTCGCCACCCTGGGCATCGTGGGCGTCACGGCCGATCGGGTCTTCTACGTCATCCCCGCAGAACCCCTTGATCCGGCGCGCGGCCTGTTCGGCTCGCTTCAGGAGAAGACCCTGATGGGCTTCGCATTGATCCTGGGCTTCTGCATGGGGCCGATGCAGGCGGCCAGCCGGACCATGATCGGCCGGATCGCGCCCGAGGGCATGACCGGCGAATTCTATGGCCTCTTCGCCCTCTCCGGCCGCGCGACGGCCTGGATGGCGCCGCTCGCCATCGGCATCGTCACCGCGGCGAGCGGGTCGACGCGGATCGGCATGGCCTGCGTGCTTGCCTTCCTGGTGCTAGGCTTCATCCTGCTCTGGAGCGTGCGCGAGGAACGCGCAAAACACTGAAGGAGGTCCGCCATGATCACCGCCATCGTGAACTTCAAGTTGCCGGCCGGAATCGATGCCAAGCAGGCGGCCGAGCTCTTCAAGATGTCGGCGCCGAACTACCGCGGTGTGAAGGGCTTGGTCCGTAAATACTATCTGTTCGACGAGCAGACGGGGGTCGGTGGCGGCGTCTATCTCTGGGAGAGTCGCATCGACGCCGAGGCGGTCTACACGCCGCAATGGCGGGCTTACATCGCCGAGCGCTACGGCGAACTGCCGGACATCCGTTACTTCGAGACGGCGGTTATCGTCGACAATGCGAGTGGCCAGATCGACGAGGCGGCCTAACCGATTGAAGGACGGCATCATGCTTGCCCGATGCGCTTGCGGAAACGTCGAGGTCGAGGCCGTCGGCGCACCGATCATCAGCGTCGCCTGCTATTGCGACGACTGCCAGGAAGGCTCGCGTCAGGTCGAAGCGCTGCCGGGCGCGCCCGCCGTTCTCGATCCCGATTCCGGGACCACCTATACCCTCTTCCGCAAGGATCGCGTCCGGTATTCCAAGGGCGCCGAACTCCTGAAGAGTCTCAAGATCCGCGAGAAGACGGACACGAACCGGGTCGTCGCCACCTGCTGCAATTCGGCGATGCTGATGAAGTTCGACGACTCGAAGCACTGGGTTCCGGTGTACCGGGCGCGCTTCGGCAGCAATGCCCCGCCGCTCGAAATGCGCATCTGCACCAAATTCAAAACCGGCAGCGGTACCCTGCCGACCGACGTGCCCAGCTACCCGGGCTTCTCGCTCAAGTTCGTCGGCAAGCTTCTCGGTGCGCGAATCGCAATGATGTTCGGTCGCTAGGCCGCGACCGTCTTCCCCTTGAACGTGCAGAGGTCGTTCACGACGCAGGTCGGGCACATCGGCGTGCGCGCCTTGCAGGTATAGCGGCCGTGCAGGATCAGCCAGTGATGCGCGTGCAGGCGGAATTCCTCGGGCACGCGCTTCAGGAGCTTCAGCTCGACCTGCAGCGGGTTCTTGCCGGGGGCGAGACCCGTACGGTTGCCGACGCGGAAGATGTGGGTGTCGACGGCGATGGTCGCCTCGCCATAGGCCACGTTCATCACCACGTTCGCCGTCTTGCGACCGACGCCCGGCAGGTCCTGCAGCTCGGCATGGCTGTGCGGCACCTCGCCACCGTGCCGCTCGATCAGCAGGTGGCTGAGCGCGATCACGTTCTTGGCCTTGGTGCGGAACAGCCCGATGGTCTTGATGTAGTCGATCAGTTTCTGCTCGCCCAATGCCACCATCTGGGCGGGCGTTTTGATCTTTTCGAACAAGGGCTTGGTGGCGCGGTTCACGCCGACATCCGTCGCCTGGGCGGAGAGCACGACGGCGACCAGGAGCTGGTAGACGTTGTCGTATTCCAGCTCGGTCTCCGGCTCCGGGATTGCCTGGCGCAGGCGGGCAAAAAACTCGGGGATGACGGCGGGCTTCATCAGGGCCATATAGCCTCTTAGCATGGTTGAAACGCCCCTTCCGGCGGTTCATTTCGCCACTTCACTCACGCCGCATCGAAGCCTCTCGCCGGAGGCCTTCCGCTGGCTGATCGGTGGTGCCGTCGCGGCAAATCTCCTGGTCGGCCTGCCCATGATGGTCATCGGCGCCTGGCCGGTGTTCGGCTTCATGGGCCTCGACGTCCTGCTGTTCTGGTGGCTGTTCAAGCGCAGCTACCTCGACGCGCGGCGCAGCGAGACCCTGCTGCTGACCGACCTCGAATTGATCGTGTCGCGCGTCGCGCCCGACGGCGAGCGCGAGGAGCAGCGCCTCGATGCCTACTGGCTGAAGATCGACCTCAGCGAGGAACGGCTGGTCGTCAGCTCGCGCGGCAACCGGACCGTGATCGGCCGTTTCCTTGGCCCCGACGAGCGCCTGCACGTAGGCGAACAGCTCAAGGCGGCGCTGGCCGAGATGCGCGCACCGCGTTACCGCCACGCCTGGGACGAAGAGCCGGGCTGAGAGCTAAAGCCCCAGCACGTCCTTCATGCCGTAGAGGCCGGGCTTCTTGCCTTCCAGCCACTTGGCTGCGGTGACGGCGCCCGACGCATAGCCTTCGCGACTGAAGGAACGGTGATTGAGTTCCAGCCGTTCGCCGCCCGTCGCGAAATAGACCGTGTGCACGCCCACTTCCTCGCCGCCGCGCAGGGTGGCGAAGCCGATCTCGCCCACGGGGCGCGCGCCGGTGTGGCCGTCACGGGTCTTGCGCCAGACATCCTCGAGCTTGACCTTGCGGCCGGCCGCTGCAGCACGACCCAGCGCCAGCGCCGTACCGGAAGGCGCGTCGATCTTGTGGCGATGGTGCATTTCCAGCACCTCGATGTCGTAGCTGGGGTCGAGCAGCGCCGCCGTCTTCTCGACCAGCGCCAGCAGCACATTGACGCCCAACGCCATGTTGGCCGCCCACATGATCGGCACCTTCTTCGCCGCCTCGTGGATCAGCGCCGTCTGCTGCGGGTCGAGGCCGGTGGTGCCGATCACCATCGCCACGCCCTTGTCCTGGGCCACCTTCGCGTGGGCCACGGTGGCCGCCGGCACGGTGAAGTCGATGACGACCTGGGCCGCGGCGATGGCGGCGGCGCTGTCGCCGCCGATCTTGATGCCGTTGGCTTCAAGGCCTGCGACTTCGCCGGCATCCTTGCCGATCGCCTTGCTGCCCGGCGCTTCGCTGGCGGCGGCCAGCGATACGCCCTCGGTGCGTGCAATCTGTCGGATCAGCATCTGGCCCATGCGCCCGGCGGCGCCGACGACGGCGATCTTCATCTCGTTCCTCTTTTCTTCGGTTGGCCTAGATTAGCCAACTCAAGGTGCGGAGGACACATGCTCTTCATGGTGGTCGAGAAGCTGAAGAATCAGGACGGCAAAGCCGTTTACCGAAAGCTGCGCGACAAGGGCCGCGCGCTGCCGGACGGTCTCACCTTCGTGGCGAGCTACGTGACGGCCGATCTCGGCCGCTGCTTCCAGCTCATGGAAACCGACGACATCACGACCTTCCAGCGCTGGATCGCCGACTGGCAGGAGGTTGTCGAGTTCGAGGTCGTGCCCGTCGTCGAAGGCAAGACCACGCGCGAGGCGCTGGCGCCCTTGCTTTGATCCTGGCTACTTCCAGGGATCGGCCACCTTCGCGTGGGCCACGGTGGCCGCCGGCACGGTGAAGTCGATGACGACCTGGGCCGCGGCGATGGCGGCGGCGCTGTCGCCGCCGATCTTGAT
>JAIUOY010000057.1:0-35130 GCA_020160995.1 Pseudomonadota bacterium | reverse complement strand
GGCCATTCCGGCGATGTCCTGGGCCATTGCTACAATTCGCTGGCCTGGCTCGCCAACAAGCTCGGCGAGCACGGCAAGCAGCTGAAGAAGGGCATGATCGTGTCGAGCGGCAGCATGGTCGCCTGCCAGTTCGTGCCGCCGGGCAGCACCGCGACGGGCCGAATCGAGGGCCTGGGCGAGGTGACGCTGAAGTACGAGCTGCCGAAGTAGCTAACCCAGCGTCGCATCCGGCCGCAGGCGCCGCCACGACAGGCGGCGCACGGCATCGCGGCCGACGACCAGGGCGTCGTAATCGTCCGGAAAGAGCTGGGCGATTGCCGGATCGAGTGCATTAAGGCCGCCGGCATAGGCGCCGAAGGCCGGCAGGATCAGACGCCGGCCATCGGTCAGGAAGCAGCGCCGCCGCAGGCCGCGGCCTCGCACCGTAAGCGCCGCCACGGGATGAAAGTGGCCGGAGACTTCGCCGTTGGCCGGACCGAACTGCGCCTCGTGGCGAAATACCAGGGGGCCGTGGTCGATCTCTTCTGCGACATCGCCCCAACCGGCGGGCGGCGGCGCGGGGTCGTGGTTGCCGGCGATCCATACGAAGCGCGCCCGGGCGGCGAGCCGCTCGATCCCGGCCCGCTCCTCTTCGGGCAGGCGGGCAACGGCGTCGCGGTCGTGGAAGGAATCGCCGAGGCAAACCACGGTCCGCGGTCGCATCGTGTCGATCAGGGTGGCGAGCGCATCCAGGGTCTGGCGCGTGTCATGCCGCGGCAGAAGCTTGCGGGCATTGACGGCATAGGAGGAACCCTTTTCCAGGTGCAGATCGGCAACCGCCAGCAGTCGTTCCGTGGGCCAGTAGAGGGCGCCCATCGGCAGCGCCTGCAGCGTCTCGCCGGCGCAAGTGAACTCAAGACCATTCATGGCCGACGTCATGGCCAACCTCATGGATAGATCACGACCCGCACGCCGGTCGGCACCAGGGACCAGATCTCGCGGATCTCCGGATCGGTGACGGCCACACATCCGGTCGTCCAGTCGCACACCGGGTGAGGTGTCCGGAGCTTGCGCCAGCCATTGGGCAGGCCGTGGATGTAGATGTCACCGCCGGGCGGGACGTCGAGCGCCGCGGCATGCGCCTTGTCACGGTCGTCGGGATAGGAGACGCGCAACGACAAATGAAAGGAGCTGCGGGGATTGCGGGCATCGATCGTGTAACTGCCTTCGGGCGTGCGGCCGTCGCCTTCCCGTTCCTTGTGCTGTTCCGGCGCGAATCCCAAAGCAATCCGATATTCCTTCAAGACCCTGCCCTGGCGCTTCAGCAGCATGCGACGCGCGCCCTTGTACACTTCCACGAGATCGGCCTGCTCCGCCTCCGGCACCATTGCAGGCGCCACCGCCGGCGGCGCGAATCCACGCCAGAATCCCGCCACGATCTCCCGCCAATTCATGGCGCGCACGATTGACCTGTCCCAGCCCCGTGCGCAAGGTGGTCTCATGCGTCGACTTGTGTGTTTCGCCCTCGCGGCCCTGGCCGTCGCACCATCGGGCGCCTTCGCTCAGATGCAGCCGCATCGCGCCGAATATGCGCTTCGGCTGGGCACGGCAGCCAATGCGCCCCGCATCGGCACGGCCGTACAGGACCTGACGCAGGATTGCGCCGGCTGGCACCTCAAGCGCGACATCCTGACGGAGATCGCACTCACCGCCTCCTGGAAGATGAACCTTTCTTCCAAACTCGATGCCCAGGAGCTGCGCACGGGCAATGCGCTGCGTTACCGGACCGTGCAGGTCCAGAACGGCAGTGCGCGCGAGACCAAGGGGCGCGTCCAGAAATCCGAGAAGGAAATCCGTGCCGAGATCGCCTACCCCGAAGGACCGCCCGCCCAGTTCACCCTGCCGCCGCCGACCTTGATGCCGGTCGCCGCCATCGACCACCTGATCGAGCGACTGAAGGCCAAGGCCGCCGCCTTCCCCGCTCTCATGTTCGATACCGAAGTGATGAGCGACGTCTTCCTGATCGACGTGACGGAGCTGGAGGACGGCCGGCTGCGCGGGTCGCGGCCTGCCGACAAGCCCGTCGCCCTTCCCAAGGTCAAGTCCTGGCCCGTCTACATGACCTTCACGCGCGGCCGGCAGCAGGCACAGAAGCCGCTGTTCGCCGTCTCGGCCGAGGTCCTCGAGAACGGCGTGCTGGACCGGCTTACCGTCGAGACCGGGCTGCTGACCGTTACCGCCGACCTGCAGTCCCTGGAAATGCGGCCGGCCGCGACCTGCCCCCGCTCATGACGCGCCGAGGGCACACCCGCCGTCCCTCGTGCAACCGATTGCACAAGCAAAGCTCACCGCATCCTGAGGAGGTCTGAGGCCGCCGGGTCTTGCATCCGAAACCGAAGCGGGCGACATTTTTTACCGCTATGCCGCTCGCTGCCCGCTTCGTCCTGAAAGCTCTGGATCGACTGTCCCTTGGCCGCCTCACCATGAGGCTTCCCAACGGCCGCGTTCATGTCTTCGGCGGCCCGCAGGCCGATCCTCATGCCGAAGTCGACGTGAAGGACTGGCGCTTCTTCCGGCTGGTGCTGATCGACGGCGATATGGGGTTTGCCGAGGCCTACATGGAAGGCTTCTGCGATTCGCCCGACCTGCCGGCCCTGATCCGCCTGCTTGCGGCCAACGAAAAGGCACTCGGCAAGGTAAGCCGCACCAGCGCGCTGCACACCCTGATGCGCAGGCTGCTGCATCGCCGGAATGCCAATACGCGCGAGGGCTCGAAGAAGAACATCCACGCCCACTACGATCTCGGCAACGAGTTCTACAGCCTCTGGCTCGACCCCTCGATGACCTACTCCTCCGCCCTCTACGAGGGCGAGGAAGGCAAGCCGCTGGAGGCCGCGCAGATCGCCAAGTACGAGCGCATCCTCGATCGGCTGGGCGCCCGCCAGGGCGACAGCATTCTCGAGATCGGCTGCGGCTGGGGTGGCTTCGCCGAGGTCGCAGCCCGCCGCGGCATGAGGGTCACCGGCGTGACGATTTCCAGGGAGCAGCTCGACTATGGACGCGCCCGCCTGGAGCGCGCCGGGCTCGCCGACCGGGTCGACCTGCAGTTCTGCGACTATCGCGATATCCAGGGGCGCTACGACCATATCGTCTCGATCGAGATGATCGAGGCGGTGGGAGAGCATTACTGGCCCGACTATTTCGCGGCCCTGAAGCGGCATGTCGCTCCCGGCGGGTCGGCGATCGTGCAGGCGATCGTCATCGCCGACGACTTCTTCGAGCGCTACCGCCGCCAGCCCGACTTCATCCAGACCTATGTCTTTCCCGGCGGCATGCTGCTTTCGCCGGCCAGCCTGCGCGAGCAATGCCGTCAGGCAGGGCTGAAGGTCGCCGAAATGTATAGTTTCGGCTTGGACTATGCGCGGACCCTGGAAGCCTGGCTGGGACGGTTCGACCGGGTGGCCGACCAGGTCGGCCGGATGGGCTTCGACGAGCGGTTCCGCCGGATGTGGCGGTACTATCTGGCTTACTGTGCCGCAGGCTTCTCAACCCGGCGCACAGACGTTTTGCAGGCGCATTTCAGGCATATATAACTGTCGGCAACAAAGGCCCCGCCGCTCGACGGTGTGCCGAACAGGAAGGCAAAACCCGCTTGCATGCGCCCAAGTCCGGCATCGCCACGATGACGACGTCCGTGAGATTGAGTTTCGACCGCCTGGTCGCCTACTCCACCAATCAGCTCCCCCTGAACATGGCGGCCCTGCCGGTGGTGCTGAACGTCAGCCATTTCTATGGCGAGGTGCTCAAGGTGCCTCTGGGGATCATGGGCCTGATCTTCATCGCCACACGCGTGATCGACGCCATCCAGGATCCCGTCATCGGCCTGATCAGCGACAAGTTCACCCATCGCGGCCCGCGCGGGCGGCTGACCTTCGTGGCGCTGATGCTGCCGCTGCTGATCGGCGGCTTCTACATGCTGTTCCATCCACCGCAATCGCTGTTATCGCAGCCGGGGCTGCTCGCGACCTGGCTGTTCGTCGCGCTGTTCGTCGTCCATCTCGGCTATGCCGGCGTTTCGATCAGCTACCACGCCCACGGCGCCGAACTGACCGACGACTATAACGAGCGGACACGGGTCACTGTCGGCCGCGAGGTGTTCGGTCTGATGGGCATGACCCTGGCCGTGGTGCTGCCGACATACTTCACCGCGAAACTCGGCGACCATGCCGGCTACGTCTACATGGGGCTGATCTTCATCCCCATCGCCATCCTCTTCGCCCTGCCGACGCTCCTCTGGTCGCCGCCGTCGGTGCATCCGCCCGTCGTCCGCGAAGAACCCGAGACCCATGTCCGCTACTTCCGGAACTGGCTGGTCGGGCTGATGCCGTGGCTCGCCCGGCCGACGCAGAACATGGACAAGAGCTTCACGCTCAAGACCCTCGTGCCGTTCTTCGCGCCGATGAAGAACAAGCTGTTCCGCCGTCTGCTGCTCGTATTCATCGTCAACGGCTCGGCGCTCGGCGTCGCCGTTTCGGTGATGTTGTTCTACGTCGAGCATGTCTTGAAGGGCGACAAGCTGCAGGCCGGCATCATCCTGCTGGTCTATTTCGGCTCCGCCGCCCTCAGCGTGCCCTTGTGGCTGATGCTGTCGCGCCGGCTCAGCAAGACTGCGGCCTGGTTCATCGCAATGGTGATGACCGCGGCCGCAATGCTGCTCGCCGTCTTCCTCGGCGCCGGCGATTTCGTCTGGTTCGTGCCCATCGCCATCGTCACCGGCCTCGGCATCGGCGCCGACTATGGCCTGCCTCCGTCGGTCCTGGCCGACATCATCAATTCCGACGAAGGCAAGGACACGCGCGGCGACACTGGCGCCTATTTCGGCCTGTGGGCGCTGTCGACCAAGCTGGCTACCGCCATCGGCGCGGCAGGGTCGCTGCCCGTGGCGGCCATGCTGGGCTTCAATCCCGGCATGGGCCAGTACAGCAGCACGGCGCTGATCGTGGTCTACATCATGCTGCCGGTCGCGATCAAAATTATCGCCGCCTTGCTGATCTGGTACATCCGCATCGAATCCGAACGCGGCGCGGTGCGCGACGAAATCCTGGGCCGCCGCGCCAGCGCGGCCGCCTGAGGTCAGGCGAGAAAGCCGAGCTTCTGGGGCTGGCGCAGTCCGTAGTCGCGCTGCAGGCCCCAGCAGCCCTGCGCCACGGTGGCGAAGACGCTGCGGAAATCGACCGTGTGCTTGAGGTCGCCATCCTGCAGGTCATGCAGCGACGGATAGGCGCCGTGCAGCCCCCCCTTCACGCCGCCGCCCATGACGAATTGCGGCGCGGCGGTGCCATGGTCGGTGCCGGCGCTGGCGTTCTGCCTGGCGCGCCGGCCGAACTCCGAATAGGTCATCACGACGACGTCGTTCCAGCGACCGGCGGCAATCAGATTGTGCCGCAAGGTGGCGAGGCTGGACGCCAGATAGGCGAGCAAGCGCTCCTGCGTCGGCGCCTGGTTGGCGTGCGTATCGAAGCCGCCCAGCGCCACCTTGATCGCCACGACCGGCACCTTCGAGGTGATCACCCTCGTCGCAACATCGAGCTGGCGGCCGAGCAGAAACTCCTGCCCGTAGGCTTCGGCCGGTGACGCCGCCGCACGCAGCTTGTCGCGCAGGCCCGCCGCCGCGGCATTGATCTCGTGCCGAACAGCCAGCAGGTGACGAAGTGCGGGATTGTCGCCGTCGCCCATGCCCTGCGCGTCCTTGAGGTTCTGGGCCTGGCGCAGGAAGTTCTCGGCATCCTGCATCACGATGGTGCGCAGTTCGGGGCCGGTCGAGGGCAGCGCATTGGTGTCTGCCACGATGCAGTCCACCCCCACGCCTTTGGGCAGACTGACGCCCTGAAAGGATCGCGCGATCCAGCCTTCGCTCAGGGTCTGATTGGAGGCCGAGGCCGTGTCCCAGATCTCGATCGAGCGAAAGTGCGAACGGTTGGGATAGGGATAGCCGACGCCCTGCACGATCGCGAGGTCGCCCGCCTTCCATGACTCCATCAGCGGCAGCATCTTTTCATGGAGCCCGACTTTTTCGTCGAGCGGGATCACCCGTTCCCGTGGCACGCCGATGGCCGGCCGCAATTCGCGATACTTGGCATCGGCATAGGGCACCAGGGTGTTCAGCCCGTCATTGCCGCCCTTCAGTTCGACCAGGAGCAGGATCCGGCTCATCGTCCCCTCCTCACTTGAGCTGATAGGCCGTATCGAGCATCGCCGCGGCAACGGCAGCGCCCGGCGGGCCCGAGGCATCGACCGAATCGATAGGCTGGCGCGGCAGCAGCGTGCGCACGAGGGTCGCGCTGTCGACATCCGTCAATGTCGGACCCAATCGCACTTCGACGCCGGCGTTACGCAGACTGCGCCCCTCGACTGGCCGGCGCTCCGCCATCTGCATCTGCTTGGTGCTGTCTTCGCCGGCAATCTGCTGCTTGCGATCGGCGCGGCGATTGGGCCGCGGCGCCATCATCATGCCGCCCTCCATCGACGCCACCGTCGTGGCCTCGATCATGCGCCGCAGGAACTGCTGGCGGAGCAGCAAGGTGTAGGTGGTGATCCAGCTTTCGCCGCCCAGCCAGCCCTTCACGTTGGGTGGGTCGAACGGCACCTGCCCCAGCCCCTGCAGCATGCGTACCAGGCCGGTCTTCTCCGGTACCGGCAGGCCGAGCATGTGGACGCTGCCCACGATCAGGTCGATGGGCGACTTGATCAGGGCGCCGCGATTTGCGGGATCGCGGAACGCCGGCGACAATAGCATCGCGCGCACCAGCGGCTTGATCTCGTAGCCGCCGCGGCGGAAATCGGCTGCCAGCCGCTTGACCTCGACGGGATCCGGCTTCAGCGACACGAACTCCAGCCACATCTTCTGGACAACGGTTTCGGCCGTCCGTGGGTGAGCAAGCAGGGTCGCCAGGATCTCGTCGCCGCCGAAACGGCTCGTCTTGCCGAGGAAGGTCTTCTCGCCATCGTCGTGCTGCCCCTGGCGCTCGACGAACTGTCCGGTTTCGCGATTGACCGACCAGCCGGTGAAGGCGCGCGCCGCAGCCTTGATGTCGGCCTCGGTGTAATGGCCTTCGCCCAGGGTGAAGAGTTCCAGGAGTTCGCGCGCAAAGTTCTCGTTCGGCTGCCGCGCCACCGAGCGCATGCCGTCGAGATAGATCAGCATCGCCGGGTCCCGCGCCACCTCCTTCAGGAGGATCGCGTAGTTGCCCAGCGCCTCGCGGCGGAACAGTGCGTTCTGCCGGAACAGCGCGGGCGCATATCGCACCTTCAGCATCGAGGAGGTGAAATGGTTGTGCCAGAACAGCACCATGCGCTCGACCAGCGGCTGGTCGGTGGCGAGCATTTCCTCGATCCACCAGTTCTTGAGTTCGCGGCCCTGCTCCTGGATCGGTCGCACGATCTCGAGCTTCCTGCCGTCGACGCCGTCCTTGCGCTGCGCTTCGGCCGCCTGCTGCTGCCGGCGTACTTCGGCCGGCCCTTGGTTCAGCCACTGCGGCCCCGGCGTCCCGGCCGTGCGCCGGACATTGCCGAGCAGACGGTCGACGGCAGCGGTGTAGTCCAACTGCTCGAAAGCATGGATCTCGGCCGGCGTGGCGCCGAATGACGTGCGCGACAGCAGATGCCTTGCCTCGTCGAAGTCCATCGTTGCGGCGGCGCGAGCTGGCGATGCCGACCACAGGCCGGTGGAAAGCGCGGCAATGCCGCCTACGAACCCACGACGGCTGAGAGGGAAGGCCATGCGATGCCTCCTGCTACTGGGGCGGACGCGGTGCCGCCGGCTCGCGCGGACGCTGCGGCGTCGACGACACGCCAGCGAAGCGGTCGGCGAAGATCATATACATGCGCTCGCGCTGCTCTGGCCGCAGCTTCGGCTCGAATGCCGCCAAGGTGCGCAGGTTTTCCTTGATCAGCTCACCGCGCAGCTCGCTGACACGGTCGATCAGGCCCTCGACCTTCGCCAAGTCGGGCTGAGGACGGCGCATTTCGGCGGCGACCTGCTCGCGATCCCGGTGGATCTCCTGCAGGCGTTCGCGGCGCTTGGCGGCATGCTGCTCGATCAGGCTGCGAAACACTTCGCGCTGGCCTTGGTCGAGGTTGAGCTCGCGCGTGACGACTTCGAGCGGGCCGGGCCGCGGTGCTGGCCCGGGTGGCGGAGGCGGTGGGGCCTGCCCGACTTCGGCCGGCGGTGCGATCCAGCTCCTGTACACGAAGCCCGCGATGACGAAGCTGTTCAACAGAAGCGAGAAGATCAGCAGGAGCTGAAGCAGACGCGAGCCCATGTCAGATCCCGTCGGACGCGAAGAATTCGCTGATGTCGGCGGAAACTTCGGACCTCGAGCTGGCCTTCTGGATGCCGTCCACATCGCTCTGCTGCTGCGCGAACGACGCGCCGAGCCCGCCGCCCATCGTAAAACCGCCGACGGCAATGGCGATCGCTGCCATGGTCACGGCAGCAGGCCGCAGGGCCGAAGGTGCCATCCAGTTCACCAGCCAGCCCCAGAATCCCATGCGGGCACCCCCGCGCTCGGCTTCAAAACCGACAAGCGCGCGCGCCTGGACGACCATACGCTGGGGCGCGGCTGGCAAAGGCATTCCCAGAATATCGGCGACGTCGAGCGCGGCCCGCCGCATCTCGGGGTCGGCTGCCACCGAAGCTTCCAGGCGCGCCGCTTCAGTCTCGTTCAGCCGGCCTTCGATCCAGGCCGCGAATTCCATCTCGTCGACCGGCCGCACCTCGACAGCGCCATCGGCATCGAGGCGTCGCCACAGCTCCTTGTCGCTTTCAGGTCGGTCGTCACGTTGCGTGCTCATCGCACTCTCCTGAATCACAATACGTCAGAAAGTCCCGTTTCATCCCCGGCTCAGCCGGTCCCTTCGCGGAAATATGCGCGCAACCGGACCAAAGCCCTGTGCTGCGTGCTGCGCACCGTCTGCGGATCGACCTTCAGGAGCTGCGCAATATCGGCAACCTCGCGCTCCTCGTCGTAGAGATATCTCAGGATCAGAGTTTGACGTTCGGTCAGAAGCCCCTGAGGAATCTTGAGTTTTTCGACATGCCGGTCCTCGACGCCCAGTGCGGCCTCGGGCACTTCGTCGAGCGGCTGGGTGGGGCGGCGCCGGCGTCGGGCATGGTCGATGGCCGCCGACCGGGCGACCACGGCCAGCCATGTGGATAAGCCGGCCCGTGCCGGATCGTAGGTCTTCAGCAGCCGGAAATCCTGGGCGCAGAGCCGAACGAAGACGTCCTGGGCGGCGTCCATGACATCCTCTTCGCCCAGGCCGTAGGGAGCGAGCGCGCGCCGCACCATCGCGTTGATCAGCGGAGCGGCTGCACCGACAAAAGCGTCCCAGCTACGCTTGTCGCCTCTCGCGAGCGCCTGCAGGTCGATCTGGTTGAGGTCCGCCACCTGCACTCTTTCTCGCCGGTCCGCCCTGCAGTCTAACAGGCTTTGTGGCCAAAAGCGGTGCCGCTAAAGTCCCGCCACCAATCCAGGAGCGTTGTTGATGAGCGAATCGCTGACACGGCAGTTGAAATTCACCAAGCACGCGGTTCGCGGCAAGGGCGTCGTCGTTGCGCAGAATGTGAAGGCAGCGGAGGTCGGCGCCGAGATCCTGCGCAAGGGTGGCAACGCCATCGACGCGGCGGTCGCCACCGGCATGGCGATCGGCGCGCTGGAGCCCTGGATGAGCGGCATCGGCGGCGTCGGCTTCATGACGATCTGGAGCGCCAAGGAAGGCCGCGCCTGGACAGTCGACTACGGCCCGGTCTCGGCCAAGAAGCTCGATCCGTCGGTCTACAAGATCGTAGGCCCCGGCCCCGCCAACCCCTTCGCCTGGCCCGACATCGAGGATCAGCGCAACGAGGTCGGCTATCACTCGATCGCCGTGCCCGGCATGGTGGCCGGTCTGGCCAAGGCGCTGGAGCGCTTCGGCTCGCTCAAGTGGAAAGACGTGCTGCAGCCCGGCGTCGAGCTCGCCCAGCGCGGCATGGAACTCGACTGGTACATGCAGGTGATGATCGCCAACGGCGCCAAGCACCTCGCCAAGTTCCCGGCGTCGCGCGAAAACTACCTCTGCGACGATGGCCGCGTTCCCGCCCACGACTGGGCCGGCACGCAACGCTTCATCAAGCTCGGCAATCTCGGCGAGACGATGCGGCGACTGGCCGAGGGCGGCCCGCGCGAATTCTACGAAGGCAGCCTGGCGCGCGACATCGCGGCCGACCTGCAGGCCGGCGGCTCCACCATCTCCTACGACGATCTCAAGTCCTTCGAGGCCAAGATCGTCGAGCCGCTGTCGTTCGAGCACAACGGCGTGACGATCAACGTCGCGGGCGGCCTGACAGCAGGCCCCACTCTGCGCCGGACCATCGAACTCGCAGGTGCCGGGACCAAGGGCAAGGGTGCGCCCGATGCCGCGTTCTTCGCCGCCATCGCCGAAGGCATGCACAAGGCTTACGACGAGCGCCTGAAGACCTTGGGCGATAAACCGACCAACACCTGCACCACGCATTTCTGTGCCGCCGATTCCGAAGGCAACATGGTGGCGCTGACGCAAACGCTGATGTCGCTGTTCGGCTCCTGCGTGATGCTGCCCAAGACCGGCATCACCATGAACAACGGCATGCTGTGGTTCGACCCGGAACCGAACCGGCCGAACTCGATCGCGCCGGGCAAGAAGCCGCTTTGCAACATCTGCCCGGTAGTCGTCGAGAAGGATGGCAAGCCGTGGTTCTGCATCGGCGCCTCGGGCGGCCGGCGCATCGTGCCGTCGGTGACCCAGCTTTCGCTGATGATGGTCGACCGCGGCATGGATGTCGAAGCGGCCTTCCACCAGCCGCGCATCGACGTCTCCGGCGTCGGCCCGATCCGGGTCAATCGCGATCTGCCGGATCCGGTGAAGAAGGCGATTGCCGCCAAGCTGCCGATGGTCGAGGTCGACAATCCGGTCTCGCCGCTGGGCTTCGCCAACCCGTCCTGCATCGTGCGCGATCCCAAGACCGGCGAACTGACCGGCATGAACGAGGTCATGTCGCCATGGGCCGGCGGCGCGGCGCAGTAGCCGCGGCACTGGTGTCTTTTGCGCTTGCAGCTCCGGCTGCGGCGCAAAAGGCCGATGTCCCGCTGCCCGTGCTCGTGCCGCTCACGGGCTTCGTGGCGCTGGAAGGCACGAGCCAGCGCAACGGCGCGATCCTGGCCGAGCGCCAGTTCCGCGACGTCAAGATCGAGACACGCGTGCTCGACACGCAGGCGACCCCGGAGGCCGCCGTGACCGCCTGGGAACGGGCAGTCGGCCGCCCGCCGCCGCCCGCTGTCATGGGCCCGATCCTCGGCACCCAGATGCTGGCGCTGATGCCGCTCGCGCAGGCCGTCGGTGTGCCCCTGCTCACCGTCTCCGGAACGGCGCGGCTGTCGGAGATGGGCAACCCCTACTTCTTCCGCTTCTTCCCGAGCGATGCGACGGTGAAGGTGGCGCACGCCCGCTACGTCGTCGAGAAGCTCGGCGCCCAGCGGCCCGCCGTGATCTACCAGAGCACCGCCTACGGCCAGTCGGGCCGCGAGCAGTTGGCAAAGACGCTCGCCGACCTGAAGGCCCCGCCGGTCCTTGAGGAAAGCGTCGCGCCGTCCGCCAACGACCTGACGGCAGCCCTCACCCGTGCCAAGGGTGCCAATGCCGACGTGATCGTGCTGCATCTGCATGCCGCCTCGACGGTGCTGGCCGTCCGCCAGGCGCGGCAGCTCTTCCCCGACCTGCCGGTCGTCGCAGGTTCGGCGATGCATCAGCCGGCGACGGCTGCCCTGCTGGAGCCCGCCGAACTGAAGGGCGTGTGCGCCGAAACCGCAGCCTCGCCGATCTCGGCGACCAGTGGTCCGATGAAGGCGTTCACCGACGCCTACCGCACCGCCTTCAAGACCGAGCCCGATGCTTTCGCGGCCGCCCAATACGACGCCGTCGGAATGCTGGCCACGATCGTCGCCGGCCTCAAGAAGGCGAAGCAGACCGTCACGCCGAGCGCCGTCCGCAATGCTCTCGATCGTGACAGCTACGAGGGGCTGGTCACGACCTACAAATCTGACGGCAAGGGCAACATGGCCCACGAAGCCGAGATCGTCTGCTTCGACGGCACGAGCCGAGTCCCCAAGGTCGTCGAGCGCTACACGATCAGATAGCGCTGCGGCCTCAATGCTTGCCGTTCGGCGACTGGCTCAGCCTGTCAACGAAGGCGATACCGACAGCGGACAGGATGAACAGGCCGTGGATGATGGTCTGCCACATGATGCCGGCCTCAGTGTAGGCCGAGTCGGGCTTGCCGAGCGAACCGGCCTCGATGAACGTCCGCAGCAGATGGATCGAGGAAATGCCGATGATTGCCATGGCGAGCTTGATCTTGAGCACGCTGGCATTGACGTGGCTCAGCCACTCCGGCTGATCGGGATGGCGATTGAGCTGCATGCGCGACACGAAGGTCTCGTAACCGCCGACGATCACCATGATCAGCAGGTTGGAGATCATCACCACGTCGATCAGGCCCAGCACGATCAGCATCGCCTGCAGTTCGGTAACGCTGGGGCTGTGCAGGACCAGGTGAACGAGTTCCTTGAGGAACAGAAAGACATAGACGCATTGAGCGACAATCAAACCGAGATAAAGCGGAAGCTGCAGCCACCGCGAAGCGAAGATCAGGCGCGGGATCGGGCGCAGGCTTCGTGGGTCGCGGGGCGGCTCAATGGCCTCGGCGGGCGTCATGGGGGGGATTCCGTCAGTTGTGAAGTGGGTCGGAGGACCGGATATGGCCAATCCCAGGCCGCCTTGCAACAGGTGTGCAACGCCGTTCACGAACCTTAATTTCTAGCCACGGTGGAACCGCCCGCTGCCTCCGCGAACCTCAGTCGAAGGCGGCGCGAACCGCCCAGGCTCTCGCCTTGAATGGGATTGCGCCGTCGGCCCGCAACGGGACGCTGTCCTGCAGTTTCTGCCTCAACTTCTCCCGAGCGTCCGGCGCCAGCTTCGCGCAGTAGCCCGGCGCCGGCCCCGCCCCCAAGGTGAAGGGCCGCCAGTAGTCGTCGAAGTCACTGAAGACCGTCGGCACTTCGATCGGCGCACAGCTCACCAGCCCGAGACCGGCATCGGCTGCCAGCTCGGCCAGGCCCTTCGGCGTGCAGAAAGGAAAGCGCCTGTCCTCCGTGAGGTCCTGCGCCGCAGGGTCGAGCGACACCGCCGCGCGCCAGAAGGCACGCACGAACTCAATGCCGCCGCCGGGATAGTCCCAGACATAGAAGCCGATCGTCCCACCCGGCCGGACGATGCGTTTCATCTCCGCGAGCGCCTTGCGCCGGTCGGGGACGAAGTTCAGCACCAGCGCCGATACCACGACGTCGCGGCTGTCCGTTTCCACTTCCACTGCCTGGGCGTCGCCGACGCGGCACTCGGTACGTCTGTCGGCAATACTTGCCCGCACCAAGCCGACGAAGCCTTCGGAAGGATCGATGGCCAGCAAGCTCGTTGGCTTGCACTGCGCCAGAATGGCGGCCGAAAGCGCGCCGGTCCCGCAGCCGATATCCAGCCAATCCCGGTCTTCCGGTGCGCCGAGCCAGTCGAGGAAGTGAGGTGCGAGCTTGCGGCTCCACCTGCCCATATAGGCATCGTAGCTTTCGCCCGCCTGCCATGCATCGTGACGCGAGGCTTCAACCATGGGTCGCCCTCCCGATCCGAACCGATGTCATTGAAGCACCGCGGCCCTGCAGAAAGCCAGAACGCGGCACGCACGCAGTCGATGAATTTTCCGTTAGGGCGCCAGTCTAGTCCTGGCCGTCGGCAGCGCCAAGCCCGCAACGTCGACCCTCGTCTTGAAAATGCTGCCGCAATTTTCGCTCGGGCCGCCGCGCGAGCCCGTGACGATGTAGAGATCACGCAGGTCGTCGCCGCCGAAACAGACACTGGTGACCATCGGCAGAGGCACTTCGAGATCGCGGCGGTGCGCACCGTCTGCACCGAAGACCGCGACGCGGCCGCCATGGGCGTCGGCAACCCAGACCGAACCGTCGCTCGCCACCTTCAATCCGTCGGGAACGCCGCCGTCGCCCATCGAGGCGAACTGCCGCCACGGGCCGACGCCGCCATCCGCCGCCACGTCGTAGACGCGGACGATCCCGGCCCGCGCGTCGCTGTGATAGAGACGCTTCCCGTCGGGCGAAAAGCCCAACCCGTTGGTCAGGAGTACGCCGTCGGACACGGTCCGCATCGAGCCGTCCACGTCGATGACATGCAGGTGCCCGGGCTTCGGCGGTTCGCCGCCGAATACCTTGAAGGCCAGCGACCCTACGTAGATGCGCCCGGCATTGTCGGTCGTGAGATCGTTGAAGCCGGTGGCGCCGGGAATGGCATCAAGCGGCAGCAGCGTCTTCGTGCCCCCGTCGGCCAACGAGACATGGGCAATGTCGCGTCCACCCACGATCAGACCGCCGCTATCGTGCAGCGCCATGCCGCCGATGCCCCGCCGCTTCGGCACGGCCAGGGAGACTGCAGCGGCGCGATCCAGCAGGTAGACCCCGCCATTGATGACGTCGCTGAAATAGAGGCCGTGGGCCGAATCCCAGACCGGGCCCTCCACGAGCCCATAGCCTGTCGCGACCTGTTGCATCGATTGTCCCCCTATCGAGGTGCCAGCCCCTCTTCCTGCGCCTTGATCTGCAGGGCGAGGTACTTGGAGTACATGCGGCACTGCGCGAAGGAGCCGCCGGTGAACCAGAGGCCGGGTTGCGCGGTCGGCACCCACATATTGTTCAGCTCCTGAGTGACCGGATCGAAGCCCCAGACCGCGCCGACCTTCTTGGCGACCTCCGGCCCGAAAAGCTGGCCGACCAGGTGGTCCTGCCCCTTGTAGCCGGTAGCCAGCACGATCAGATCGGCAGGACGTTCGCTGCCGTCCTTCATCGTCATGCCGGTCGCCGTGAACTCGGCGATGTCGGCATATTGGATGAGGCCGATCTCGCCGCGCGCGACCAGATCGGAGGCGCCGACATTGAAATAGTAACCGCCGCCTCGGGAGCGGTACTTCAGCGGCCAGCCGGTGCCGCCTTCGCCGAATTCGAGCCGGAAACCGACCTTCTCCAGCCCTTCGAGAAGCGCGGCATCGTGCCGGCGCGATTCGTCGGTCAGGATCTTGTGCGCCACCTTCATCACACGCAGCGGCACCGAGACATTGATCAGGTCGCGGTCTTCATAGGCCGGCCCCTTGCCGTAATAGACGCCGTCGTAGAGCTGCGCACTGGGCTCGACGTTGGTGATCAGGGTGGGGCTGCGCTGCACGATGGTCGTGTGGGCGCCATTGCCGTGCAGGTCCTGCGCAATGTCGTGTGCGCTGGTCCCCGTGCCGAACACGTAGACGTTCTTGCCGCGCCACGCGGCGCCGTCGGTGAATTTGCTGGAATGGACAACCGGCCCCGTAAAACGGTCGAGGGTCGGGATGTCGGGCAGGTTTGGCGTGCCGCTGACGCTGGTCGCCATCACGATATGGCGCGGATGGAGCGTGCGCCCCACACCGTCGGCGACATCGAGGGCAAGCTGCGCCGTCCAGCGCTTCT
The DNA here is from genome assembly GCA_020160995.1 of Pseudomonadota bacterium. Taxonomy (GTDB): domain Bacteria; phylum Pseudomonadota; class Alphaproteobacteria; order Reyranellales; family Reyranellaceae; genus Reyranella. Next base: position 19,525 of record JAIUOY010000057.1, on the reverse strand, counting down.
TCGACACGTCCCAGGTGGCTCCCTGGAAGGTGGTGCGCGTCCAGAAGTCGATCTCCATGGTCTCGACGTAGGACTCGATCCAGTTCGCGATCTTGTCCTTGGGAATGTACTTCGGCCAGGTCTTGGGAAACGGCAGATACGGGAAGTGATTGCTGTGCTTCTGATTGTGCAGTTTCAGCCCGTGATAGCGCTTGCGCCAGTTGTCGCCGATGCGCGCCATGCGGTCGACGACCAGCGCATCGATGCCCAGGGCCTTGAAGCGCGCCGCCGCCGTCACGCCGGCATGGCCGCCGCCCACGATCAGCACCACGGGCTCGCGATCCTCGTAGCGCGACGACTGCTCCCGGCGGTCGAGCCAGTTGGGGCCGTGGAAATCGCGCTCGAAGGCGGGCTCTTCCGAGGCTTCGAGGATTACTTCTTCTTCGTAGCCGGTAAGTTCGTCGAGTGCGGTCATCAAGGTCCAGGCCACCGTCGAGCCGGCGCGGCAGTCGCTGCGCTTCAGGCGGACGATGCCGGCTCCCCTGCCCACCTTCGTCGCAAAGGTCAGGATTGCCTCGACACAGGTCTCGCCGGCACGCTCGACGTCACGCGGCGGATGACGGTCGGGATCGATGGCAAAGTCGCGAGCCCCCGTGGCTGCGGCCGCCTCGACGAGGCGCCGCGCAACGGGCTCGCGATCACTCACCGTCTCGATGGTCCAGGTGAGCGCCACGATATCGCGCCAATCGCAATCGCTGCGGAACAGGGCGCCGACAGCGGCAGCGTCCTTCGCCTCGAGAGCGGCATTCAGGCCTGCCAGCCAATCGCCGACAACTTGTTTCGCATCACGGCTGAGTTCGACATCCATGGAAACAAGCCTAGAGCGTAACGCGCGTCCTTGTCATCCTGAGGTCCAGCATCACGGCGGGAGATCGAAATGGCGCTCTACGAACTCAGGACCTACACGCTTTACGTCGGCAAGATGGCGGAGGCGGTAAAGCTCTATCAGGAGTTCGGCTTCCCGGCGCTCGACAAGGGCGGCCATGCCAAGAACCTCGTCGGCTATTTCCAGGGCGACACGGGCACCATCAACCAGCTCGTTCATCTCTGGAAGTTCAACGACGATGCCCATCGACGCAGCCACTGGGCGGCGGTCTTCTCGGATCCCGCCTTCATGGACGGCTTTGCCGTCAAGTTCCGTCCGCTGGTATTGAATCAGGAAGTAAAGCTGCTGAATGCGGCACCATGGGGGCCGCATCCGTAAGGATACCGTAACCCATCTACAACATGTTGGAGGGTGGCTACGGCGTTTGGCAGAGTGTAACGTCGTCACTTGATAATGGTGGCAGCAGCTAGTGCTGTCGGGTGTTCAACGGGAAATGGTTTACAATTTGACATTGGTCCACCTGCTGCTGGCTTTGGGGGCGAGCGGCTGTGTGTACTTCGCATTGCGCGAGATCCGACGCCGTTACGTGTCGATCTGGCGTCTGTTCGTGCCTGCAGCGCTGGCGACGGTCGTCGCCAGCGGCATGTTCCTGCTGCAGGTCATCGCCCATCGGCCTCCCTGGGTTTTCGAGGCGGCAGTGCTCGCGGGTTTGGCGATCGGCATGCTCCGTGGCTTCACGACCGTGCTGCACGTCGATCTCTACATGTCGATGCTGCAGGAGCGGTCCGCTGCCAAGCGGGCGCTGCTCTGGGTGCCGATCATTCTTGCCGTTGCGGTTGTCACGGAAATCGTGGCCGCGATCTTCACCCCGGTTCTCGAGAACCTTCAGCTTGCCGCCGCGCTCATTGCGACATGTTGCGCCGGCATGCTGGTCGGCCGCGCGCTTGTTCTATCGGTGCGGCTGGCTGCGTCCTTGATGAAGCCGGCACCAAGCAGTCGAAAGCGGTCTACGGCCAGGCAGGCGCCTTCCGAACAGACCTGAGCCGTTCGGCGGCGGTGTCCCGTCAGGGCGCCGCGGGATTGAGCGGCGGCAAGATGCTCGCCGGACCGCTGCAGGACGCAAAGCCTTTGCCTTTTTGACCAAAGTGCCGGTTGCCTCGACGACCCTGTCCTGGGCAATGACCGACGCGTTCACCCGGCACTGGATCCCGACCATCTACTAGTGGGTTCATCGAGAACACGTTCCGGCATAGTAAGCAGCAGCATCGCAGGTCTTGCCGCCGGGGAGCGAGCACACGCCCTTTTCGACCGCTGCGGTTGGCAGCGACGACACGGTATAACGGCCGCCGGTGATGGCGCAGAATCGACCCGCCGGCGTCGCATAACCCGTCACGCGCAGCCCTCCCTTTGGGCATTCCCCGCGGAATAGCGCCCATTCCTCGCACTGGTAATTGTCGACGAAGGTGCAGACACCGTACTGACCGCCACCGGGACGCGTTTCGATCGTGAGCTCCCCGCCCTGCTCGACGCATCGCACCGAGGCCGGGTTGGCAAGTTGCGGCGAACGTTGCCCTTGAGCGGCAGCGCTGCCGACGACACTCAGCAGCACCGCACCGAAAATGATAGCTCGCTGCAAAACGTTACTCCCTATCGGGGCATCGCGGTCAACGACGTCTCCAGGCCCTCGACAATCTGGTCGATCGAGAAACTAGAGGCCTGCTGACGGGAAGGATTCTCCATGAAGGTCGCCAGGAATTGCCGATCACTTCTTGCGGTGCAAAACATGACATAGGGCTGCGACTCGAACCAGTCATCGTCGGTATTCGAGGTGAGGTCCGCTCGATCCCGACAAGCATTGGAAAAAGGCCGGCATGACTCCGTCCTGGGGCGAGGGTAATACGGTCGACGGCTACGCCCGTCGGCGACAGCCCGACGATGGTAGCCGATTGCCGATGTCCGCCCCCTCTTCCGATCTGCCCAGCGACTCCATCAAGCGACTGCTGCCCTGGCTGGTCGCCGTCGCCTTCTTCATGCAGTCGCTCGACACGACGATCCTGAACACCGCCGTTCCGGCGATCGCCAGGGCGATGGATGTCACGCCGCTCAACATGAAGGCGGTGCTGGCGAGCTACACGTTGAGCCTTGCGGTCTTCATTCCGATCAGCGGCTGGATGGCCGATCGCTTCGGCACCCGCCGCGTCTTCGCCTCGGCCATCGGTCTGTTCACCCTGGGCTCGATCCTGTGCGGTCTTGCGACCAGCATCGAGGTGCTGGTGGCCTGCCGCGTGATCCAGGGGGCAGGCGGCGCGATGATGATGCCGGTCGGCCGCATGACGCTCGCACGTACCTTCGGCAAGTCCGATCTCGTGAAGGCCATGAGCTTCGTCGCCATTCCGAGCCTCGTCGGCCCCATGATCGGCCCGGTGGCCGGTGGCCTGATCGTTGCCTATCTCCACTGGAGCATCGTCTTCTTCGTGAATATTCCGGTGGGCCTGCTCGGCCTCTACTTCGTGCGGCGCTATTTGCCGGACTATCGCGAGGAACAGACCCACCGGCTCGATTTTCTGGGTCTTGTGCTGTTCGGCGGCGGCATCGCCCTTCTCTCCTATGTTCTGGAGGTCTTCGGCGAGAACACGCTCGGCATGATGGAGATACTCGGGCTTCTCGGCGTCGCCGTCGCACTGCTCGCAGGCTATGGCATCCGTGCCAGCATGACCGACTTTCCGCTGCTCAACCTCGGACTGTTCAAGCTGCGCACCTTCCGCGCGGCCGTGAGCGGTGGGTTCTTCACGCGCCTTGGCCTCGGCGGCATCCCCTTCCTCTTTCCGCTGCTCTACCAGATCGGCCTGGGCTTCTCGCCGGTTCAATCCGGCCTGCTGGTCCTGCCCCAGGCGATCGCCTCGATCGGGCTGAAGACCTTCATGCCGGCAATCCTGGCGCGGCTCGGCTATCGCAACGTGCTGGTCGGCAACACGATCGTCGTCGGCCTCATGATCATGTCGTTCGCCACGGTGGGGGCTCACACGCCGATCTGGCTGATCGTCCTGCAGGCCTTCATCCTGGGCTTCTTCACCTCGATGCAATACACGAGCATGAACACGCTGGTGTATGCCGATGTCAGCGCCTCGCAGACCAGCGCCGCCAGCACCATCGCCGCGACCGGCCAGCAACTGGCCATCAGCTTCGGCGTCGCGGGCGCCGGCCTCATCGCTGCCATCTTCGTGCCGCCGTCCCTGCATTCGCATCCCGATGCGTTGATCCACGGCGTGCAGCAATCCTTTCTGGCATTGGGCATCCTGACGGTCGTATCGTCGGTCGTCTTCATGGAGCTTCGGAAGGACGATGGTGACACCATCAGCCAGCACGACTCCCAAAAGCATCGCGCCGCCCACCCCGAAAGTGCGGAGCACTAGGAGGAATTGAATGCTGCTGCCGCTCGCCAACGTGCCGCGCTGGCATGCCGACCACAAACCGGGCGGAACGGTCGCCGTTCGGCATGAGGGACAGGAGCTCACCTGGGACGCCCTCGAACGCGGCGCCAACCGGCGCGCGCGCGCCTTTGCCGAGCGGGGCGTCAACGCCGGCGACTTCGTCGCCATCGGACTGCCCAACGGCAATGCGTTCTACGAGACCAGCTTTGCAATCTGGAAACTGGGCGCGACACCGACCTCGCTCTCGCATCGTCTACCGCGCGGCGAAGTGGCGGCGATCCTGGAGGTCCTGAAGCCCGCCCTCGTCGTCGGCGGCGAGCCGGACTGGAACGCCCCGAATGCCCTGCCGCAGGACTTCGTCCCCGAAGGCGTTTCCGACGAACCGCTCGACCGCCCCGTCGCACGTTACTGGAAGGCGATGACCAGCGGCGGCTCCACGGGGCGTCCCAAGATCATCCTCGACCACCAGCCCGCCGTCATCGAGCTCGCGGCGCCGGCCCTGCTCGGCATCGAGCCCGGCACGGCGCTGCTCAACCCCGGCCCGCTCTATCATAACGCTCCATTCCTGGTGACCCACCACGCGCTGTTCGCGGGCGGTAGCGTCACCGGCCTGAAGAAGTTCGATGCCGAGGAAGCGCTACGCCTGATCGAGGCGCACAGACTCGAATGGGTGAACTTCGTGCCCACGATGATGCATCGGATCTGGGCGCTGCCGGAAAATGTTCGCAACCGCTATGACCTGTCGAGCCTCAAGGTCGTCTTCCACATGGCCGCTCCCATGCCGCCCTGGCTCAAGGAAAAGTGGATCGAGTGGCTGGGGCCTGAGCGGATCTTCGAGCTCTATGGCGGCACCGAACGCCAGGGCAGCACCGTGATTTCAGGGACCGAATGGCTCGCTCACAAGGGCTCCGTCGGACGGCCCGACCCCGCCGTGTGCCAGATCCGGATCATCGGCGAAGACGGCAAGGACGTGGCGCCCGGTGAAACCGGCGAAATCTACTTCCTGCCCGCCTCCGGTTCCGGCAGCACCTACCACTATCTCGGGGCAAACCCGAAGCGGCGGCAGGATGGCTGGGAATCGATCGGCGACGTCGGACACTTCGATGCCGACGGCTATCTCTACCTCGGCGACAGGCTGAGCGATATGATCCTGCGCGGCGGCGCCAACATCTATCCGGCGGAAGTCGAAGCGGCCGTCGTGGCGCATCCGGATGTGCGTTCCAGCATCGTCGTCGGCCTGCCCGACGCCGAACTCGGCAACCGCCTCCACGCCATCATCGAGATCAGAGAGGATGCCGATCCCCGAAGCGTCATCGACGGCATGGGCCCCGTGCTGGCCGACCTGCTCAGCCGCAACAAGCATCCCGAGAGCTACGAGATCGCCACGGCGAGCCTGCGTGACGATTCCGGCAAGGCACGCCGGACATTGCTGCGCGACGAACGGCTGGCCTGGCTCAAAGACGGTCGCGATTTCCGATTGTCTCCACGCCGTTAGATCAAGCTGGCGCCGACGTTGATGGTGAGCGCCAGGATCGCAGTGTTGAATGCAAAGGCCACGATTCCGTGGATGAGGCTGAGCCGGCGCATTGCGTGCGACTCCGTCTCGACGTCGCCGGTCTGCGCCGCGCAGCCGATGACGAAGGAGTAGTAGAGGAAATCCCGGTAGTCGGGCGGGCGGTCGCCGGGAAAACGCAACCCGCCGGGCCCGTCATCGTCGAGCCGGTAGTAGATGTTCGCGTAGTGAAGCGCGAAGACCATGTGCGTGAACGACCATGACAGCGCCACGGTGCCTCCCGAAATCAGCAGCGCAAGCCAGAGCGAGCCGTGCGGCGTCTTGAGCAATGCCAGCTCGGCAAAGATCGCGGCAAAGCTCGCCGCCCCGCTCACCACCACGATGAGAATGATCACCCAATCGCCCTCATCGTAGAGTTCGGCTCGGGTCCTGCAGGTCGTGACCGTCGATGTCGATATCATCCGCAGCGTGCTGCCGATGTAGAGCAACGCCATCAGGTCCCAGCCGAGCAGGCATCTCGTTTCGATACGCATGCCCTGGGGCAGCAGCAGGAACAATGCGAGCCCGGCCACGAAGGACAGCAACAACCTGGGGTGGGCATGGAGGAAACGAGGCGCTCGGATTTTCATGGCCGCACTCTGCCATCTCGGCAGCCCAGGGTAATCGTTGTAGTGTTTATATAATGCTCTTCACCGCGATGGATCTCGCCGCAACTTTCGTGTTCGCCATCAGCGGCGCGACACGCGGAGTGCACAAGCGTCTCGATCTGTTCGGTGTCCTGGTAGTCGCCTGGGCGGCAGCGGTTGCAGGCGGCATTGCCCGCGATCTCCTGATCGGCGCCGTGCCGGAGTGGTCAAAAGAGAGAACTGGAATATCGCACTCCCAAGACAGAGCTCGTACCATCGGATTTCGGCTGGTTCGACAACCCTTTCAAGCACTTAGCGCGCTAGCGCTTGCGGTCTAAGCCATTCGGGTCCATCGCGCGCCCCCACGTCCTGACTCTGTGAGCCCATCAACGTCAGTGACGGCAGCCCCAGTCGGTGGTGGCCCTAGCTGCGGAGCCAGTACGAGATCCGGAATTTCAATTGCAGCATTCGCGAGCGGCCCCAAATGTGGCCCCGAGAGCCATTTTGGTCTGCCGGCGATCCCGGGATGCCCCGCGACCGATCCGGGTTGTCAGTTTCGCGCCAAGGCGCGAGAGGCAACGGAACTTTAATCGGCTCGAGGTGATCCTTGAGGTGAATCTAGAAGTTCGCCATCCGACATGCCGTGACCAGCGACGTTACAGGAATCCCGTTGGATCGGATCGAGCAATTCTTCAAACGTAATCCGGCCGCCGACGCAACGGCGCAGCGACACACACCCGGCGGCTCAACAGCAGCCCATCGCGTGGGTGCAGGTCTTGTTAACCGACAGCCACTGAACGAGACGAACAACCGCGAATAAGGAAGGCGGCCCTCGCAGGAAGGCCGCCCTCTAAAATTGCTAGAGCCGGATCAAGCTACAGATAGCGCGACGGCAACACGATCCTGGCGTCCGTCAGGACCTGCTCCAGAACCGTGATGCCCGCGTCGTAATTTCCGGCATCGCACTGGGCGATCGCCTGCGGCGCCGGGCCAGATGCGCCCGTCCGGGAATACGAACGCCACTTCTGCGCCAACGCGGCGCAATAGTCCTGGTCGCTCATGAGCGGCCGCCCGATGACCGCGATATGAACACTGCGGTTAATCCGCTCGGGGACCTGGTCGGCGGTGGGAATCGGCAGGTTTTCCTCACCCAGACTGCCCGACCGGATCGCCGACTCCGGCACGCCGGCGCGCATCAGCGCAGCTTTCACGGTCGCCGTGCGTTGCATGGAAAGCCGCAGGTTCGCCCCCTGATCGCCGACGCGGTCGGCATGGCCTTTCACGGTCACAGCGACGCCGCCCTGCTTGAAGGTTGCGGCGGCCTGATCAATTTTCGCCTGCCCGTCAGGCAATATGTTCGATTGACCGGTGTTGAAGTAAACGACGAACAACTGCCTCACTGACGTAACAGGTGCCGAACTGGCCATTTGCGGCTGCTGTTGGCAGGCTGCCAGCAGCAGCGCCGCTGCCGAAGCGATCAGAAACTTCTTCATAAGCGTTCCCCTCTCTAGGCTCCGAACGTCCGAGCCCACAATCAAAGCTATGCAGAGTGACGCTAACGAGCTTTGCGATGGATCAAGTAGATCCCATCGCCAGGACCGGCTTCAAGGTTTCGTGAATTAAAAGCCGGGACGCGACGCCATCCGGTCTGTCACTTGAGGCCCTCTTGACGCTCTCGAAGGGAATGCTCCAGCGTCTGGCAAGCGGGCCTCCGGAACCGCACCTGGCTTTTACGCGGCGGTTGCTGGACCGCGCGACCGTCGACAATCACAGCGTCTACCCAGAAGGTTCACAAGCCGTCTTGGAGAAGATCGCAAACCGCGGCCAGCCCGCTTCGCTGGCCGCAGTTCTCTCTTTTGCGCGGGAGTGGCGTGCCACCGGCCGCGATCTCCAACTGGCACTATCTTGCCGCCGCCCTCGCCGCCAGCCTGCTGGGCTTCTTCGCCTCGGATTGGATCGACCGGCTGCGCACCCCGGTCATGGCCGCTGCTCTGGGCCTGGTGACCTGCGATGGCGGCGGCGTCGCGCGGGACCTGCTGACCCTGCAGGTGCCGACGGTGCTGCGGTCCGAACTCTATGCCGTGGCAGCCCTCGCCGGAACGGGGACGGTTGCGCTGGGAACATGGCTCGGCCTTCCCAGCCTGCCGGTAGCCTTCACAGAGGCGGGGCTTTGTCTCTTCCTGCGCCTGATGTCGATCTACCGGGGTTGGCATTTGCCGATTGCGGCAACCGAAACACGGTCTTTTAAAAAAACCGACTAAATTCCAACGACTGAATCCGCGCCCTGCCCTTGCCGGTCTTGTGGAGGGACGCTAAACATCCGGCCGTCATTTTGTCGCAAGCGGCGTGGGGGAAAAGCAGCATGGCGACGAAGAAGAAAGCATCATCGCCTGGCACTGCTCCTGCGGACAAGGCGGCCAAGAACTTGAACGGCAAGGCAAATCTGGATCGTACCAGTGGTACGCCGGAAGCCAGGGATACCGCACGACTCCTCCTGGAGATCGAGGCGATCCACTGCCGACCCGACAACCCGTATATCTTCACGTCGGGGCGGGCGAGCCCGGTCTACATCGACTGCCGCAAGATCATCTCCTTCCCTGAGGCCCGCGCCAAGATCATGGCGCATGCGCTTAAGGCGATCGAGAAGTCGATCGGTTGGAGCAAGATCGACGTGGTGGCCGGCGGTGAGACCGCGGGTATCCCGTTTGCCGCCTTTCTGGCTGCACTGGCCAAGAAGCCGATGATCTATGTGCGCAAGCAGCCCAAGGGCTTTGGGCGCATGGCGCAGATCGAGGGCGAGCTGAAGCCGGGCAAGCGGGTCCTGCTGGTCGAGGATCTGGCCACCGACGGCGGCAGCAAGCTCGTCTTCATCGAAGCGCTTCGGAAGGCCGAGGCGAAGGTTTCCGACTGTTTCGTGATCTTCCACTACGGAATCTTTCCACAGAGCATCGAGATGCTGTCTTCCACCGGCGTTAAGCTGCATGCGCTTGCGACTTGGTGGGATGCGCTGGAAGCGGCGGAGAAGCACAAGTATTTCGACGAAAAGGGCCTCACCGAGACCCGTGCCTTCCTCGAAGCGCCGGAGCAGTGGTCGGCCAGCCACGGCGGCCGTCCGCCCTCGTCGCGTCCGACGCTCGGACGGTAAGTTCCGCGTCCGATACTCGGACCGTGAAACAGGGACGCTGATAGAGTCTTTTGCTACGGTGCGGCGGACATGATCTGCCGTTTCCTTGCCGGCCTTCTGGCCATCGCCGCCCTCGCCGTCACTCCTGCCCATGCCAAGGACGAACTCGTCGTTGCCATGACGCAGATGCCCGGGACCTGGAATCCGGTCATCAGCTCGATGCTGGCCAAGTCGCTGATCGCCAACATGACGGCCCGCCCGCTCACGGCCTACGACGCGGACGGGAAGCTGGTCTGCCTCGCCTGCACCGAGCTGCCGACGGTCGAGAACGGCAAGGCGCGGGTGATCGACCTGCCCGACGGCAAGAAGGGCATGGAGATCGACGTCGAGCTGCGCGACCTGCGCTGGGGCGACGGCGTGCCGGTGACGACCAAGGACGTCGCCTTCACCCTCGACGTCGGCAAGCATCCGCTGTCGGGAGTCGCCTCCTCCGAAGGCTTCAAACGGGTCCTCAAGCTCGACGTCAAAGACGATCGCCGCTTCACCATGACGATCGACCGCGTGACCTTCGACTACAACAGCAGCGCCCTGCTTCTGCTGCCGGCGCACATCGAAAAGCCGATCTTCGAGGCGAACCCGGCCGAGTACCGCAACAAGACGGCCTACGACACCCAATCGACCAATCCGGGCCTGGCTTTCGGCCCCTACCGCATCGTCGAGATCGTACCCGGCAGCAGGATCACCCTGGAGCAGAACTCGACCTGGACCGGCGAGAAGTCCTACTTCAAGCGCATCGTCGTGAAGATCATCGAGAACACGGCGGCGCTGGAAGCCAACCTGCTTTCGGGAGGTGTCGACTATGTACTGGGCGAACTCGGCCTCTCGCTCGACCAGGCGATCGCCTTCGAGAAGCGCCATGGCGGCAAGTACAACGTCATCTACAAGCCGGCGCTGATCTGGGAACACATCGACGTCAACCTCGACAACAAGCTGCTGGCCGACAAGCGGGTGCGGCAGGCGATGCTGCTCGCCATCGACCGCAAGGCCATTTCGGAGAAGCTGTTCGACGGCAAGCAGCCGATCGCGCATGGCGGCATCAGCGACCTTGACCCGATGTTCAGCCCGGCGGCGCGGCAGTACGGCTATGATCCCGCTGCCGCCAAGAAACTGCTCGACGAAGCGGGCTTCTCGACCATCCGCAACAACGTGCGCCAGAACGCGGCGGGTGAACGACTGTCGATCGAGCTCGGAACGACCGCCGGCAATCGCGTGCGCGAACTGGTGGCGCAGGTCATCCAGAGCCAGCTCCGCCAGGTCGGCATCGAGGCCCGCATCAAGGCCGATCCGCCGCGCCTCTTCTTCGAGGTGATGAACCGGCGGAACTACGGCGGGCTCGGCATGTATGCCTGGGTACAGCGCCCAGGCGGCGTGCCGCGCTCGACCCTGCATTCCAAGGAAATCCCCACCGCCGAAAATGGCTGGAGCGGGCAGAACTATCCCGGCTACGCCAACCCGCAGATGGACAAGGCACTCGACGATGCCGAACGCGAACTCGATGTCGACAAGCGTCGCGCCTTCTTCGCCGAGATCCAGAAGCTCGCCGCCGACGACCTGCCGTCCCTGCCCCTCTTCTTTCGCGTCGATCCCTTCGTGATCCCCAAGGCGCTGAAGGGCGTCACTCCTACCGGAACACTGAACAGCTCGACACTCTGGATCGAGCAGTGGCGGTGGGAAGGCCCGTGAGCCCTTAAGGTGAGCCGCTACTTCGCGTCGCGAGCCGTCCAGACGCTCCTCACGCTCGCCGTAATGAGTCTGGTCGTCTTCGTGCTGATCGGACTGATGCCGGGCGATCCGATCGATCTGATGATCTCGGGCGACCCCAACATGAAGAGCGAGGACGCGGCCCGGCTGCGCGCAGCCTATGGGCTCGATAAGCCGCTGCTCGAACGCTATCTCGCCTGGGCCAGCGAGGCGGTGCAGGGCAATTTCGGCTACTCGCGCTCGTTCGGCCAGCCGGTGCTCACCATCCTGTGGCCGCGCCTCCTCAACACCCTGCTTCTGGCAGGCTCGGCCTTCGTGTTGTCGGTCGCGATCGCTCTCCCCCTCGGTATCTGGGCCGCCGCCTATCCGCGCAGCCGCGCCGATTACCTGATCAACCTCTTCTGCTTCGCCGGCATTTCCACGCCGCCGTTCTGGCTGGCGCTGCTGCTGATCACCTTGTTTGCCGTTTTCCTGGGCTGGCTACCGGCCGGTGGCATGGCGTATCCACGACCCGGCACGCCCTGGAGCGTCGCGCTTGCCGAGCAGCTTCACCATCTCGTGCTGCCGGTGGTGACGTTGACCCTGGTCCAGCTCGGCCCCTACACGCGCTTCATGCGCGGCGCGATGATCGAGGCGCTACGTCAGGATTACGTCCGCACGGCACGCGCCAAGGGTGCCCCGGAACGGACCGTGCTGTGGCGCCACGCCTTCGCCAATGCGCTGGCGCCGGTGCTCACGATCCTGGCCCTGTCGTTCGGCGGGTTGTTCTCCGGTGCGGTGATCACCGAGACCATGTTCGCGTGGCCGGGCATGGGCAAGGCGATCTATCAGGCCATTCTCGAGAACGATTACAACCTCGCTCTGGTCGGCCTGCTTCTGGCAACGGCGGCAACCATCGCCGGCAACCTGCTGGCCGACCTTGGCTATGCCTGGGTCGATCCGCGTGTCTCGTTGGCGGCCGATCAGCCATGACCCGCGGCTGGAACCGTTTGCGGCGCCATCATCTGGCACGCGCCTCGCTGGTCTTCCTGATCGTCATCATGGTGCTGTCGCTCGCCGCTCCGTTGATCGCGGAGCTGCGCGGTGTCGATCCCACCCAGACCGACCTGTTCCGCCGCTTCGAGCCACCGTCGGCCGCTTACTGGCTCGGCACCGACGATGTCGGCCGCGACCTCTTCCAGCGCCTGCTCGACGGCGGACGGGTGTCACTTTTGGTTGGCCTAGCAGGCGCGCTCCTCTCGGGCTTGCTCGGCGCCCTGATCGGCGTGGCGGCCGGCTATCTCGGCGGCCGGCTCGATGCCTTCCTGATGCGCTTCACCGACGGCGTGATCGCCCTGCCACTGCTGCCGCTTCTGATCGTCGTGGCCGCCGTCGATCCCCGAAAGCTCGGCGTACCGGCGGAACTGGCGCAATCCGAAGCCTTCTCGCTCTACCGCATCGTGGTGATCATCGCTCTGACCGGCTGGACCACGGTCGCCCGTTTGGTGCGCGCGGAAACCCTGTCGCTCAAGGCGCGCGACTTCTCGCGGGCAGCCCAGGCGCTGGGTGCCCGGCCGGTCCGCATCATGCTGCGCCACATCCTGCCCAACACTGCAGGATCCTTGATTGTCGCCACAACGATCTCGATGGGCACACTCATCCTGCTGGAATCGACCCTGTCGTTCCTCGGGCTCGGTATCCAGCCGCCGGCCGCGAGCTGGGGCAACATGCTGACCGGCGCGCAGGAACTCCTGCAGGAAGCGCCCTTGCTGGCGCTATGGCCCGGCCTCCTGATTTTCCTGACCGTGATCGCCTTCAATTTCCTTGGAGACGGCCTTCAGGATGCCCTCGATCCCAGAAGCGAGAGACGCTGATGACCGACGCAACGTTGAAATCCGCCGAATTCACTGCCCTCAGCCGGTTGTCGGCCGACATCGACCTCAATGGAGAGGGCAAGGCCACGGGCTTCGTCCGCGTGCCGCATTCGGTGCACCGCTCTGCCTATGGCTGGATTCCGATCCCCATCGTGCGCATCAAGAACGGCGACGGGCCGAACGTTCTGATGCAGGCCGGCAACCATGGCGACGAATGGGAGGGCCAGATCGGGCTGGGCAACCTGATCCGCAGCATCGAGCCGAAGGACATCAAGGGCCGGCTGGTCATCCTCCCCTCCGCTAACTTCCCTGCCGCGATGGAAGGCCGGCGCACCTCGCCGATCGACGAGGGCAATCTGAACCGTTCCTTCCCCGGCGACGCCGAAGGCACGATCACGCAGCAGATCGCGTACTGGATCGAGCACGCCCTGCTGCCGGGCTTCGATTACGCCTTCGACTTCCACTCCGGCGGCAGCTCCCTCACCTACATTCCGAGCGCGCTGGCGCCACGCCATCAGGACGCCGCCCGCATGGCAAAGGTCACCGGCCTGCTGAAGGCCTTCGGCGCGCCGGTGAGCTACATCTCCGCCGCGCCCCAGGGCGGCGGCCGCACCTTCACCTCGGCCGCCTATCGCGCAGGCGTGATCGCGATGGGCACGGAGCTGGGCGGCGGCGGTCTGGTGACCCCCGGTTCGCTCAAGGTCGCGGAAAGCGGCATGCGGCGTGTGCTGGCCCATGTCGGCCTGTTGCAGGCCCCCGCTCCCGCGCCATCGCCAACGCGGCTCACGGAAATCGGCGGCGATGATTATTACGTCTACGCCACCGATGGCGGGCTCTTCGAACCGTTGGTCGAGCTGGGCGACGAGGTGAAGGCCGGCCAGCCGGCCGCCCGCATCCACTTCCACCATACGCCGTGGCGCGAACCCGAAATCGTGCCGTTCAAGCGCGCCGGCCTCGTACTCTGCAAGCGAGTCCCCGCGCGTTGCGAGCGCGGCGACTGCCTCTTCCATCTCGCGACCGATATCGCAGGTTAGGAAGCCGTCTCAGCGAATCGAGCTACAGCGCGCACGCAATCAAGGAGTCCGTCTATGAGTCGTCTGCTGGGACCTGTCCGTCAAAACGGCTATGTCGTCCACGACATCGAGAAGGCTATGAAATACTGGTCGGAAACCATGGGCGTCGGCCCCTGGTACTATATCGACAAGCCGCCGGTCGAAGCCTTCGAGTACAAGGGCCAGCCCTCGCAGCCCGACATTTCGATCGCTCTCGCCAACTCTGGCCCGCTGCAGATCGAACTGATCCAGCAGCGCAACGACGCGCCGTCGATGTATCGCGACTTCCTGCAGGCCGGCTACGAAGGCCTGCAGCATGTCGCCTACTGGACCACCGACTTCGACGGCACGCTCGCCAAGTGCCTTGCCGCCGGCTGGCGCATCGGCCATCGCGGCCATATCGGCGCGCGCGGGCGCTTCCTCTACTTCGAAAGCACCGGCCATCCGGGGACGGTGATCGAGCTTTCCGAAATCTCGGGCAACAAGGGCAAGTTCTTCGAGAAGATCGCCCGCGAAGCCGAGAACTGGGACGGCAGCAACCCGATCCGCAGGCTCTGATCGACATGTCCGCATCCGCTCCTTTTCCGCCCCGGTCGCCGTCCGGACAGGTCGCCGTCGTCACGGGCGCGGCGTCGGGCCTGGGCCTCGCCATTGCCGAACGGCTGACCGAGGAAGGCGTGCGCGCCGCTTGGGCGGAGACGAAGCAGGCACTCGGCACGCCGGCCAAGTGAACTGACCGACGCCTATCGCGCCCGCCTGATTGCCAACGCGCCGATGAATCGCTTCGTGGCACCGCGCGAGATCGCCGAGATGGCGGTATGGCTCGCCTCACCTGCCTGCAGCTTTTCGACCGGCGCCACCTTCGACATCTCCGGCGGCCGCGCGACCTTCTAGGTCCTCATCGGAACGCGCGACATCATCGCGAGCGCCGCATCTCGCGCACGACCTCGGCCACCTGCTCGGACGAGGCACCCTTGATTCGTGCGTTCGGGCGCGTGCCGCCGAGGAATGCCACGATCAGGAGGATCTCGTCGGGACGCGGCGCGTCGGGGACGGAGACCGTCATCGTGTCCATGGCGTCGTAGTCCCACGCATCCTCGAGCCCACCGAAAAGAACGTCGATCTGCGTGCCGGGGCCACCGACCTTGCCGTTGCCCGGAATCAAAGCCGGTCCCCCGCCGGCGCCTTGGCGCATGGCAAGCCCAATGCGCACGTGGATCATGCTGGCACCATGCTCGAGGTCGCCGGCGGTGCCCACAATCACCGCCTTGCCGTAGCCGCGTGGTTTCAAGGGCGCGAGCGCCTCAAGAGCGCGCGCGGTAAGCACCTTCCCGGCTTCGACCGAAAGATCGACCAATCCGGTGAAGTCGTCGATCGACGCCTTGCCGGCATGTGGATTGCGCAGCACTCCGCACGCCGCGACGCGCTTGGATGGCGTCACCACATCGCGACCACCTTCGCTGTAGATGTCCTGGCTGACGACGGTAACTTGCCTAAACATCGTTCCCTCCATCCCTGTGCCGCAAATTCTCCTACTAGAGAATATTCTCTATCTAGAGAATATTTGCAGGAGTCAAGCGCATTGAGATCGGCGTTGAAGCCGTACCGTCAGCGCAATCGCGTGCTGTCGATGACGATGAAGTACTCGCAGACCGTGGCCGCGAGGTTCTCGAAGGTGTGGTTCAGATCGCCGCGAAACAGCAGAAAGTCGCCTGTTTCGAGGACATGCTCGTCGCCATCGAGCGTGACCTTGAGACGCCCCTTGGTCACATAGAGATGCTCTTCGACGCCCCGACGATGCGACGGGAACGGACCCGTCTTTGCTTTGGGCGGCAGCCGGTTGAGGACGAAATCGATGCCGCGTCCAAGGTACATCGGTGACAGGGACCGGCGCTGGAAACCCGTCGCTTCCTCGACGAAGACCGGCTGCCTGTCCCGCGGAATACGAAGCACCGGCTCACTCGACCGCCCCCCGACGAGCTGGGAAATGCTGAGGTCCAGCGCTTCGGCCAGCTTGCCGAGCACCGGCGTCGAGGCACCGCTGTCGCCGCGCTCGATCTTCGAGATGGCGGCGCGGCTGACACCGCTCTTGGCGGAGAGCTGTTCGAGGGTCAGGTTCTGTTCGAGGCGCCGCCGCTTCAGTATTTCGGCAAATTTCGATGGGTTGGCCACAATAGAGGAAACATCTCCGGCATCGATCTGCCTGACAAGCCCTCAGATCGTCGTCACGTGCCTGGGCTCAATTCAGCACGCCTTGCAGGAAAGCTTCGGCGCAGTCTTGCGGCCATCCTTGCGCGGCCGCGCTTCGGCATGGCCGCAGACGGAACATCCGTCGATCTCGAAGTCGATCCAGTGCGTGGGCGTACCGCAGGCCTCGCAGGGCAGGCCCCGGCGGGACTGGATGGGGCCGAAGCCCGGCGTCCGGCACTTCGGGCACAGACGCTCCAGGCGCTTGGCGAGCTTCCACGACAGTGCGCGCAGCACCTGCATGCGCGTCGGATTGCGATGCGCGCGCATGTCGGCCAGCAGCACCGCCAGGCCGTCGGCCGAGCGACGCGCCTCGCGATCCATCGCCGCCAGCACTTCGGCCTCCGTCTCCAGGCCCTTGATCGGATGGTCCATGTCGCTGGAGCAGATCACGAACACGCCGTAGCGCGGGAAGCCCATCGCCTTCAGGACGCCCGGAATCGCCGGATCGCCTGCAGGAAAGCGCTGCAGCCGCCAGTTGGTGCGATGCGTCCCCAGCGTCTCGACCAGGCGCAGACCGCGCTTGCGGTCGACGAAGGCCATGATCTCGACGCCGCAGGACGTCAACGGCACGCGCTCGATCGGCCCGTAACTGCCCTCGCTGGCAAGCGCGCAATCGACGTCCATGGTCTTGAAGACCATCTCGGCCTTGATGGCGCAGGTCTCGACCAGCGCGTCGGGCCGCGGCACCTCGCCCGAGAACGTGCCGAGCTTGTCGGTATCGAGATCCGGCGCGACCAGGACCTCTGCCCCCAGTACCCGCCGGAAGGCAGGCGCAGCCGCCTGCTCCTTGGCATGAATGGTGGCAAGGCCGACGCGGGCGCCGGCGTAAGGATGATCTAAGACAGCCACGACACAGAGCCGGTTAGGGAACGCTAGACGCTACTCCGCAGCCTGCGGCAGGGCTTCACGGCCGAGCTGCTGCTCGACGAGGGTCGCCCAGTAGGATGCGCCGAGGGGCAGGATCTCGTCGTTGAAGTCGTAGCCCGGATTGTGAACCATGCAGCTGCCGACACCGTCGCCGTTGCCGATCCAGATGTAGCAGCCCGGTTTCTTGAGAAGCATCCAGGCAAAATCCTCGCTGCCCATGGCCGGCGTCGGATTGCGGTTCACGTTCTCCAGACCGACCAGCGCCGACGCAGCCTTGGCGGCAAACTCGGTCTCCTGATCGGAGTTCACGGTTGCCGGATAGCGCCGCTCGTAACGCCAATTGGTGACTTCGGCACCGAAGCCCGCCGCGACGTTGCGCGCGATCTTTTCGATCTGCTTCTCGATCATGTCCTGGACCGGCTTTTTGAAGGTGCGGACCGTGCCGCGCAGTACGCATTCCTGCGGGATGACGTTCCAGGTATCACCGGCATGGATCTGCGTCGTCGAGACGACGGCAGTGTCCATCGGATCGAGGTTGCGCGCCACGATCGACTGCAGCGCCGTCACGATGTGCGAACCGACCACGACCGGGTCGATGCCGTGATGGGGCATGGCGCCGTGCGCACCGACGCCTTTCACGACGATCTCGAAAATATCGTAGGCCGCCATCATCGGGCCGGGACGGACGGCGAAACGGCCGACCGGAATGCCCGGGATGTTGTGCATGCCGTACACGCCTTCGACGGGGAACTTCTCGAACAGCCCCTCCTCGACCATGACGCGGCCACCGCCTTCGTTCTCTTCGGCCGGCTGGAAGATGAAGTAGACCGTACCGTCGAAGTTCTTGGTCTCCGCGAGATACTTGGCGGCACCCAGCAGCATCACCGTGTGGCCGTCATGGCCGCAGGCATGCATCTTGCCGGGAATCGTCGACTTGTGGTCGAACTGGTTGGTCTCGTGAACGTCGAGCGCATCCATGTCGGCACGCAGGCCGATAGCCCGCTTCGACGTCCCGCTGCGCAGGATGCCGACCACGCCCGTCTTGGCCAGGCCGCGATGCACTTCGAGGCCGAACGACTTCAACTTCTCGGCGACGACATCGGCAGTCCGCACTTCCTCGAAGGCCGTCTCAGGGTGGCTGTGGATGTCGTGACGCCATGCCGTCATGTCTTTGTGGAACGAGGCAATGCGGTTGATGACCGGCATCTAAAATCTCCGAAATAAGTTCGAATGGATCGTAAGCAGGCGCGGCAGGGGGTCAAGCTTCCTCGGCATGCGTCGACGCACACCCTGTCGTGCAAGAAGACGGACCGACAAGAGACAGCGGCGTCAGTAGCTGCGGTCTTCGACCGGCAGCCTGCCCTCTTCGATCGCGTGGCACGCGACCGTGCCGCCCTCGATCGGCAGCGCCTTCGGCCGCTCGGCCTTGCAGCGATCGTTGGCGAAAGGACAGCGAGGATGGAAGGTGCAACCCGATGGCGGGTTGATCGGACTGGGCACTTCACCGGCGACCGGGCTGCGCTGGCGGCCGGTCATGTCGAGATCGGGGATCGTATCGAGCAACATCCGCGTATAGGGGTGCTTGGGCCGACGGAACAGCGTCTCGGTCGGCGCGACCTCGACCAGGCGGCCAAGATACATCACGCCCACCCGCGTGGAGATATGATAGACGACCGCGAGGTTGTGCGAAATGAAGAGATAGGTGAGCTGCAGACGCCGCTGCAGATCGACCATCAGGTTCAAAATCTGCGCCTGCACCGACACGTCGAGCGCCGAGGTGGGCTCGTCGCACACCAGAAACTCCGGCTGGCTCGCGAGCGCGCGGGCGATTGAGATACGCTGGCGCTGGCCGCCCGAGAATTCGTGCGGATACTTGCGGCCATCGGCCGGCGTCAGGCGGACCTGGCGCAGCAGGTCGCCAACCTGCTTTTCCAGGTCGGCGCGATCCTTGGAAAGGCCAAAGGCACGGATCGGCTCGGCAATGATGTCGAACACCCGCCAGCGTGGATTGAGGCTGGCATAGGGGTCCTGGAAGATCATCTGCATCCGCCGCTTGAGCGAGGCCGTCTCCGCCCTGCTACGCCGCGACGCCATGTCGTTGCCGTCGAACTCGATACGGCCGTCGGTCGGCGGGAAGAGCCCCACCACCAGCCGCGCCACCGTCGACTTGCCGCAGCCCGATT
>JAIUOY010000056.1:0-3200 GCA_020160995.1 Pseudomonadota bacterium | reverse complement strand
TTCTGCGGTCGGCGGGCAGCCCGGCACGTAGACGTCGACCGGGATGATGCGATCGCAGCCGCGCACGACTGAATAGCTATAGTGATAGTAGCCGCCGCCGTTGGCACAGGAGCCCATCGAGATCACGTAGCGCGGCTCGGCCATCTGGTCGTAGACCTTGCGCAGAGCCGGCGCCATCTTGTTGGTCAGCGTTCCCGCCACGATCATCACATCGGCCGAACGCGGACTGGGCATCGGCGCAAAGCCGAAACGATCGAGATCGTAGCGGCTCATCCAGCAATGGATCATCTCGACGCCGCAGCAGGCCAGACCGAAGGTCAGCCCCCACATCGAGCCGGTACGCGCCCAGGTAATCAGCTTGTCGAGCTGGGCAACGACGAAGCCCTTGTCGGCCAGCTCATCGTTGAGCGCCCGCGACAGCGCCGCCTCAGCAGCGCTGTTGGGCTTGGCCGGAGTTATCACTCCCATTCCAGAGCTCCTTTCCGCCACTCGTATATGAAACCAACGGTGAGGACGGCCAGAAAGAGCATCATCGACCAGAAACCGAACAACCCGATGTCACCGAGCGCCACCGCCCAGGGGAACAGGAACGCGACCTCCAGGTCGAAGATGATGAAAAGAATGGCAACCAGATAAAAGCGCACATCGAACTGACCGCGCGCATCGTCGAACGGCGCGAAGCCGCACTCGAAGGGAGACAGTTTCTCGGAATTCGGATTCTGGCGGGCGATCAGATACGAGCCGCCGATCATGGCGCACGTCAGGACGAAAGCGAGGCCAAGGAAGATCAGAATTGGAAGGTATTCCGTGAGAAGAGCTTCCATCGCCACCCCTTGCGCCCCGTTTTTCTGGGCTGCCAGCGTTGGGGCTGGCGCGAGCGACGGGACTCGAACCCGCGACCTCCGGCGTGACAGGCCGGCGTTCTAACCAACTGAACTACGCCCGCATTAGCCCCCAACGGCGCGCGGAGAGATATAGGAGCCCCTATGGGGTGTCAAGCATACCGCACTCGCGAAGTCGTGCGTAAGTGCCAGATTTTTCAATACTTTCCACGCCGTGCGAAACAATGGTCAGCGATGGCGTAGAGAAATGGTGGGCGATGACGGACTCGAAC
Source organism: Pseudomonadota bacterium (assembly GCA_020160995.1). Classification (GTDB taxonomy): domain Bacteria; phylum Pseudomonadota; class Alphaproteobacteria; order Reyranellales; family Reyranellaceae; genus Reyranella. The sequence goes on along the minus strand of JAIUOY010000056.1, from coordinate 2,086 downwards.
CGCCGACAACCTCGGTGTAAACGAGATGCTCTACCAACTGAGCTAATCGCCCCCGTTGCTTTTCTAGCACGCGTGCGCGCGCCGCGTCCTAGTTGATCGCGTCTTTCAGGGCCTTGCTTGCCTTGAAGCGCGGCACGATGGCCGCGGGAATCTTGATCTTTTCGCCGGTCTGCGGATTGCGCCCCTCGCCCGCCTTGCGCTTGGACACCTGGAACGTCCCAAAGCCGACCAACAACACCTTTTCCTTTTTCTTCAATGACTTGGTGATGACCGTCAGAATGGAATCGATGGCATTGGCGGCGTCGGTCTTCGAAAGGTTGGTCGAAGCGGCAACGGCGGCGATCAGATCGTGCTTGTTCACGGGGAGCCCCTGCATGGTCCGGCAGCGCAAGTGTACGGGCCGCCGGAAAACGGCGTCAACGTTGAATACCATATTTTGTAGGTTTGATAGACCTAAACCCACACGTATTGGGTCCAAATGCAACGAAGCCCCGGATCACTCCGGGGCTTCGGCGATTCTTGCAAGGAGATTGGGGCTCAGTGTGCCCGAATCGCCTCGCTGCCTTCCGCCGGCTTGGCGCCAACCGCCTCCAGGTCGTTCGGCCATTCGATGGCGACCAGCGGCTTCACCAGCGCCCGGGCCAGAACCTCGTCCACGGTCGATACGGGGACGATTTCCAGTCCCTTCTTCACGTTGTCCGGAATCTCCGGCAGATCGCGCTCGTTCTCCTTGGGAATGAGCACGGTCTTGAGACCGCCGCGCAACGCCGCCAGCAGCTTTTCCTTGAGGCCGCCGATCGGCAGGACCCGGCCCCGCAGGCTGATCTCGCCGGTCATGGCCACATCCTTGCGAACTGCCACGCCGGTGAGCGCCGAAACGATCGACGTGATCATGCCGACACCGGCCGACGGGCCGTCCTTGGGCGTCGCGCCTTCCGGCACGTGCACGTGGATGTCGCGCTTCTCGAAGATGTTCGGCTTGATGCCGAACGCCGCCGCGCGCGACCGGACGTAGGCATTCGCTGCCTGCACCGACTCCTGCATGACGTCGCCCAGCTTGCCGGTCACGGAGACACGGCCACGGCCCGGAACCAGCACGGCCTCGATCTGCAGCAACTCGCCGCCGACTTCGGTCCAGGCCAGGCCCGTCGTGATGCCCACCAGATCCTCGAGTTCCGCCTCGCCGTAGCGGAAGCGCCGAACGCCGGCATACTTGTCGAGGTTCTTGCGGCCGATCTTCACCTTGGTCGTCCCCTTCATGAGGATTTCCTTGGTGGCCTTGCGGGCAAGATTGGCAATCTCGCGCTCGAGGTTACGGACACCGGCCTCGCGCGTGTAGTAGCGCACGAGGTCACGCACCGCATCGTCGTGGATGTCGAGCTCCCCTTCCTTGAGACCGTTCGCTTCGATCTGCTTGGGAATGAGATGCTTGCGCGAGATCGCGACCTTCTCGTCCTCGGTGTAGCCGGCCAGCCGGATGATCTCCATGCGGTCCATCAGCGGCTGCGCCATGCGCAGCGAGTTCGCCGTGGTGATGAACATCACGTTCGACAGGTCGTAGTCGACTTCGAGATAGTGGTCGTTGAACGACGTGTTCTGCTCGGGGTCCAACACCTCAAGCAGCGCCGACGACGGGTCGCCGCGGAAATCGGCGCCGAGCTTGTCGATCTCGTCCAGCAGGAAGAGCGGATTCGACGACTTCGCCTTCTTCATGCTCTGGATGACCTTGCCCGGCAGCGAGCCGATGTAGGTCCGGCGATGGCCACGGATCTCGGCTTCGTCACGCACGCCGCCCAGCGACATGCGAACGAAGTTACGGCCCGTCGCCTTGGCGATCGACTTGCCCAGCGAGGTCTTGCCGACGCCCGGCGGTCCGACGAGGCACAGGATCGGCCCCTTCATCTTGTCGACGCGCTGCTGCACCGCGAGGTACTCGAGGATACGCTCCTTCACCTTCTCGAGGCCGTGGTGATCGGCGTTGAGAATGTCTTCGGCGTACTTCAGATCCTTGATGATCTTGGTCGGCTTGCGCCACGGGATCGACAGCAGCCAGTCGAGGTAGTTACGCACCACCGTCGCCTCGGCC
>JAIUOY010000055.1:0-9291 GCA_020160995.1 Pseudomonadota bacterium | reverse complement strand
CGCTACCACAAGATCATCATCATGACCGACGCCGACGTGGACGGGTCCCACATCCGCACGCTGCTGATGACGTTCTTCTATCGTCAGATGCGCGCCATGATCGATGCCGGCCATCTCTACATCGCCCAGCCGCCGCTGTTCAAAGCAGCCAAGGGCAAGTCGGCGATCTATCTTAAGGACGAGCGCGCGCTCGACGACCATCTGATCCGGACCGGCCTCGAAGGCGCCACGCTGAAGCTGGGCAGCGGCAGCGTCCAGGCCGGCGACGATCTACGCCGCACCGTCGACATCGCCCGCTCGGTCGCCAACCTGGTGAAGCCGCTGGCGCTGTCGCGCCGCGTCACCAGCCAGGCCGTAATCGAGCAGGCAGCCATCGCTGGCGCCCTGAAGCCCGACGTGCTGGCCGACGCCACGCTCGCCAAGCAGGCCGCCGACTATATCGCCCGCCGCCTCGACGTCGTGAGCCCGCCGCTCGAACGCGGCTGGACGGGCGAGCCGATGCCCGATGGCGGCCTTGCCTTCACGCGCCGCCTGCGCGGCGTCACCGAACGCCACGTGATCGACGGACCGCTGACCCGGAGCGCCGAAGCGCGCAAGCTCGATGCGTTGGCCGACGAGTTGCAGGCCGTCTATGTGCGGCCCGGCACCTTTGCGATCAAGGACAAGGAGACCACCATCTCCTCGCCCACCGAACTGTTCGCCGCCGTTCTGGAGGCCGGCCGCAAAGGCGTCACGATCCAGCGCTACAAGGGGCTGGGCGAGATGAACCCCGATCAGCTCTGGGAAACAACGCTCGATCCCGAGGCGCGCACGTTGCTGCAGGTCAAGATCAACCACGCCGATGAAGCGGACGAGATCTTCTCGACCCTGATGGGCGATGTCGTCGAACCGCGCCGCGAGTTCATCCAGGAAAACGCACTCAAGGTGGCAAATCTCGATGTCTAGGCTCGGGGTGACGTCTCTCGCTGTCGTGGCGCTGTTCGTCGCGATGGCAGGACCCGCATCGGCGCAGACGCAATCCACTGCCCCTTCGACGCATGGCGGCACGAAGCTCTCGTTTCCTGCGACGCTGGGAGGCGCCACGTTCGACCGCTCCGTCAACTATGCGGCGCCGCCTGCCAACAATCCCGGCCAAGGCACCGCCTACTACTATTCCACGCCCAAACGGCTGGTCATCAGCGTGCAGGTATTCGATCTCGGCCGGCGCATTCCCGCCGGCAGCGAGAATCCGACCGTGACCGGCCAGTTCAACACCGAAGTCGCCTCGGCCGAGCAGCAGTTCAAATTTGCCGGTTACACCCAGTTTCAGAAGCCCTCGGTGCCCTCGACGTGCACCTATGGAGCGATCTCTTTCCGCTGCCTGACCTATAGCGGCGTCACCCAGGGCAACCAGCGGGTCTTCAGCAAGCTGCTGCTGACCGGCTTCCGCGACAACTTCGTCAAGATCAGGGTCGACTGGTCCCAGGCCCATCAGCAGACCTCCGCCGACGCCGATGCGGCACTGCAGGCCTTCGTGCCGGCGTTGATGCGCTGACCCTCGGTCGCGATCCAGCCTCACCGCCTTTCCAGGACTGCGGCCACCAGCTCGTCGACAGACAGGGCCGAATCGAGCCGCAGCACGGGCGCCGTCTGGGCCGCGAGCCACTGCTGGTGCTTCGTGAGACTGCGCTGCTCCAGCCCCGCAGTATCGTAGGCAGCAGCCCAGTCGAGGAAGGCGGCGCTGGCCTCCACCATGTCGCCGCCCGGTCGGATGCGCCCGCCATACCGCGCCACTTCGCGCCGCCTTATTCGTTCCATGCGGACAGACGGACCGAGCCTCAGAAAGACGATGAGATCGTAGAAAGGTTCGATCGCGCCGGTCCAGCCCACCGCCGAGCCCGAGAACACCCATTGGCCCGCAACAGGCAGCAGCTCCGTCACCAAAGCGGCACGGCCTTCGACCGACCGCCGCGTCGTGAAAGGCGGATCGGTCGGCCTCCAGAAGATCGTGTCGGCGTCGATGTGGGGATGGTCGAGGCGTGCCGCGAGCGCCACCCCGAGAGTCGTCGTGCCCGAACCTGAGGCCGCGACAATGTGAATCCGTGCCATGTGCGGTGTTTACAACACGTCGGCACCGAGCAGACCGGCTATCCGCGAATTTTAGTGCGGTCGATCCAAAATCATGGTTTTCATGGAGGATCATGGCCCGCCTCAGGGAATTCGACGAGGATCGCGCGCTCGACGCTGCCGTCGATTGCTTCTGGAGTCATGGCTACGAGGCCACCTCCGTGCGCGATCTCGCGCGCGAGATGGGGATCGGCGGCGCCAGCCTCTACAATGCCTTCGGCGACAAGCGCGCCCTGTTCGAGCGGGTCCTCGAACGTTACGCCAACCGGACGACACGCGAGCGCATCGCGCGGCTTGAGGCGAACCATCGGCCCCGCGAAGCGATCCGCGCCTTCCTGGCCGAGGTGATCGAGCGCTCGTTGAAGGACCCGGACTGCAAGGGCTGCCTTCTGGTGAATTCGGCGCTCGATGTGGCGCCGCACGATGCCGGACTCGGCCGTCTGGTCACGGCCTATCTCGAGGAAATTCGTGCCTTCTTCCGGCGCAACGTCGAAGCGGCCCAGAAAGCGGGCGAGACACCGTTCGGCACCGACGCCGATGCCCTTTCGATTCACCTGCTGGGCGTGCTGATGGGCATGCGGGTGCTGGCCCGCACCGGCGCGCGTCGGCGAACGCTGGAAGCGGTCGTGCGACCGGCCCTCGACCTGCTCGGGAGGCCTTCATGATCGACGTTCCGAACGAGGCCGGCCCGATCACGCCATCGTCGCCACGCAGGAAACCTATTGCAAATTGACATGAGGAGTTCGTCGCCATGGTGAAGCGTCTCAGCGACATGCCGGAAGTCGAGGCCGGCCATCTCCGGCGCATCGCGTGCCCGACCTACGACGACACGCCGGCCCTCGCCGGCAAGCCGCTCGCCCAGCGACGGGTCGCGTTGATCTCCACGGCGGGCCTGCATCGGCGCGGCGACCGGCCGTTCCGCCCCGGCGACGGCAGCTACCGCGTCATCCCAGCCGAGACGCCGGCACGCGACCTGGTCATGAGCCATATCTCGGTGAACTTCGACCGGACCGGCTTCCAGCAGGACCACAACGTCGCCTTCCCGATCGACCGGCTGCGCGAGCTTGTGGCCGAGGGGGTCGTCGGCTCGATGGCGTCGGTCCACTATTCCTTCATGGGGGCGTTCCCGCCCGAGGCGGCCGAGCCCCACGCCCAGCATCTCGCCGGCCTGCTGAAGCAGGATGGCGTGGATGCCGCCCTGCTCGTCCCTGTTTGACCCGCCTGCACGCGCGCCGTGGGCGCGCTGGGCCACTTCCTCGAACGCCAGGGCATTCCGACCGCGGGCATCAGCCTGGTCCGCGAGCATACCGAGACCATCCGCCCACCACGGGCGCTCTGGGTGACATTCGAACTGGGCCGGCCGCTTGGCATTCCGGATGATCCGGACTTCCAGCGCCGCGTCCTGCGCGCCACGGCCGAGCTGCTGGAGCGCAGCGACGGGCCGCTGATCGTGGACTATCCCGAGGAGATCGCCGAGCCGGCCGACTTTACCGGCTGGGCCTGCCCCATCGCCCTCGCCCCGACCGCCATCGATACGCTGGCCGCCGAGATCGACCGGCTGGCGACCTGGCATGACAAGGCCGTTGCGAAGACGGGCCGCACGACTGTCGGGGTCTCCGGCCTCGACATGCCGGCCGCCGGCGCGCTGCTGTCGGCGGCGCTGAACGGCGAGCTGCCTCCGGCGCAAGCCCTCAAGGAAGCCGTCGACGATCTTCGGGCCTACTACCTCGAAGCGGCGTCGGCCTTTCCCGATCCCGGCACGCCCAAGATGCGCAAGGCATGGCTTTGGGACGAGACCCTGTTCGCCAAGGCCCTGCTGGCGCTACAGCCCAGGCTCGCTGCCAGCGCCGATCCGCAGCACAAGGTCCTGGCGAACCTGACCTTGATTCCCGCGGCGGAGCGACACCGGCTGGAGAAGGCTCACAGCACCATCTGAGTCTGGGTCACGACGGCGACCAGCTTGCCTTCGGCCGTGGTGATGCGCGTCTGCCAGACCATGGTGCGGCGGCCGCGGTGGATCGGCGTCGTCTCGCCGACCACGGTGGTGCCGACCGGCGCCGGCCCGACGAAGTTGGTCTTGCTCTCGATAGTCGTCGTGCCCTTGCCCTCGGGCAGGTTCAGCACGGTGGCGGCCGCGCCCAGCGTGTCGGCGAAGGCCATGACCGCGCCGCCGTGCAGGATGTCCGGCCGCGTGCAGAGTTCGGGCCTGACGACCATCTCGGCCTTCACACCCGTCTCGCTCGCGGCCGTGAACTTCAGCCCCAGAACCTTGGCGAAGGGCAGTTGGTGATCGTTCAGGAGCTGAAGCTTGTCCATTGTCTACTCCGTCAGTGGGCGGCCGAACCGACGCGGCGCAGGCCGAGATATTCCAGGATGGCGAGATCGGCCACGATCAGCGCCACGACGACGATGCCCGCGATACCGGCCGTGGTCCACGTCGCCGGCAGAGCCAGCACCAGGGCACTCGCGACGACCCAGGCAATATCCGCCGCGAAGACGAACCGGATCAGCCCCAGCGGCAGGTTCGGCCGCGACGCCGCCCAGCCACAGAGCGCGCCGAAGGCCACGATGCCGAGGCCCAGCAGCTCCAGCACCACCGCGAGATCGAGGCCCAGGACGTCGACCGGCCCATGGGTGGCGATCTCGGCGAACGGACCGGCGAAAGCGGCCAGCACCACCCCCGAAATCACGGAGAAGGCGGCGTTGCCCCACAGAGTGCGGCGCAGAAGGCGGTCGGATGAAACGTTCATGGTGTCCTCCTCATGTGTTGCGGACACCCTGGAGATCGCACCGGACCGACCGTCTCTCAATTATCCAGGAGGTAATCGGCGGGGCGACGGCTGAGTGGTAAGTTCCGCCCCATGATGCGCACCTTGTCCGCTTCCAGCTCCGCCGCCGACGGCACCGCCCGGACGGCTTCCCAGCCCGACATGTTCGGCCCGATGCTGCGCGCCTGGCGCCGCCGCCGGGGCGCCAGCCAGCTCTCGCTCGCCCTGCAGTCCGGCGTCTCGCAGCGCCATGTCAGCTTCCTCGAATCCGGCCGCGCGCGGCCCAGCCGCGAGATGGTGGTCCAGCTCTCGACCGCCCTCGACGTGCCGCTGCGCCAGCGCAATGCCATGCTGCTGGCGGCGGGTTTCGCGCCGGCCTATCGCGAGAGCAATCTCGCCGCCCCCGAGCTCACGCCCGTGCGCCAGGCGATCGACCGCATGCTGAAGCAGCAGGAACCCTACCCGGCCGTCGTCATCGACCGGCTGTGGAACCTGCTCGATGCCAACGAGGCGGCACACGCCTTCACCGTCTTCCTGAGTGAAGGCCCGCCGCCGCCACCGCCGCCCGGCAAGCAGCCCAACCTGCTGCGCAACCTGCTCGACCCCAAGGGGTTGCGCCCCAAGCTGGCCAACTGGGAAGAAGTCGCGCGCTATCTCGTGTCGACGACCTATGCCGAGATCCTGGCCGATGGCGGCGAGCCCAAGGCGCTGGCCTTCATCGAGGAGGTCATGGCCTATCCCGATGTGCCGGCATCGTTCCGCAAACTGCGCTTCGAGGAGCGGCCGCCGCCGGTCCTGACGCTCGACTTCATCGTCGGCGGCAAGTCGCTGTCGGTCTTCACGACCATCGCGACGCTCGGCACGCCGCAGGACGTCACCCTCCAGGAAGTCCGCATCGAGTGCTTCTTCCCGGCCGACGACCGCAGCGATGCCCTGTTCAGGAGCCTTGCCGCGAAGCGTTGACCCTGCCGCAATGGGCGTAGCGGCTCAGAAACTCACCTTGCCGGATTCGCCCTTCGGCGTCGTGAGGAAGAGCGTCAGAACCGAATAGGGTGCCAGCAGGCCCTTGCCTTGGCCTGCGAGCGTGACCTTGTCGGCTGGCGTCAGCGTGATCGTCTGGCGCTCACCGCCCGAGACGATCTCGACATATCCGGTGTAGCCCTCGACATTCAGCGGAACGTCGGCGGCATCGTAGACGCAGACCCTCACTCCGCTTTCGCTGAGGAACAACTCGACCTGAACGCCAGCGACCTCCTGCATCTTGCCGGCATGAGGTCCCGGCACAACGTCGTATTGCTGGGCGCCGGACATCCCGCCCCACATCATCATCGCCGTGAGAAGCAACAACGCCTTCATCAGCGGACTCCTCCTTCGTTACGCGTAACTTCGGACCATCGACCGGCAACCGCGAGCGCCAGGCGCGGCCCCAAGCCCACGCCTGGCACTCGCGGTTTCTCCGACGTCAGAACTTCACCTGACCCGACTTACCGGCATCTGTCTTAATGACGAGCGTGATGGCGGCATCGGGCGCCAGGCGGCTCTTGGCCTCGCCCTTCAATGCCGTCTCGCCCGTCGGGGTAAGCTGCACGGTCTCGCGACTGCCGCCGGAGACGATCAACACCGAGCCCGTGTAGCCCTTGATGCTGAGCGGCTTGCTGTCCTCGCCGAAGGCATAAATCGTGATCGTGCGGTCGTCGACGACCAGTTCGGCATGAATGCCGGCCACGTCCTGCATCTTGCCGCCATTGGGGCCCTTCGTGTTGGCATGGTTATGCTGATGTTGGGCGAACGCCAGGCCCGTCCACAGCAGGAACGGTACCGTCAGCAGAAGTCTTCTCATTTTTCTCTCCTTGTTGATTTTTCCGGTCACGATTGAAGAGCGCATAGAGCGCGGGCAGGACCACGAGCGTCAGGATCGTGGACGAGATGATGCCGCCGATGACGACGGTGGCGAGCGGCCGCTGCACTTCCGCTCCCGGTCCCGTGGCGATCGCCATGGGGACGAAGCCGAGCGAAGCGACCAGCGCCGTCATCAGCACCGGGCGCAGGCGCTTCATGGCGCCCTGGCGCACCGCGTCGCCGACCGACAGGCCGTCGGCGCGTAGCCGCTGGATGAAGGAAATGATCACCAGCCCGTTCAGGACGGCCACGCCGCTCAAGGCGATGAAGCCGACACCGGCGCTGATCGAAAGCGGGATGTCGCGCAGGACGAGGGCCGCAACACCGCCGGTCAACGCCAGCGGCACGCCGGTGAAAACCAGAGTGGCATCGACGACCGAGTTCAGGCTCACGCAGAGCAGCACGAAGATCAGCAGCAGGGCGACCGGCACCACGATTGCCAGCCGCTGCGAGGCCGCGACAAGCTGCTCGAACTGGCCGCCCCAGCCGATCCAGTAGCCGGCCGGCATCTTCACCTTCTCGGCGACCTGCCGCTGCACCTCGGCCACGAAGGAACCGAGGTCACGGTCGCGGACATTGGCCGAGACCACGACGCGGCGCTTGCCGTTCTCGCGGCTGATCTGGTTGGGCCCCGGCGCGGTCTCGATCTCGGCCACGGCCGACAGCGGCACATAGGGCGCCGCCGCGACCAGCGCGGTCTGGGTGATCGGCCGGCGGCCGGGATCGCCCGTCGTGCCCGTGGACTGTGGCGGCACGGGAATGGGCAGCGAGGCCAACGCGTCCAAGTCGACGCGCATGTGCTCGGGCAGGCGCATCACGATGTCGAAGCGCCGGTCGCCCTCGAAGATCAGGCCGGCATCCTTGCCGCCGACCGCGATCTCGACCACCTCCTGCAGCTCGGCGAGGCTGATGCCGTAGCGTGCCAGGGCTGCGCGATTGGGCTTCACAGTCAGCACCGGCAGGCCGGTGACCTGCTCGGTCTTCGTGTCGGCCGCGCCCGGCACACTCTGCACGACAGCCTGCACTTTATTGGCAATGGACAGGAGCGTATCGAGATCGTCGCCGAAGATCTTCACGCCGAGATCGCTGCGCACTCCGGAAATCAGCTCGTTGAAGCGCATCTGGATCGGCTGGGTGAACTCGTAGTTGTTGCCGGGGATCTGCTCGACCCGCTTCTCGATGGCCGCAACAAGGTCGGCCTTGGAGCGCTTGGGGTCCGGCCACTGGTCGCGCGGCTTCAACAGGATAAAGTTGTCCGCCACGTTAGGCGGCATCGGATCGGTAGCGACCTCGGCCGTGCCGATCTTGGCCGCCACCTCCTTGACCTCCGGAAACTCCAGGATCGCCTTCTCCAGCGCTTCCTGCATCTGCACCGACTGGCTGAGGCTGGTGCCGGGAATGCGCATCGCATGCATGGCGATGTCGCCCTCGTCGAGCGATGGGATGAACTCGCCGCCCATGCGCGAGGCCGCGACGCCGCTCACCACCACCAGCAGGCCTGCAAGACCCACGATCACGTAGCGCAGGCGGATCGCCTGATCGAGCACGGGTGCATAGAGCCGGAGCGCACCGCGCATGAAGAAGTTCTCCTTCTCCGAGACGCGGCCGGTCACCAGCAGTGCGACGGCAGCCGGGACCAGGGTCATGGAGAGGATCGCCGCACCCAGCAGCGCCATCAGCACCGTGATCGCCATGGGCGTGAACATCTTCCCCTCCACGCCGGTCAGGGTGAGGATGGGCAGATAGACGACGCCGATGATCAGCGTTCCGAACAGGCTCGGGCGGATGACTTCCTTCGCGCCGGCCAGGATCGTGGCGAACCGTTCCGTTCGCGTGAGGATGCGCCCCCGGCGATGCTGCTCTTCGGCCAGCAGGCGCAGGCAGTTCTCGACCACGATCACCGCCCCGTCGACGATGATGCCGAAGTCGATGGCGCCGAGGCTCATCAGATTGGCGCTGATCCTGTTCTCGACCATGCCGGTGATGGTGAACAGCATCGACAGGGGAATGACGCAGGCTGTCACGAAGGCGGCGCGGAAGTTGCCCAGGATCAGGAACAGCACGACGACGACCAGCAGGGCGCCTTCGAGCAGGTTCTTCTCGACCGTCCAGATGGTGGCGTCGACGAGCTTGGTGCGGTCGTAGAGCGCACGCGCCACCACGCCATCGGGCAACGAGCGGCCGATCTCTTCGAGTTTTGCGGCCACGCGCTGCGCAGCCGTGCGGCTGTTCTCGCCGATCAGCAGCATCGTCGTGCCGATCACGGTCTCCTTGCCGTCGAGCGTCGCCGCGCCGGTCCGGAGGTCCGTGCCTTCCTTGACCTCGGCGATATCGCCGACGCGTATCGGCACACCGCCGCGCGACCCCACGACAATGTTGCGGATTTCTTCCAGGTTGCTCACCTGGCCCGGCGTGCGCACCAGGTACTGTTCGCCGTTGCGTTCGATGTAGCCCGCGCCGACATTGGCGTTGTGTGTCACCAGCGCCGCCATCACGTCGCGGAAGGTGAGCTTGTAGG
>JAIUOY010000054.1:0-12625 GCA_020160995.1 Pseudomonadota bacterium | reverse complement strand
GAGATCGCGCTCTACCGCGTCGACGGATCGGTCGACCGCACGTCGATCGGCACCAGCCGGCCCAATCGCGACAATCCGAAGCTGATGAAGCTCTTCGAAGAGAAGCTCGGCGAACTCGATGCCGGCTTCGGCGTCGAACTGATGATTCTGGGCGCGCCCGAGGTCGAAGCCTGGGATGGCACCCAGGATGCGCTGCCCGACCAGAACGCACCGGCCGTTCCCGCTGGCATCGACGGCACGATCGATCTTGCCGACCGTTTGGCGCTGCGGTTGGGAACAGCGAATGTCGTGCGGTTGCTGCCGCGCGACAGTCATCTGCCCGAACGCGTGCAGGTCGCGGTCTCTGTCGGGACGAAGCCCGCCGCGACCGGCGCCTGGGCGCGCGTGGCCGGCCTCAAGGGCGCACGGCCGACGCGGCTGCTGCAGCGGCCCGAGCCGGTCGATGTCATGGCGCCCGTGCCCGACGATCCGCCGCGCCATTTTTCCTGGCGTCAGCACAAGCATCGCATCGTGCGCGCCGAAGGACCGGAGCGGATTGCCGACGAATGGTGGCGGCCGCGGCCCGATGGCAGCCGACCACCGGCCGGCGGCGTGCCACTGGTTCGCGATTACTACCGTGTGGAGGACGACGATGGCGGCCGTTTCTGGCTGTTCCGCGACGGCGCCTACAAGGTCGCCGCCAACGGCCAGCCGACGGCGCGCTGGTTCCTCCACGGTTTCTGCGCCTAGGAGGGGAACATGGAAGAAGTGCAAGTGGTGGAAGAGGCGGCAAAGAAGCCCAAGAACACCCTGACGATTCGCGGTCTCGACGACGCGACCATCGAGCGCCTGAAGGCGCGTGCCCGCAGCCGCAAACGCTCGCTCGAAGCCGACCTGCGTGACCTGCTCACCCATACGTCGCGCCAGCCGCTGGTACTCGATGCGCTGGCCGAAGCCGACCGCATCGCCGCCATGACGCCCACCATCGTGTTACAGACCGACAGCTGCCTGCTCGCCTGTGCAGGCAGCGAGCCATGATCGTCGTCGTCGATCCCAGCGTGGCGCTCAAATGGTTCGTCGAGGAGCCATTACGCCCGCAGGCGCGCATGCTGCTGGCCGACAAGCACGAGCTGATTGCGCCCGACATCTTGATCGCCGGTGTGGCCGAACTGGCGTGGAGGAAAGTGACGCGTGGCGAGATTTCGGCCGAACAGGCCGAGCCCATCGTGCGGAACATCGCCCTGCCCGCTTTCATTTCCGCCTTCGTCGATTCGGCCCGATTGCGCAGCCGCGCTTTCGCCATTGCCCTGCAGTGTGGCCGGCCGGTGCACGAATGCTTTTATGCGGCCTGCGCCGAAGCCGCCGCCGCGCCCCTGGTCAGCACCGACGAGACTTTCCTGCAGGCCTTGAAGACTGCAGCAATCGACGTGCGCGGCCTTCCGCTCGCCCGCATACGCGAACTCGTCCCGGCATGATGCCATGGACTATGCCGAGCTCCAGATCACGACCAACTACAGCTTCCTGCGCAGCGGCTCGCATCCGCGCGAGCTGGTAGAGCGTGCAATCGAGCTCGGCCACACCGCCATCGGCATCACCGACCGCAACACGCTGGCGGGGGTGGTGCGGGCCTATGCAGCATCACGCGGCGAAACCAAAAGCGATCCCGACAGGATCAAGCTGCTGGTCGGCAGCCGCATCGAAACGCGCGACGGCTATTCGCTGCTCGCCTATCCCACCGATCTCGATGCCTACAAGCGCCTCTCCCGCCTGCTGACCCAGGGCAACCGGCGGGCGGCGAAGGGAAAATGCGACCTCATCTTCGACGATCTGGCGGTACATGCCGAAGGCATCCTGGCGATCGTCCTGCCGCCACGTCATCTCGACGATCCGGCTTTCCACGAACGGCTGCGCGCCCTCGCCGATCTGTTCGGCGACCGTTGCTATCTCGCCGGCTCCATGCTGTTCCGCGGCGACGATGCCCGCCGCCTCGCCCGGCTCGACAATCTCGCCGCCGAATTTGGCGTCCGCTTCGTCGCCACCAACGACGTGCACTATCACATCCCCGAACGACGGGCCCTGCAGGATGTAGTGACCGCCATCCGGCTGGGCTGCACCGTCGACGAACTGGGGTTCCGCCGCTTCGCCAGCGCCGAGCGCCACCTCAAGGACGGCCAGGAAATGGCGCGCCTGTTCCACCGCCATCCACACGCCATCGCACACACGCAGGAGATCGCGCAGCGCTGCAGCTTCTCGCTCAAGGAACTCACCTACCAGTATCCGGTCCTGTACGAAGGCGGCGAGACGCCGATGAACAAGCTCATGCGTCTCACCTGGGAGGGCGCCCGGAAGCGCTATCCCGATGGGATTCCTCAGGACATCGCCGTCACGATCCAGCACGAATTCGACCTGATCGACCAAAAGAAGATCGCGCCTTACTTCCTGACCGTACACGAGATCGTCGAATATGCCCGCAGCCAGAAGATCCTGTGTCAGGGTCGCGGCTCTGCCGCCAATTCCGCCGTCTGCTACAGCCTCGGCATCACTTCGGTAAATCCCCGGAAAACCAAACTCCTGTTCGAGCGCTTCCTGTCCAACGCCCGGGACGAGCCTCCCGACATCGACGTCGATTTCGAGCATGAGCGACGGGAAGAAGTGATCCAATGGATCTACGAAGAAAAAGGCCGCACGCGCGCCGCTCTGGCGGCCACGGTGATCGCCTACAGGAGCCGCAGCGCCATTCGCGACGTCGGCAAGGCGCTCGGTCTCTCGCCCGATACGGTGGGTGTGATGGCCGACACGGTGTGGGGCATGGGATCGAGTGGCGTCAAAGTCGATCACGTGCGGGATGCTGGTCTCGATCCTACGGACCCGCGTCTCATGCTGGCCCTCGAACTGTCTTCGGCCCTGTGCAACTTCCCCCGCCATCTGTCGCAACATGTCGGCGGTTTTGTCCTGACTGAGGATCGGCTCGACGAGTTGGTGCCGATCCAGAATGCAGCAATGGACGATCGCACCGTCATCGAATGGGACAAGGACGATCTCGATGTCCTTGGTATCTACAAAGTCGATGTGCTGGCCCTCGGCATGTTGACGGCCTTGCGCAAGAGCTTCGAGCTGATCGACAAGCACTACGACGAGAAGCTGACGATCGGCATGGATGACGAGGACCAGGCCGTTTACGACATGCTGTGCAGGGGCGAATCGATCGGCGTGTTCCAGGTCGAAAGCCGGGCACAGATGTCGATGCTGCCGAGGCTGAAGCCCAGAAACTATTACGACCTCGTCATCGAAGTCGCGATCGTGCGGCCGGGGCCGATCCAGGGCGGCATGGTGCATCCCTATCTGCGTCGGCGCGATGGATTGGAGAAGGTCGAGTATCCCAAGCCGGAACTCGAGGAAGTCCTGAACCGAACGAAGGGCGTGCCGTTGTTCCAGGAACAGGCGATGCAGATTGCCATGGTCGCGGCAAAGTTCACCCCCGCCAAGGCCGACGAGTTGCGCCGCGCCATGGCGACGTTCCGCCGGAACGGCACCATCCATACTCTCAAGGAAGATTTCATCGAAGGCATGGTGAATAACGGCTACGAGCGCACCTTCGCCGAACGCTGCTTCAAGCAGATCGAGGGGTTCGGCGATTACGGCTTCCCCGAGAGCCACGCCGCGAGCTTCGCGCTCCTGGTCTACGATTCCTCCTATGTGAAGCACCACTATCCCGAGGTCTTCGCCGCCGCCCTGCTCAACTCCCAGCCCATGGGTTTCTATGCCCCGGCGCAGCTTGTCGGCGATGCGCGCAAGAATGGCGTCGAGGTGCGGCCGCCCGACATCAATGCCAGCGACTGGGATTGCACCCTGGAGCCGAGCCAGAACAATCGCTGTGCTTTGCGTCTCGGTTTGCGGCAGGTCGCAGGATTGTCCAAAGACGATGTCGATCGCATGGTCGCGCAGCGCACGACACCTTATCGCGATCCAGCCGACCTGTGGCGGCGCTCCGGACTCACCAAGCGTCAGATCGTGGCGCTGGCCCGCGCCGATGCCTTCGCTTCATTGGGGCTATCGCGCCGCGACGTCCTGTGGGCCGTACGCGGCTTTTCCGACGTGCACTTGCCGTTGTTCGACGAATCCCGGGTGCACGACCTTGAACCTTCCGTGACTTTGCCTGCACTCACCCTCGGCGAAGCGGTCGTGGACGACTACGGCAGCTTCTCCCTGTCCTTGCGCTCGCACCCGTTGGCGTTGCTGCGGTCGACCTTCGCGCAAAGGGGAATCTCCAGCACGGAAGTCCTGGAGAATTCCAAAAACGACGACGTTTTCACCTTGGCCGGCCTCGTCCTGGTACGCCAGCGGCCGGGCACGGCCTCGGGTGTGGTCTTCGTCACTCTCGAGGACGAAAAAGGCATCGCCAATCTCGTGGTCTGGCCCAAGGTCTTCGAGGCGCACCGCCGCATCGCCATGGGCGCCCGCCTGCTCGCCGTGCGCGGCCGCATCCAGCGCGAGGGTATCGTGATCCATCTCGTAGCCGAGGAACTCTGGGATCTTTCGGCCGAACTCGACTCGATCTCCGAACTCGACACCTTCCATCTCACGAACGGCCGCGGCGACGAAGTTCGCACCGATCCGGGCGATCGCCGGGCGATGAAGATCGCCGAGGCCAACGCCACGCGCCATCGTTCGAGCAAGAGCGCGCCCACCAAGCCCGGCTATGATCCCAGCCGGATCGTCCTCGACCGGCCCAAGATTCGCATCCATAGTCGGGACTTCCACTGATCCGCTGGCCGGCCCTACGTGCGTCTGCTCGTCGCTTTCCTGATCGCTGTCTCACTGGCAGGGCCCGCCGCCGCGCAGGCTCTGGAGGATTGTCCTCTCTACGCACCCAGCACGCTCGAAGCCTGGATCGCCTCACCGGACCTCAAGGTCGCGGCCTACGGCTACACCTGCCGCATGATCAACATCGACGCGACCTTGAGTCAGGCGGCACGCGAAGGCACGCAGCAAGGCGACAGGACGGCCTGGACGGAAACCTACCGCCGCACCTTGGAACGCATTCGCGAGGCGAGCGCCGTCAACCGGCGCTGGGCCGGCGCCGAGGCGACGCGCAACCTTGCCGTCTTGACGCGCCTCGAAGTGAAATACCGCCGGTTGGCCGAGCTCTGGGCGAAGACTCAGAGCCGCGTCGCCTCGTCGATCAGCTCCTGCGCCGCGATGTCGAGCAGCTCGTCCTCCGCCGTGCCTCCCAGCACGCTCTCGCGGCCGATCTCCAGCAAAACCGGCACGGCGAGCGGCGAGATGCGATCAAGGCGGCGGTATTCGATGCGGCCCTTGGCGCGCTTCAGAAGATCGCCCAGGCGCTTCAAGTCGGCGAGTTGCCAGGCCGCGTCCTGACGCGTGGCGCGCAGCAGGATGTGGTTGGGCTCGTGCTGGCGCAGCGTGTCGTAGATCAGGTCCGAGCTGAACGTCACCTGACGGCGCGACTTCTCCTCGCCGGGGAATCGCCGCTCGATGAGGCCGGCGATCACTGCGACGTTGCGGAACGAGCGCCGCAGCATCGTCGACTCGTCCATCCAGGCTTCGAGATCGTCGCCCAGCATGTCATCGTCGAAGAGCTGGTCGAGCTGCGCCTTGGTCGGCGGCCTGAGCCCCCAGAGCCCCAGCACATAATCCGTCGCGACGAAGCCCAGCGGCCGCAACCCCATGCGTTCCATGCGGCGCGTCAGCAGCATGCCGAGTGTCTGGTGCGCGTTCCGGCCCTCGAAGCAGTAGGCCACGATGAACTGCTTGCCGCCGCGCGGGAATCCTTCGATCAGGAGCTTGTCCCCGCTGGGCAGGGTCGACCGGATGCGCTGAATGCGCAGCCACTCACGCACTTCGGCCGGCAGCTTGGGATGCCGCGCCGGATCCTGCAGGATGCCGCGCACGCGGTCGGCCAGGAAGGTCGAGAGCGGCAGCCGTCCGCCACCATAGGCCGGCACCTTGGGATCGCCGCCCGTCGCGACCGAACACTGCGCCATCAGCTCCTTGACGCCCTCGAAGCGCAGCAGCCGGCCGGCGAAGACGAAGGTATCGCCCGGCACCAGCCCCTGGATGAAGCTCTCCTCAACCTCGCCCAGGACCGGCCCGCGCCGCATCTTCACCTTGATCAGCGGCAGCTCGACGATGGTGCCGACATTCATGCGGAACTGCCGCGCCACCAACGGCGAGGCCAGCATCCAGCGTCCATCCGGCAGCTTCTTCAGCCGATGCCAGCGATCGTAGGCGGCAAGAGCATAGCCGCCGGTCGCCACGAAATCGAATGTGTCGTCGAAATCCTGGCGCGACAGGTCGCGGTACGGCTGGGTGCGTCGGACCTCCGCGAAGAGGGCTTCGCGGTCGATCGGCTGGGCGCAGGCAGTGCCCACGATGTGCTGCGCCAGCACGTCGAGGCAGGGCGGGCGCGGCGGATCGCCGTCGAGTTCGCGGGCTTCGACGGCTTCGAGGGCAGCCAGCGACTCCAGCACCTCGAAGCGGTTGGCCGGCGCAATCATGGCGCGGCTCGGCTCGTCGAGCCGGTGGTTGGCGCGACCGATCCGCTGCATCAGGCGGCTCACGCCCTTGGGTGCGCCCATCTGGATCACGAGGTCGACGTCGCCCCAATCGATGCCGAGATCGAGGGACGAGGTCGCGACGACAGCACGCAAGCGGCCCGCCGACATCGCCGCCTCGACCTTGCGGCGTTGCTCCACCGCCAGCGAACCGTGATGCAACCCGATCGCCAGATTTTCCTCGTTGATGCGCCACAGCGCATCGAAAGCCAGCTCGGCCTGGGCGCGCGTGTTCACGAAGATGATCGACGTCTTGTGCTGGCGGATGATGTTGTAGATCTCCGGCACCGCGTGGCGCCCCATATGGCCGCCCCAGGGAATGCGCTCCTGGGCGTCGATGATGGTCACGACCGGCGGCGCGCCGGGTTCGCCCATCACGATCTCGACCGGCTCCTCGCGCAACTTGAGAAAGTCGGCGAGCGCCGGCGGATCGGCGACGGTCGCCGAAAGGCCGACAAACCTCGCCTGCGGCGCAAGCGTGGCCAGTCGCGACAGGCAGAGCGCCAGATGGTGGCCGCGCTTGGTCGTGGCGAAGGCGTGCAACTCGTCGATGATCACGCACTTCAGCGAGGCGAAGAAGCGTGCGGCATCGAGATAGGAGAGCAGCAGCGCCAGCGACTCCGGCGTGGTCATCAACAGATCGGGCGGCCGTTCGCGCTGGCGCAGGCGGCGGCTCTGCGGCGTGTCGCCCGTGCGGCTCTCGGCACGCACCGGCAACTTCATCTCGGCAATCGGCAGTTCAAGGTTGCGCCGGATATCCGTCGCCAGCGCCTTCAGGGGCGAGATGTAGAGCGTATGAAGTTCGCCCAGCCCCTTCTTGTGCGCCAGGTCCTCGCCGGACTGTCGCTGCTCCGTCAGTTCGATCAAGGAGGGCAAAAAGCCCGCCAGGGTCTTGCCGCCGCCGGTCGGGGCGATCAGCAGGGCACTCCGGCCCTTGCGCGCCAGATCGACCAGGGCGAGCTGGTGCGGCCGCGGCGCCCAGCCACGGCTTTCGAACCAGCGTGAAAACAGGTCGGGAAGCCCCATATCTGCCGGGTAGGATGCATCAGGCTCAATGACAACCGACACGCTCGCTCCCCCTGCTTTGAACCCGAGGTCCTGGCTCTACCCGACGCCGCGCGGCCTCTACTGCGAGCCCGGCGATTTCTACGTCGACCCGGCCTTCGCTGTCGCACGCGCCGTGATCACGCACGGTCATGGCGATCATGCACGGCCGGGCCATCGCGCTGCCCTCGCCACGCCCGAGACGCTGGCGATCATGCGGGCCCGCTTTCAGGATATGCCCGATACGGCCCAACAGCCGCTGAAATACAGCGAGAGCGTCAAGATGGGTGAGGTCGAGGTGGGCTTTGCGCCGGCCGGGCACATTCTGGGCTCGGCGCAAGCAGTGCTGGCATATCGCGGCCAGCGCATCGTCGTCTCGGGCGACTTCAAGCGCCGGCCGGATCCCACCTGCCCGCCGTTCGAGCCCGTACCCTGCGACGTCTTCATCACCGAAGCGACTTTCGCGTTGCCCGTATTCCACCATCCCTCCGACGCGGGCGAGATCGGCAAACTCCTGCGCTCGGTCGCGACCTTTCCCGAGCGAACTCATCTGGTGGGCGTCTATGCGCTGGGCAAGTGCCAAAGGGTCATCCGGCTGCTGCGGCAGGCGGGCTACGACAAGCGCATCTGGCTACACGGCAGCCTGCTCTCCCTTTGCAAGCTCTACCAGGATCACGGCATCGACCTCGGCGACGTGGCGCCGGTCTCCGAGGCGATCCTCGAAACCTTCAAGGGCGCCATCGTGCTCTGCCCGCCCTCGGCCCTCGCCGATCGCTGGACGCGCCGCTTCGCCGACCCCATCGCCGCCGTCTGCTCTGGCTGGATGGGTGTGCGGGCGCGGGCGCGCCAGCGCGGCGCGGAGCTGCCCTTGATCATCTCCGACCATGCCGACTGGGCCGAGCTGACCCAGACCCTGAAGGATGTCGGCGCGCCCAAAGTCTGGGTGACGCACGGCCGCGAAGAGGCGTTGGTCCACTATGCCCGCTCGATCGGTATCGATGCCGAGGCACTGCATCTCGCCGGTCGCGAGGAAGAGGAGTCCTGATCGGTGCAGGCCTTCGCCCGCCTCCTCGACGCGCTCTCGTTCCAGCCTGCCCGCAACGCCAAGCTGCGCCTGATCGAGACCTATCTCGGCGAGACGCCCGATCCGGACCGCGGCTGGGCGCTGGCGGCACTGACCGGCGGGCTCGACTTCCCTGCCGCCAAGCCGGCGCTGCTACGGGGCTTCGGGCAGGAGAAGATCGGTGAAGAGCTTTTCGCCATGTCCTACGACTATGTCGGCGACCTGGCCGAAACGCTGGCTTTGATCTGGGAAACCGATCCCGCCGCCGGTCCGCCACCAACGCTGGGGGAGGTCGTCGAGACCCTGCAACGCGCCAGCCGCAGCGAAACGCCCGCCATCCTGAAGCGCTGGCTCGATGCCCTCGATTCGACCGGGCGCTGGGCGTTGCTGAAGCTGTTGACCGGCGCGCTTCGGGTCGGCGTCTCCGCCCGGCTTGCCAAGCAGGCAGCCGCCAATCTCGGGCATCAACCCGTCGACGCCGTCGAGGAAATCTGGCACGGGCTGAGCGCACCCTATCGGCCCCTCTTCGACTGGTTGCTGCACGATGCACCGCGGCCCAGCAGCAACGCCGGCGGTGCCTTCCTGCCGCCAATGCTCGCCCATCCGATCGACCGGACCGAGCTCGATACGCTCGATCCGGCGCATTTTCGCGCCGAGTGGAAATGGGACGGCATCCGCGTCCAGGTCGCCTCCTCCGGCGGCGTGAAGCGGCTCTACAGCCGCGCCGGCGAGGACGTGTCGGGCGCCTTTCCGGACATCGTCGACGCCATCGACTTCGAGGGCGTGTTCGACGGCGAGCTGCTGGTGCGACGCGAGACTGCCGTTGCGCCGTTCAACGACCTGCAGCAGCGCCTGAACCGCAAGACCGTCACGCCGAAGATGCTCAAGGAGCATCCTGCCCATGTCAGGCTCTATGACGTGCTGTGGCTCGAAGACCAGGATTTGCGCGGCCTCAGCTTCGACGAGCGTCGCGCCCGCCTCGAAGCCTGGATCGCCTTGAAGGAGCGCCCGCGCTTCGACCTCTCGCCCCTGGTGAGTTTCCGCGACTGGATCCACCTTGCCGAGCAGCGCCAGGCGATGCGGACCGACGGCATCGAAGGGCTCATGCTGAAGCGCGCCGACAGCGCCTACCTTGCCGGTCGCCCCAAGGGTCCCTGGTTCAAATGGAAGCACGATCCGATGCTGGCCGATTGCGTGCTGATGTACGCCCAGCGCGGCCATGGCAAGCGCAGCTCCTTCTATTCGGATTTCACCTTCGGCTGCTGGAGGGACGGCGCCGACGGCAAGCGCGAACTCGCGCCGGTCGGCAAAGCCTATTTCGGCTTCACGGACGAAGAATTGCGCTGGCTCGACAAATGGGTGCGCGATCACACGACGAATCGCTTCGGACCCGTCCGCGAAGTTTCACCCGGGCTGGTGCTGGAGATCGCCTTCGACGGCGTCGCCCGCTCGACACGCCACAAGTCCGGTGTCGCGATGCGCTTTCCCCGCATCAATCGCATACGCACTGACAAACCGGCAGACGAAGCCGATACCGTCGACAGTCTGTTGCGGCTCGTGCCATGATTCTTGCATGGTCGAGACGTCTCCCGGCGCTCTGCCGCCACAAACACACACTCTCTCCTTCGACGAACGTACAGCCCGTGGCCGCGCGCTGCGGGAGCGTTGCTCACGCAAGACGCATGCGGCATGGGAGGCGCCGTCCCATCGGCGCGATCCCATCGAGATCCTGATCGAACAGGGCGAGTCGCGACTCCCCGATCTGCTGCCACTGCGCTACGCCCGCATGAAAGCCTCGCCCTTCGCCTTCCTGCGAGGAGCAGCCGCGATCATGGCGGCCGATCTTGCCACGACACCGACGACGAATGCCGTCGTGCAATCCGCCGGCGATTGCCACTGCCTCAACTTCGGCGGCTTTGCGACACCCGAGCGGCGACTGGTCTTCGACATCAACGATTACGACGAGACAGCGGTCGCGCCCTGGGAATGGGACCTCAAGCGGCTGGCGACGAGCTTCGCCGTCGCCACGCGCGACCGGCTCGACAAGAAAGGCCGCACGGAACTCGCGGCGACCGTCGCACGCGCCTATCGGGAAACCATGGCGACGCTTGCCGAAACACCGATCCTCGATGCCTGGTACCGTGCCCTCACCGTCGACAACGAAGACAGGGCTGCAGCCATGGGCATCGATGCGCGCTCCTTGCGCAAGGCAGGCAGCGCGCTCGTCCATGCCGTCGAAATCGCCACCCTCAGCCATCACCCCGGCCCCACGCCGCGTATTAAGGACGAGCCGCCCCTCGTGCACCATCCTGCACCCGCTGCCGCGCCTGCTTTTCGGGCCGCAGTGGAGGCAATGATGGACGACTACTGCACCTCGCTGACCCCCGAGCGCCGCACGCTGGTGGGGCGCTATCGGCTCGCCGATGCCGCCTACAAGGTGGTCGGCGTGGGCTCGGTCGGGACGCTGTGCGGTGTGCTGCTCATGGTGTCGGGCGATGGCGAAGCCCTCTACCTCCAGTTCAAGGAAGCGACCCGCTCGGTCCTCGAAGCCCAGGCCGGACCAAGCCCCTACGCCCACCATGGCGAGCGGGTGGTTCGCGGCCAACGTCTGCTGCAGGCCGCGAGCGACTTTCTGCTGGGATTCGCCACCGGACCGACCGGCCGCCACATCTACGTGCGCCAGTTGCGCGATGCCAAGATCAAGCCGCGGGTCGAGGTCATGTCGCCCGGCGGTTTCCGCCGCTATGCCGCCATCTGCGGCGAAGTGCTGGCGCGAGCCCATTCCCGCACCGCCGACGCGGTCATTCTGTCCGCCTACCTCGGCAAGAGCACGACCTTCGACGACGCCATCGGCGCCTTCGCGCTGGCCTATGCCCGCCAGACCGAACTCGACCATGCACGCCTCGTCGACGCCATAGGGGCCGGCCGGCTACCGGCTGCGACCCAGGATTCCTAGGGTCTTTCGCCCCTTGCAGGGGCTCTGAGGCATGCCCATTATCGGAACGTCCTGCAATAGAAGTTCCATGATCGACCCGTTCGGCCGGCACATTTCCTATCTGCGCGTATCGGTGACAGACCGCTGCGATTTCCGCTGTGTCTACTGCATGGCCGAGGACATGACCTTCCTGCCGAAGGCGGAAGTCCTGTCACTGGAGGAACTGGAAAGACTCTGCACGGCCTTCGTGCGCCGTGGCGTCAAGAAGCTGCGCATGACCGGCGGCGAGCCGCTGGTGCGCAAGAACGTGATGTCGCTGTTCCGTGGGCTGGGCCGGCACCTCGACAGCGGGGCGCTCGAAGAGCTGACGCTCACCACCAACGGCAGCCAGCTCGGCAAGTATGCCCAGGAGCTGGCCGATATCGGCGTTCGCCGCGTCAACGTCTCGATGGACACGCTCGATCCCGACAAGTTCCGCCAGCTCACACGATGGGGCGATCTCGACCAGGTGATGCGCGGCCTCGATGCAGCGCAGCGCGCAGGGCTTGCCATCAAGATCAACGCCGTGGCGCTGCGCGGCGTCAACGACATGGAATTCGAAGAGCTGATCCGCTGGAGCCACGGCCGTGGCATGGATCTGGTCCTGATCGAGGTCATGCCCATGGGCGAGATCGGCGAGGCGGCGCGGCTCGATCAGTACCTGCCGTTGTCATTGGCGCGCGCCGATATCGCCAAGCACTTCACCCTCACCGAGACCGACTACCGGACGGGTGGGCCGGCCCGCTACTTCCGTGTCGAGGAGACCGGCGGCCGGCTGGGCTTCATCACGCCGCTCACCCACAATTTCTGCGAAAGCTGCAATCGCGTGCGCCTCACCTGCACCGGCACGCTCTACATGTGCCTGGGTCAGGAGGACGCCGCCGATCTGCGCGCGCCATTACGTGCCTCCGAGAGCGACGAAATTCTCGATCAGGCCATCACCGAGGCGATCGCGCGCAAGCCCAAGGGCCACGATTTCATCATCGACCG
>JAIUOY010000053.1:0-20986 GCA_020160995.1 Pseudomonadota bacterium | reverse complement strand
GCATCGATGCCGAGGCGCGCGGCCAGGCGGAAGCCATCGCGGCTTCCATCGAGACTTGTCTCTCGCTCGGCGTGCCGCTGGTCAGCGTGGTGATCGGCGAAGGCGGTTCGGGCGGTGCGCTGGCCATCGCGTCGGCCGACCGCGTCTACATGCTGGAGAATTCCGTCTATTCGGTCATCACGCCGGAAGGCTGCGCGTCGATCCTGTGGCGCTCCAATACGCATGCGCAGGACGCCGCCGAGGCGATGAAGGTGACGGCGGCCGATCTCAAGAAGCTCGACGTGATCGACGACGTTATCCCCGAGCCGATGGGCGGCGCCCATCGCGCGCCCGACGAGACGATCGACGTCGTGGGTCGAGTGGTGAGCGAGGCGCTGGGGGAACTCTCCAAGCTCGATCCCGATACCCTGCGCGAGCGCCGGCAGGACAAGTTCCTGGCGATGGGCAAGAAGGGCCTCTGACGGCGCGAGCCATGAACGAGAGCGAGAACTCACAGTCAACGCACAGCTCTCGGACGCCCTGGTGGCAAACGCCATTCTTTAGTCAAGTGATCGGTGGCCTCATCGTCGCATCCGTGACGGGTCTTGCATATTTATTCTGGAACAGTGGTACGCCGTTACAGGCGCGAGTGACTTTTGCGCCTTATCAGGCTGCGCCAATACCGTCTTTCAACGACGCAAGTAGGCTACTAGCTGATTTTGCCTACAGCCCCAGAAGCTTATCGGTTGAGCAGAGTACCGATACAGAAGCCGTCAAGCTAGGTTCGATGCTGAAGCGTCTTGCCGCTGATGTTGAAGTGGCTTCCAGCGTTCACGGTGTCGCGGATATTGATCTTTTCAATTCAGGATCAAAAAAGATCTCTGAAATTTATATCAGGGCAGAACGCGCGAAAATCTACGCTGAACTTGTTGGCGATAAGTACAGACTTCTGCAACCAACAGATCGAGGCTTGCGAATAGACGAGCTGATACCTGGTGAGCGGAAGCGCTTCGTCGTTTGGTCTTCTTTTGTGAGTTATGATAGCGCTTACCAGCGTGAAATTTCCATCGTCTACGCTGATGGAAGAGCAGCAATTCGGCAGGCTTGGGTAGCAAGTCCATTTTTTTCCGATTTGTCTGATAACTGGATTCAGTATCTGATTTTCGGCTTCGTTGGCTTCTACTGTCTGTTTCTAGTTGGGGGATACCTTATTCAGTCGCTGACCAGGCTCGGTCGGCCCTCAAAATAGGTTCTCGTGTCCGATCTGCGTCTCAGCGTTCTCGATCAATCGCCGATCCGCAAGGGCGGTACGCCGGCGGAAGCCGTGCGCGAGACGTTGGAACTGGCCCAGCTTTGCGACCGCCTGGGCTACGAGCGCTACTGGCTGGCCGAGCATCACAGCAGCGAGGCGCTGGCCGGCTCGACGCCGGAAGTGTTGATCGCGCGCGTCGCGGGGCTGACCGAGCGCATGCGTGTCGGTTCGGGCGGCGTGATGCTGCCGCACTACAGTGCCTACAAGGTGGCGGAGAACTTCCGCATGCTGGAGACGCTGTTTCCCGGCCGCATCGATCTCGGGATCGGGCGGGCCCCGGGCAGCGACCAGCGCACCATGCGCCTCCTGGCGGACGGCAAGCCGAACTGGAGCAATCCCGACAAGTATCCCTATCAGGTGCGCGATCTCGTCGCCTGGCTGCACGATGCGCTGCCGCCGAACCACGAAGGCACGGGCGTTACCGCCCAGCCGATCGGACCCAGCGCCCCCGACGTCTGGCTGCTGGGATCGAGCGACGACAGCGCGGCGCTGGCCGCTCATTTCGGCCTGCCGTTCTGCTTCGCGCACTTCATCAATCCCGACGGCGGCGACGGCGTGACCCGCGCCTACCGCGAGCACTTCAAGCCGTCTTCGCTTCATCCGAAGCCGGCGCCGATGATGGCGATCTCCGTTCTTTGTGCCGAGACCGACGAAGCGGCCGACCTGCTGTCGCGCAGCCGCGAAGTTTGGGCGATGCGGCTGCGCACGCTCGGCAATCCCGGCCCGGTGCCGTCGGTCGAAGAGGCGCTGGAGGCCGCCAAGGCGCCCGGAGCGGAACGCTGGCTGCCGGCGCTGCGCCGCCGCTCGGTCGTCGGCTCGCCCAAGACCGTGCGCGCCAGCCTCGAAAAGCACGCCGCCAACTACGAGGTCGACGAGATCATGGCGGTGACGATCTGCTTCGACTTCGAGAAGCGCAAACGCTCCTACGAACTGCTGGCGGAAGAGTTCGGGCTGAACAAGGCTCCGCCGCAGTAGGTCAGAGTCCCGCCACCGGGAAGCCGTTGCCCTTGCCGTTCTGCGGCCGCCGGGTCGAGATCAACTCGCGCGCCTCGGCAGCACGGCCGGCCCGCGCCAGCGACGTCGTCACGATATATTCAAGCAAGTCGCGTTGCGCGCGACTGCCGCCCAGCCGTTCGTGGGTGTCGAGCAGCGGCCTGATCTCGTCCGCGGCACGGGACCACTCGCCGTCGGCGAAGGCCTCGAAGCCCTGGGCCATTGCCGGCAGCATGTCCGCCGTGGCGCCGCGCGGACTTTCGACAAAGGTCGCGAGCGTCGCCTTGTCGCCGGCCATGGCGTAGGCCAGTGCGGTGTGCATGTCGACGAAACCGAGGGCCGATTTGCCGAACCACTTGGTGGCGTAGTCGGCGATCTCCTTCCAGCGATCGGGTTGACGCTCTTCGCCCGCCATCTCCGCGCGCAGCAGGAAGGCCGGGCAGTCGGTCGCCACGTTGATTTGCGGTCCCCAGGAGGCACCGGGCCGCAGCGCATCGTCGTAGACGCTCCAGGCCTCGGCATGTCGGCCCGTCTCCATCAGCCAAAGTGCGAGATGCCAGCTGTTGTGACAGTGCATCAGGCCATCGCGCGAATAGTCCTTCATCCAGTCCTTCAGAAAGGTCAGGCCCGCTTCGCGCTCGCCCATTTCGTAGAAGAGGTGGCCGCGGATATGGGCGGCATGGGCGCTGCGCGGATAGCCGGCGAGCGCCATGTCGATGTTGCGCTGCCCCTCGTCCAGCTTGCCCAGCTCGATCTGCGCGAAGGCGAGTTGGGTGCGATACCACCAGTCATCGCCATAGTGCTTCTCGAAGGGTTCGAGGATCGCGAGCTGGTCGACCTCGCGGCCGACCTTGCCCGAGAAGCCGATCAGGCCGAACACGCTGGTCGCCGGCGCCAGCGCCATGGCATCGCGCGGCCAGCTCTTCATGTGCTCGTGGATCGCTTCGAGGGCAGCAACGCCCTGGCCGGTCAGGATCTTGTCGAAGATCGCGATCTGGCTCTGCTCGCGCGCGGTCGCGCCGGCGGCCAGTTCCTTGGCGCGGGCGAGCGGCCCCTTTGCCTCGTGCCCGCGTCCCAGGAGCTGCTTGGCGCGCGCCAGCGAGACATGTCCGAGGGCGAAACCGTCGTCGGCCGTCACGGCGGCCTGGAAGGCCGTATCCATGCCGGGCGTCGCGGCCATCAGGCTGTCGACACCGGCCAGATAGGCGTCGCGCGCCGCGACCGAGCTTGTGCTCAGTTCGTTTCCGTAGCGATCCTTGAGCATTGGCTGTTTCATCCCGTTGATAGGCAGTGCGAAACTCTAGCCCTGCGATTGCCCATCCGGCAATTGCGGGAATGACGGTTCGGTGTTCCAATTGTCGCTAGGTGAAAGCCAGACGAACAAGGCTGCGGAGGAACCAGACCCATGCCTATTTCGGTGCATGCCGTTACCCCGGACTTCGTCGTGGAAGTCGGCGACGTCGCGCTCAACAGGCCTCTCGCGCCGGATGACCTGGCGGCAATCCGCGCGGCCTTCACCAAGTACGCGATCCTGATCTTCCCCGATCAGGACTTCGACGACGAAAGCCAGCTCGCCTTCGCGCGCAACTTCGGCCCGCTCGAGACGACCGTGTTCAAGGCGCGCAAGGACCACAAGCTGCGCCTGCACGAGAACATGGCCGATGTCGGCAATCTCGATTCCGAGAACCGCGTCCTCGCTGCCGATAACCGGCAACGGCTCTACAATCTCGGCAATCGCCTGTGGCACACCGATTCGTCGTTCAAGCGTCTGCCGGCCTATTGCTCGATGCTGCATGCGCGTTCGATCCCGCCGATCGGCGGCCAGACCGAATATGCCGACATGCGCGCCGCCTACGACGCCCTGCCCGAGACGACCAAGCAGCGGATCGCCGGGTTGGTGGCGGAACATTCGATCATGACGTCGCGCGCCAAGCTCGGCTTCAAGGACTTCGACGAAGACGAGCGCCGGGCCTTCGCGCCCGTGCCGCAGGTGCTGGCGCGCAAGCTGCCGGACTCCGGCCGCATGAGTCTCTACATCGCGAGCCATGCCGGTGCGATCCGCGGCATGGCAGACGGCGAGGCGCGCAAGCTGCTCGACGAGCTCACGGCACATGCCACGCAGCGCCAGTTCGTTTATTCGCACCGCTGGCGGGTCAAGGATCTGGTGATCTGGGACAATCGCTGCACCATGCATCGCGGCATGGAGTTCGACGATCAGCGCTACAAGCGCGATATGCGCCGTGCCACGGTGTCGGACGTGGCACCGACTTGCGAGCAGATGGGGCTAGCGGTCGCCGCCGAGTAGCCGCCGCATGATCGTCCGCCGCCACGAGGGATGGCCGGCGCTGTTCTCCAGGGCGAACTGGAGACGGAAGGCGTGAGGCCAGTCGCCGCGCGGGAATTCCTTGAAGCCGCGCCGCGCGTAGAACGGCGCATTCCACGGCACGTCGCGATAGGTCGAGAGATGCAGCCGATCGTAGCCCAGGGCGCGGGCGGCCGTGCCGGCGCGATCGATCAACGCCGAGCCGAAGCCATGGCCCTGCCAGCGATCGAGCACCGAGAGCTGATCGAGCCAGGCGGTATTGCCCGGCAGCTTCATCAAGGCGAAGCCCACGGGACGTCCGAGGGGCGAGACCGCGACCCAGAGCCGGCCGTTTCGCCAACCCTCCGCCAACGAGGCGATGGAGTGGGGCGGCATGTCGAGGACGCATTGCAGGCCGACTTTGCGATAGCGCAGGTCGGCCCCGTTTTCGATCTGCGGCAACAGGTCGATTTCATGCGGATGCGGCGGGCGAATCATGACAGGGGATTGGCTACGTTGCTGGTTGCACTGGAGGATGTGTCATGACGATCGATATCGAACCGCTGAAGAAGGAACTCGGCCGCAAGATCGAGGACGAGGACGTCGTCACCCAGGCGCCGCTGAAAGCGATGATCGCCACCTTCGATCGCAACGACAAGGTCCCCGGAGAGGGTGAGCCGATTGCGCCGGGCTGGCACCTCTGCTTCCTGCATTCCTATGCCCGGCGCAACGTGCTGGCCGAGGACGGGCTGCCGACCGAAGGCGGCGTGCTGCCCAAGATCCCGCTGCCGCGGCGCATGTATGCCGGTTCAACCTTCACCTTCGATGGCGATATCCGCGTCGGCGACAAGCTGCGGCGCGAGACGGAGTTCTCCGATGTCCAGGTGAGGGGCGGTGGCACCGGCACCCTGATCGTGACCAGCCAGACCCGGCGCATCTACACACCGCGCGGCCTTGCCGTGACCGAAGTCGCCAACACCGTGTTCCGCGAAGAGGTGAAGGCCGGCGAGAAGAGCGGTGTGCCGGTGCGCGAGGCCGCACCCAGCGATGTGCCGTGGCGGCGCACGATCAAGGCCGATCCGGTGATGCTGTTCCGCTATTCGGCGATCACCTTCAACCCGCACCGCATCCATTACGACCGCACCTACTGCATCGAGACCGAAGGCTATCCCGGCCTGGTCATACATGGTCCGTTTGCGCAGCAATGCCTGTTCGACCTGCTGCGCGATTCCGCGCCGGGCCGCACGATCAAGACTTTCGCGATCCGCGCCCGGGCGCCGCTGTTCGACACGGCGCCGTTCGAGGCCGTAGGCCGTCCGACGGCAGACGGCAAGGGCGCCGAACTCTGGACGGTGACGCCCAAGGGTACGATCGCCGCGCAGGCGACCGCGACCTTCGCCTAGGGGCATGCAAGCGCCACCCCTGCCACGGTTTCTGATTCCGCGGCTGCCGTTCTTCTACGGTTGGGTGGTCCTGGGCTGTCTTTGCCTGGCGGGTTTTGCCCGCCAGGGACCGGCGGTCGCCGTCCTCTCCGTCTTCGTCGTGCCGATGACCGAGGCCTTTTCCTGGTCGCGCACGGAAATGTCGGGAGCGGTGTCGCTGGGCGGCCTGCTGGCGGCGTTCATCTCGCCGGTGATTGGGCCGATTGTCGACCGCCGCGGTGCACGCCTGATCCTCTGCCTCGCCGTGGCGGGCACCGGCGTGGCGGCGCTGGCATTGTCGTTCACCCAATCGCTGCTGGTTTTCTATCTGCTGTTCTGCTTCGCCCGCATGGTGTGGGCGGGACCGTACGATCTCGGCCTCTACAGCGCCCTCAACAACTGGTTCGTGGCGCGGCGCGCCATCGCCACGTCGATCGTCACGCTTGCCCAGCTTTCGGGTCTGGTGGCGCTGCCGTTGATCGCCCAGCTCGCCATGAACGGGAGCGACTGGCGCGCCGGCTGGGTGGCGGTCGGCACGGTGGTGCTCGTGGTGGGCTTCCTGCCGTGCTGGCTGCTGCTGGTGCGGCGGCCCGAGGATGTCGGGCTGCAGCCCGACCGGCTGTCCGACGGCAAGACGCAGGCGCCGGTCGAGCCGCGCTGGAAGCGCGCCGAGGCGATGCGCACGCCGGCCTTCTGGCTGCTCTCGCTCTATACGGTGCTCGTCTATCCCGTGCAGGCCGGCGTCAGCCTGCATCAGGCGCCGCACCTGATCGAGCGGGGCCTCTCGCCGGTCGCGGCCGCCACCATCATCGCCTTCCTGTCGGCGGTGTCGGCGCTTGCCGCGTTCGGCATCGGCCTTTTGCCGCGCCGCTGGCCGGTGCGTTACCTGATGGCGGTGACGGCAGTGATGCTCTCGGCCGGCAGCTTCGGCCTGATCGGCGTGTCGTCGGCGGAGATGGCGGCCCTGCCGGCGGGTCTGTTCGGCCTGGGGATCGGCGGCGTCATGATGCTGCTGCCCATGGCCTGGGCCGACTATTTCGGCCGCGAGAGTTACGGCGCGATCCGCGGCGTGGCGTTGTCGCTCCAGGTGACGGCGCAGGCGGCAGGGCCGTTGGTCTCCGGCATGCTGCGCGACTGGAGCGGCACCTACACGGACTCGCTTCTGCTGTTCGGCGCGCTGGCCGCTCTCGCCGTGCTGGCGGCTCTCGCGGCGCGACAGCCGCGGTTGAGGGCGATCCAGCCCGCTTAGTCGTTCGCCGCGCCGTAGCGCAGCGGCCGAAAGAAGGCGCGGATGTCTTCGACCAGCAGCTCGGGCTCCTCGAGGGCGGCGAAGTGGCCGCCGCTCGGCATGACCTTGTGCTGGCGCAAGTTGAAGGCACGCTCGATCCATTCCCGAGGCGGCGCCGGCGCGATGTCTGCCGGAAAGGCTGCAAAGGCGGTCGGCGTTTCGACTCTCGCCCCGTCCGGCAGGGCGCGCGGCTTCTGCTGCGCGGCGCCGCGATAGAGCCATGTCGCCGTACCGGCGGTGCCGGTCAGCCAGTAGACCATGATGTTGTCGAGCAGCAGGTCCATCGGGAAGCGCTTGAGCGTATCGCCGCCGCAATCGCTCCAGGCCTGGAACTTCTCGACAATCCAGGCGGCGAGGCCGACCGGCGAATCGGTGAGGGCAACTCCCAAGGTCTGCGGCCGCGTCGCATGGATGCGCTGGTAGGCGGTCTTGTCGTCCAGCGCGCTGCCCATCTTCGCAAGCCATGCCTGTTCGTCGGCGCTGAGGCTGGCGGTCTTGAGGTCGATGCCGGGCCGCAAGCCCATCATGTTGAGGTGCAGGCCGAGCACGCCCGACTCGTCCTGCTTCGGATGATCGAAGGCGAGCCAGGAGGAAACGACCGCGCCCCAGTCGCCGCCCTGCACGCCGTAGGGCCGGTCATAGTTGAGTTTCTCGGTGACGAGCTTGTGCCAGAGGCCGGCAATCGCGCGCGGACCGATCGGGCCCGTGCTGCCGTCCTCGCGAATTGGCGGACCGGAGAAGCCGTAGCCCGGCAGCGACGGCACGATGACGTCGAAAGCGTCGAGCGGATCGCCGCCATGGTTCTCCGGATGAGCCAGGACATCGATGATGTGCAGGAACTCGACGATCGAGCCCGGCCAGCCGTGCGTCACTACCAGCGGCAGGGGCCGTGGTGCGTCCTCGACCTCGGTGCCGGGTTCGCGGATGAAATGCAGGCGCTGCGGGCCGATATCGACCAGATAGTTGGGCCAGCGGTTGATCGCCTCCTGGCAGCGCTGCCAGTCGTAGCCGTGACGCCAGTGGTCCACGAGATCGGCGAGAAAGGCCGGATCGGTGCCGGCAGCCCAGGAGCCGTCGTCGGCGGGGGCGACCGGCGGCCGCCAGCGGCGCAACCGCTCGTCGAGGTCGATCAACGCCCGCTCGGGGATATCGATCTTGAACGGTTCGGGAGTGTCGTAACGCGTGTCGCCCATGGGTACAGGCGTAGCGCGGAACTCACCCTTCCAGCAAATCGCGCTTCAGCCGCTCGCGCAGGTCGGCGCCGATGCCGAGGGCCTTCTCGGCGAAATCTTCAGGCGTGCCGAAGTCGCCCCGGACCACTTCGAAGGCCGCTTCCAGATAGGGCGTGCGCGCTTCGATGATGGCGGCGCGGGTGTCGATATCGAGCTCGGGATAGCGGCCGATATGGCCAGTCCACAGCTCGTTGGTGCGGAGATAATCTTCCATCACGGTTTCCCACGGCACGCCCAACAGGGTGAGCAGCAGGGCCGAGGCGAAGCCGGTGCGGTCCTTGCCCGCCGTGCAATGGAACACCAACGGACGGTGCGTGCCGTCGCTCAGGGTGGCGAACAGGGTGCGAAAACCAGGCGCGCAGCGCCGCGGATAGTCGCGATAATGATCGGTCAGGAACTGCATCATCAGATGCGGACTGGCCGTGCCATCGGCGACCGCGCCCCGGATCTTGTCGCCCACGCCTGGCTCGATATGGGCGCCGACGATGCGGCACGAAACGCCCTCGACGAGGTGCGGCGTCTCGGCCGCTTCGGTCACGCCGCGCAGATCGACGATGGTGCGTACGCCGAGCTGGCCGAGGGCCGAGCGGTCCTCGTTGGTCAGGCTGCCGAGATGGGCCGAGCGGAACACGGTGCCGCGCCGCACGAGACGACCGTCGGCGGTGCGATAGCCGCCGAGGTCACGGAAATTGGAACCGCCTTTCAGCGGTACGATAAAGGGCAGGGATTGATCGGGCATGTCGGCATTTTATCACGCCGGGCCGCTCCAAATCATGTCGGATCCGGGTCAGAATTTTTGCGACAGCGTCACGAAGAAGGCTCGGCGCATTCCGTACTGCGGTGCGCCGACGCCCACGCCGGTGCCGTCGCGCAGCTGATAGGAGAGATCGGTCAGGTTGATCGCATCGAAACGGATCGTCGTTCCCTTGCTCCCAGGCAGGGGGATCTTCTGTGCCACGGAGAGATTGACCGTCGCATAGACAGGCAGCGCGGTATCGTTGGGGGTCACGACACTGGTGCGCAGACCGCTGCCGAACAGCATGTCGGCCGACACGCGCGTCGCGTAGTCGCTGCCCTGATTGAAGACGTAGGCGGCGCCGGCCGATCCCGTCCAGCTCTGGTCGTGGTCGGCGAAGATCCAGTGGTTGGCGATATAGTCGAGATCGGCCTGCTCGAAGTTGAACTGGGCGGAGTTGATGTTGGTCGAGGACACCCGCGACCAGGCGAGGTTGGCGTAGGCCGACCAGGGACCCTTGTCGTAGTTGCCGAAGACCTCGAAGCCCTTCACCTGGGCGTAGGCGTAGTTGAAGGCGGTCTGGAAGACCGGCGCGCCGAACTGGCCCTTGTCGAGGTAGTTCTCGGCGAACTTGTAGAAGCCGCTGAAGCCCACGGTCAGGCCGTCGACCGGCTTCACCGTGAGGCCGATGTCGAAATAGTCGGACCGCTCCGCCCGCACGGGATCGTTGCGTGTGACTTCGGTTGCGGCCGTCGTGCCGGCACGGACGGCGATGGAGTTGAAGCCCACCTGGTTGAGCGGGGCGGGCACGAAATAGCGCGAGTAACCGGCGCGCAGGGTGATCTTCGGGTCGGGTTCCCAGACCAGGTTAATACGGGGGCTGAGCTGGTTCTCGGTCGTCGCGGCGGAGATGGCGTCGAAGCGGGCGCCGACATTCATGGTGAGCGTCGGCGTCACCTTCCATTCGTCCTGCAGGTAGACGCTGTAGGTCCAGCCGACCAGCTCGGAGCCGTCGGCGAAGCCGACGGCCTGTTCGCCGGGAATGAACTCGGCATCTGGATCGCTCGGATCGGGCACGAGGGGCAGGGCGTTGGTCTGCGAGAAGCTCGTGACGCGTTCGCGTTGCACGAGGAAGCCGCCGCGGATCGTGTGGTTCGCCGCGATCTTCCAGCTCGCATCGGCCTGGGTGCCGACGGCGAAGCTCGTGCGTTTCGCCCAGGGCGCGATGCCGTTGTAGAGCAGGTCGCCCAGCGCGTCGGGCTGGTAGGAGAGATTGGAATAGCGGGCGAAGCCCGAGAATTGCAGATTGAAGTTCTGATAGCTCTTCTGCAGCGACGCGATGCCGAAGTAGGTGTCCTCCCACTGGCGTTGGTCGAGGAACGAGCTGTTCTGGTTGGAAATGCCGTTCACGGTAAAGTTCGGCATCTGTCCCGGGACATTGGGAATCTGATAGCGGGCGCTGGCGCCGCCACCGATGAAGCTCAGCCGCGTGCTCTCGTCGACGATGCCTGTCACCTTGGTCAACGCATACCATTGGGCGGTATTGTCATGGATCGGTAATGCCGAGCCCATGGGATTCTCGATGCCGATGCCGTTGCTGACGTACTGGCCGACGGCAAAGTAATCGATCGCGCCGCTGCGGCCGCCATATTCCAGGGCAGGCTGCACCCAGTTGTAGGAACCGAGCATGGTCGAGGCTTCGCCGCCGGGATTGGTCGTGCCGGACTTCACGTTGATGTCGACGACGCCCGCGGTGCGCAGACCATATTGGGCAGGCAGCGCGCCGGTGACGAGCGACAGGGAGTCGGCGAAGCGCGGCGACAGGATCTGGCTGAAGAGGGCGAGGCCCTCGGGAAGCTGCACGCCGTCGAGCCGGTACTGCAGGCTGCCATGGTCGCCGCGGACATGGATCTGGCCGAAGCCGTCCTGGACCACACCGGGCGCCCGCAAGAGCACCTGATTGAGTGAGGCGTTGTCGCCGAGGGGAATGTTCTGAATCGCGGAGGCGGCAAAATCGTAGCGGGTCGCGCCGAGGCTGGGCTGGATCTCGGTCCGTTCGCGATCGAGCTGTTTGGCGACGACTTCGAGCGGCGGGACGGTGAGGACGGGCCCTGAGCCTGCGGCAGGACCCGGCGCTGGGCCTGTTTGGGCGAGGGAAGGCGCCGCGGCCGAAAGGGAAGCCGTCAGGGCCAATGCCGATACACCAAGTCGCCGCCGCATTTCTGCTCCTCACTGAAATGTTATGTCATAACGTTATAGTATAACATTCTATGAGATCAACAAAGCAGACGGGCGCGCTGGCGTGCTTGGCTGCGGCCGCTACGGCTTTTTCGTCCAGCGGGGCGGGAGCAGGCGGGTGTTGAGGAAGAAGGGCGTGCTGTTGTCGGTCAGCCGGATGGAGCCGATCAGCGGCACGTCGTATTTGGCCTGGAAATAGATTTCAGATCGTTGGGCGATGCCCGGATCGTCGTTGATCGGATGGCCGATCAACGATCGGAAGGGGCAGGTGAAGGTGGCCGATTCGCCGGGTTCGAGGCCCGTGCCTGTACGAGAGGAAAACCGCACGTCGGTCGCTTCCAGCAGCGTCGGCGGCAAGCCGGAGGCCCGGACGTGATCGAGCACGCAACCAACCTTCAGGTTCGCCAGAGCAAACCAGGAATCCTTGTTCTCCACCTTGAAGGTCACATCGAAGGGCGAGCCGTCCTTCACGTCGTCCGACGTGTAGCTCGGGACCGGCCGCAGCGACCATGCGCCAAAGGCTGCTCCGGCAATCACCATGAGAACGATGAGAGTCATAAACAGCCGCTCCAACGATTGCGCGCCATCGCGCGCCATCACCATGAGTTCCTGCTTGAGCGTCGATGTCGGAGGCGGCGGCGGACGCACGCGGGTGCGGGGCTGTCTCGGCGGTCCTGATTTCGAGACTGCAGAAGCCTTCTTTTTGCTGTCAGTCTTCTTCTTCGACTTCTGCTTCGTCGCCATGGCGTCGGCTTACCGCACCTTTGCCACGAAAAACAGTGGCTTCGAAACCACCTCGGCGACACTTGCTCCGTCCGGCCTTTGCATGCTTGGTGTTGGGACCTGGATTATCGGGTCGATACGCTGATCCCCGGGAAGCGCCGCTCTGTTAAAAGACAGCGCAAATCCCCCAAGCGGCGCGTAGCAAGAGAGGGTGGGCGGAAGTCGAATGCCGATATCTTCGGACAATGTCGTTTCGTTTTGGATATCGGCGTCGGGCAGTCCCGACGGTGACGGCAGCCAGCAGAATCCGTTCGATACGATCGAAAAGGCACAGGCGGCGGT
The DNA here is from genome assembly GCA_020160995.1 of Pseudomonadota bacterium. Taxonomy (GTDB): domain Bacteria; phylum Pseudomonadota; class Alphaproteobacteria; order Reyranellales; family Reyranellaceae; genus Reyranella. The sequence goes on along the minus strand of JAIUOY010000053.1, from coordinate 8,420 downwards.
GCGCACGGTGCTGCAGGCGCCGGGTGCATTGGAGAAGGACATCGTCGTCAATATCGGTGACGGCACCTACCAGCTTCAGAACACGCTGTCCTTCGATGCGCAGGATTCCGGCCGCGATGGACACATGGTGCATTACCGGGCCGTGGACGGCGAGCATCCGGTCATCTCCGGTGGCATGGCCGTCACGGGCTGGACGACGGTAAACGATCCAGGCCTTGCGCTCGCGCCAGGCGCCCAGCTGTGGCAGGCCAGCATCGACCCGGCCATCGACAGCCGCCAACTCTACATAGACGGCGTGCGTGCCCTGCGCGCCGAGACCAACGGCGATGCTGCGTATCCTGTCGGCTTTCGGCCCAGCTACTACGAAGAGCCGGGTATCGCCGGCATCAAGTACGCCACCAATATCGACAACAATCCCAACAGCCCGAACTGGCAGGATCCCACGCAGTGGAAGAATGTCCAGGACATCGAGGCGGTGATCTACAGCCAGTGGAAGATGGCGTCGGTGCCGCTCAGCAAGGTGTCGGCGCCGGACCCGTCGACATCGACCGGCCTGATCGAGCTGCTCGATCCCGCCTGGACCAATGCCAATCTGATCCGCAATGCGCCGCAGGGGATCGTGGATCCCAGCCTTGGCGTCATCCAACTCGTCGCGAACGAGCCGGCCGGCTATCTCGCCCAGGTCGAGACCTATATCGGCAATATCACCACGGGCATGATCGTGACGGGGGGCGGCATTCCCAACGATCAGCCTGTCACCGTCCAATCCGTCGACCCGGTCGCGAAAACGGTGACGCTGAGCAGTCCTCTCTCGATGCTCGCGTCGGACCAGCCGGTCGGCCTCACCTTCACCGATCCCACCACGCATGCCGTGGTGACGACCAATGCCAACGAATGGGCATTCTGGCGCGTCTCGAAGTTCGTGAACGCCTACGATTTCCTCGACCAACCCAACGAATGGTATCTGGATCGGTCGACGGGAACGCTCTTCCTAGTCACGCAGGCCGGCGACGATCCCAACACCAAGGACATCCAGCTTCCCCTGCTGGAGAAGCTGGTGGAGGGAAACGGCGCTTCGAACATGAGTTTCGAGGGCCTGTCCTTCCAGTACGGCACCTGGCTCGATCCCAGTCGCGTCACCGCGACCGTCGATCCGGTGAGCGGCCTTACGACCTACAGCGCCGACGGGTATGTGTCCGACCAGAGCGCCTTCCGCGTTACGGGCGAGGGCAACGAGATCAACCTGATCGGCCATTTCCAGCAGGTTGAGCGCACACCCGGCAACATCTCCTTCCATGACGGCACGAACATCACCTTCGAGGGCAACAGCTTCAGCCACCTGGGGGGCGTGGCGCTGGATTTGTCCGGCGGTGCGCAGGACAACCGGGTCGCCTACAACATCTTCCGGGACATCTCGTCCTCGGCGGTCGTGCTCGGTGGCGTCTCCGGTGCCGACGCGCGGCCGGTGTCCGATGCGGGTGTCGTGCGCGACAACGAGATCGTCGGCAACTACCTCGCCGAGGTGGCGGCCGAATACTACGATGCAGCCGGCATCTTCGTCGGCTACTCCCGCAACGCCACGGTCTCCAAGAACTTCATCACCGACGTCCCCTGGGCGGGGATTGCCATCGGCTGGGGCTGGGGCCTGCGCGACGAGGGCGGCTTTCCGGGTCTGAACGGCGCCACGCCCAACATGTGGGGCGACTACACGACGCCCACCATCATGGAAGGCAACAGGATCGCCGACAACACCATCACCCGCTTCCTGCAGAAGCTGTGGGACGGTGGCGCGATCTACACGACGGGCTTCCAGGACGGCAATCCGAACGACGGCCTGAACGGCACGGTGATCGCCCACAACCATGCCTACGACAAGACGCCCGGCGCCGGCAGCAACGTCTTCTACACCGACGGCGGCAGCCGGTTCCTCGAATTGGACGGCAACATCTCGTTCGGCAACGACCAGGGGTACGTGAATTTCGGCCCGCTGTTCGCGGCCAACGATACGCTGAACGCCAGCAGCCCCTTCGCGGCTTTTCCCAAGCTCAACGACTGGGTGGTCTACGGCAGCGATATCGGCGGCTGCGTCACCTACGGCGACATCCTCTACGTCAACAATCTCTGGCAAAATCTGTGGGGGTCGCTGCAGCCGGTCTGGGATTCCACGAAGCCGGGCAGCGAGATCGTGCAGCTCTTCGAAGAGCTGATCGTCTACCTGACGACCGTGCGGGACAATTACGCCCAGTGGCCGTCCACGCCGCTCTATTTCGATCCCGGCCAGTACACCGACGCCAACGGTGTCGTCTACCCGACAGCGCTCGAATTCCCGCCATTGTCGAATACGATCATCGACGGTCTGTCCTCGATCAACACGGACCTGCTCGGTGGCTTTGCCACCACCGCCAATACGCTGGCCTTCGTCCATTCGACGGCGGCCACCGTTTCGCGCGCCGACAATCTCGGCGGCCTTGTGACGTTCGGCGTGCTGTCGCTGGCGGATGGCCATACCGAGACGCTGCTTGCCGAAGCCGCCGGACGCAGCGCCGGCGCGCTTGCCTATGACGGGACGATGGGCGCCGCCTGGCTCGCCTCCGAGGGCCACGCGCAAGGCAGCGTCGCCAATGATCCTCTGTCGATCGGTGCAGGGGTGTGGTTGCCGACCGCGACGCTTGATGGCGTCGTTCCGCTTGCCCTCACCTGGCTGCACATCGAGGGCAACAGCGCGCTGGCCACGTTCGAGGGCGGCTATCAGGCGAACATCACCCTGGGCGGCAGCCGCTCGATCGCGAATGCCGGCATCGCCGACGACGTGGCCGTGACGGTGAAGCGGCTCGCCGAATACGACAGCGGGCTGGCCTTCTACGAAGCCGATTCCACGACCGGGCAGATCGTCGTTGGCGGCGTCACGTTGTCGCCGGGCGACGCGGGGTATCTGGAAGGCGCCCTTGCCAATGCCCGCGCCGGCGGCCTGGTCGTCGACGCCAGCCGGCTGCCGGCCTTCGGGCAAGAGGTGACGTTCGGCAACCTGCCGCTGAACGATGCCAAGAGCTATGGGCTGCTGGTGATGGTGAACAACGATCCGGCGCAGCTCTATTCCTCGTATTCAGCCGCCAATCCCGACGGCGCGACGCAGATGATGGCCTTCGGCAGCCCGGGAGAAGGCATCACCTACGGCATTGAGGACGTGCTCGTCTCCAGCGGCCTTTCGGATCGCGACTACAACGACCTGATCGTCCGCATCCACCAGGCCGACTGGCTGGTGTGACCAGCGATCGACGGGTGAAGCAAAGAGAGAGAAAGAGACACATGCCGTCGAGAAGAGCGTCGATCCTCGCGCTGCTTGCCACTTCCCTGGTGACGTCCTGGCAGATCCCGGCCAGCGCCTGCACGCGCCTCGTCTATCTGGGGCCCAATGACAACATCGTCACCGCCCGGTCGATGGACTGGAAAAGCGACGTCGCGACCAATCTGTGGGTGCTGCCGCGCGGCATGAAGCGGAGCGGGGAGGCGGGGCCGAACTCCATCGAATGGACATCCAGGTACGGCAGCGTCGTCGCGACGGGATACGACGTCTCGACGACCGACGGCGTGAACGAAGCGGGCCTCAGCGCAAACGTCCTCTGGCTGGCCGAGTCGGAGTATCCGAAGTTCGAGAAGGGCAGCAAGCCCGGCCTGACGATCGCGGCCTGGGCGCAGTATGTCCTCGACAACTTTGCGACGGTCGCCGAGGCCGTCGCTGCGCTGGAAAAGGAGCCTTTCACGATCGTCACGGCCAACGTGCCGGGTGAGGATCGTCTGACGACGCTCCATCTGTCGATGTCCGACGCGACCGGCGACAGCGCCATCGTCGAATACATCGGCGGCAAGCAGGTCATTCATCACGACCGCAAGTACCAGGTCATGACGAACTCGCCGATCTTCGAGCAGCAACTCGCCCTCAATGCCTACTGGAAGCAGATCGGCGGAACCGTGATGTTGCCCGGCACCAACCGCGCCGCCGACCGCTTTGCGCGCGCCTCCTTCTATGTGAATGCGATCCCCAAGGACGAGGACCCTAATCGCACGCTGGCCAGCGTGTTCAGCGTCATCCGGAACGTCTCCGTGCCTTACGGGCTGACGACACCGAACGAACCGAACATCTCGTCGACGCGCTGGCGCACTGTCGTCGATCACAAGCGGAAGCTCTACTTTTTCGAATCGGCGCTGACGCCGAACACGTTCTGGGTAGATCTGAAGGCGATCGACTTCTCAAAGGAGTCCGGCGCCGTGAAGACGCTCGACCTGGGCGAGAACCAGGACCATATCTATTCCGGAAACGCGACGGGCGCCTTCAAGGACAGCGCGCCCTTCAAGTTTCTGGGGCTGGCGAAATAAGGAACTGCCGTTTCCGAGTTCCTAATCTCGCCAGCATCGAAGAGCCACGGTCGGGCGTCAGCCGACCTTCTTGGCTGGAGGCATCGTCCAGGAACCGTCGAGCAGCGACGGCGGCGTTTCGGTCGGCCAGTACATCCGCAGCATCAGGATGAACTTCCCGGTTGGCGCCGGCAGCCAGTTCGATTCCTTGTCGGCCCCGGGCGACTGGTTCTGGATGTAGATGTCGGTCGATCCGTCGGCATTGACCTTCAGGTTCTGCCGGGGGCTGATCGAGTATCGATTGATGGGGTTGTCGACGAAGAAGTAGTCGGCATTGTACATCGTGATCGACCAGAACCCCTTGGTCGGCGGCAAGCGGCCCTTGGGGAAGCGGATCGTGTATTTGTTGGCGCCGCTGTAGGCCTCCCCGTCCGCACCCTTCAGGGATGTCGGATAGACGGCGTCCTGCACCCGGTTGGCGCCGAGGCCGATCGCGGTGACGAAGGCCCGGTTGAGATAGTCCGTGCCGTAGAGGCCGGTCACCGAGTCGAACATCCAGCCGTTGATGTTCTTGACGCTCTTGCCGACCTTGAACTGGAGCATGATCCGGTCGAAGGCGACCTGCGGGATGCGGCTGGCGAAGTCCGCATTGAGCTTGCTCGCGTCGAAATCCTTTCCGGGCACGAGCCCGATCTTGGCGAAGCGCGCCACCGCGGGCGCATCCGCCGCGGAGGGCGGATTGGTCTTCATCAGCTGGGCCAGCAGCGTGAAGTAGGCGACGGCGTCCATCCGGTTCACCTGCTCGCGAACCGCCGTCTTCATGTCGATGCTCGCGTCTACAACGCCGGCGGGCGGCGTGTAGTCCTTGTTCCAGCTCGAAAGCGGGGCGAGCCTGCATTGGTCCTGCAGCGCATGCACGGCGGCATAGTCTTCGGGCGTTCCGGTGCAGTAGATGCGGCCGAGGATCCACACGAGGCTGGTCTGAGATTTGTACTCCTTCACGCCCGGCGGAAGCGTGCCGGTCCAGCCCGGGCCGGTGATGGCATAGGCCTGGGCGCCGGTGCCGGTGGTGCGGGTCCCCGGAACCTGGAAGACGTTGGTCCAGCCGTCGAGCATCGGGAACAGGAAGTAGCGGCCCTTCATGTCGGGGATGCTCAGCACCCAGGGCTCCTTGCCGACGTCGATCCACGCGGTCGTGTAGAGCGTGTCGGCATTGGGCGCGGTGACGTCCCGGAAGGAGGCATCGGGATAGTGACGAGCCTTGACGAACTGGCCCATCGGTCCGCGATTGCCCACCGGCCCGGCGACGTTGGTCATGATCCGCCGCGTCATTTCCATCGTGACCAGCGGGTAACCGAAGACGTAGGCGTCGGTTGCGAGCCAGAAATCCTCGAGACCGTCGACGATGCCGACCTGGAATCCGGTGTCGGCGCGCGATGCCGACCAGGTTGCCGCCGAGAGGATGCCGGCGAGGCCGGCCGTCAGGGCGGAACGACGTTTGATGGACATGGCGAAGGCTCCTTTTGTGAGATCAACCCGGGTACGCGACGGGGCAGGCCATCGGTTGAGGCTAGAAGCGGTTACTGACGCCGATCACCGGACCGTAGAGGACTTCGTTGATACCCGCGGTGTCGGGGCCCGAACTGATGCCGAAGACGCACGCCCATGACCGTGAGGGTCTTTGTCGGAGATTGGGCGCTTGTTCGGCCTGCTGCCGGAAGCGCTCCGTCAAGCATTCGGACGGCGAGCGCAAGGAAGCAAAGGCGGCGTCCCATACCAAACGCGACTTGCGGCGGCTGTCCGCCATTGTTTCCCTCGGCCATGCAATCGATTGCAAGCTAGACGCCGCCCAGTATGCATGCATGACAATTCGCGACAAAGTTTGCAGTTCGCGACAATTACTCGGTATACGAGCAGCTCGGCGTTTCCCTCAAGAGGCCGCTGGGCTAGGAAATGAGGGTGATGGAGCACAACCTCACGGGCATGGCGCGCGTCGGCGAGGGCATGTTGCGAGCGGCCCCGTTGCAGCACATCCCGTCGTTGCTGACGACACTCGGTGTGAAGCCGGAGAAGGTCCTGCGAGCTGCAGGCTTGCCGTCCGGCGCGTTGTCGCAACCCGAAAATATCGTTCCGGTGAGCAAGGCCGTTAGTCTGATGACGGCCTGCGCTGCGTTTACGGGGCGACCTCACTTCGGATTGCTGGCCGGCCGAGGAGTGGTCCTTGCGCAGTATGGTCTGGTCGGGATGCGTATGATGCACGCTCCGACCGTTGGAGCGGCCTTGCGCGGCCTCGTGCTCAGCCTGCACCTCAATGGCCGCGCGATGGTGCCCGCGATTTCTATCCGCGACCGGGTCGCCGCGCTCTCATTCTCGCTTTACGACGACGCCATCGAGGGTTCGTTCCACGCCACGGACTTCACATTGGCCTCTGCCTGTGCGGCCGTGCGTGCCCTGTGCGGTCCTCGGTGGGCGCCGGCCGAAGTGCTTGTCGCCCATCGCGCGCCCGTGGATGTCCGCCCCTACCGTCGATTCTTCAAGGCCCCTTTGCGGTTCGGCACGAACCGTTCCGCACTCTTGTTTTCTGCCGCCTGGCTCGATCGCAGCGTGATCGGCGCCAGCCCCGCGTTGAGGAAAAGCGTCGAGCAGGCTGTCGCGGACATGCTGCGACAGCAGGACCTCGAACTGACGGTCAGGGTACGGCGTGCGCTCTATTCGCAGTTTACCCAGGATGACGTTTCCATCGAAGGTGTGGCGGGCATGCTGCGGCTGCACAAACGCACGCTCAATCGCCGGCTGGCCGAGCAGGGTACGAGTTTTGCCAAGATTCTGGGCGAGGTGCGCTTCCAGATCGCCCGGCAGCTGCTGGTGGAGACCGATCTGCCTTTTACCGAAGTCGCCGCGACGCTGAGCTACACCGACGTCAGTGCATTCAGCCGTGCTTTCCGTTCATGGGCGGGAATGGCCCCCTCGGTGTGGCGGCAAGCGCACGCGCCCTGAAGGGAAGCCCAAGCAGCAATGGCGCACCCACATCCTTAAAGGTGGGGCGGATAGTGGGTGGCCATTGCTAATGGTAAATCCGGCAAGTGTTGGGAAGTCGCCGGACCCGTAGCCGTCGTTGGGAAGGACAGCAAAAGAATTTTTACGCACCCGGCGAGTTCCACTCCAGCCATAACGGAACCGGAATGGATGCAAGGGGCGCCCGACACCTAATCCAAGCGGTTTTCGCTAGCTTTAGGTATCCGACAGATAACGGCCTCAGACCCGCCCGTGGCAGTGCTTGAACTTTTTGCCCGAACCGCAGGGGCAGACGGCATTGCGCGAGACCTTGCCCCAGGTCGAAGGATCGTTGGGGTCGGCCGGTCCCTTCGCCACCTGGCGGGGGCGATGCAGCGTCGCCACGCCGCCGCCGTCCGGATCGGCCGGGTCGTAGGCGGGGTCGTCGCTCATCGAGGAGGCGATCGCAGGGTCCTCATGAACCTCGTGCATCTGCGTCGGCATTTCCGGCATCGGCGGCGGTTCCATGCGGATCTGCAGGGTCGCCAGCAGCGTCACCACCTGCTCGCGCAGCCCAGTCAGCAAATCTTCGAAGAGATTGAAGGCCTCACGCTTGTACTCGTTCAGCGGATCCTTCTGGCCGTAGGCGCGGAGGCCAATGCCCTGGCGCAGGTGGTCGAGGTGCAGCAGGTGCTCCTTCCAGTTCTGGTCGAAGATCTGCATCAGCACGCTCTTCTCGACCTGACGCCAGACATCGGGGCCATACTGCGCGGCCTTCTGGGCGAAGACGCGATCGACCGCCTCGTTGAGGCGCGACTTGATCTCCTCGTCGGCGATGCCTTCTTCCTTGGCCCATTCGTCGACCGGCAGGTCGAGGCCGAAGATGCGCTTTACCTCTTCCTTGAGCTCGGGAATCTTCCACTGCTCGGCATAGACATCTTCCGGCACGGTGCGCTTCACCACCGCGTCGACCACATCGCGGCGCATGCCGGCGACGGTCTCCGAGACATCCTCGGTGCCCATCAGCTCGATACGCTCGCGGTAGATCTCCTGGCGCTGGGCGTTCATCACGT
>JAIUOY010000052.1:0-4252 GCA_020160995.1 Pseudomonadota bacterium | reverse complement strand
GAAATGCGGTCCCTCGACCACGGTCGACGGCCTGCTCAAGCTGATCGACGTGCTCGATCCGCAGAACCAGGCCGGGCGGTTGACGCTGATCGCGCGCTTCGGCGCCGACAAGGTCTTCGACCATCTGCCGGCGCTGGTGCGGGCGACGAAGCGCGAAGGTCGCAACGTCGTCTGGTCCTGCGACCCGATGCACGGCAACACCGTCAAAGCGGCGAGCGGTTACAAGACCCGGCCCTTCGACCTGATCCTGGGCGAGGTGAAGAACTTCTTCGCCGTCCACCAGGCCGAAGGTACCCATGCCGGCGGCCTGCATCTGGAGATGACCGGCAAGAACGTCACCGAATGCACCGGCGGCGCGCGCGGCATGACCGATGCGGACCTCAACGACCGCTACCACACGTTCTGCGATCCGCGCCTCAACGCGGAGCAGGCGCTGGAGCTCGCCTTCATCGTCGCCGAGTTGGTCAAGCGCCAGCGCGCCGGCCGGGCGCGGCCCGAGGTCGAGGCGGCCGAGTAGGGCGCTTCACATAGTCCATGAACAGGAAAGGCCGGGGCTTTCGCCCCGGCCTTTTTCTTGATGCCGTCAGTGGTTCTCAGAACTTCAGGGCGGCGCCGACGCGAGCCTGGTTCAGGCTTGTGGTGATGCCCTCGACATCGTTGAAGCGGGTGTAGAGATACTCGGCGCGGACGAGGATGTTGTCGGCCAGCGCGGCCTCGATGCCGCCGCCGATCACGCCGCCGAAGCCCCAGACATCCTTCTTGGGGCCGCCGACCATGCGCGGCCAGCCGACATAGCTGCCGAGTGCGACGCCGTTGTTATCGGTCGGACCCCAGTCGCTGTAGACCGAGACATTGGTGTCGAAACGCCCAACCGCCGCGCCGAACGTGACATAGGGCATCCACCGGCCATAGGTGTAGCCGAAGCGGGCGCGCAGCGAGGCATAGTCGTTGATCCGGGCGCTCTGGTTCAGGCCGACCGTGAGGTACTGGTTGCCGACGCGTCGCGACTCGAGGCGGGAAGCGGCAGCTGCCTGGTCGATGCGCGAATAATCCGCTTCCAGGCCCATGACGACGTCGCCGAAGGCCCAGTTATAGCCGGCATAGCCGCCGAACATGGCGCCGCTGTCGCGGCGCGGCATAGTGCGCGTCAGATCGTAGACGTTGATCGAGTTCGCGATCGTGGTGTTCAGCATCGCGTAGTCGATCAGCCTGTCGACGCTCTGATCGCGCTCGAAGCGGGATTGCGCCTGCCCGGCAAAGCCGCCGACGTAGAAGCCTTCCCAGCTGAACTGGGAGGGAGCCGGAGGGGCGTCCTCGATCTGCGAGCCGCGCAGCACGGGATAGTCCGCCGCAAGCGTTGGTGCGGCGAGAAGGCTGGTCGCGAGGGCCGTAGACCCAAACATGAGCGCGATGGAACGGATGCGCATCCTGATCTCCCCGAGCGACGGTTCGGTTCCACCCGTTTCACCTCGCTCCGGGGACAATTCATGCCTTGGTAACCCTAATGGCGGGTTAACATCGCTATTCTTCCGGCACCTTGCGTCATCGGCGTTCGGGCGCTTCGCGCGGGGTGGGCACTGGCGAGCCTTTGACGGCTGGCGCCGTGGTCAGTTCGTGCTAGCAGAACGTCGATCCTTGCTCCTCAGCTGAAAGCCTTGCGCGTGCGTGAAACTCTCTGCCGGCTAGGGTGCTGGCTCCCGGTTGCGGCAGCTGCGCTTGGGCTTGCGGCCTGCGGCTCGCTGCCTCCGCCGGTTGGTGGCACGGCGATCGCCTGGGTCAAGGGACCGGCCGAGATATCGAACTTGGCGCAAGCGCTCGCAGCGGCGAGGGCGCGCTATCCGAACCGCGATCTGACGGCCAAGGATCTAGTCCGCGTCAGCTGCGCGATGGACGACATCTCCTGGCATGAAGGCAATGCGGTGGTTCCTCCCGGCAAGTCTCTCGCGAGGGGAGCCGTCGTGCGCATCCGCGTCGGCACGCCCCTGGTCGGTATCACGGCTGGGCATTTCGACGAGATCATCGAGGTTGTGGCCTCGCCGAGCGAGATACCGCACGAATTGCCGAGAGCGAGGAACGGAAAGCTGATCGACTATCCAGCGGCGACGGCAAGTAACTATGTCGGGCGGCAGGGGGCCACGCTGGCCCTGTCCTGTTCGGCCAAGTTGTAGGAGCGGCGCCAGGGCGACGGAAGGCCGAGTCTCCGGGTACAACGGGATGATTGTCGCCTGCCGGTAAACGCGCCATAAGCCGGGCCATGACCTCGCCCCTCGTTCGCTTCGCGCCGTCGCCCACCGGCTATCTCCATATCGGCAACGCCCGGCCGGCGCTGTTCAACTGGCTGTTCGCCCGCCGGCACAGCGGCCGCTTCCTGCTGCGCTACGACGACACCGACATCGCCCGCTCGAAAGCGGAATATGCCGATGCCATCGCCGAGGATCTGGGCTGGCTCGGCATCGTGCCCGATCAGGTGATCCGGCAGTCCGAGCGCCTCGCGGTCTATGACGCCGCTGCCGACAAGCTGCGTGGGGCAGGGCGGCTCTATGCCTGCTACGAGACGGCCGATGAACTCGATCGCCGCCGCAAGCGCCAGCTCGCCCGTGGCCTGCCGCCGATCTACGATCGCGCCGCGCTGAAGCTCACCGATGAGCAGAAGGCCGCCTTCGCGGCGGAGGGGCGTAAACCCCACTGGCGTTTCCTGCTGGAGCCGCGCGAGGTCGCCTGGGACGATCTGGTGCGCGGTGCCTCTCATGTCGATTGCGCCTCGCTCTCCGATCCCGTTCTGGTCCGCGAGGACGGCAGCTATCTCTACACGCTGCCCTCCGTCGTCGACGATATCGAGACCGGTGTGACCCATGTCATTCGCGGTGAGGACCATGTCACCAACACGGCCGTCCAGGCCCAGATCTTCGAGGCGCTCGGCGCGAGCCTGCCTGCCTTCGGGCATCACAACCTGCTGACCACGGCGAGCGGCGAAGGCCTGTCCAAACGCCTCGGCCATCTCTCGCTGCGCGGCTTGCGCGAGACTGGCGTCGAGGCGTTGGCCGTGGCGGCGCTGGCGACGTTGGTCGGCACCTCCGATGCCGTGCGTCCGGTCGCGAGCCTTGACGAACTCGCCGGCCTCGTCGAGCTCGCCCATGTCTCGCGCGCGCCGGCCAAATTCGACGAGCACGAACTGGAGACGCTGAGCGCCCGCACGCTGCACCAGTTACCGCTCGCTGCTGTTTCCAATCGGCTGGCGGCGCTGGGCGTCGCGGCCGACGAGGCGTTCTGGCAGGCCGTGCGCGGCAATCTTGCCAAGCTGGACGAGGCGGCTCAGTGGTGGCGCGTGGTGCAGGGGCCGATCGAGCCCGTGATCGCCGATGCCGGCTTCGCCGCGACGGCGGCGGGGCTGCTGCCGGCCGAGCCCTTCGATGCCACGACCTGGAAAAGCTGGGCGCAGGCTGTTTCGGCGGCCACGGGCGCCAAGGGCAAGGCGCTGTTCATGCCGCTCCGCCAGGCGCTGACGGGGCTTGATCACGGCCCGGAACTCGCCGCGCTGCTGCCGCTGATCGGCCGGAGTAAGGCGCTGAAGCGGCTGGCGGGCGAAAGCGCTTGACGATCTAACCTTTGTCATTCCGGGGCGAGCGCGTAGCGCTCGAACCCGGAACCCACGACTGGGTGAAGTGCTTCAAGACGCCGTCATCAAGGGCTCGCCCGGTTGTGGGTTCCGGGTTCAGGCCTAACGGCCTGCCCCGGAATGACAAGGCTCCGGACGCCCCCTCCTTACTCGTGCCGCTCCATCGCCGAGGCGTGCTTGGTGTCGCGCATCGTCGAATAGACCAGGAACGACAGGAAGATGATGCCAGCAAGGTAGTAATAGAACCACTGCTCGTGGCCCTGCTGCTTGAAGAACAGGGCGATGGCCGGCGCCGTGCCGCCGAAGATCGAGACGGTGAGCGCATAGGGCACGGCCACGCCGGTGGCGCGGATCGCGGTCGGGAACAGCTCCGCCTTCACCACGGCATTGATCGAGGTGTAGCCGGCGACGAAGATCCAGGCTGCTGAAATCAGCAGGAAGGCCATCCAGGGCGACTTGGTGCCGGCGAGCGTCGTCAGCAGCGGCACCGTGAACAGCGTGCCGCAGACGCCGAAGAAGATCAGCATCGGCTTGCGGCCGATCTTGTCCGAGATCAGCCCGTAGATCGGCTGCAGCACCGCGGCGAAGATCAGCGAGCCGGCAATGACATAGGTCGTGGTGATGTCGGAGAAGCCG
>JAIUOY010000051.1:0-17522 GCA_020160995.1 Pseudomonadota bacterium | reverse complement strand
ATGGCGCGCTTGGCGAAAGCCGGCGTGACGCCGCTGGCGACGAGGAAGCGGCGCATGTCGCGGTTGCTCTCGAACATGTCGTTGGCGCCGAGGCCGGGAAAGCTGCCCTGATGGAAGCCCAGTCGGCCGGTCGGGGAGATCGAGCGGTCGGTGCCGCCCAGGAACGCGATGGTGCAGGCCGAGGCGCAGCCGCTCTCGACATGCGTGGCGAGCTTGCGCTCGCGGATCATGCGGTTGATCTCGAAGGCGGGGCCGATGCGGCCGCCGGGGCCCGCCAGCACGACGCGGCGGACACGCGGATTGCTGTCGAGCGCGCGCCGCACCAGATCGGCGCTGCCGACGCCGTAGGCGCCGTCCACGAGAAGCGTCGTGCCGTCGTTGCTGGTGGCGACTTCGAGATCGCCCAGCTCCTCGTCGCCGCCGTAGATCTCCCACAGCTCGGCGAGCGAGGGCAGGGCGCGGTCGTAGAACAGGCCGCCGACCGCCACGGCGGAAAAGGCGGCGACGGCAAGGATCGTCAGCGCGACGAGGCCGCGGCTGCCGCGCCATGCCGCCTGCACGATCAGGCCGATCTGCCAGAGCGCGAACAGCGTGCCGGCGATGCAGACGATGGCCGGCACGACGACATGCAGCAACGTCACGTCGCCCGGGCTGAACACGGTGAGCGGGATGATGCCGAAGCCCAGGAGCAGCGCGGTGGCCGCCCAGATGCCGCGATAGTAGAGCGTCTGATCGAGCGAGGCGGAGCCGTCGCGCAGCAGCGGCACACCGGCATTCTCGAGATGGTCGAGCATGCGATGCCACCAGCGGCCGGACACGGGCTTCGTGCCGTTGCGGAATCCCAGCGCCGCCGCACCGTCGTTCGACGTGGCGTCCGGCAGCAGGTGCAACTCCCGTATCTTCATGGCGCGCGCCGTGCGCTCGGCGAAGGCGACGAGCTTGCGCGCAACGGCACTGGAGGTTGCGGCGAGGCGCTCGATCTCGAGGCGCTCGCCCGCAAGACGCATCCGCATGGCCGCGAGCAGTCCACCGCCGCCGTCGATGACGAATACGGCACGATCCTCCGACGCCATCGCCGGCCACAGGCCGGGTGCGAAACGCTCTATCGCGGGGGCGTCGGACGCGGTGGCGCGCCGGACGTTGCGGACAGGAACTCGATCGGAAGACACGCGGCGGGCATGCTGGTGCAGCCTGCCGCCATCGTCCAGTACATCGTCGTCCAGAGCGTCGGTGTTACCAGACGATCCGGAAACCTGCGCGCAGCGCGTGATTATCGGTGCCGCCACCCACTTCGCCGTCGTAGGAGACGAAGAGCGAGGTGCGGTCGCCGAGCGCCGTCGCGGCGGAGAAGCCTATCACCGCACTGTCGCGCTGTGGCGTGGCGCCGAAGACGGTGAACTGGCTGCCGGGAGCTGCCGCAAAACCCGCCGTCATCGGTCGCGCGGTGTCGGCGAACTCGTGCATCCAGCCCAGCCGCAGGCCGACGTCCAAAAGTGTGCCGCCGATGTCGAAGCCGCCGGCGAGGTCGATGCCGAAGGTGGTGCGCACCGACGTCGTGGTCTGGGCTGCGACGGCGAGGTCGAACGCACCACCGCCGTATTCGGTGAACGCTGCCTGGTTGATCGAACCGATCTGCAAACGCGCGAAGGGGCTGATCGACGTGTTGGCGCCGAGGCCGAGCCCGATCTTGTAACCGGCTTCGACCTGGCCGAGGAACTGGTTGGCCGAGGTGTTGCCGTTGGCGAGGCCGGTGGGATTGCCGGGCAGCGAGATGACGCGCTGCATGCGGTTGTTGGCGTTGGCGTAACCGGCCAGTGCATCGGCGTAGAAGCCGCCCTGGGTGAACGACGAATAAAGCGCGACACTGAACGAGTCGGAATATCCGTTGCCGGAGAAGCCGTTGACCCATTGCGTGCCCGAGGTGTAGCCGCCGGCGATACCGACCAGGAAGCGTGGATCGAGGCGATAGTCGATACCGAACGCCGTGCCGCCCATCGTGTAGGTGAAGCCCGACGCATTGGCGTCGCCCAGCACGCTGCCGGTGCTGCCGATGCCGGCGACCCAGGCGCCGAAGCGGCTGGGCTGGGTGGTATCGCAAGAGACAACGCACGCCTCTGCCAACGCGACGCGCTGCGGACCGCTGCCGAGGCCGGCACCGCGCTCCGTCGCCATCTGACGGCCGACCGAGTTCATGAAGAGCTGCGAGGCGCGCGTGTTGAGCGTGCCGAAGTCGGCATAGGGCTGGCCGCTCAACGCCTGCAGGGCAGGGGCACCGGCACCGTTCGGCAGGTTGGCCATGACGGTGACGATGCCGTCGACATTGCCGGACGCGGCGATGGCATCGAGTGCCCCGCCGACGGCCTGCTGGTTGATGGTCTGGCCCGCCGATGCGAAGGCGTTGGGGGCCAGCGCCATCGAGATATAGACGTTGTTGGCGTCGTATCTGAGGGTAGGCGTCAGGAAGGCGAGGTTGCTGGTGGCCTGGTCGAACGTGCCGACGACACCGCCGACCGCCGAGATGATCGTATAGGTGCTGTTGGGCCTGTACGTGCCGGCCAGCGCAATCACCTCGATCGTACCGCCCCGCAGTGTCGCCTTGTGGCCGGCGCCGACGACATTGATCTTGTCGCTCTGGCCGTTGGAGTTGATCTCGAACTCCAGAATGCCGCTGCGGACGGTGTAGTTGCCGTTGATGGTGATGGTGCCGATCGAGTTGCCCGGCGCGATCTCGCCGCCGTTCTGCGTGATGTCGCCGTTGATGTTGCCGGCACCGCTCAGGATACCGCCATTCAGCGTCACGTTGCTGGTCAGGCTGCCGTTCACGGCGAAGCCGCCGGCATTGATCGTCGTGCCGCCACCGATGTTGCTGGTGCCGGTGATCGTGACCTTGCCGGAGCCGTTCTTGGTCAACGTGCCGGTGCCGGTCATGGCGCCGGCATAGGTCCCGTCGAACGACTGGTTGAAGATCACGGCAGCGTTGTTCGTGATGCTGCCCTGCAGGTTGTTGGTCGTGCCCTGCAAAGTGCCGGCATTGACGGTGGTGCCACCAGTGTACTTGCTGGTGCCGGTAAGAGTGAGCGTGCCGGCGCCGTTCTTCACCACGCTGCCGTTGCCGTTGGTGAGGCCGACGCCTGCGATGTTGCCGGCAAAGGTGCCATCGACCGCCTGATCGAAGACCAGCGACTTGGACAACACCGTTTCGTCGAAGGCGACGTTGCCGCGGATGGTGTTGGAGTTGCCCTGCAGGATGCCCTGGGAGACCTGCGTCGTGCCGGTGTAGGTGTTGGCCCCGTCGAGGATGACCGTGCCGTCGCCGACCTTCAGGATGTTGCTGCCACTTACGATGCCGTTCAGGGTGAGCGTCTTGCCGCCATCGACGAGGATGACGCCGCCCGCGCCGACAAGATTGATGTTGCGCCTGATCGTGAAAGTCTCGCTCGCGCGCAGGGCGCCATTTTCCTGAAGCGTGACCTCCGAGCCGGCGAAGCCCAGCTTGTCGTCCGACGATATACGCAAGGTGCCGCGCTGGACGAGGGTGCCGCCGCCGTAGGTATTGGCGCCCGTGAGTTCCAGTTCGCCGTTGCCGCTCTTGATGAGCTGCCCGGGGCCGACGATGTTGCCGGCCCAGGTGATCGGGTGCTGCCCGACGGAGATGCCGCCGTTGCCCATCAGCGTGACGGTGCGGGTGAACGACGTGCCGGCCGGAGTCGTGGTGGTTCCAATCGAACCGCCGTCCAGGGTGATCCCGGTGCCGGCCGCGCCCAGATTGGCATCCGTGGCGAAGCTGACGAGGCCGCCGTTCACCATCGTGCCGCCGGCATAGGTGTTGGTGCCCGTCAATACGAGCGTGCCGACACCTGATTTGACCAGCCGGCCGCCGCCGTCGATGACGCTGGACACGGTGAGTTCGTTGCGCACCGACTGGACGACGAAGCCGCCGTCGTTGACGAGCGTGACCGCTCGGTCGATGACCGTCGCCGGGCCGAGCGTCAAGTCATCCGAGCGGCCGATCGTGCCGTTGTTCAGCGTGATGACGCCGCCCGGACCGCTCAGGCTGGTCGCAGAGGTGAGCAGCAACGTGCCGCCGGTGACCGTCGTGGCGCCGCTGTAGGTGTTGTTCCCCGTGAGTTTGAGCGTGTTGAGGCCCGTCTTGGTGAAAGCACCTGCGCCGGTCATGCTGCCGGCATAGGTGCCGTCGAGGCGCTGGTCGAAGACGATCGTGCCGCCGGTGCTGGCGATGTTGCCCAACAGGCTCCCGCTATGGCCCTGCAGGATGCCGGCCTTGATCTTGATGCCGCCGGAGTAGGCGTTATCGAAGCCTGTCAGGATAGTCGTGCCGGCGCCCTGCTTGTCGAGGGTCCAGCTTCCGCCGCTGCCCGAGACACCTTTCTGGTCGGCGATCGTGTCCTGGATCGTTTGCGTCTCGCCGGCGGCGGGGGCGACTGTGAATTCGCTGCTGCCATGGAGGAAGAGGCCGGAGCCATGTCCCTGGCCACCAGTAGATGTCGTCGATCCGGCATTGCCGCCCTGGGCGGTGTTGCCCGAGATCGTGAGCGTCCCGTTGAAGGCTATCTGGCCGCCTTCCTGCACGAAGATCGCGCCGCCCAGGCCCGCACCGCCGCCGCCGCCGGCAAGGGCGTCACCGGCAGCATTACCGTTGCCGCCGCCGAAGCCGCCGGCGGCACCGGCAGTGCCACCGATGGTGACGCCACCGCCACCACCACCGCCGCCGCCAAAGCCGCCGGCGCCGGCCAGCTGACCGCCGCCGCCGCCGCCACCACCGAAGCCGCCGGGCTGTCCTTGTCCTGATGCCGTGGGCGAACCGTTGCCGCCGCCGCCGGCACCGCCAGCGCCGCCGGCGCTCGCATTGGCGCCGTTGCCCGACGTGCCGCCGCCACCAGCGCCGCCGCCCGGAGCGTTGGAGGCGCGATGGCCGCCGTTGCCGCCGGACGCCGTGTTGCCGTT
Source organism: Pseudomonadota bacterium (assembly GCA_020160995.1). Classification (GTDB taxonomy): domain Bacteria; phylum Pseudomonadota; class Alphaproteobacteria; order Reyranellales; family Reyranellaceae; genus Reyranella. Next base: position 12,557 of record JAIUOY010000051.1, on the reverse strand, counting down.
GAAGCTGACGTTGGTCGCCGTTACGGCGCCGGTGCTGGCAATGTACAGCGCGCCGCCGAGACCGGCGGCACCGCCGCCACCGCCGCCACCGCTACCGGCGTTGCCACCGCTGCCACCTTGCACTCGGCCATTGACGATCTTGAGGTCGACGAGATCGACGGTGCCGGATTGCACGTTCAGGACACGGCTATGGTTGCCCCCGGACAGCGTGAAGTTGGCGCCGTTGATCATGATGCTGCGCTGCAGGTTCGGCAGCGGCGAGGTCAGGGCGATGTCGGCGGTAAAGGTGATGGTGTCGCCGTTCGCCGCCGTGCTGATCGCGTTCCTGAGCTGAGCTTCGGTGCCGACATTGAAGTTGGCGGCATGTGCCTGAAGCGGCAACAGCATACCGACTGCAATAAGGGTGCTCAAGGCTAGCCGCGAGGCCGGCGTCGAGAGACAGGTTTCCTGGAACAGGCGGGCCATCCGGCGCGCCTTCATCGAGCTGCTATAGTTTTTCATGTGAGGACTACCTTGGGTTCGTCCTCATCTCGCGAGCACTCCCCTAGCTCGGATGAAGATTACCCGTGTGGTTTGTGCCGCAGAATGCGTATTTCCAGTATCCTTCCTGCGAGGAATGCGCTGGAATTCTGCGTCTTTTCCGGGGAAATGGAGTATGGAAATACCCAAGCGTTCGTTAGCGGGGAGTTCGGGTGGCACAGGACATCGACCGTAAGTTGCGTCTTACGGCAGCGTTATTGGGCACGGTTGCGCGCAAGGACCTCGCTGCAGCGTTTCGCCGGGTCAACGCCAACACGTCGTTCGACATCGGCCGGGCCGACAAGTGGTTGCAGGGTCGGGCGCAGCCGCGCGAACGCCAGGTCTACGAAGACTGGGCGAAGGTGCTCGAACTCGAGCGGTCCGGTCAGTGGATCGCGGATTGCGACATCGATTCTTTCCTCGACGAAATCTGCACCCGTCACGGCCGGGATCGAGACGTCCTGGCGCGCGATCTCGAGATGTTTTCGGGACGTGTGAACGGCCAGAGTGCCGCTCTTTCCCTGACCGGCACGTTCGCCTGCTATTCCCATGCCTGGTCGCCCTATTTTCAGGGCCGGCTGATCCGCGGCGAACTGACCATCACCCCATCGTCGACGCCGAACCGGCTGCACGCCACCTACACGGAGGTCCTGCCGACCGGGCTGCTGGAACTCAAGGGCTCGATCAATATCGGCAAGCGGGCGACACAGGGCAGCGTCGGCGAAGATTCGAGCGGTGTGCCGACGCTCACCTTCTGCCTGTTCCCGGCGTCTCCGCCGGCCAGCGTGCTCGGCGGATTGATGTTCGGCACGACCCTGATCGGCCCCGATGCCCAGCCCTCCGTGACGCGCATCGCGATGGTGCGCCTGCCCGTGGCGAATCCGCGACTGCGGTCGACCGCCGCGTATCTGCCGGCACAGGCCTCGATTGCCGGGGATCTAAGCGAGTTCGGCCTGCGCGTTCGCGATGCCGCTGTCGCCGACCGGCTTCTTTCCGAATTTCTCGCCGTCGGCGTCAACGGCTTCGATCAGGTTTCCGTACCGGCCTATCGGGCGCTGGCCGACCTGTTCGACCGGATCTGGCTGTCCGACCTGTCCTGACGGCACCGCACCTGGAGCGCCGGCGCGCCGTCCGGCGTTCTTGCATGGTGTGTGCGATCGGATGAACATGTGGATCAGGGCCCTTCCCATCCACATTGTTCATCGACATGTCATCTGTATGTTGGGCCGGTCCATGAGGAGCGCCGCGTAATGTCCCCCGACGACCATGCCTATGCCCCCCGTGCGCGGGCGAACCACGGCGATGCCGGCGTCACCACCGTGCCGTCGGTCTGCCCGCACGATTGCACCAGCACCTGCGCCCTCGACGTCGAGCGGCTGGATGCCAGGCGCATCGGTCGCGTGCGCGGCTCGATGCGCAACGACTACACCGCGGGCGTGATCTGCGAGAAGGTCGCGCGCTACGCCGAGCGCATCCATCATCCCGACCGGCTGATGAAGCCGCTGCGCCGGGTCGGTCCCAAGGGCTCCAAGCAGTTCGCCGAAATCTCCTGGGCGGATGCGCTCGACATCGTGGCCGAGCAGTTCATCGCCAAGGCGCGCCAGCACGGCAGCGAGACGATCTGGCCGTATTACTACGCCGGCACGATGGGGCTGGTGCAGCGCGACGGCATCAACCTGCTGCGCCATACGATGAAGTATTCGCGCTGGTTCTCGACCATCTGCGTGACGCTGGCCGATACCGGCTGGATCGCCGGTGTCGGCGCCAAGCGCGGCGCCGATGCGCGCGAGATCGACGCGCATTCCGATCTGGTGGTGATCTGGGGCGGCAACCCGGTGAACACTCAGGTCAATGTCATGACCCACGCCATGAAGGCCAAGAAGCGTGGGGCCAAGCTGGTCGTGGTCGATCCCTATCGCACGGGCACGGCCGACCAGGCCGACATCCATCTCGCGGTCAGGCCGGGCACCGACGGTGCGCTGGCGGTCGGCGTCATGCACGTCCTCTTCAAGGAGGGCTATGCCGACTGGGATTATCTCCGCCGCTACACCGATGCACCGGACGAGCTGGCCGCCCATGTGGCGACCCGCACGCCGGAGTGGGCGTCGAAGATCACCGGCCTCTCGGTCGAGGAGATCGTGGGCTTCGCGCGGCTCTACGGCCAGACCAAGGCCGCGTTCATCCGCTGCCATCACGGATTCAGCCGCAGCCGCAACGGTGCGGCCAACATGCACGCCGTGACCTGCCTGCCGGCCGTCACCGGCGCGTGGAAATACAAGGGCGGCGGCGCGCTCTACGGCCACACCGGCATGTACCCGATCAACAAGACCCTGATCGAAGGGACGGACCTGATCGACATGTCGTTGCGCGAACTCGACCAGTCGCGGCTGGGGCCGATCCTGACCGGCGATCCCGAGGCGCTGAAGAACGGCCCGCCGGTGACGGGCATGCTGATCCAGAACACCAATCCGGCGATGGTCTGCCCGGAGCTGGAGAAGGTGCATGCCGGCTTCAAGCGCGACGACCTCTTCGTCTGCGTGCACGAGCAGTTCATGACCGAGACGGCGGCCCTCGCCGACATCGTGCTGCCGGCCACCATGTTCCTGGAGCACGACGACTTCTACACGGCGAGCGGCCACACCTTCTTCCAGGTCACGAAGGCCGTGATCGAGCCGCCGGGTGAGTGCCGCGAGAACCACTACGTGATCGCCGAACTGGCCAAGCGGCTGGGCGCCAAGCATCGCGGCTTCGACATGACCGCCTGGGAGATCATGGACGAGAGCCTCAAGGCCTCGGGCATGTGGGACGCCGAAACCAACTGGCAGAAGGGCGGCCAGGATTTCCATCTCGGCTTCGAGACGTCGCACTTCCTCGACGGCTTCGCCTGGCCCGACAAGAAGTTCCGCTTCAAGCCGGACTGGTCGGCCTACGGCCCGCGCGGCAAGGACATGCCGGCGCTGCCCGACCATTTCGACGTGATCGACAATGCGACGGACGACAAGCCGTTCCGTCTGGTCGCGGCCCCCGCGCGCACCTTCCTCAACTCGACCTTCACCGAGACGCCAAGCTCGCAGAAGCGCGAGGGGCGGCCGACGGCGTTGATGAATCCGGAGCAGTGCGTCGAGATGGGCATTAACGAAGGCGACCGGCTGGAGATCGGCAACGATCGCGGCAAGACCGTCGTCCACGCCAAGCCCCGCAAGGGCCAGCAGAAGGGCGTCGTCGTGGTCGAGGGCATCTGGCCCAATCGCAACTTCGAGACCGGCATCGGCATCAATATCCTGACCTCGGCCGATCCCGGCTGGCCGCACGGCGGCGCGGTGTTCCACGACACCGCCGTCTGGATCCGCAAAGCGCCATGAGTTCGCCTGTGAGTGCGCCGGTGAGCGATACCTTCCAGCCAGCCCCCAATCCGAGCGTCGCCCAGACGCAGGCGCCGCGGGCGCCGGGGCGCGGCCATGTGCTGGTGATTGGCAACGAGAAGGGCGGTTCGGGCAAGTCGACGACGGCGCTGCATATCGCCGTGTCGCTGATGAGCGATGGCGCGCGGGTGGCGACGCTCGACCTCGACGCGCGCCAGGGCACGTTGAGCCGCTATCTCGAGAACCGCGCGGCCTATGCCAAGCGCAAGGGCGTCGACCTGCCGATGCCGATGCACACGCCGGTGCCGATCTCGACCTTGAACGAGCGCAGCGCCGCCGAGGCCGACGAGCGCGCGCGCCTCGCCGCCGCACTGGAACCGGCGGTCGGTGCGGCCGACTTCGTGATCGTCGACACGCCGGGCAGCGACACGCATCTCAGCCGGCTGGCGCACACCTGGGCCGACAGCCTGCTGACGCCGCTCAACGACAGCTTCATCGACCTCGACCTGCTGGCGCGGGTCGATCCCGATACGCTCAAGATCGTGCGGCCCTCGATCTATTCCGAGGCGGTGTGGAAGCAGCGCCAGATCCGCGCCGTGCAGGGCGGCCGGCCGGTCGACTGGATCGTGATGCGCAATCGCCTGTCCGCTTTGGCCGCACGCAACAAGCGCGACATGAGCACGGTGATCGAGGCGCTCTCCAAGCGCATCGGCTTCCGTGTCGCCGCGGGCCTCAGCGAACGCGTGATCTACAAGGAGCTGTTCCTGAATGGCCTCACCTTGCTCGATCTCAAGCGCGGCGGCAGCGGCCCGTCATTGACATTGAGTCACGTCGCCGCCCGTCAGGAAGTGCGCGACCTCGTGGCGGCGCTCAATCTGCCGCCGCTGGCCGTGCCTCCGCCTGCGGAGGATACGCCGGAGCCTGAATCTGCGACTAAACCTGAGACCGCTCCAGAAGAGCCGTCGCCTGTAGAGTGAATAGCGTACCGTACAAGGAGACGTTGCGCGACCTGTCGGCCGGTTACTGTTCAGCTCACACTGACCATGAGTCCAAACGTCGGCATTATTTGTTGGGCTGCAATACTTTAAGGAAGCCCGGCCTAAACAAGTTGTCAGGCATGCTCCACGCGTCCTTCATGTCATTGAAATCATCGAAGGCAAAAGCCGTGATCGAGAATGAAACGCGGAAAGCGAAGAAGTGTGCTGACTGCGATCCGTTTTGCTCGGCCTTGCTTTGGTAGAAGAATTGGTTCGCTGTGGATTTCCGACCTTGCTCTAATGCTTGTGGCGTACCCAGCAATGCCATCAATGTTTCTGGAACTTCATTGTCAATGATGGAATGGTTGGTTTGCCAGCGCGCGAAAACACCTCCGGATTCGGGTAGGATTCGGCCGGTCGACTTGTAGTGCAATGCTAAGGCGATCCGAGCACCGAACGCGTTCATGTATGATCGCATAATGGGTCCGGCCGACAAGACGGCCGCGGCGTCGGGCAATGCGCGCCGTGACATGTGATCCGCGGACACGGTAGATTCTAATCGCAACTCGTGAAGGACTTCGCTTGCGTTGTTGCCGACTCCTTCAATGATCTTGCGAATTTCTATTCGGTTCTTTTTGTTTCCCGGCGAGGTCGAGTACATGCGCGCCATTAATCCGGCAACTTGATCGATCTTGCGGGTGCCTTGCCGACAGCCTTCGCATTGCATGAATTCCATTCCCTTCGGTCGATCTTTAAAGTCAAAAACCGTCTTAGGTGGAACGTGATCGGAGGATGTGCCGGGCGTGTTGCCGCCGCAGAAGACGCACCACGGCTGATGGATTTGCATTCGTTGAAAAAGCGTCAGACGCTTTTGCCCTTCGCGGACCATGGCGACATTCCGTGATGATTCAGACTACCATATCGGCAGTAAGAAGCGGCACCACCAATTTGGTGTTGTAGTGGAAGCAAGCGGCCACTTGGATTGCGCCAATCTTAGGTATGCCAGCATCTGAGGTTGAGATTTATGGTTGTACTGATCGAGCAATCAGCTGACAGGAGAGGTGGCTGAGTAAGCGCCGGGCAACCTCAATCGGCCGCCACTGGCCGGGCCTCTGCCAGTGGACGAGCCTGCGATACGAACAGCCACAGAAGCCCCGCGACCTGCAGGACGAACAGTGCGCCGTAGGACCAGGTGTAGCCGTCGGTCGCGTAGCCGGTGGCGGTGCGCGGCCACAGGTCGACGATCTTTCCGATCGCCCATTGCAGGGCGAAGATCATGGTGAAGACGACGAGGTTCGAACTGGTGCTGACCCGGCCGGCATAGTGTGCAGGGAAGGAGCGCGCGAGCAGCGGCATGTACTGGATCGGGTAGGCACCGAGGAAGCCGAACAGCAGCCACGCCAGCACCGGCTGGAAGGTGGGCAGGAAGGCGAGCCAGGCGCAGACCAGCGCGAAGAGGATGCTGACTAAAGTGGACGAGGCGAAGTCGCTCACGCCCACGCGGCGGAAGGCACCCGACAGCACGCCGCTCAAGGCGAAGCCCAAGGTCATCGTCGCCGTGGTGTAGAGCTGGATGTCGGCGCGCAGGTCCCTGTCGGCGATGCCGCCGACATCGCGCAGCCATGGCCCGATCCACAGCGTGATGCTGGCGATGAAGGCCACTTGCTGGAAGGTGAGCAGCGGCTGGATGCGCCAGAAGAAGCCGTCCGTGAGGACAATGCCGGTGATGCGGAACTGTTCGCGCAGGGTGCCCTGTGCCTTGGGCGTGCCGCGTTCCGGCACGACCACGAACAGGATCGCCGAGGTGACGAGGCAGAGCCCGGCCAGCCAGAAGAACAGGCCCTGCCAGCTCATGACCGAGAGCGACCACTGGATGGGCAGCGTGGCGGCCATTGAGCCGAGCCCGCCCGCCATCATGTGGAAGCCGGTGATGAGGCCCCAGCGTTCCGGCGGATACCAGAGCGTGATCGCCTTGATCGCGGCCATCAGTCCGCCGGCGAAGCCGAGACCGATCAACACGCGCGCGACGACCAGTTCGCCGAGCGAAAAGCTCAGGCCGAAGAGAGCCGAGCCGACGCCGGCCATCGCCAGCAGCACCGTCTGCACCTTGCGCGGGCCGTAGCGGTCGAGCATGACGCCCAGCACCGGCTGGCAGCCCGCGAAGAACAGAAAGAAGGCCGAGGTGAGGAGGCCGAGATCGCCCGCCGTGATGCCGACATCCCGTTCGAGATACGGGAAGATGACCGCATTCACGCCCCGGAAGATGTAGGAGAGGAAGTACGCGAGCGCGAAAGGCAGAAAGACGCGCAGCAGCAGCGTGGCGAAGGTTGGGGCGTTTCCGGTCATGCTTCGTGTTGGCGCGACTGCGCGCGTGCACCATATTGAACGTGTAACGGAGGGTCAAAGGACGTGATCGGCGATCGCAAACTTCCGTCTTCTGCAGGTGCCAACGACGTCGACGCCTTCGTGCGCGAGGTCGGCAAGTTGCCGACGGCGGCCAAGCCGGGCGGTCGCGGGCGGCTGCTGTTTGCGATGGACGCAACGGCCAGCCGCGAGCCGACCTGGGATCACGCCTGCGCCCTCCAGGGCGAAATGTTCGTCGCCGCCGACACGCTGGGCGGTCTCGACGTGCGGCTCGCCTTCTATCGCGGCTTCGAGGAATTCAAGGTGAGCAAGTGGACGTCGGACGGCCGCGAGCTGGCGCGGCTGATGAGCGCCGTGCGCTGTCTTGCCGGGCGCACCCAGATCGCGCGCCTGTTGAGTTACGCCGGCGACCAGCGGCGCGAGAGCCGGCTCGACGCTGTGGTGTTCGTCGGCGACTGCTGCGAGGAGGATGTCGATGCGGTCGGCCACGAGGCGGGACAGCTCGGATTGCTCGGCCTGCCGGTGTTCGTCTTTCAGGAAGGCGACGATCGCACCGCATCGCGGCTCTTTCCGCAGATCGCCAAGCTGACGCGCGGCGCTTACTGCAAGTTCGACCGCTCCAGCCCCGACCAGCTCAAGCGCCTGCTGGGCGCGGTGGCGGCCTATGCCGCCGGCGGCCGCGCCGCGCTGCTGAAGTACGGCAAGGACCAGGGCGGCGCGGCGGCGCTGCTCACCAACCAGATGAAGTGACCGCTCTTTCCAGGGAGAACATCATGGCCGACCTCGCGACTGCTCTGGAGCCGGGTATCGTCGTTGTCGAGGACAACGGCACCGGGCCGTTCTCCGAGACGGTGCGCAGCGGCGTGCATGTGCTGGCGGCCGACGAGCCGGTCGCGAAGGGCGGCAACGATACCGGGCCCGATCCCTATGCTTATGTGCTGGCCGGCCTCGGTGCCTGCACGGCGATGACGCTGCGCATGTATGCACGGCAGAAGAAGTGGCCGCTGGAGAAGGTCAGGGTGCAGCTCCGGCACGACAAGATCCACGCGACGGACTGCGAGAGCTGCGAGACCAAGGACGGCAAGGTCGACCGCATCCAGCGGACCATCGAACTCGAAGGACCGCTCGACGACGCGCAGCGCAAGCGGCTGATGGAAATCGCCGACCGCTGCCCCGTGCACCGCACGCTCACGTCGGAAATCCTGATCCAGACGAGCGCTGGTTAGCGATGAGAGTTTCGGATGGTGCCTCGGAGGTGCGCGCGGCCGTCGAGACGTTCTTCGACGCGGAGATACTGCCGCGGCATCGCGAGTGGGTGGCCCATGTCTCCCAAAGCCACGTTGCCGAACATCCGGGCGCGCCGCCGTTCCTTGCCGGGCTGCGGGCACGGGCGCGCGAGCTGGGCCTGTGGAACCTTTGGCGGCCGGATCGCCTGAGCAACCGCGACTACGCACCGATTGCCGAGATCATGGGCCGCCTGCCGTGGGCGTCGGAAGTGTTCAACGGCCAGGCGCCCGACGTTCCGAACATGATCATGCTGCAGCAGGCCGCGACGCCGGCGCAGAAGCAGCGCTGGCTGGAGCCGCTGCTGGACGGCCGCATCCGCTCCGCCTTCGGCATGACCGAGCCCGACGTGGCGTCCGCGGATGCGACCAACATCGCCACCAGCCTGCGGCGCGAGGGCGGCGAATGGGTGGTCGACGGCCGCAAGTGGTACATCACCGGCGGCGCCCATCCCGACTGCGCCTTCGTCATCGTCATGGGCGTCTCGCGTCCCGAAGCGTCGCGCACCGGCCGGCATTCCTGCGTGATCGTGCCGATGGACACGCCCGGCCTCAGGATCGTGCGCGAACTGCGCTTCCTCGGCTGGGAGGACAGCATCGCGCCCATCGCCGAGCTGGAGTTTCGCGACGTGCGGGTGCCGCTGGAAAACCTGCTGGGCGAGGAGGGCGAGGGCTTTGCCGCGGCGCAGGTGCGGCTCGGGCCGGCGCGGCTGCATCACTGCATGCGTGCCATCGGGACCTGCGAGGTGCTGGTCGAGCTGATGATGGCGCGGGCCGCCGAGCGCACCACCTTCGGGCGCACGCTCATCGACTACGACGCCACCCAGCATGCCATCGCGCGCTCGCGCATCGAGATCGAACAGGCGCGGCTGCTGGTGCTGCACACCGCCGAACGGTTGGACACCGACGGCCATCGCGCGGCGTGGCGCGACGTGTCGATGGTCAAGGTGGCGGTGCCGGAGATGGCGCAGCGTGTCGCCGACCGCGCACTGCAACTGTTCGGCGCCATGGGCGGCAGCGACGATGCGCCGATCCACCGCGCCTTCGCCGTGGCGCGCATGCTGCGCATCGCCGACGGTCCCGACGAAGTGCACCTGCGCCAGATCTTCCGCGCCGAACCGCCGGCGCGCTGGCGCGTCGCCGACTCGCCCTACATCACGCCGGGCCGTTAGGCGCCCATCAACCGCGCGGTCCAGCCGCCGGGCAGCACCGAGCCCAGCCACACCGCGGCCTTGGTGCCGACCGGGAAGGCGATGCGCGCGCGGTCGTTGGCGAGGCCGCGGCGGATGATCGCCGAGGCGCGCGCGGAACTCATCAGGAAGGGCATGGGGAAGGGTGCGTTTGCCGTCATGCGGCTCACGACGAAGCCGGGACAGATCACGCTGACGCCGATCCCGTGCTTCTTCAGCACGTAGCGCAGGCTCTCGCCCCAGACGCGGACGGCGGCCTTGCTGGCATTGTAGGAGGCCGAGTAGGGCAGGCCGATGAAGCCTGCCAGCGAGGAGACGACGGCGATCTGGCCGCGCCGCCGCGCGATCATGCGGTCGAGCAGCGGCTCCACCGTATTCAGCGTGCCGTAGACGTTGACGTCGAAGGTACGGCGGATGACGGCGAAGTCGTCGATCGAGGAATTGTCCTTGTCGATCGAGATGCCGGCATTGGCCAGGATCAGGTCGACCGGATGGGCGTCGTCGAACGCCTTCAACCAGTCGGCGAAGCGTTCGCGTTCCACGACGTCGATGGTTTCGGCGAAGACGGTGGCGCCCCTGGCGCGGCAGGCGGCGGCCACGGTTTCGAGGCGCTGCGCATCGCGGCCGGTCAGCGCGAGGGCGGCGCCCGGCCGCGCATAGTCGAGGGCGATCGCCTCGCCGATGCCGCTCGATGCGCCGGTGATGACGATGCCGGTGAAATCCTTCATGCCTGCCAAGCTCCGATCCTTACTGCTTGGCCTTCGCCTGCAGGCCCCAGCCCTCGGCCATCTTCTCGGCCATGCGGGCCGCCATGATGCGGTAGCCGCGGCTTTCGCCGTTCGGCGCCTGATAGGCGTGAATCGAATCGGCGTAGATCGTTTCCTTCTCGCCGGCATAGATGTCGAGGAGGCTGCGCACGGCAATGCCGCCCTCGTTCAGCGTCTCGAGATTGCGCACGATCCCGACATAGCGTTTGCCGTAGGTCATGTCCGGCGTGGCGCGCTTCTCTTCTTCCGTCAGCGGCTTGTCGACGGCGGGCACGGGCTGCAGGAAGAACATCGACTTCACGTTGTAGTGGCGGGCCGTCATGTCCATGATCCGGATGTACTTCCTGTACTGCTCGATCTGGTGCGCCATCAGCTTGTTGGTGTCGTCGTAGATGTCCTGCGGCAACTTCATCATCTCCCAGAACAGCTTGGCCGTCCTGGGATCGGTCTTGGTGGTGAGCTGCGACAGGCCTTCGACCAGCAGGTAGGCGCCGTGGGAGTTCTCAAGGAAGCTGCTCTGTATCCAGGCGGCGACCCGTCCTGCCATCCAGCTCACGACCACCTTGCCGAATCCGTCCTGGGCGGCAATCGGATTGGCGTCGAGGAAGTTGTTGCCCGGCAGCTCGAAACGCGACACGACGCCCGGCTGGATCATGAGCTGTTCGTTGTAGCCGTCGAGCGTGACGACGGCGTCGACGAAGTTGGCATAGATCGAGAACAGGATGGTCTGCTGCGGCTGCTTCCACGCACCGTCGCCGCCGTTCAGCACCAGGAACGGCTTGCCGTTGGGGCTGACATAGTTCTGGTTCAGCTCCTCTTCGAGGTAGCGCGGCGCCGGCTTGGGATACATCTGGCCGAGCTGGGCAGCGACCGATCCGCCGGTCAGCAGGACGACGAAGCGATCCGTACGCCGCTGGTCCGGGAAGTCCTCGCCGAACAGACCGATATTGTTGATGTTGCGCAGCGAGCAGGGCTGCCCGTTGCTGTGGACGAAAGCCAGGTAGGGATGCGGGAACAACGTGTCGCCGTAGCGGCAGCCGGATTCACGGGCAGCCGCTTCCACGAACGTATTGGTATTCTGGGTGAACAACTTTGCAGCGGACGTGTATCTTCCGTCCCGCAGCGTCAGCCACGCGGTGGCGCCGACTTCGAAGCAGACGAGCGCAATCGCGATGCCGACCAGAATTGAGAAGATCTTCAGCCCGGTGCGCTTAACCACGCTTGCCCCCAGCCCGACCATTCATTCTGAGAAACTCCATTTGAATTAGCCGAACAGTACACTAATGAGACATGAACGCCCATTGGAGCGAGGGTAACTTGATTGCGAGCATGACGGGCTATTCCCGGGCGCAGGGATCGGACGATCGACGGCGCTGGGTCTGGGAGGCGCGGAGCGTCAATGGGCGCAACCTCGAAATCCGCTGCCGCGTACCGCAAGGTTTCGAACGCTTGGAGAATCCGGCGCGAACCGCCGTCGGCGGCCGCGTGAAGCGCGGCAATGTTTCACTCACCCTTACCATTGCGAGCGAACGCCAGAGCAAGCCGCTCAGCATCAACCGGACGTTGCTGGCCGAGCTGGGCGCCCTGGTCGAAGAAGTGCGCCGCACCACCGGCGCCGCGGCCCCGTCGGCCGACGGCCTGCTGCGCGTCCGCGGCGTGATCGAGGAAGAAGAGGACACGGCGGAGAGCGAAGAGGCGCTGGCGAAACTGGACAAGGCGCTGCAGTCGACGCTCGACGAAGCGCTGAAGAGCCTCGTCGCCGCCCGCGCCGCCGAAGGCAAGGCGCTGACCGGCGTCATCGAAGGCCATGTGGCGGAGATCGAAAGCCTCTGCACGCGCGCGACCGAGCGGGCGCAGGCGCAGATGGGGACCGTGCGCCAGCGCTTTCAGGGGCAGCTCGCCGAGTTGCTGGAGCGCGTGCCGGCGCTGTCGGAGGAACGTTTCGCCCAGGAAGTGGCGCTGCTGGTCGGCAAGGCCGACGTGCGCGAGGAACTCGACCGGCTCACCGCCCACATCGCGCAGGCGCGCAGCCTGCTGGCCGATGCGCGGCCCGACAATCCGGTGGGCCGCAAGTTCGACTTCCTCTGTCAGGAGT
>JAIUOY010000050.1:0-6202 GCA_020160995.1 Pseudomonadota bacterium | reverse complement strand
TTGGCGTCGCCGTTGATGGTCGAGACCACGGCGGTCTTCTTGCCGGCCGAGCCGAACTTCTTGATGTCGGCGACGATCGACTGCCAGTCGGAGTGACCGAACGGCGTGTAGTTGATCAGGATGTCTTCCTGCGCGACGCCCTTGGACTTGAGATAGGCTTCGAGGATCTTGTTGGTCGTTCGCGGATAGACGTAGTCGGTGCCGGCCAGAACCCAGCGCTGCACCTTCTCGTTGGCCATCAGATAGTCGACGGCCGGGATCGCCTGCTGGTTGGGAGCCGCGCCGGTGTAGAACACGTTGCGCGAGCTTTCCTCACCCTCGTACTGAACGGGATAGAAGAGGATGCCGTTCAACTCCTCGAACACCGGCAGCACCGACTTGCGGCTGACCGAGGTCCAGCAGCCGAACACCGCCGCGACCTTGTCCTTCTGCAGGAGCTCGCGCGCCTTTTCGGCGAACAGCGGCCAGTTCGACGCCGGATCGACGACGACTGGTTCGAGCTTGCGGCCGAGGACGCCGCCCTTCTTGTTCTGCTCTTCGATCAGCATCAGCATGACGTCCTTCAAGGTCGTCTCGCTGATCGCCATGGTGCCGGACAATGAATGCAGAATGCCGACCTTGATCGGCGGTGCCCCTTGCGCGAGCGCGCCGGTCGCGGCGCTGGCCAACAGGCCGGCGGCCACGAGGCCCGTGCGCATGATCGTTCCCAAGTTCATCCCGCTCTCCTTGATCTTCCCGACGGAATCTCCCCGCCGAAGATCAAGGAAGCGAAAGGCGTGCCAAACCCGGAAAGAGGCCCGTTGAAAGGCTCAGTTGGCGATCAGGGCCAACGCACCGCCGGCCACGACGGCGCCGCCGAGGGCCCGTAATCCAAGGTCGCCGACTGCCCGCCGCGCACCCCAGCCAAGTCCCAGGCCGACGGCGTGAAGCAGGATGGTCGCTGCCGTGAAGCCCAGAATATACCCGACGGTGCCGCCCGAGGGCGCCTCGATGGCATGGGCATAGCCGTGGAAAATGGCGAACAGGCCGACCACTACCATGGCAGCCGCCAACGGCACACGAACTGCACCCACGACGAGCGCGCCCAGAACCAGGACCGAGATGGCAATTGCCGCTTCAACGAGAGGCAGTTTTATGCCCGCGAATCCGGCAGCTGCCCCGAGAAGCATCATGACGACAAAGGCCGCGGGGACGAGGTAGGCCGCCGCAGGCCGCTTGGCCGCCAGCAGCGAGGCCCACAGACCGACACCCACCATGGCCAGCAGATGGTCCCAGCCCGTGAAGGGATGGGCAAAGCCCGACGTGTCGTGGCCCGGATGAGCCAGCGCCGGACTGGCGGCCGCGCAGAGGAGAACGATGAGGGAGACGATTCTGGTCATGGGTACACCGTTTCGATTTGAAAGACTCAAGTGAGGGGACGCGCCGGCAGCCCGCCCTGTCGTATGACGAAGGCCGCGATATCGTCGACCCCCTTGTTCTCCTTGAGATTGGAGAAGAGGAACGGCCGCTGACCGCGCATCTTGCGGGCGTCGCGGTCCATGACGTCGAGATTGGCGCCCACGAGCGGCGCCAGGTCGATCTTGTTGATCACCAGCAGGTCCGACCGCGTGATGCCCGGCCCGCCCTTGCGCGGGATCTTCTCGCCGGCCGCGACGTCGATCACGTAGATGGTGATGTCGGCCAGCTCGGGCGAGAAGGTGGCCGCAAGATTGTCGCCGCCCGACTCGACGAAGACGATTTCGAGCTTGGGCCATTTGCGCACGATGTCGGAGACCGCGGCGAGATTGATCGAGGCATCCTCGCGGATCGCGGTATGGGGGCAGCCGCCGGTCTCGACGCCGACGATGCGTTCCGGCGCCAGGGCCCCGGCGCGGGTCAGGAACTCGGCATCTTCCTTGGTGTAGATATCGTTGGTGACGACGGCGATGTCGTAGGTTGCGCGCATGCGCTTGCACAGCCGCTCGACCAGCGCGGTCTTGCCCGATCCCACGGGACCGCCGACGCCAACTCTCAGGGGGCCACGCACGCTCATAGGTCGAGTTCTCCGGCCGCGAGGGCGATGTAGCCTACGCCCATCAGCAGGCAGTAGGGCGAATAATACTTCCTGTTCCGGGTGGCAAAGGGTTCGACCGTGAAGTGGCTCTTCCAGCGCATGCTGTAGCCGGCCACGCAGCGGGCGACGAAGATGCCGGCGATCACGTAGGTGCCGGCCAGAACACGCGGCTCGGCCATCCGGCCCAGCGCATACCAGGGCCACAGGGCCATCACGGCCAGAACCAGGGCAATGGCGAAGCACTGCCAGGCCGGTGGCATGCGGCGCCGGCCGTCGCCCACGACGCTGCGGGCCAGCGCCTCCTCGCTCTCCTCGGGCCAATGGCTGCCCATGCCCCACATGGCATGCACCACAGCAATGGCGCCGACGCCCAGGGTCAACAGCAAGGCCAAGAAGATTGTCATGAGCGGAAAAGCCTCGTGTACTGTGTTTCGTGACGCAGCGAGCACCAATCGAGCAAGGGCGTCGCCGTGCCGACTTCGTCCAGCGACTCGACCGTCAGCGCCGCCGCGACCGCTTCATTCACGGTATTTTCCAAAGCTGCAAGCGCCCTTTGTCCATCGCTCTGCCCGAGCGGAACGGCCCGCACGGCGGCCGAGATCAGGTTGGCGGCAAAGGCGTGCAGATAGCCGCCAAGTGCCGCCTCCAGCGGGATTGCATGTACCGCAGCGGCCAGCGCCACGGCGACCGGCAGCGCGATCTCTCCGTCCAACCGCCGGTCCGCCGCGTCGAGGTCGGCATGCGGCCAGGCCGTGCGCGTGATCGACAGGAACGAGCCGCCCTGCTGGCGCGATTCCAGCGCCATTTCCGACGTCCCGCGCCACGCGGCCGCGCGCTCGGCGAAGGCGTCGAAGGCCTGCCAGTCACCGTCATTGGCGGCGCGCCAGGCCGAAGCGAACAGCGCGCCGTCGACGCGACCAGTGCCCTCGGCCACGACGCTACGCAGCCACACGACCAGCGACACACGATCCTTGATGAAGCCTTCCTCGATGGCGGTCTCGACACCATGGCTATAGCTGAAGGCGCCGATCGGATAGGCCGGCGACAGCCAGGCCAGCAGCCGATAGAGCGGATCCCTTTTCGCGGCGCTAGCCATGACGCTCCGGATGCAGTTCGCCATGGCGGTGGCCGATATCGTGATTGTGCTGGCCGTAGGCACCGCCCTCGGGATCGAAGGGCGCGCGCACCTTGCGGACCTCGGCGCCCAGTCCCTTCAACATGTCGACGATGACGTGATCGTCGCGGATCAGAAGCCTGTCGTGGTCGATCTGCGTCGGCAGGTGGCGATTGCCGAGGTGCCAGGCGAGCCGCGCGAAGGCCGCGGCATCGCGGCCGCGCACCTCGACGAGATCCTCTTCCGCCGCCGTCACTTCGACGAAGCCGCCCTCCTCCAGCCTGAGCCCGTCGCCGCCATGCAGCACGACCGGCTCGACCAGATCGAGCAGGAAGTCGAGCCCGCCGTCGCCCAGCATGCGCAGGCGTCGACGATAGCGGTCGTCGAACAGCAGGGTCACGGTATCGATACGCTCTGCTACCGGCCAATGGCCCGCGCGCACGACATCGATGGCGCGCTTCATGGTCAGAACAGGAAGTAGCGCTGCGCCAGCGGCAGCGACGTGGCGGGTTCGCAGGTCAACAGCTCGCCGTCGGCCCGCACCTCGTAGGTCTCGGGATCGACCTCGATCTTCGGGCAGAGCGAATTGTGAATCATGTGCTTCTTGCCGATCTTGCGCGTGCCCTTTACCGGCAGCATCGGCCGGCTCAGGCCCCACTTCTTCGCCACGCCCTTGGCGATGGCCGCCTGCGAGACGAACAGGACCGGACTGACGACGAGGTTGCGGCCGAGGGCGCCAAACATCGGCCGATAATGCACGGGCTGCGGCGTCGGGATCGACGCGTTGGGATCGCCCATCGGGGCCGCCACGATCGAACCGCCGATCAGCACCATGTGAGGCTTGGCGCCGAAGAAGGCCGGCGACCAGATCACGAGGTCGGCACGCTTGCCGACCTCGATTGAGCCCACATGCTTGGAGATGCCGTGGGTGATCGCCGGGTTGATCGTGTACTTGGCGATGTAGCGCTTGGCACGGACATTGTCGTTGTCGCCGGTCTCTTCCTTGAGACGCCCGCGCTGCTTCTTCATCTTGTCGGCGGTCTGCCAGGTGCGGATCACCACTTCGCCGACGCGGCCCATCGCCTGGCTGTCGGACGACATCATCGAGAAGGCACCCATGTCGTGGAGGATGTCCTCGGCCGCGATCGTCTCCTTGCGGATGCGGCTCTCGGCAAAGGCCACATCCTCCGGGATCGTCGCATGGAGATGGTGGCAGACCATCAGCATGTCGAGATGCTCGTCCACGGTGTTCACCGTGTAAGGCATGGTCGGGTTGGTCGAGGACGGCAGCACGTTCTTCTCGCCGGCGAGGCGAATGATGTCTGGCGCATGGCCGCCGCCTGCCCCTTCGGTGTGGAATGTCGCGATGGTGCGGCCCTTGAAGGCCGCGCGCGTCGTCTCGACGAAGCCAGACTCGTTCAAGGTGTCGGTATGGATCGCCACCTGCACGTCCATGCGATCGGCGACCGTCAGGCAATTGTCGATGGCGGCCGGCGTCGTGCCCCAATCCTCATGCAGCTTCAGCCCGCAGGCGCCCGCCTCGACCTGTTCCTTGATGCCGGCCGGCTTCGAAGTGTTGCCCTTGCCGAAGAAGCCGAGATTCATCGGCAGCCCTTCTGCGGCCTGCAGCATGCGGCCCATGTGCCAGGGACCGGGTGTCACGGTGGTGGCGAGCGTGCCGTGCGCCGGGCCGGTGCCGCCGCCCATCATGGTGGTGATGCCGCTGTAGAGCGCATCGTCGATCTGCTGCGGACAGATGAAATGGATGTGGCAGTCGATGCCGCCCGCGGTGACGATCTTGCCTTCGCCCGCGATGGCCTCGGTACCGGGGCCGATGACGATATCCACGCCGGGCTGTATGTCGGGATTGCCGGCCTTGCCGATGGCGACAATCAACCCGCCCTTGAGGCCGATATCGGCTTTGACGATGCCCCAGTGATCGAGGATCAGCGCATTGGTGATCACCGTATCGACGGCGCCCTGGGCGCGCGTGCGCTGGCTCTGGCCCATGCCGTCGCGGATCACCTTGCCACCGCCGAACTTCACTTCCTCGCCGTAGGTCGTGTGGTCTTTCTCAACCTCGATGAAGAGGTCGGTATCGGCGAGCCGCACCTTGTCGCCCACCGTGGGGCCGAACATGTGAACGTAGGCCGAGCGCGAGATGCGAGTCGGGCCCTCGTTCGACGGGCCGACCTTGGCGACCGGCCCCAGCTTGCCGCCGACCCTGCCCTGAAAACCGTGGCTTTCGCGGCCGCCGAGATAGGGCGTGAGCCGCACGGTGCGCGACTGGCCGGGCTCGAAGCGAACGGCAGTGCCGGCCGCAATGTCGAGCCGCATGCCCTTGGTGCGCTTGCGATCGAACTTCAGCGCATCGTTGGTCTCGAAGAAATGATAGTGGCTGCCGACCTGGATCGGCCGGTCGCCGGTGTTGGCCACCTCGATGGTGATCGGGTTGCGGCCCTTGTTGAGTTCAAGCTCGCCTTTGCCCGCGAGGATTTCACCGGGGATCATGGCGTCTCTCCTCATCGGATCGGAGTGTGGACGGTGACGAGCTTGGTGCCGTCGGGAAACGTCGCCTCGACCTGGATTTCCGCCAGCATGTCGGCAACGCCGTCCATCACCTGGACCCGGCCGATCACATGGGCACCGTCGCGCATCAGGTCGGCGACCGAACGACCATCGCGCGCGCCTTCGACGACGAAATCGGTGATGAGGGCCACGGCCTCGGGATAGTTGAGCTTCACGCCGCGTTCGAGACGGCGGCGCGCCACGATGGCCGCCATGGCCACCAGAAGCTTGTCTTTCTCGCGTGGCGTCAGATTCATCGACCGTTTCCCCCTGCCCGCTCGCCCTTCAGTGGTTGGGCCGGACTATAGCGCGGCATCCATTTCGGCAAAGAGTTGCATCAAACGTGCCAAACACGCGGCAGGCGGCGCGCACGAAATTCGGTGAGAAAGCGGATGATCGCGGTGCGCACGGAAGTCGCCTCACCCAGCAGGCGCGCCACGAGAATGCCGTTCACCAGCGTAACGCCG
>JAIUOY010000003.1:0-3465 GCA_020160995.1 Pseudomonadota bacterium | reverse complement strand
CGCGAAAGGATCAAACGCCAGACCTTGCAGCAGCGTCGCTTGCAGCACCACGCCAAGGCCGCCTAACCTCAAACCAAGATGAGCCAGAACCTCCGTTCCTGAGAAACGAAAACCGTCTCAAATCATCTGACGACGGACAGTTCCTCCCCCGACGACAGCGCCGTCACCTTCTTCACCTTGGCGACAGCCTGTCCCTTCCACGGATTGAAGGACTCGGGGACGCATCCGCGCTTTTCCAGCCAAACCCAATAGGTTGAGAACGCCGCGCACACGTCCCGGATGCGGGCTGCTGACAGGCCATCCTTATGGAGCGAGCTGACGTACTCGCCAGCGACCTTCCGGGTGACCGCTTCGACGGTGACCACATGCCCGCCCTTCGCCAGCCAATCCTCAAAGGCAGAAACAATGCCTTGATATTCGAGCTTCGTCCGCTCGGCCCGCACCGTTCCCCGCTTGCCCGGCTCCGCTAGCCACGTCTCCATATAGTGCTTAAGCGGCGTTGAGCGCCCGAGCGCCAAGTCGGCAAAGGCGTTGCCCCGCTTATCACCCTCGTCTTCGGCTATCGCTTCGCTGCGGGCCTGCACGGTGTCGATGAGGAGACCTTCGATGGTCTCCGCTTCTATGACGACGTACTTCCCGCGAGCTGGGTCCCAGACCTCATGCGGTTGAAAGACCGCCCCAACACCTGCCCTCACCTCTTGCAGACGCTCTCGAAGCTCCATGGCCTCGGCCGTCCTCGGGTCCGTGCTGGGGTGCCCTCGGCGGGCCGCGTCGATCCGCGAGTGAAGCTCTAGGAGCGCCTTGGGGAGACGGGCTTGGGCAAGGTGCTTATCCCTCGTTCCCAACCCCTTCTTGAGCCTTTTGCTGCCGACCATCGCACGATCCGCAGCAGGCACATCCACGACCGCAGAGAAGCCCTGTCGGCGCTGCTCAAGGTATCCCGCGATCTTCGCCACCCCACACGCTTCACCCCACACGCATAGCTAAAAGCTGTTATGTGTCAATACGTTCATGGGGTTAGCCATGGCCAAAATCGAGTTCTACTCGCGCTAAGCCTTTCGGCACAGGTAGCAATACCCATGGCTTTCGATTTGGGGGAGGGCGAGATTTCGCCCTCCCCCTTCGCATTTTCTGCCCTTGCTTCGGGCACGCACCCATCCCGGGATGCTGCGTGCCTCGCAGGCAATCGCTCGATCATGCAGCGCGTTCGGGCGCTCTCTCGGACGGCATGCCGTCCTTGATGATGGTCCTGAGTTGGCCGCGTAGCTCGGGCGTATCCCGATGCCTGTGCACGGCGACGGCATGCTGCACCGCCACCTCCAGAAGCTCGTCTTCGGTATCGGCGCTGATCGCGATCGAGCACTTCATCTCACTCGAAAATGCCCGGCAGTCGATGAACTTGCGTCCCATGGCACCCTCCCTTGGGAAACGGCAAACTCTCCATGATATCAGCTCGAGGCTGCGCAATTCAGCATACGCTTCTGCCGCGCCCATCGCAAAAGATACAGCTGCGAGCGAGCCCTCTGATCAGAGAGCAGCCGCCTAGCCCTTGAGCGGTCTGTCAGGCTTTCCTAAGCTTCACCAATGCCGATGAAGGCGACGACCGCGCATCTCTCCCGGAATCCTGGCAATGAAGCCCGTGGATGCCCGCCTGGGCACGCGCTCGGAGTGCTTGCCCTCCTGGCGCTCCTGACGACGATGTCGACGGTGCAGGCCGAGGTACGGTTCGGGCGCAATGTCCGCGTTGGAGGCCATGATTTCTCGAACCAGAGCTTCGACCGCAAGCGCAGGGCGGTCATCCATCTCTATGATCGGACGCCGAGCCAGCCCGGCTGCGTCTGGCGCTCGGATGGACGGGGCGGAAAGGTGAAGACCTGTCACCTGCGCCGGATGAGATAAGTGGCGGCTGATCAGAGCATCCCTAGAGCATTGGACTGAATATCGCATTCAGTCCAATGCTCTATCTCTTTGATTTTGCATCGGATTTGCCCGAAAATCGCGTGCCACTTTTCGGGCCGATGCTCTAGAGATGCGAGCCGACCTCATGCCGGAAGAAGTAGCAGCCGACGCCAATGCAGCCGATCAGGATCGACAACGCGTAGGGCCCGAACAGGCAGACGATGAAGACGGAACCGATGAAGGCCCGCATCGCCCAGCATGACCATGTCTGCTTCATGGCTCACCTTTCGCATCGCAATCACTGACAAAGCGTAAATGGAGAGCCGTGAATCCAAGCTGAATAGATATGGTAAATACCTGAATTCACAATGAATTCAGCGCGTTAATAATTTTGTCGAAAGCGGGGCGGCGCTGCTCTTCTCCCGTATCTCCCGGCCGCGCGGTAGCGTAGCGTCACCGTCCCGGAGAGGAGATTCGCATGAAAAGACTTCTGCTGACCGCACTCGCAGTCTGCTGCATGGCGGGCGCCGCCCAGGCGCAAAGCTGCAACCTTCAGGCCTCGGACAAGAAACTGGCAGGCGCGGCGAAGACGAGCTTCCTGACCAAATGCGAGAAGGACGCCGGCGCCGCCTGCGACAAGCAAGCCGCCGACAGGAAGCTGGCCGGCGCCGCCAAGAACAGCTTCACCAAGAAATGCGTCTCGGACGCGGTCGGCACCTGAAGCCAGACGCCCGCAAGCCAGATGCGAAGAGCCGCACCCGGATCCGGACGCGGCTCTTTTCAGTCATGGTTCTGAAAACGGATTGAGGCCGGGCCTTACTCGTCGTCCTGGTCGTCGCGGTCGCGCCATTGCCTGCGCCCACCGCGGTCTCCGCGCTCGCCTCGGTCGTCATCATGCCAGCCGCCGCGCCCGCCACGCATCTCGCGGAAGCGCTCGCGCCCTTCCGCCATCGCCTCGCGTACCGAGCGACGCAGCACCGTCTTCTGCTCGTCGCTGAGCGTCGTCCAGAGCGGGCGCACCGCATCGGAGAGTTCCTTGGAACGTGCCGCGCGCTCACCCTGCTGGGTGGCAGCGGCGTCGAGGCGCTCCATCAGGTCGGCATGGCGCAGCCTCTCGCGTCGCTCGCGCATCTGGCTCCAGCGCGCGCCACGGTCGGCGCTGCGCTGCTTGATAAGGCCCTCGACCTTGTCGAACAGGGCCGTCTGCTCGGGCCTCAGCTTGAGATCGGCGCGCACCTTCGCGAGGCGCTCGTCGAGCCTGGCCTTGGCGCGCTCGGCCCGGCGTTCGCGCCACTCGTCGCGGCGCTGTTCGCGACTTTCGGTGCGTTCCTGCTTCTGGTCTCCACCTGCGGGCGGAACCGGCTGCGGCTGCGCCAGAGCGAAGCTGCCGGCGAGCATCGCGATCGACGATGCGGCGATGAGGGCAATGGGTTTCACGGGCAATCTCCCTTGGAGCAGTCCAGTCGAAGCGTCGCGCAGCGGGTCTCGAAGCCGATTGGCGATGGCATCAGCCTGATCTCGTCGGTCTGACCCGGCAATGGCCAGCGCATGAAAAGATCGTAATGT
>JAIUOY010000049.1:0-2906 GCA_020160995.1 Pseudomonadota bacterium | reverse complement strand
GGCCGCGAACAGGACCATGGTCCAGCGCCAGCCAACTTCGTCGATGCCGTACTGCAGGAGCGGCGGCCAGACGGCGCCGGCGACCGATTGCCCGGACGAGATCAGCGCGACGGCGGCGCCGCGCCGTCGCTCGAACCAGCGGCTCACATAGGTGATGAGCGGCGAGAACATGCACGAGGTGCCGAACAGGCCCATCAGCACGCCGTGGCCAGCGTAGAGCGAGAAGAGGCCGCCGGACGCCGAGACGACAAGGCCGGCCGCCATCATGGCCGCGCCAAACAGCACGATGCGACGGATGCCGAGGCGGCCGGCGAGCCAGCCTGCGACGATGCCGCCGAAGGCCGCACCGAGATAGGTCAGCGCGCCGGCAGCTGCCGGACCGGACCGCGGCGCATCGAGGTCGGCGGCCATGGGCTTCAACGCCACCACCGAGATCAGCGGGGCGCCATAGCACAGGGTGAGGATCGCAAGGGCAGCCCAGGCCACGATCCAGGCCGTGCGGCTGTCCAGTGTGGCGGCATCCGGCTTCATCTTAACGATCCTCCGCCAGGGCCTCGGTGTCGAGAGACAGGCGACGCACGAGGTCGACCGACAACAACCGCTCCAGCTCGGCATGGGCCTTGCGCCAGACCGCGAGTGCCGCTTCGAGGCGGCGAGCACCTTTCTCCGTCAACCATACGAGCTTGCGGCGCTGGTCGGCTTCGGCGACGGCGATCTCGACCAGCCCCTCGTTCTCCAGCGTACGCAGCGTGCGGGAGAGGGTGGACTGGTCCAGGCCCATGCGTCCGGCAAGGGCGGAAATCGAGTCGTCCGATGCTGTGGCGATCTCCGCCATGAGGCCGAACTGGGCGAAGGACAAGCCTGCGGCCTGCAGCCGCAATTCAAGGAACTGGGTGATGCGCCGGGCGGCGGTGCGGACGTTCCAGCCGGCGCAAGCATCAATGGCGTTGCGCGCGTCGCTCCGAAGCGTCTTGGGGGATTGTGGCTTTCTCGGCATAATTGTATGTATATACAATAATTGTATATACATGGAAATAGCTGTTGTCACGGTAACTGGTGTTACCGGGCAGTCGCTGTTGCAGGCCGGCGCGGGATATAAGACGGTTGAAGACAAGGGAAGTTTATCACGTCGTTCTGCACGCCCACCCGGATATCGACCATACTGGTTCTGAATGGAGCCCGCTGATGCCAACTCTCGATCTGCCCCAAGGCAAGAAGCTCACCTATCGCGACGAAGGCGAGGGGGCGCCGCTGCTGCTGGTCCATGGCTCGCCGGGCGACAGCCGATCCTGGGCGCGGGTCGCACCACATCTCAGGGACCGCTTCCGCGTACTGGCCGTCGATCTACCGGGGTACGGTGGATCGGATGGCGTGCCGGACGAGCCGGTCGGTCGCGCAGCGCTGATGGGGGCCGCCGTGGCGCGGCTGGCCGAGAGCTGCGGTCAGCCGGTCCGTGTTGCCGGGCACTCCTACGGTGGTGTCGTCGCCGTGCAAGCGGCATTGCAGTCGGCGCCGGGAACCATCGAGCGGCTGGCACTCTTCGAGCCGGTGTTCTTTCGGGCCCTGCAGCTCACGGACGACAGGGCGGCGCTCGACCCAGCCGCTGCTCATTTCGAGAACTACGCCAGCCGAGCCGCCGTGGGGGAGCCGGCCGTCGTAGGCCTCATGGTCGATTATTGGTTTGGCGAGAGCGCCTTCGCGCGCATGCCCGAGCCCGTGCGCGGCTATCTCGAGGCCAACGCCCCGCGCAACGCGCTCGACGTACGCAGCAGCTTCAACGATACCGCGACGGCCGAGCAGCTCCGAGCCCTCGACTGCCAGGTTCTGGTGGCTTATGGCGATCGCAGTCCCGAGATCGTGCAGGCAATTGGTCGCGGTCTGATGAAGCTGCTGCCCAATGCCCGCATGGAAGCGCTTGCCGGAGCCAACCACGGCATGTTGGATAGTCATCCGGAAGCGGTCGCACGCCTGATCGCGTCATGAGGTCATGCTGCGCATCAATCCCTTCGTCATGGGCCATCTCGTCGGCGCCGTCCTCGTCGGCGGCGCGGCGGGGACGTTGTTTCTCGATGCGCAGGCCGGGCTGATCTGCGCCGTGGCGCTGCTCGCCGGTGCCTTCGTCAGCTCTTACGTCTGTCAATGGTGGCCGGGCGTCGAGGCGCCGGGCTGGAAGCTCTGGGCGGTCGCCGTGTTCGCCAGTCCGATCATGCTGCTGGCGCTCGGCTACATCGCTTTCGACTACGAATGTACGGTCGGCATCAGGAGGGGCTGGAACTGCCTTCTCGCGGCAATCGCCATCATGGTGGTCGGCCTCTGCCTGTTGCCGCCGGCCATTGGCTTGCTGTGGCGCTGGTGGAAGCACCGCAAGGCGCCTCCAGCCAGCTAAACAGCGTCTGTCTTAGGCCGCGATGGCCTTTGCGAGCTTGCCGCGGATCATCTCTTCGGCTTCGCTGACGATGCGCTCGACCAGCTCCTTGCAGGTCGGGATGTCGTTGATCAGGCCCATGCAGGTGCCGGCCGACCAGATGCCGTGTTCGAGGTCGCCGGTCTCGTAGACGACCTTGCCCTTGGCGCCGGCGACGTACGGCCCGATCTCCTGGATGGTCTTGCCTTCGCCTTCCATCTCGATCGCCTTCTTGGCGACGGAGTTGCCATAGACGCGGCTGGTGTTGCGCATGGTGCGCAGGATCAGCGCCGTGTTGCGCTCGTCGGAGGAGACGATCTTCTCCTTCACGTTCTGGTGGATCGGCGCTTCCTTGGTCGCCATGAAGCGCGTGCCCATGTTGACGCCCTCGCAGCCAAGCGCCAGCGCAGCCACGAGACCGCGCGCATCGGCGAAGCCGCCGGAGGCGATCATCGGGATCTTGATGACGTTGGCCGCGGCGGGCAGCAGCACGAGGTTCGGC
>JAIUOY010000048.1:0-9557 GCA_020160995.1 Pseudomonadota bacterium | reverse complement strand
CGGCGACCTGCCGCTGGGTCTGTGAGATGCCGCGATAGGAATAGTCGTTGAGGAAGGCGAAGCCTGCGGTGAAGGTTCCGCCGAACGGGCCTTTCCAGGTTTCCTTCTCGGGCGGCGTATCCGGTGCCGCCGGCGCCGCCGCGTTCGGCGTGCCTTGGGCATAGGCGGCGGCTGATGCGCAGATTGTGAACAGTGCCACGCCGACGACAGCAATCTTTTTAAGCAACACGACCATCCCCAAAAGCTGAAAGACCCATTTCGAATCGTGTGTCGCAAACACCATGCCATGCGCCATTAGGGCCGTCTGCGAGGTTGGCACGACTCTTGCTGCTCGTGTCTCGAGCTTTGGGGCGGACTCCCAGTGGAGGGTAGACACAGATGAAAATGGTCATGGCAATCTTCAAGCCGTTCAAACTGGATGAAGTCCGCGATGCGCTGACATCGCTCGGCATCCAGGGCCTGACGGTGAGCGAAGTGAAAGGTTTCGGGCGGCAGAAGGGCCAGACCGAAATCTATCGCGGCGCCGAATACGCCGTGAGCTTCCTGCCCAAAGTGAAGATCGAGGTCGTGATCGACGATGCCATGGTCGAGCGCGCCGTCGAGACGATCTGCAAGGCTGCCGGCACGGGAAAGATTGGCGACGGCAAGGTGTTCGTCCTGCCGGTCGAGCAGGCGGTTCGCATCCGCACCGGGGAGTCCGGCGCCGAAGCGCTGTGATCCGCACGTCGACATCGACAATTCGAAATCCAACGGAAGAAGCCTAGGGGACAAAGATGAAGTTCAAGACCAATTCAGTGCTCGCCGGCCTGGGGGCGTCCGCTGCGCTCCTTCTGCCCGCGCTGGCATTGGCGGCCGACGAGAAGCCGAAGCTGGATACGGGTGACACGGCATGGATGCTCACCTCGACGGCGCTCGTCCTGATGATGACGATTCCGGGCCTGGCGCTGTTCTACGGTGGCATGGTGCGCAAGAAGAACGTGCTGTCGACCGTGATGCAGAGCTTCGCCATCACCTGTCTGATCTCGGTGCTCTGGTTGATCGTGGGCTACAGCCTCGCCTTCACGCCGGGCAGCACGATCGTCGGCGGCCTCGGCCGCGTCTTCATGGCAGGTCTCGGCCTCGGCAGCGTTCATGACCTCGCCAAGACGATTCCCGAGACGGTCTTCCTCTGCTTCCAGCTCACCTTCGCCATCATCACGCCGGCACTGATCGCCGGTGCCTTCGCCGAGCGCATGAAGTTCTCTGCGATGATGTGGTTCATGGCGCTGTGGACGTTGATCGTCTATGCGCCGATCGCCCATTGGGTGTGGGGCGGCGGCTTCCTCGGCGACTGGGGTGTCCTCGACTTCGCCGGGGGCACCGTCGTGCACGTCAATGCCGGTGTCGCGGGCCTTGTCTGCGCGCTCGTGCTCGGCAAGCGCAAGGGTTACGGCACCGACAACATGGCGCCGCACAACCTCGTCTACTCGGTGATCGGCGCTTCGCTGCTCTGGGTCGGCTGGTTCGGCTTCAACGCCGGCTCCGCCGTCGGCGCCAACGTCAATGCCGGCATGGCGATGGCGGTCACGCAGTTCGCCTCCGCCGCTGCGGCACTCGCCTGGATTTTTGCGGAGTGGGTAACGCGTGGCAAGCCGTCGGTTCTCGGCATCATCTCCGGCGCTGTTGCCGGCCTGGTGGCCATCACGCCGGCTTCGGGCTTCGTCAATCCTATGGGCGCGCTGGCGATCGGCATCGTCGCCGGCCTGGTCTGTTTCTGGGGCGCTACGGGGCTCAAGAAGGCGATGGGCTACGACGACTCGCTCGACGCCTTCGGCGTACACGGCGTCGGTGGCTTCGTCGGCGCCATCCTGACCGGCGTGTTCGCCCTCGAGGCGATTGGCGGCGACGGCAAGAAGGGCCTGATCGACGGCAATGCGGGCCAGGTGCTGACGCAGCTCTGGGGGACGCTGGTCTGCATCGCCTGGTGTGCCGTCGCAACCTTCGTGATCCTCAAGATCGTCGATGCCCTGATCGGTCTGCGCGTCACGACCGAGGAAGAGATCGAAGGTCTCGACATCAACGAACACGGGGAGACGATCCACTAGTCCTCTCACTCTCAGTGATCGGGAACCACCTTTCCTCCTGGTTCCTCATCGTCCGCCGCTTCCGTGTCGCGGCGGCGCCCTGGGCCCGGCGAGTCCCTCGCCGGGCCTATTTTTGCGTGAAATTGACGCCGCCGACGTCCCACGCCAGTCTGTGCCCGACAGCCGGAAAATCCAAAGGGGAAGCAGATGAAACTCGTGTCCGCCATCATCAAGCCGTTCAAGCTCGACGAAGTGCGCGACGCGCTGACCGGCGTGGGGGTTTCGGGCCTCACCGTGAGCGAGGTGAAGGGATTCGGCCGCCAGAAAGGGCAGACCGAGATCTATCGCGGCGCCGAGTATCTCGTGAGCTTCCTGCCCAAGGTGAAGATCGAGATTGTGGTCGACGACAGTCAGGTCGAGCGCGCCATCGAGGCCATCCAGAAGGCCGCCCATACAGGCAAGATCGGCGACGGCAAAATCTTCGTCACGCCGGTCGAGCAGGCCGTGCGCATCCGCACCGGCGAATCGGGTTCGAACGCACTCTAGGCGGAGACAGACAACTCAGGCGTCGAGGGCGCAAGACAAGAATCAAGAAGAGACACGGGGGAATACATGCACAAGACGGTCCTGCGCACCGGCGCGTCCTTGGCGTGCGTGCTGTCGTTCGTCCCTGCGGTGTCGGCGGCAGATAAGCCCCAGATCGACACGGGCGACACGGCGTGGCTGCTGGTGGCCACGGTGCTGGTGCTGATGATGAACATCCCCGGCCTGGCGCTCTTCTACGCCGGCATGGTGCGCAAGAAGAACGTGCTGGCGACGGCGGTGCAGGCCGTCGCCGTTGCCGCCCTGGTGACGGTGCTGTGGTTCGTGGTCGGCTATTCGCTGGCCTTCACCGACGGCGGCGCGCTGAACGGCCTCATCGGCTCCCTGTCGCGCGCCTTCGGCAAGGGCCTGCTGGGCAGCGTCCACGATCTTGCCAGGACCGTGCCGGAAAACGTCTTCCTGATGTACCAGGCGACCTTCGCCGTCATCACGCCGGCCATCATCGCCGGTGCCTTCGCCGAACGCATGAAGTTCTCGGCGATGATGTGGTTCATGGGCCTGTGGCTGCTGTTCGTCTATGTGCCGGTGGCGCACTGGGTGTGGGGCGGCGGCTTCCTCGGCGCGGCGGGCGTGCTCGACTTCGCGGGCGGCCTCGTCGTCCATCTCAATGCCGGCATTGCCGCGCTCGTCTGCTGTCTGGTGATCGGCAAGCGCGTGGGCTACGGCCAGGAATACATGGCGCCGCACAATCTGGTGCTCACCCTGATCGGCACGTCGCTGCTGTGGGTCGGCTGGTTCGGCTTCAACGCCGGGTCGGCGCTGGCGTCGGGCGAGCTGGCGGGCAGCGCCATGCTGAACACCCATGTCGCGGCGGCCACGGCGGCGCTGGTCTGGATGGCGATCGAATGGGCGGCGCGCGGCAAGCCGTCGGTCCTCGGTATCCTCACGGGCGCCGTCGCGGGCCTCGGCACCATCACGCCGGCCGCCGGCTATGTCGAACCGTGGGCGGCCATGGTGATCGGCGTTGCGGCGGCCGCGGTTTGCTACTGGGCTTCCGTCGTGCTGAAGACCCGCCTGGGCTACGACGATTCGCTCGATGTGTTCGGCGTCCACGGCGTCGGCGGCATCCTGGGTTCGATCCTGGTCGGCGTGTTTGCCACCAGGGCGATCAACGACGTCGCCAAGGGCCAGCCGGTCGGGTTGGTTGATGGCCACGGCGGACAGATCCTCATTCAGCTCTATGGCGTCGTGGCCATCGGGATCTTCTGCGGCGTGGCGACCTGGATCATCCTCAAGATCATCGACGCCACGATCGGCCTGCGCGTTAACCGTGACGAAGAGGTCGAGGGCCTCGACACTGCGCTGCACGGCGAGCGCGTGCAGTAGCGAGACGGTCGTGCCTGTCTACGGACGGTGCGGCCGGCATTCGTCGGAGAGGAAGTCGAGCAGAGCACGGATCGACGGCAGCAAGCCGCGCCGCGACGGGAAGACGGCGTAGACGATCTCGTTGCGCGGCCGCCAATCCGGCAGCACGTCGATCAGCCGGCCCGCGGCGATATCGCCCTCGACCATCAGGGTCGGTATCTGCGCCACGCCGACGCCTTCCAGGGCGGCGGCGCGCAACGTGGCCAGGTCGTCGGTGATGAGGCGCGGCTGATGATGGACCTCTGCCGTACGACCGTCTGCATGTTCGAGGTGCCAGATGTGCGCATCCTGCGGCAGGCCGAGATCGAGGCTGGGAATGGTGCTGAGGTCGGTCGGGGCCACCGTGGGCGGGCAGCCCTTCAGCAGCGCGGGGCTGCCCACCAGCCCCTGCCCATTCTCGCCGAGCTTGCGCATCACGAGGTCCGCCTGGTCCAGTGCCTCGGCGCCGACCCGGATGGCGAGATCGTAACCCTCGGCGATCAGGTCGACCTTGCGGTTCAACGCCTTGAGGTGGACCTGGACTTTCGGATGCCCAGCCATGAAGCGCGCGATCAGCTCGCCGAAATGGTAGTCGAGCAATTCGGGCGGGCAGCTCATCCGGATCACGCCCTGCGGCTCGGAGCGTACGGAATCGATCACGGCCTGTGCCGCTTCGGCCTCGACCAGCATGGCGCGGCATTGACGATAGTATTCCTGGCCGATTTCAGTGACGGAGAAACTGCGGCTGGACCGCTGGATCAGGCGAACCCCCAACCGATCCTCGAGCAGGCCGATGCGGCGGCTGAGTTTCGACTTCTGCATGCCCAGCGCCCGTGCAGCCGGCGCGAAGCCCGGATGCTCGACCACCTGGGCGAAGTAGGAGAGGTCGTTGAGGTCTTCCATCGTCCGATTCGTAGGACGCTGCGTGCCGCCAGGCAATCTACTGGCGCTTAGGGGGCGGACCCATCTTCAGTCCACACAGACCGCAGGCGATGGCCTGCAAGGAAGAGGATCATGAAGAAAGTTCTGGGCGTTTATGGCAACCCGAATCAGCACTGGGTCGGCGATGGCTTCCCGGTACGCTCGCTGTTCTCGTACGATGGCCTTGGCGCGCGGCTGAGCCCGTTCCTGCTGCTCGACTATGCGGGACCGATGCAGTTCGAGCCGGTCCTGCTCCCGCGCGGCGTCGGCCAGCACCCGCATCGTGGTTTCGAGACCGTGACCGTCGTCTACGAGGGCGAGGTCGCGCACAGGGACTCGACGGGCCAGGGTGGCGTCATCGGTCCCGGTGACGTGCAGTGGATGACCGCAGGCAGCGGCATCCTGCACGAGGAGTTTCACTCGCCCGATTTCAGCGAAAAGGGCGGCACGCTGCGGATGGTCCAGCTCTGGGTCAACCTGCCGGCCAAGGACAAGATGACGGCTCCCGGCTATCAGGCGATCGTCGATGCCGACATCCCGTCGGTGCCGCTGCCCGAGGGGGCCGGTCGTGTCCGCGTGATCGCCGGCAGCTACGCCGGCAAGAGCGGACCGGCGCGTACATTCACGCCGATCGACGTCTGGGACGTGCGGTTGACGAGGGGTGGGCGCGTGACGCTCGACCTTGCCGACGGCTATACGGCGGCTCTCGCCGTGCTGACGGGGAGCCTCAGGGTCAACGACGGACAGCCCGTCGGGGAGTCCAAGCTGGTCGTGCTCGACCGCAAGGGCACCAGCCTCACGCTCGAGGCCGAGAGCGACACCACGGTGCTGCTGCTCAGCGGCGAGCCGATCGACGAGCCCGTCGTGGGTTACGGTCCGTTCGTGATGAACAGCGAAGCCGAGATCAGGCAGGCCGTCGAAGACTTCAACAAGGGCCGCTTCGGCAGCATGCCGGGCGGGACCTGAGCAAGGTAGGTGAGAGGACAGACCTAGAGATGGTGGGTGGGAGCGGGTCTCCCACCCAACCCTTTCCGTCATCTCAAGAAAATGACCTATTCCATTGTTGTTATTGGGTAATTTGTTTCATAGAATAGGGGCTGTTTAAGCTGTCCGGGTCCCCTCTCGGCGGCGCTATTGGTTTGTTTGGCCGGGCCCCGGCCCCATTGGATGGCAAGATGTTCAATCCGCGCCTGACTGAGACGCTGACTGATTTTCCGTTTGCGCGATTGAATAGCCTCATCGCCCCGATCGCGCCGCCGGCGCACCTGTCTCTCATCAACATGTCGGTCGGCGAGCCCCAGGGCGCGATGCCCGCTTTCGCGCGCCAGATCGTCAACGACGAGATCGACGGCTGGAACCGCTATCCGCCCAATCAGGGCCTGCCCGACTTGAATCTCGCCATCTGCGAATGGCTGACGCGCCGCTATCGGCTGCCCAAGGGGCTGCTCGATCCCGACGTGCATGTTCATCCGACGGCCGGCAGCAAGGAAGGCGTCTACATCATCTCGACGGTGGCGACGCCGCAGCAGAAGGGCGGAGGCAAGCCGATCGTGGCGCTGCCCAACCCGTTCTATCAGGCCTATCTCGGCGGTGCGGTCCTGTCGGGCGGCGAGCCGCTGCTGGTCAATGCCGAGCAGTCCAACGGCTTCCTGCCGGACTATGAGAGCCTCGACGAAGCGACGTGGCAGCGCCTGTCGGTCGTCTATCTCTGTTCGCCGGCCAATCCGCAGGGCGCGATCGCGAGCAAGGACTATCTGAAGAAGCTGCTGCGTCTCTGCCGCAAGTACGACACCGTGCTGGCGGTCGACGAGTGCTATGCCGAAATCTACACGGGCGATGCTCCACCGGGCGCCCTCGAGGTCGCGGTGGAGATCGACGAGACGGGCGGCAAGGATCCGTTCCGCAATCTCGCGGTCTTCCATTCGCTCTCCAAGCGCTCGAACGCGGCAGGCCTGCGCTCCGGCTTCCTGGCGGGCGACCCGAAGCTGGTGGCGATGGTGCTGCGTTGGCGCAGCTATGGCGGACCGCAGATTCCCTTTGCCGTACAGAAGGCATCGGCCGCTCTGTGGCGCGACGAGGCGCATCCGGTCGAGACGCGCGAGTGGTATCGCAAGAACTTCAAAGTCGCCGAGCAGATCCTGCACAACCGCTTCGCCTACTACACGCCGGGTGGCGGCTTTTTCCTGTGGCTGGACGTCGGTGACGGCGAGGCCGCGACGCGCAAGCTGTGGGGCGAGGCACACGTCAAAGTGCTGCCGGGCGCCTATGCCTGCCGCGAGACCAACGGGATCAATACCGCGCAGCGCTACATCCGGGTGGCGCTGGTGCACGACGAAAAGACCACCCGCGAGGGCCTGTCGCGCCTCGCGGCCGTTCTCTAGGGAGCGCTTTCGCGTATGGCCATGCTGAGTCTGTCGTCAGCGTTGCAGCCCAGAACGTCGATCCTGCCGGAAGGCGGGCGCGACTTCCTGCGTCGCCGCATGATGGAGATCGTCGGCGTGGCCACCGCGGCTTTCGGCCTGGCGTTGATGATCGCGCTGTTCACCTACAGCCCCGGCGACCCCTCGCTGAACCACGCCACGGCGCGCCCCCCCAACAATCTGCTCGGCCTGCCCGGCGCCTACATTTCCGATCTGCTGCTGCAGACTTTCGGCCTCGCCATCATCCTGGCGCCGGTCGCTTTCATCACGTGGGGCGTGCGCATGGTGCGTACCCACCATCTCGGCTTCTTCGGCCTGAGACTGTCGCTGCTGCTGCTGGCTCTCCTGATGATGAGCGTGGCCTGCGTCGGCCTGGGCGACGTCGGGAGTGCGGCCACCCATGCCGGACCCGGGGGGCTCGTGGGCCTGGCGCTGGTCGGCCGCTTCCGCGAGCTGGTGCTGACCCATTCGAGCGGCGGTACGCTCACCCTGATCGAGCCGGCCTGCGCGGCGCTCGCCTTCATTGCCATGGCGCCGGCGCTGGGCATGAACCGCACCGACCTGCCTCTGATCTTCCGCATCCTGCGCGCGCCCTTCCTGTGGGGCGTCTGGGGCGTGCGGGCCGCGGTCGGCCTGTGGCGCGGCAAGCCGCAACCGCTCGACGAAGAGGCCGATCTGCCGTCGCCGTCTATCGGCTATGCCGAGATTCCCGGCGAGATCGACGCCAGCCACTACAAGCCCGGCGATTTCGACACCCGCTACGAGCAGATTCCCGAGGATGGTGCGCCGATCCCATCGCGCGAATCGCTGATGGTCGACGCGCCCTATGCGCCGATCGAACGGCCTACGCCGGATATCCCGCAGGCGCCGGTGCCGCCAGAGGCGTATGCGACTGCGCCGCACGAAGCCCCGGTGGAACCCGTGGTGGAGTCGGTCAAGGAGCGGACTTTGTTCAGCCGGCTTTCGGGCCTGCGCATCGAGCCGTTCATGCGCCGCTCCACGACAGTGGCGCCGCAGGGGGCGGGGCGCGTCGAGCCGGTGATGGCGGCGTTCGAGGCGCCACAGCAACCCGTGCAGCCCGCGGCCATACCCGTTGCTCCTGCAGCCCAGCCGCTGCAGCAGGAGCACGAGGACGCCGCTGCCCCAGCCAACGAAGCGCCCTCCGAAGCCGATGAGGAGAATCCCTTCGCTCCCGACGTGCTGGAAGCCGAGCAGCCCGTTCAGGCCGGACCGGCAGCCCCCAGCGGCGTGAAGATCGTGCCGCGCAAGTCTGCGGCCGCCCAGGGCAAGCGCGCGGCCAAGGCCGGCCAGCGCGAGCTCGACCTCGGCAACGAATACAAGCTGCCGCCGCTCGACATCCTGTCGCAGCCCTCGCGCGTCGGCAACGAGCCCAAGATCGACGAGGGCGCGCTGGAGCAGAACGCCCGCTTGCTCGAGACCGTGCTCGAGGATTTCGGGGTCAAGGGCCAGATCGTGAAGGTGCGCCCGGGCCCCGTGGTCACGCTCTACGAGCTGGAGCCGGCGCCGGGCACCAAGTCGAGCCGAGTCATCGGCCTCGCCGACGACATCGCCCGCTCGATGAGCGCGGTGTCGGCGCGCGTCGCCACCGTGCCGGGCCGCAACGTGATCGGCATCGAGCTGCCCAACGCCAAACGCGAAACGGTATTCCTGCGCGAGCTGCTGTCGACCCGCCACTACGAGGACAACCGCCTCGGCCTGCCGCTGGCGCTGGGCAAGGATATCGGCGGCGATCCGGTCATCGCCGACCTCGCACGCATGCCGCATCTGCTGATCGGCGGCACCACCGGCTCGGGCAAGTCGGTGGCGGTCAACACCATGATCCTGTCGCTGCTCTACAGGCTGCCGCCGGATCGCTGCCGCTTCATCATGATCGATCCCAAGATGCTGGAACTCAGCGTCTATCAGGACATCCCGCATCTGCTCACGCCCGTCGTCACCGAGCCGCGCAAGGCGATCGTGGCGTTGAAGTGGGTGGTGCGCGAGATGGAAGACCGCTACCGCGCCATGAGTTCGGTCGGCGTGCGCAACATCGCCGGCTACAACGAGAAGCTCGTCGAGACGGCCCGCAAGGGCGGCGCGCTGACGCGCAAGGTCCAGACCGGCATCGATCCCGAGACCCGTCGCCCGACCTTCGAGGACGAGGAGATCGACCTCACGCCGCTGCCCTTCATCGTGGTCATCATCG
>JAIUOY010000047.1:0-20227 GCA_020160995.1 Pseudomonadota bacterium | reverse complement strand
GCGACCGACGCCATAGTCGTTGCCATGCGCGTGCCAGTGATAGGCGAAGAAGCCGTGAGCGAGGCGTGTCGCGAATTCGGCGCGGCTCAACGAGACATGGTTCTCGCCTCCGATGTCGGCCGGCCGCGTAATGTAGCGATGGGCGAAGACAACGGGCGCGTCGGCCGGCAGCAGCACACGGGCACGCCCCAGCACGGAATCCTTGCCGGCGCCCGAGGGGCCCATGACGTAGACGAGGGTGCCATCCATGTCGGGCATCCTCAGACGACGCGGTCGCCTTCGCGCCAGACGGCCCGGACCACGGCGGCACCGTCGACGGCGCGGACACGCACAAGGTCGGCGCGGCGGTCGATGGCAATCTCGCCGCGGTCGCCGAGACCGACGGCCTTGGCGGGATTGAGCGATGCCAACCGCACCGCCTGCGGCAGCGAGATGCCGATGCCGGCGGCAGGCAGCTTGAAGACGCTTTCCAGCAGGCTCGCCGGCACGTAGTCAGACGACAGGATCTCGGCATGGCCGGCGCGCACCAGGTCGATGGCCGCGATGTTGCCGGAATGCGAACCGCCCAGCACGAGATTGGGTGCGCCAACCAATACGGCGAGGCCTGCGTCGCGCGATGCCTGGGCCGCCTCGTGCGTGGTCGGGAACTCCGCGATGGTCATGCCGTTTGCGACGGCTTCCTTGACGTGGGCCTCGGTGGCGTCGTCGTGGCTGGCGATCGGCAGGGCACGTGCATGGGCGCGGCTCACGATCTCGCTGCGGTGCCGGGCGGCATTGCGGTGATGCAGCTCGGTGACGCGGATCGAGAATTCCTCGAACTGATCGTCGGTCATCGCGTGCTTGCCCTTGTAATACTGCTTCAGCTTCTCGGGATCGAGGAACTGACGCTGCCCAGGCGTGTGATCGTTGATCGAAACGAGACCGACCAAAGGCAGGTCGATCCACTTGTCGACGGCCTCGACGGCGTCGTCGGCCGAGATCTCGCAGCGCAGGTGGATGCGATGTTCGGCGCGCGTCATCTGCCGGTCGGCCGCGGCACAGACCGCCTCGATCATGCGTTCGCGATTCTGCACGCGGTCCGAGTTGCCATGCACGTCGCCCAGCGCCAGCGAATCGTAGACGGTGGTGATGCCGGCGGCGCTGATTTGGGTGTCGTGCGCCATGACGGCCGAGACGCTGGGCCACTTCACGCCAGGCCGTGGGGCGAAGTGCTTTTCCATGTTGTCGGTGTGCAGCTCGACCAGGCCGGGCAGGAGATAGTCGCCCTCCAGGTCGATGGCGCCCGCGACATGGCTGCGGCCTGCCGCGACTTCGGTGATGCGCCCGTCGTGCAGCACGACCGTGCCGTCGAACTCGGCGTCGGCGGTGACGACACGGGCGTTGGTCAGGACGGTTTCGCTACGCATGGCAGTGCTCCAGCCGGGGACGCAGGGGGAAGGACTTCGTGGATGCGGGTAGCCACGGCATCGCGCACGCCGGTGTCGTGAAAGATGCCGACGACGGCCGCGCCGGCATCGCGGCGCTGGCAGATCAGCTCGACCACGCCGTCGCGATTGGCGGCATCGAGCGAAGCCGTAGGCTCGTCGAGCAGCAGGATCGGATAGTCGACGATCAGCGACCGCGCGATGTTGATGCGCTGCTGCTCACCACCCGAGAAGGTGGCAGGCGGCAGCGCCCACAGGCGGGCGGGAATGCCCAGCATGCCTAAAAGGAACTCGGCGCGGTGACGCGCCTCGGTCGCATCGACACCACGGCGCAGCAGCGGTTCGGCCACGACGTCGACGGCGGCCACACGGGGGATCACGCGCAGGAACTGGCTGACGAAGCCCATGGTGCGGTGGCGCACGTCGAGTACCGTGCGCGGTTCGGCGCCTACCAGTTCGGTCCAGGCATCGTCCTGTCGAACGCGGATGGAGCCGGCATCAGCGCGATAGTTGCCGTAGAGCGAGCGCAACAGGGTGCTCTTGCCAGCTCCGGAGGGGCCGACGAGAGCCAGGCATTCGCCCGGCGACACGGCAAGCGATACGTCGTGCAGCACGGGAAGGGCGAGGTCGCCGTGCGCGTGGACGACGAAGGACTTGGCGAGACCGGAGACGCGCAGAGCGGGTGGCATGGTTGGGTCTTCGCAACTCTTTTCGGGGTGGCTCATACGGGCAGGATCGAGGCGACGAGCATCTGCGTGTAGGCGTGCTGCGGATCGTCGAGGACCTGATCGGTCAGGCCTTCCTCGATGACAGCGCCGCCCTGCATGACCATCAGCCGATGGGTCAGCAGCCGGGCCACGCCGAGATCATGGGTCACCAGTACGGCGGACAGATGCAGCCGTTCGACGAGGCCGCGCAGAAGATCGAGGATGCGCGCCTGCACGGAGACATCGAGGCCGCCCGTCGGCTCGTCCATGAAAACGAGCCGCGGCCCACTCACCAGGTTGCGGGCGATCTGCAGACGCTGGCGCATGCCGCCGGAGAAGGTGGTCGGCCGGTCGTCGAGCCGGTCGGCGTCGATTTCGACGCGCGCCAGCCAATCGGCTGCGCTGCCGCGGATT
Source organism: Pseudomonadota bacterium (assembly GCA_020160995.1). GTDB lineage: Bacteria > Pseudomonadota > Alphaproteobacteria > Reyranellales > Reyranellaceae > Reyranella. The sequence continues at coordinate 17,682 of JAIUOY010000047.1, read as the reverse complement.
TCGCCATAGTGGCGCGCGCCCACGGCCATCAGCCGTTCGCCGATATTGGCGCCAGCGCTCACGCCCATGCGCAATCCCTCGCGCGCATCCTGGTTCACGAAGCCCCATTCGGTGCGCGTGAGCAGACGGCGGCGCGCTTCGGAGAGGCGATGGACATCGACAGTGCCGGCCGATGCCGTCTCATAGATGACCGAGCCCGCGTCAGGCGTTAGGCGGCCTGCAAGGCAATTCAGCAAGGTGGTCTTGCCCGACCCCGATTCGCCGACGATGCCCAGAACTTCGCCCGGCCACAGATCGAAGTTCACATTGTGGCAGGCGATGCGACCGCCGAAGCGCTTGGTGATGTTGCGGGCCGAAAGGAGGGGGGACGGAAGCGTCGCAGCGCTCATCGCCGTCCCTCGCAATAGTCGGTGTCGGAGCAGACGAATAGACGCTTGCCGGCATCGTCGACGATCATCTCGTCGAGAAAGCTCTCGGTAGAGCCGCAGAAGGCGCAGCACTCGGTCCAGCGCTCGATCTCGAAGGGATGGTCGTCGAAGTCGAGGCTCTTCACCGGCGTATAGGGCGGCACGGCGTAGATGCGCTTCTCGCGGCCGGCGCCGTAGAGCTGAAGGGCGGGGCTGCGGTCGAGCTTGGGATTGTCGAACTTCGGGATGGGTGAAGGGCTCATGATGTAGCGCCCGTTCACCTGCACCGGATAGCTGTAGGACTTCGCGATGCGGCCGTGTCGGGCGATGCTCTCGTAGAGGCTGACCTGCATGACGCCGTACTCGGAAAGGGCGTGCAGCGTCCGCGTCTCGGTCTCGCGCGGCTCCAGCATGCGCAGCGGCTCGGGGATCGGCACCTGGAAGACCAGGATCTGGCCGTCCTTGAGCGGCGTCTCGGGCACGCGATGGCGCGTCTGGATGATGGTGGCTTCCTCCGTGCGCGTCGTCGTGGCGACGTCGGCCACATGCGCGAAGAAGCGGCGGATCGACACGGCATTGGTCGTATCGTCGGCGCCCTGGTCGATCACCTTCAGCGTGTCGTCGCGACCGATGATGGCGGCCGTCACCTGGATGCCGCCGGTGCCCCAACCGTAGGGGAGGGGCATCTCGCGTCCGCCGAACGGCACCTGATAGCCCGGCACGGCCACTGCCTTCAGGATGGCGCGGCGGATCATCCGCTTGGTCTGCTCGTCGAGATAGGCGTAGTTGTAGGCGCCCTCGGTCATGTTGGTGTCGGGCATGGCCTACTCCGCCGCCTGGCTGAGGGCCGCGCGATCCTCGGCCGCGCGCTGCTTGCGCGCTTCGACCTCGGCGCGCAGAGCCCGCACCACTACGAGTTCCGACTGGAAGTCGACATAATGCGGAAGCTTGAGGTGCTGCACGAAGCCCGAAGCCTCGACATTGTCGGAATGGGCCAGCACGAATTCTTCGTCCTGCGCGGGCGAGTCCGCTCCTTCGGCCAGTTCGCGAGCCCTCAGCGCGCGGTCGACGAGGGCCATGGCGATCGCCTTGCGCTCGGCGTGACCGAAGGCCAGGCCATAGCCGCGAGTGAACTGCGGCGGCACGTCGTGCGAGCCGGCGAACTGGTTGACCATGTCGCACTCGGTGACGTCGATCTCGGCAATCTCGATGGCGAAGCCCAGCTCCTCGGGCACGAACGCGACCGGCACATGGCCGTAGCGGATCTCGCCGACGAAGGGGTGGTTGTTGCCGTAGCCGCGCTGGGTTGAGTAGCCGAGCGCCAGCAGGAAGCCTTCGTCGCCGCGTGCGAGGTTCTGCAAACGCAGGGGGCGATCTGCGGGAAAGCCGAGAGGTTGGCGCGTGAGATCGGCCGGCCGCTCGCTCGACGCTGCGGGCGAGGGTTCGAGCAGGCCTTCACGCGCGAGGATGTCGCCAACATGCGGCAGCCCGTGCGCGGTGTCGGCGGGCGCAGTCGGGGCTTCCGGTCGATCGGCGGCAACGGCCAGCGAGAAGTCGAGCAGACGGTGCGTGTAGTCGTAAGTCGGTCCCAGCACCTGGCCACCGGGCACATCCTTGAAGGCAGCCGAGATACGCCGCTCCGCCACCATGCATGCCGTGTCGAGCGGCTCGGAATCACCAAAGCGCGGCAAGGTCGTGCGGTAGGCGCGCAGCAGGAAGATCGCTTCGATGAGATCGCCGCGCGCTTGCTTGATGGCCAGCGCCGCCAGGCGCCGGTCATAGCACGAGCCCTCGGTCATCACGCGGTCGACGGCGAGACCAAGTTGCTGGTCGATCTGCTCCAGGGAAAGCTCGGCGAGGTCGCGGTCGCCGCGGCGACGGTCGGCAATCAGGTCGAGCGAATGGGCGATGGCGGTCTCGCCACCTTTCACCGCGACGTACATGGCGAGACCTCCACGGAGATGCTGCGCGGCAGCGCGAGAAGCTGGGACCCTGAGGTGAAGACCAGGTCGACGCCGCAGGGGAAGAGCGCGTGATTGCTGGCGCATTGCCGCCAGAACCAGTCGTCCAGTCCGGCAATGGTGAGCTCGATCTCGCCATCGATGCCCGGACCGCGCGCCGTGCGGCGCGGGCCGGCACCTAGAGCCGGCACCTCGATCAACAAGGTGGCCGAACGATCCGGATAGGTGTCGATGCCGATCGCGAAGCCCTCGAAGGGATCGGCATCGTCGCAAGGTAGAACGGCCAGGGTCGCGGCTGCACGATCTTCGACAATCGGCGCGCCGGTATGGAAGCGCAGATAGTCGCGGACCTCTGCCGTGTCGAACGCGGGCATAAGCCAGAGCGGCGTGTCGCGGTCGGCCAGGGTCAGCAGATAGGCCACGACGGCGGGCGAGATCATGCCGGGACCTTGCGGCGCATCGGCCAGGGTCACGATGCGGCCGGGATGGCTGAAAGCGTCGAGCACGCCGCGAAAGAATTGCTGGGCGTCGTGCGAGGGGGCGGCGAGGCCCGGCGACAGGGAACGCAGCATGCCGCTCATGTGCCGGCCTCGCGCGCGACGGTGAAGAACTCGACCTTGGTCGCCGCGGCGCGAGCCGCGATCAGGCGATGCCGTGCTTGAGCTTCGTCGGTGAGCGGCGACACGATCCCGGTCTCGAGCCTGTCGCGCCACGCTTCGCGCTGGCCCAACGCATCGACGGCGGCCACGATCTCGGCCTGACGGACACGGCGGCCGCCGACATAGCCGAAGCCGACTTCACCTGTTTCCAACCGGACGGCGGCGCGCGTCACCGTCATCTCGCCGGCGCAGAAAGGGGCGCCATTGCCCGAGATGCGGCCGTGCAGCATGACGAGCCCGGTCTCGGGTTGTCGAAGGATGGTGTAGGCAGGGACAGGGCCCAGCGCCTGCCATAGCGTGTCGAGACGGGCCTCGGGGGCTTTTGCCAAAATGGAAAGCCACCGGCGGCGGCGATCGACGGCCTCGGTGTCGGATTCTCTGCAAGACATGGTGTGCTCTTGAAACGAGCTGCACCATCGGCGGGGTACGTTACCGTTCCGAGGGAGTGGGATTAAGATCCTGTGACGGGCGCTGGTTTGTCCCCAGCGGCCGGCCCGTTAGCAGCAGAAGCGCGACGCCAACGATGGCAAGCGTTTCGGCCAGTCGTCTTTCTGTCACAAAGCGTGGCGTCGCCGACAGAATGGAATGTCGTTATTTATCAGTGTGTTGTCGGGTGTGTGCAGCATCACCCCCAGTTCGCGGCCGGCGGTGTCATTGAAGTGTCATATAAGAGTCATATGACAGTGACGTGCGGCTCCTAGGGGAAAGGCGCTTCGGAATTCATCGAAGGAGAACCCTATGCACTTCGCCAAAATTGCCCTGACGACCGCGGCGCTCGCGCTCTCGTCGGTTGCCGCCTACGCCGCCGACATTTCCGGCGCCGGCGCGACCTTCCCGTACCCGATCTATGCCAAGTGGGCCGATACCTACAAGAAGGAGACCGGCGTCGGTCTCAACTACCAGTCGATCGGCTCCGGTGGCGGCATCAAGCAGATCAAGGCCAAGACTGTGACCTTCGGCGCCACCGATGCGCCACTGCCCGGCAAGGACCTCGACGGTTCGGGCCTCGCCCAGTTTCCCATGGTGATGGGCGCCATCGTGCCGGTCGTGAATCTCGACGGCATCAAGCCGGGCGAACTCACCCTCGACGGTGCGACGCTCGCGAAGATCTACATGGGCCAGATCAAGAGCTGGGACGATGCCGCCATCGCCAAGCTCAACCCGAACACCAAGCTGCCCAAGCAGGCGATCGTGCCGGTGCGCCGCTCGGACGGTTCGGGCACGACCTTCAACTTTGCCTACTACCTCGCCGACATCAGCCCGGAGTGGAAGTCGAAGGTCGGCGTCGCCACCGCGCTCGAATGGCCGGTCGGCATCGGCGCCAAGGGTAACGAAGGCGTCGCCAACAACGTGGCCAACACGAAGGGCTCGATCGGCTACGTCGAGTATGCCTATGCCAAGCAGAACAAGCTCACCCACACCAATATGGTGAACAAGGCGGGCAAGACGGTTGCGCCGACGTCGGCCACCTTCCAGGCGGCCGCTGCCAACGCCGATTGGAAGTCGCAGCCCGGCTATGGCGTGATCCTGGCCAACCAGCCCGGCGACCAGTCCTGGCCGATGACCGCGGCGACGTGGATCCTGATCTACAAGAAGCCGGTTGACGCGGCGACCACGGGCGAGGCGCTAAAGTTCTTTGCCTGGGCCTACGCCAAGGGCGACAAGTCGGCCGAAGAGCTCGACTACGTGCCGATGCCGGCCAACGTCGTCGCCGATATTCAGAAGATGTGGTCTGCAGAGATCAAGGACGCCGGCGGCAAGCCGTTGTTCTCGCCGGCCAACTAAGGCGCGCGGGAGGGCGGATGGCTTCCATCCGCCCTCCATTCGTCCTTTCTGCCCGAGCGGACCGGGCGGAGAGGCAGGGGGAGGAGCATGGGTTCGAGAGGGCGTGACGTGAGCGATATGGCTTTGAGAGACGCGAACGTGTCGGCCCGGGAGTCGTCGTCGCGCGCCGCCGTTCTGCGACGGCTGAGACTGAACGACCGCATATTCCATGGGCTGACCCGAGGTGCCGCCTTCACGGTGCTGGCGCTGCTGAGCGGGGTCATCATCGCCCTGATCATCGGTGCCGCGCCCGCGCTCGGCACTTTCGGCTTTTCCTTCTTCACCAGCCAATCCTGGAACCCCGTCACCGAGAAGTTCGGGGCGCTGGCGCCGATCTACGGCACCCTGGTCACGTCCTTCATTGCCATGCTGATCGCCGTGCCGGTCGGTCTGATGGTGGCCTTCTTCCTGACCGAGCTTTGCCCGATGGTCCTGCGCCGCCCGATCGGCATCGCCATCGAGCTGCTGGCCGGCATTCCCAGCATCATCTATGGCATTTGGGGCCTCTTCGTCTTCGCGCCCTTTCTGCAGAAGTACGTCCAGCCCTTCCTGATCGACACGTTCGGCAGCATTCCCATCCTCGGTACACTCTTCGAAGGGCCTCCGTACGGTATCGGCGTGCTGACGGCGGGCCTCATTCTCGCGATCATGGTGCTGCCCTTCGTGACCTCGATCTCGCGTGACGTCTTCTCCGCCGTACCGCCTGTGCTCAAGGAAGCGGCCTATGGTGTCGGCTGCACGACCTGGGAAGTTTTCCGCAACGTCATCCTGCCCTACACCCGAGTGGGTGTGATCGGCGGCTTCATGCTGGGTCTGGGCCGCGCGCTCGGCGAGACCATGGCCGTGACCTTCGTGATCGGCAATGCCCACAAGATATCCGCCTCGATCCTGGCGCCGGGTACGACGATCTCGGCCTCGATCGCCAACGAATTCACCGAAGCGGTCGGCGATCTCTACACCTCGTCGCTGATCGCGCTCGGCCTGATCCTGTTCTTCATCACCTTCATCGTGCTCGCCATTGCCCGCTACCTGCTGGCGCGGCTGAACAGGGCAGGGTAACGCCATGTCCGCAACTGCGAACTCGCTCTACGCCGGCCGTCGCCGTCGCAACGCCATCGCCAAAGGTCTGGCAGTGGCTGCGACGATCTTCGGCCTCGGCTGGCTCGTTCTGATCCTGGGCGTGCTGCTGTTCCACGGCCTGTCGGGCCTGTCGCTTTCCGTCTTCACCGAGAACACGCCGCCGCCCGGCGCCGCCGGCGGCCTGGCGAACGCCATCGTCGGCAGTGTGATCATGACGGTGCTGGCGGTCATCATCGGCACGCCAATCGGTATCCTGGCCGGCACCTACCTTGCCGAATATGGACGCCACGACAAACTCTCGACCGTCGTGCGCTTCATCAACGACATCCTGCTCAGCGCCCCCTCCATCGTGATCGGCCTGTTCATCTACGAGGTGATGGTGGCGCCGATGGGCCACTTCTCCGGCTATGCCGGCGCCGTGGCCCTGGCCGTCATCGTGATCCCCGTCGTGGTGCGCACCACCGAGGACATGCTGAGCCTGGTGCCCGACACGCTGCGCGAGGCGGCCGCCTCCATCGGGCTGCCGCGCTCGCTCATGATCATGCGGATCGCCTACCGCGCCGCCCAGGCCGGTATCGTCACCGGCATCCTGCTGGCCATCGCCCGCATCAGCGGCGAAACGGCGCCGCTCCTGTTCACCGCTCTGAACAATCAGTTCTGGAGCATGAACATGAACGCACCGATGCCCAGCCTGCCGGTGGTCATCTTCCAGTTTGCTCTCTCACCCTACGAAGAATGGCAGAAGCTCGCCTGGACTGGCGCTCTCCTGATCACCGTCACCGTTCTCGCCCTCTCCATCTTTGCCCGATCCCTCACCTCCACGAGGAAACAGTAATGAGCATTGCTTCTTCCGGCGGGCCGAGCCTTGCCGCTCCCGTCGCCAGCCATGCCAGCCTCGACACGTCGAAGCTCACGCCCAAGATCTCGATCAACAATCTCGAGTTCTTCTACGGCGACAGCCGCGCCCTCAAGGGCATCACGCTGTCGCTCTACGCCAACAAGACGACCGCTTTCATCGGTCCGTCGGGCTGCGGCAAGTCGACTCTGCTGCGCGTGCTCAACCGCATGTACGACCTCTATCCGGGCCAGCGCGCCGCCGGCGAAGTGCAGTTCGACGGCGACAACCTGTTGCGCGCCGACCAGGACATCAACTTGCTGCGCGCCCGTATCGGCATGGTGTTCCAGAAGCCGACGCCCTTTCCCATGTCGATCTACGAGAACATCGCTTTCGGTATCCGGCTCTATGAAAGCCTGCCGCGCTCGGAGCTCGACGGCCGCGTCGAACAGGCGCTGCGCCGGGCCGCGCTGTGGGACGAAGTGAAGGACAAGCTCGGTGCCAACGGCCAGAGCCTGTCGGGTGGTCAGCAGCAGCGCCTGTGCATCGCGCGCACCGTCGCGGTGAAGCCGGAGGTCATCCTGTTCGACGAACCCTGTTCGGCGCTCGATCCGATCTCGACGGCCAAGATCGAGGAGCTGATCGACGAGCTGAAGCAGGACTACACGATCGTCATCGTTACCCACAACATGCAGCAGGCGGCGCGTGTCTCGGACTTCACCGCCTTCATGTATCTCGGCGAGCTGATCGAATTTGGCGCCACGGCGACGCTGTTCACGACACCGAAGGACAAGCGCACCCAGGCGTACATCACCGGGCGTTTCGGCTGAGTTGCGCCAACCGACCGGACAAGACCAGAAGAAGGGATAGAACATGCCCGCGCATACTCTGAAGCGTTTCGACGAAGAGCTGGAGCGACTGAGCGCCACCATCAGCGAGATGGGTGGCCTTGCCGAGAGCCAGCTTGCCCAATCTCTTGTGGCGCTGCGCGATCGCGATACCGAGATTGCCGAAAGGGTGATCGCCGATGACGCCCGGGTCGACGCCCTGGACGAGGCCGTGCAGGAGCAAACGGTTCAGCTTCTCGCGCTGCGACAGCCCATGGCGGTCGACCTGCGCGTCATCCTGTCCTCGATCAAGATCGCGGCAGCGCTGGAGCGTATCGCCGACTACGCCAAGAATACCGCCAAGCGTAGCATCGTGCTGAGCCAGGGGGTTGCCCCGCCGTCCGCCGTAACCGGCATCGAGCGGCTGGGCCGCCTCGTCCGCACGGCGCTGAAGGACGTGCTCGACGCCTTTGCTCACGGCGATGTCGCCAAGGCCCACGACGTCTGGCAGCGAGACGAGGAAATCGACCAGGTCTACACCGGCCTGTTCCGCCATCTGCTCACCTACATGATGGAGGATCCGCGTACGATCACCGCCTGCACGCATCTTCTGTTCATGGCCAAGAACATCGAACGCGCCGGCGATCACGTGACCAATATTGCCGAGCTGGTGAGCTTCCGCGCCACCGGCCACGGCTTCGACGAGGCGCGGCCGAAGGGCAGTGCCTCCCTTTATACGACGAGTAACGCATCGTGAGCATGACCGCCGTGACTCCTGCCCGCCGCGACGCTCAGGCCGCCACGATGAGGCCGCGCGTGCTGATCGTCGAAGATGAGACCGCGCTGGTCGAGTTGCTGCGGTACAATCTCGAACAGTCGGGCTTCAAGGTCGATGTCGCCTTCGATGGCGAGGAAGCGCTCCGGGCGGTCCAGGAAGACGTGCCCGACCTCATCCTGCTCGACTGGATGTTGCCGTTGATGTCGGGCATCGAAGTCTGCCGTCAGCTGCGCCGCCAGACCGCGACCGCCAACGTGCCGATCATCATGCTGACGGCGCGCGGCGAAGAGGGCGATCGCGTACGCGGCCTCGATGCCGGCGCCGACGACTACGTGCCCAAGCCCTTCTCGCCGACCGAACTGGTGGCGCGCATCCGTGCGGTGCTGCGGCGCATCCGGCCGGCGCTGGCCGACGAGGCGCTGTCGTACGCCGATATCGTCATGGATCTGGTGGCGCATCGCGTGACGCGCGGCGGCAAGCCAATCCATCTCGGGCCGACGGAGTTTCGTCTGCTGCGCCACTTCATGGAGCACCCCGGTCGCGTCTTCTCGCGCGAGCAGCTTCTCGACGCGGTTTGGGGCAAGGACGTCTATGTCGAGGCCCGCACGGTCGACGTGCATATTCGCCGGTTACGCATTGCCTTGAACGGCGACAGCCAGGTCGACGTGATCCGTACTGTTCGCGCCGCCGGCTACGCGTTGGACGCCACGCCGGGCTGACTCGCCAGGTGGCCCTTCGAGCAAGGGTTTTCCACATGGCCGGTAACGGTTTTGTAGCGTCCACGCCGTACACGAGGCTCGCCCGTTCCAAGTCCGGCGCCCCACGCCTCCGCTTCGGAATGGGTCGGTTCCCCCGGCTCGGACGACACCCGAGGCCGAACGACTAGCCCCTCCTTCTTCAGGAAGGAGGGGTTTCTTTTTCGAAGCGACGCCGGACGATCATCGCCAGCACGAGCGCGGGCAGGCCGAGCAGCGCGGTATAGAGGAAGAAGATCGCGTAACCGCCGAACTTGTGGGCCGACGAGAACTCCGCCTGCAGCTTGTCGACGATCCAGCCCGACGAACCGCCCATCAACTTGCCGGGCAGGGTCATGATTGAGGTGAAGAGCGCGTACTGCGTCGCGGTGTAGGCCGTGTTGGTAAGGCCCGACAGGAACGCGATGAAGATTGAGCCCGACATGCCGCCGACCAGATTGTCGACGCTGATGGCGACCGTGAGGATCAGGGTGTCGGGCTGGCCGACCAGCGCGAGCCACGAGAAGGTCAGGTTGCTCACCGCAATCAGGAAGACGGCGGGGGCAAGCAGCCGCGCTGCGCCCATGCGGAAGACCAGCATGCCCCCCAGCAGCGCGCCCAGGATCGACATCACGAAGCCGTAGATCTTGGAGACGTTGGCGATCTGCGACAGCGAGAAACCCATGTCGATGTAGAACGGGTTCGCCATCACGCCCATGGCGATGTCGGAAAGGCGGAAAAGGCCGATGAACAGCAGGAGCACGACGGCCATCCAGCCGTAGCGTGCGAAAAAATCGACGAACGGGCAGACGATGGCGCCGTAGACGAAGATCAGTGCCTTGCGCACCCACATGGGCATCGTGCCGAGACCGGCAGCGAAGGTCGCGACCTTGCCTTCGAGTTCCGAGGTGCCGGCGGCGACCTGCCGTTCCGGCTCGCTGACGATCAGGGTGGTGACGATGCCAACGAGGCCGAGCGCCGCCATGGACTGGTAGGCGATGGGCCAGGAGCCGAACTCGGCGATGTAGAGCGCGCCGGCGCCGGCCGCGAGCACGGCGATACGGTAGCCGAGCTGGTAGGTGGCGGCCGTGGCGCCCTGCAGGCTGGCGTCGGTCGCCTCGATGCGAAAGGCGTCCAGGGCGATATCCTGCGTGGCCGAGGAGAAGGCTACGACCAGCGCCAGCACCACCAGACTCCAGAGATCGGTGCGCGGGTCGCAGAAGGACATGCCGAGGAGGCCGCCGGCGATACCCGCCTGTGCCAGCAGCATCCAGGAGCGGCGGCGTCCGAGCCAGCGCGTCAGCAGCGGCAGCGGTACGCGGTCGACCACGGGCGACCACACGAACTTGAAGGAGTAGGTGATGCCGATCCAGCTGATGAAGCCGATGGCGGTACGGCTGATGCCGTACTCGCGCAGCCAGGCCGACAGCGTGGCGAAGACCAGCAGGAAGGGTAGCCCGGCCGAGAAGCCGAGGAACAGGAACGTGACGACACGCGGATGCGTGTAGGTCGCGAGCGACTCGCGCCAACCCTTGTCGGCGCGAGTGTCGGCGGCGGGACCGCTCAAATGAGGCTTCTCAGCGCCTGCTCGGGGCGGGCGCCGACATGGGAAATCACTTCGGCGGCGGCGATGCCGCCCAGGCGGGCGCATTCGGCGAGCGGCTTGTTCTGGGTGAAGCCGAACAGGAAGCCGGAAGCATAGAGATCGCCCGCGCCGGTCGTATCGACGACCTTGGCCACGGGTGCCGCCGGTACGGCGTAGGTCTCGCCGCCCTTGATCACGACCGAGCCTTTCTCGCTGCGCGTCAGCGCGGCGATCTTGGCTTCTTTGCGGGTGGCTTCGAGGGCCTCCTCGAACGTCTCGACCTCGTAGAGCGCTTTGATCTCGGCTTCGTTGCCGAACAGGATGTCGACCTTGTTGCGGATCAGGTCGCGGAACTCCTCGCGATAGCGATGGACGCAGAAGGAATCCGAGAGCGTGATCGAGACCTTGCGGCCGGCGGCGTGGGCGGCGTCGAACGCCTTGAGCACGGCCTGCTTGGCGGCCGGCGCATCCCACAGATAGCCCTCGACATAGGTCACCTGCGCCGACCCCACGCGCGCGACATCGATATCGGCCGGCCCGAGGCCAGTGCAGGCGCCGAGATAGGTGTTCATGGTGCGCTGCGCGTCGGGCGTCACCAGGATCAGGCAGCGCGCGGTCGCGGGACCCGAGGTGGCGGCAGCCGTCTCGAAGGAGACGCCGGTCGCCTTGAGGTCGTGGCCGAACACGGCGCCGAGCTGGTCGTCGCGGACCTTGCCGATATAGGCGCCCTTGCCGCCGAACGAGGCGACGCCTGCCATGGTGTTGCCGCAGGAGCCGCCGGAAATCTCGACGCCCGGGCCCATGGCCGCATAGAGCGTCTCGGCCCGTGCCTCGTCGATCAGCATCATGCTGCCCTTCACCAGGCCATGCTGGCCGAGGAAGGAATCGTCGGCTCTGCTCAGGACGTCGACGATAGCGTTACCGATTCCCAGCACGTCGAAGGCGGCGGATGTCATGAACTCTCCCGATACGTCACAGTGAAACGAGGTGCATGCCCGGCTTGGTCTCTTCCAGCAAGGTCACGATACCGGCGACCATGAACGGCACGTCGGCCCTGAGGCTCGCACGGTCGATGTCGAGCGACCGCAACCCCATTTCGCATACGATAAAGCGCGCGCCAAGCTCGACGCAGGCCTGCAGCAGGGTCTCGAAGTCGCCGACGCCGCGGGCGCGGTTCCGGGCATCGCGATCCCAGTCGTCGAGGGGAGGGGGCGGGCTCTGCAGGGCACGGATGCCGGCCATGGTGAAGAAAAGGACGGCCGGCTTGTTCACGGCCAGCGCAGCCGCAGCCAGCGCCAGCGCATAGTGGGCGCTTTCATAGTCGCCGGTGCGCAGGATGACCGAGATGCCGCCGTCGCTCATGCGGCCTTGCCTGTCTCGATGCTGCAGGTTGGGCAGTCCGGACGCTTGGCGATCGTCATTTCGTCGAAGGACGCCGCGAGCGCGTCGTACATCAGCAGCCGGCCCGAGAGCGAACGGCCGACGCCGAGGATTTCCTTCACCACTTCCGTCGCCTGCAGCGTGCCCAGCGTGCCGGCCAGTGCCCCCAGCACGCCGGCCTGGGCGCAGCTCGGCACGGCGTCTTCCGACGGCGCCACCGGAAAGAGGCAACGCAGGCAGGGATGGCCTGCGCCCTGCCAGGCCTTGTAGGTCGAAACCTGGCCGTCGAAGCGCAGGATCGCCGCCGAGACCAGAGTCTTCTTCAGGCGATAGCAGGTGTCGTTCAGGAGATAGCGCGTGGCGAAGTTGTCGCTGCCGTCGGCCACGACGTCGTAGCCCACGATAATGCGCTCGGCGTTCTGGGCGGTGAGACGCTCGTCGTGGACCTGCACCCGGACCTCGGGGTTGATGTCGCCGAGTGCGCGCCGTGCGCTCTCGACCTTGGAGATGCCCACGTCGCTGGTCCGGTGAATCACCTGTCGCTGCAGGTTTGAAAGATCGACCGTATCATGGTCGATCACACCCAGCGTGCCGATACCGGCCGCCGCGAGATACTGCAGGAGGGGTGCGCCAAGGCCGCCGGCGCCGATCACCAGAACCTTGGCGGCAATCAGCCGCGACTGTCCGATGCCGCCGACCTCCGCCAGCACGATATGGCGGGCATATCGGCGGATCTGCGTTTCCGACAGGTCAGGCAGCGAAGACATGGTCCGCTTATAGCATGGTGTCGGGCGGGAATTGCCGTTAGAGCCACCGCGCACATGATCTCCTCAAAATGACCACGACCACCCGCCCGACCCTGACTCCGTTGTTGCTGGCGGTGCTGGCCCTGTTGTCGGCCTTCACGCCGCTCTCGATCGACATGTATCTGCCGGCGCTGCCGGTGATCACTGTCGATCTGCGGGGCAGCGTCGGCGACATCCAGCTCACCCTTTCGATGTTCATGGTGGCCTTCGGCTTCGGCCAGATCTTCTACGGACCCGCCGGCGACCGCTTTGGACGACGGCCGGTCATCCTGTCCGGATTGGTCGTCTACGTACTGGCAAGCATCGGCTGCGCCTTCGCCGCCTCTGCCGGACAGTTGATCGTGCTGCGTTTCCTGCAGGGGCTGGCAGCCTGCGGTGGCGTGGTCCTGGCACGCACCATGGTGCGCGACATGGCCGAGCGCGACGAGGCGGCGCGCGCCATGTCGTTGATGCTGGCAGCAACGTCGATTGCGCCGATGCTGGCGCCGCTGATTGGCGGACAGATCCTGTGGTTTGCCGGTTGGCGCGCGATCTTCTGGGCGTTGGCGGGCGTCGGTGTCTTCGGGTTCCTGATCGCCTGGTGGCGCCTGCCCGAGACCCTGAAGCCGGAATATCGTCAGCCGCTCAAGCCGTTGCTGGTGGTCAAGCGCTTCGGCGAGCTGCTGCGCCATCGCGCCTTCATGGGCTACGCCTTCACCGGCGCCTTCATGTTCGCGGCGCTTTTCTCGTTCATCTCGGGCTCGCCGTTCGTCTTCATCGAGCGCTATGGCATCGCGCCGCGCGACTTCGGCCTGGTGTTCGGCGGCATGGTCGTCTTCATGACCGTCGGCAGTCTATTGAATGCCCGCTTCGTGCCCAAGGTCGGGGCCAGCCGCATCCTGCGTTACGGCGTGCTTGCGCCCGCTTTCGCCGGCGTGACCGCCGCTGTGCTGGGGTGGATCGAAGCCTCCTACGGCACGATCGGCCTGATCCCGTTTCTGGTGTGCTTCGTTGCCCAGATCGCGACGCTCAGTTTGATCGGCCCCAACGCCACGGCGCTCGCGCTGCAGCGGTATCCGCACATGGCCGGCACGGCCTCGTCTTTGATGGGCGTATTGACCTTCGGCATCGGAGCGGCGTTCGGCGCCGCCGTCGGCCAGACCTTCGACGGCACCATTGCGCCCATGACGACGGCGATGGGTGTCGCGGGTGTGCTCTGCTTCCTGTCGCACCGTGTATTGGTGCGGCGCGGCTAGCTAACGCCTGAGGTCGATCACCAGGAGATCGCCGCGGTCGTTGCCGACCGCGAGCCGGAAGCCGTCGGGCGCCCAGGCGAGGCAGGTGATTGCCGAACCATCGGCCATCTTGAGCACGACCGAGCGCTTGGCCTTGATGTCGCCGAGCTGCAGCTCGCCGGAGTCGTAGCCGCCCGCCACGAATTCAGCTGTGGGATGGGCCGCGACGACGGTCATCAAGCCCGCGCCTTCGTCGCCGAACTGCAGCGGCGGCTTGCCCTCGGGTCCCTTGCCGGAGAACGGCCAGGCCGTGAAGACCGGCTGCGCCGAGGTGTAGAGAAAGCGCGCGTCGGCGGTCCAGGAAAGCGACTTCACCTTGGCCGGGTAGCCCTGCATGCGCATGTCGGTGGCCTGTGCCACGCGCCAGACATGGATGTCGTTCTCCTGCGTGCCGGTGGCGATGAACTTGCCGTCGGTGCTCCACTTCAACGCGACGTGGCTGCCACGCCAGGCGAAGCGGCGCGGCGGCAGGACCACCTGGCCGATGCTCCACACGGTGATGCCGTCATAGTGGGCACAGGCGACGCGGCCGCCGTCCTTGCTGAAATCGAGGGCGGCCACCGTGCTCTGGTGTGGACCGAACTCGCGGACTTCGCCGTCCCTGACCACGAACATCGCGCGGCCGACGCCGGCGGCGACCGCGCCGTTGCGATGGGCGGCGAGGTGCTCGACCCACTTTCCCTTCTGGGCCAGCAGTTCGGTCGCCGTGCCGTCGAGCGCCACGCGCAGAACGCGGCCATCGTCGCCGCCGCTCACGAAGCCGTCGCCGGCCGGATCGCCGATCAGCGCCATCACCACGCCGCTGTGCAGCGCTGGCGTGGCATCGGGTGCTGAAGCCTCGATGTCGGCGGGCATCTGGCGGACCTGGCCATCGCCCAAGGCAAAGGCCACCGTGTTGCCGTCGCGGCTGAAGGCGCAGGCGGCGACTGGCGCGTCGGTCGCAAGCGAACGGGCCGGTGGCAGCGTCTGCTGCCAGGCCGGATTGGCGAGATCGAGCTTCACGGGATCAAACTACTTCAGACAGTCTTCGAAGCCGCGCTTCAGGTTGTCGCCGTCGAGGTTGCGGCCGATGAAGACCAGCTTGCTCGAACGCACCTCGCCGTCCTTCCAGGGCGAACCCCAGTCGCTGTCCATCATCATGTGGACGCCCTGATAGACGTAACGTCGCGGTGCGCCGTCGATCGCCAGGATGCCCTTGCTGCGGAAGATGTCGGGCCCCTTGATCTGCAGCAGCGCGCCCATCCACTTCTGGAACTTGTCGGGATCGACAGGCCGGTCGGCGCTGATCGAGAGGCTGGCCACCTCGTCGCCGTGATTGTGGTCGTGGCCGGCGTGCAGGAAGTCCGGTTCGAATTCGAGGATGCGGCCGAGATCGAACGCGCCCTTGTCGAGGATGGCGTCGAGCTCGATCTGGCTCTTCTGCGTGCGGAAGATGTGGGCATAGCGGTTGATGCCGCGGATCTTGTCTTCGACCTTCTTGAGTTCGTCGGCGCTAACGAGGTCGGTCTTGTTGAGCAGGATCACGTCGGCGAACGCCACCTGCTGCTCGGCCTCGGCGCCCTGTTCGAGCTGGCCAAAGAAGTGCTTGGCGTCGATCACCGTCACGATGGCGTCGAGCCGGGTGCGCGCCTTCACGTCGTCGTCGGTGAAGAAGGTCTGTGCCACCGGGCCGGGATCGGCGAGGCCGGTCGTCTCGACCAGGATGCCGTCGAACTTGTCCTTGCGCTTCATCAGGCCTTCGATGATGCGGATCAGGTCGCCGCGCACGGTGCAGCAGATGCAGCCGTTGTTCATCTCGAACACTTCCTCGTCGGCGTTCACCACGAGGTCGTTGTCGACGCCAAGCTCGCCGAACTCGTTCACGATGACGGCGTATTTCTTACCGTGCTGCTCGCTCAGGATGCGGTTGAGAAGGGTGGTCTTGCCGGCGCCGAGATAGCCGGTGAGCACCGTGACGGGCACCTGCGCCGATGATTGGGGACTGGCCATGCGAAATCCTCGAAATTGGCCCCTGAGATAGGGCTGCGAACCCGTTAAGTCTAGGGCCGCTCGCCCTGGAGCAGCTTGGGCAGGTCGCCGACCAGACCCATCGCATGGCGAACGAAAAAGCGGCGCAGCGACGGCACGCGGTTCACAGCGGCGAGGCCGAGATCGCGGGCGAGGCGCAGCGGCTTGATGTCGTTGGAGAACAGCCGGTTCAGGAGATCGGTGGCGGCGACCATGGCGAGGTTGTCGGCGCGGCGCCACTGCGCGTAGCGCTCCAGCGTATCCGTGCCGCCGACATCGAGGCCGAGCCGCTTGGCGTCGACCAGGACTTCGACGAGGGCCGCGATATCGCGGACGCCGAGATTGTAGCCCTGGCCCGCGATCGGATGGATGCCATGGGCGGCATCGCCCACCAGCACCAGCCGGGTGTCGATGTAACGCTCGGCATGCACGAGACTGAGCGGATACGCCCAGCGTGGACCGATAGGCGCGACGGCGCCGAGATGAGTGCCGAAACGGCGGGCGAATTCGGCCTGAAAGCGCGGTGCATCGAGTTCGAGCAGGCGGCGCGCGAGATCGGTGCGTTCGGACCAGACAATCGACGAGCGGTGTTCGACAGCCGATCCGTCCTGCGAGGGGGCATCGGTCATCGGCAGAATGGCGAACGGTCCGCTGGGTAGAAACTTTTCCTGCGCCACGCCGCGATGCGGCCGTTCGTGCTTGGCCACCAGTACGATGGCGGTCTGGTTGTAGGACCAGGCGCGCGCGCCGATGCCTGCATCTTCGCGCATCGAGCCGAAGCGGCCTTCGGCAGAGGCGATCAGCCGTGCGGCGATGCGACGCCCGCTCTTCAGCGTGAGTTCGGCCGTGTCGAGGTCGCGCTTGCTGTCGATGACTTCGTCGGGAGCAATCAGCTCGACCTGCGGGCAGTCAGCCAGCCGCCGCAGCAGAGCGGCGCGCAGGAAACGGTTCTCGACGATCCAGCCCATCGGGGCCGGTTCGGCTCCTGCGGTTGCCGCCTCGCGATGATCGAAATGCAGGAACAGCGGACTGGCGCGGCCGTCGTGGCCTGCATCGGAGATGCGGATATCGAGGATTGGCTCGGCTTCGGGCGCGACCTCCTCCCAGGCGTCCAATGCGGCGAACAGGCGCTGGCTGGTATACGCCACAGCCGTGGTGCGGCCATCGAACGCGGCCTGGCTCATGGTGGTGAGCGCCACGCGATCAATCAAGGCGGTGGAGAGCCCCGCTTCGGCGGCGGCCAGCGCCAGCAGGCTACCGTTGAGGCCGGCGCCCACTATCGCAAGATCGAACCGATCCTTATTCATCCACCATAGATGGCAGCCGCCCGCTGGGGCGGCAACCCTCTAGGGCGGGGATCGACGTTCCTTAGAATGACTTTGAGATGCCGACGATGACGCGGGAGGCGCAGTTCTGTGTGCCGAGGCAGTCCTGAACGGAGAGGTTTGTGCCGGTGTATATGGCGGAGAGGTCGAAGCCGTAGACGTTGACGACGAGGCCGGCCTGCCAGTCCCAGTAGTTGTCG
>JAIUOY010000046.1:0-2968 GCA_020160995.1 Pseudomonadota bacterium | reverse complement strand
GTCCGTCAGCTTCTTCGCTTCCTTGGCGGTCAGGCCCAGCGTGGCGACGTAGCGTTCCGCTGAGTCCGTCTTTTCCACGCTGCTCTGGAACAGCTTGAACGCGGCGAACAGCACGCCCAGGACAACCGCGACGCCGGTTGCGACCACGCCCAGGCGGCTGATCGAAACGACGCGGCTGGCGATCGCGGCATTGCCCTTGGCGGTGGCGTCGGCGTCGGCCGCGCCCAATGCGGCATTGGCGATCGCCGCCTCGGCCGAGGTCTTGGTGACATCGGCGTTCGCCAGCGCCAGCCGCTTCTGCGCGTCGGCGGCGGCGGTGGCTGATGTGGCGAGGGCGACGGCGGTTTCGGCAAGCACGAGCTCGGCGCTGGCGGCGGTCGCGGCCGAGTTGGCGCGCTGGGCGAGCGAGGCGAAGACGGCGCGATTGGCGGCGGCTTCCGCTGCCGCTGCGGTCGCGACCGCATCGGAGCTCACGGTGACGAGGCCGATCATGCGCGCGAGCTCGGCGGCGAGCCCCTTCACGCCGATGCCGGCCTGCATCATGATCCCGTAGATCTGGCTGCCCTGCATCATGAGCGCCATCAGCATCATCTGCAGGGGATTGCCGCTCTGCGCGGCCATCATCATCTGCACGCCCAGATCCTGCGCCTGAAACGCGAGGTTCATGACGTGGTGGCGCGCGAGCCCGGCCGTGGTGCCGATATCCTTGATGCCGGCCGATGCCGTCATCGCGGCGGCGGCCGAGCGCTGGGCATCCGCCGCCATCTTCGAAGCGGCTTCACCGGCCGAGTTCAATTCGCCGGCTGCCGAGCCTGCCGTGCCGCCCAGCGCATCGACCGCGCCCTTGGCGGTCTGGCACGCAGCGGCCAGTTCCTTGGCGCTCTTCTCGGTACGATCAAAGCCCTGGTCGATCGCCTTCAGCGCACGCTCGCCGCCTGCGGAATCGCCAGATACGATGAGGGATGTGTTGAGGCTCACGGCGTCAACCTTGCTCGTTGAGCGCCGTGCGCATCGCCGCTTCCATGACGCGGATGCCGTTCCAGATCTCGGGCGTTACGGAGATGGCGGAATGCCTGAGGCCAACATCCACGGCCGAATAGTCCAGCCCCTGATAGTGGATGCGCGCGCTCGCCATGGTGGAGAGGGACACCACCCGCCATTGCGAGGCGACGGCCGAGAACGCTGTGACGATGTCCCAATTCTCCGGCCATACCCCGAACTCGTGATCTGTGGGCTTCTCCGCTTCGGCGAGCGCCTCGACGACATGTGCGGGCAGGCCGAACGCCTCCGCGTCCTCGGCCGCCTCGTCGGCGCCGCGCCCTTCGCTCGCCCCTCTGCGGACGAGCGAGCGCGCGGCGTCTTCTAGTTTTTTCTGCGGCCCTTGCCGGCGCCGTCGAAATAGGCGCGGACCAGCGCGACCCGCGCGGGCGTGAAGAGGATGATCTTGTCGCGCAGATCGTCGCAATACTGATCCGGCGTGTTGTCCTCCTTTACCAGCTCGTCCATGTCGACGATCACGGCGCGCAGGAAATCACTCGTGCCTTCGACCGAGCCAAGATCGAAATCTTCGATCGCGGCAGCATCCAACAGCCTGAACGTTGCCTTGAAGGTCTCCTCCTTATGCCCGCCATCCACCGGCACCTGAACGGCGACGCGGTGCTTGAAGGTGCGATCGAGAACAGTCTTGAAAGCCATGTCGTTTAGTCTCCTCTTAGGTGCTGCTTAGGAAAGCTCGATTGCCCACTGGTCGTTGCCGGCGTCGCTGGGCAGCGGATCGAAGGTGAGCGGCCATTCGAGGATATTCTGCTCGTTGGCGTAGCTCGGCCGGCGTTGTTTGCTCAGCGGGAAGCTGAGCTTCACCCGCGTCTCAGCAACCGTGCCGTGCGTGAGCAGGATCGGCGACGGATCGCCGGTCGGCGCGGTGAACGGATTGTAGGTGGCCAGCGCGACCGCCTCGACCTGACAGGTCAGGGACTCGACCGCGTCGACGATCTCGATCGCTTCATAGCCGATCAGGAATCGCCGCTCGACCTGGGCGCCGCGGTTGAACTCGAAGCTGCGCAGGCGGAACGCTGTGCCGTCGATCGAGAAGGTCGGCGTGTTCGCCTTTGTCGCGACCTGCGGCGCCTGCCAGATCGTATAGTCCGGCGTCGCGGCGGCGGCGGCGACCGGCTGCACGAACAGGCCGGTGAATGTGTAGCGCCACACCGGAATGCCCTGGGCATTAATCGTGCCGACGAACGTGCCCCGCGAGCCGTTGAGCTCGTGCAGGTTGCCGTCGATGTTGAGATAGAAGGTGAGGGATTCGAGCGTCGAACTGATCGGCGCATATTCGACGGACGTGTCTGCGGTCACGATCTCCGCGCATGCGCAGCCCCGGTGCAGGATGCCCCAGCCGGGCGGCACGCCGAGCTCGCCCGAACCGACCATCTCGACATCGAAGGTCAGGACGGCATGAACGGCGGTCGGCAGCTGTTCCTGGCCACCGAAATATGGGCGCTCCAGATTGCGCGAGACGTCCTCGCCCTCCATGGGGTTGAGCGAGATGTTCGTCCCCAGGATCGCGTTCGATCCCGTGGGCGTCGGATCGGTGCCGTAGACCGTCTCGATCTTCGCCAGCAGAACCTTCTTTTTCCAATAGAACGCCATTGTCGTCAGCCCTCCTGCTGATCGGTGCCGCCGCCGTTGCCGGCTTCAGCGGAATTGGACGCGCCTGCGCCCTGGTCGGCCTCGGTTTCGCCGGCTTCGTCCTCGGCCGGCGCAACCGGCTGATCCGGGATCGGCGCGGTCACCTCGACGAGCGTCAGCTTTTTGGTCACCGGATCGCGGAGGTAGCTGCCGCCGCCCTGGGGACGTTCCGGCTTGGCGGGCGCCGCCGATGCGGCCGCGCCCCTCTTGGGCTTGCTCATGAAAAGATCCTCAGTTGGTCGTTGAGAGCGAAATTGATCTCGAAAATCAGCGCGCCGCG
>JAIUOY010000045.1:0-8895 GCA_020160995.1 Pseudomonadota bacterium | reverse complement strand
GGGCTTCTCCTCGACCACGCTCAACCAGCATATGGGCTTCGAGGGCAAGCCACTCGCCTGCCGCAATGCCAGCCGCGAAGAGATGAAGGCCTACGCCAACCAGCTCAAGCAGCGCGGCAAGGGCGCCATCGAGATCGCACTGACCCGCCAGGTCGGCGTGCTGGAGCAGGACCAGTGCGAACTGCTCGACTTCCTGCTCGAAGAGAGCGGCCGGCCCGTGACGTTCATCGCGCTGTTCGATCGCGACGACATTCCCGAGGCGGTGCGCGACACCTTGCGCCGCGCGGCGCCGATGATCGCCAAGGGCGCGCGACCGCAGACCTCGCCGCTGCCGCTGACGCGCGAATGCAACATGGACAACCCGTTCGCCTTCGCGGCCTTCCCTTCTTGGAAGCGGGTATTCGCGGATACGGCAAAGGACGCTCAAAAGAGGGTCTATGCCGACCAGACCTTCCGCGACCAGTTCCGACACGACCTCAAGAGCCCGACCGGCTTCAGCGACTGGCGGCGCATGGTCGTGCACAACGTCAACCATCCGGCGCTGAAGCGATGGGAGCGCAAGTCGATTGCCGAGATCGGCCAGGCGCAGGGCAAGGACGGCGTCGATACCTTCCTCGATCTCGTATTGGCCGACAATCTCGACGTCGAGCTCACCATCTCCTCGTGGAACACACGCGAGGACCGCATGCGCGAGCTGTTGAACAACCCCTCCATCCTGATGGCGCTGGGCGATGGCGGCGCGCATGTCGACATGCTGTGCGACGCCGGCTACCCGACCTATCTGCTGGGCACCTGGGTACGCGAGAAGCAGGCGATCACCCTCGAAGAAGGCGTGCGCAAGCTCACCTCCGATCCCGCCGATCTCTTTGGTCTGAAGGATCGCGGCCGCCTCATGAAGGGCGCGCCGGCCGACGTCGCGATCTTCGATCCCGACCGCATCGGTTCGACCAACCACGGCGAACGTCGCCACGATCTCCCCGGCGGCGCCAAGCGCATCGTGATGCCGTCGAAGGGCGTCGAGTACACGGTGGTCAACGGTGCCGTGACCTGGGAACAGGGCAAGCTGACGGATGCGAAGGCAGGCAGGGTGCTAAGGGGATAGTCAGGGCTCCAATTTTCTCCCGAACCTTCACGATGACAAGTGCGAACGGGCGAATCCCACTTCTGATGAGACTACGGAATTGATGTCCAACCGTCAGAACGACGCTTGCCTTCGATCGATCGCCCCGTAAACCGCTGCTCTGCCAGATCATAGACAACGCCGATTTGATGCACGCGGAACCCGAACATCGTCCTTATCTCGCAACATACTGCCAAGAGTTTCTGCGACGGCGACAATGTCGCTGATTCGATCCGGGCTCTGCCACCACCCCGAATTGATAAGACTTGAGCCGCGATGACATCCCACGATTCCGTTCTGTCGGCACTCTTCCTGGCACCATCAAGCATTTCGACTAGGGGGCGTAAACGAGCCAACTCTCGTTCAGTAGTGAAACTATGATGCACCGTAAGCCCAGTTAAACCACACACTTTCAGATCGTCAGGATGGCATTTCCGCCCACTCCATGAACACGCTTGGGCTTCGGCTATCGTGCAGTAAACGCCACTAGACGCGCGTACCGCGCTCTCCTCAAGAATTCGAGCCTGCGATAAGCTGCTGGTTACCAGTAGATATTTTAGCGCACGTTTCGATGTAGTCGCACACCGCTCGAGTTCTGACGGCAAGGCGCGTCTTCCGGTAACCGCGCACGACTCCAAGACACCTAGTCTAACCTGCCTTCCAGTTAGCTCACAAGTTTCGGCTTCAGAGTGCGATATGAGTTGGCGTGTTTCATGACAGGTGATGAACTCGCTTTTGTGTCCGGTCTTGCCAGAAACTGCAGAGCGCACCTGCTCATGAGCCAGATAGAGTTTGCCAGAAATCTGGCTAGTGCTTAGTTCGGACTTCAGCACTTCCGTTTGCGTGAATGCGCAACGTGCGAAATGCTCGACCTCCGCCTTCGAACCACTACGAGGAGAGCTTCTTAGAAAAATGTTTGCTACGAGTTTCCCTGTAACCGAAGAAACATCTGCTTCATCTCTCAGTACACTCTTGCCGCTGTGATCACAGACTGCACTATGTTCAGGCAGCGCTACTCGGCCACTGACGTCCGACTTTACCAGGAAGTGCTTGAGAACTTCAGCTCCTGATATTTCACATTTTGCGAGACACGTGACAGGGACAAGCCGATCCAATCTCATACACTGTCGAAATTCAGGGCCATCCAAGATCTTATCAAGAAATGGTACGATACGAATTGTATCTTCATATATAGGCCCTGATTCGAAAGCATAGCGAACATGAGTCACTAGTTCACGATTTAGCCGTCCATCAGCGCCAACGAATGTAATTGACAGCCGCGGCGTGAATTCGTCCTCAAGCTTCATCCTTTTACGCTCATCTCCAGCCGCCGCTTGAACCTCCTGATTTCGTCTTTCCAAGTAAAAGCGTGAGAACTCGGCAATATTGGGGTCGAGCTCAGCGGCATCCGTCAATCGCTCGACTTGGAGACCCAGAGCTGACGGATTATCGATCGTTGCCGGCAAAGGCACCAAGCCCCCGCGTCCGGATACCACGGAATGATTACCATCGTCGCATTTCACATCGACAAGACGCTCATACGAATCATGGGCCACCGTTGCGCGAACACGAAGCAATGCATTTCCAATAAAAGTACGACGCACTTCTCGTAGTGAGATCTCTTTAGGCGTTGCACCAAAGTTCTGGATCCAAACGCGAGCGATTTCGGCGTTCTTGCTGTGAGGGTCTCGATCTATGTCCTCCACCCGATGCACCCCAGTGGCGACAACCTGATCTACCAAGCGCTGGAAGGCGGGTGATTGAGGAGAATAGAGCGTGCTCTTGATCCGCGGAGCTTCAGGCTCTTGAAACCGGATATATTCACGACGGCCGTCCCTTTCAGCAACATATAAGTCCGGAGGTACTGGGCTGACCCTCGCGCCGAGGTCCCGCAAAGCAGCCAGCGTGAAATCTTTTGCGGCCATCGATCGATCTGTGGTTGGCAGTTTTGGAGCCCTAGGCCCAACGTACTCCATGCCCTCCATGCTCCCGAGCATGGTGTTTATGTTTGCTTCTTCGCGGTCCAAGGTAGCCTTTGCGTCGGCAATGCTCCTTTCGGCAAGCCGCATTTCTTCCTCGACATTTTTCCCACGCAACGCAGCTAGAACCAAAGCGAGAATCTTCTCCTCAAAAGCTGTCGCACCATCACCATCGCCGTCGCCGATATCTGAACCTTGAAGTAATGATTCAATATCGCCGATCGCGTGCGAAGCCATTTGCAGTTTTTCTGTCAATCGTCCGACGATGTATTCCTCAAAGGTTCCCTTCAGCATGATGTTGAAGATGCTGACATGTGCATGTTCTGATGCGAGGCGTTGCACACGACCAATCCGTTGCTCGACGATCATCGGATTCCACGGGAGATCGAAATTCACCAATACATTGGCAACCTGAAGATTGACGCCTTCAGAGCCGGCTTCAGTGGAGACAATTACCCGATACTCGGGAGGGTTCCTTCTAAACCGTACAATGGTGTCCTGGTTACGTTGCCCTGAATCGCCGTTGATAATCCCCACCTTCAAACCGCGGCTTTCAAGAAAGGCCTGAATAGTCGTTTGTGTTTCGCGCCTACCTGTAAAAACAACCAAGCGCCAGCGGTCCGGATTCTCCTTTTCAAGTCGTTCTACAAGACGCTCAAGACCTCGCAATTTGGCGCTTGCCGGCATCGAGAGAACTATGGAGCGAACCTTTGCAGCGAGATCCGCAGGCACGGTGCCTTTGCGAGCCATATTGCTGAGTTGGGTATTGAGGGCGTCCGGACTGCTGGCTAAAGCTTGCAGAATAGAGATTTGCGCCAGCCGATTCAGTAGCTGGATCGGTTTTGCGATGGTCTGTATCAAAGCCAACTCAGCCGGTGAAGGATCGACCTTATGCATCTGCACCATTCGATCCGGGAATTGGAGTCTGGCGTCACCACGTCGGACTCGCGACATGTAGCCGTAAACAATTGAGCGAAACTCTTCTCGATTTTCGGCTTTGAGTTGTCGTGCCTCCTCTCTTCCATCGGCAATGAAGCGGCGCGTAAACATTCCTTGGCTGCCGAAGGGATTTTGATGGCCGCGAGCGACTGTAAGCAAATCCACTAGTGAGTAGAGGTCCCATAGCCGATTCTGGATAGGGGTCGCTGTGAGCATAAGGACAAAGCGAAAGCGACGAGCCTCGAGTGCTTTCCGGAATCGTTTAGCAACCTGCGGTGTCTTCTCTACGCCGTAAAGATTTCGGAGCTTATGTGCCTCGTCGAGGATCAACATCTGAAAGCGATCCTCGGGAATGCTATCAAGGTACAGACGCGCCGAGTTGTAGGTTGTGATCACGGCGCCGATCTCGGACGGGTCGGCCGTTTTCAGTTCTTTACCGATGGCAATCTCAGCAGGAATATCGAACTTGGATTCCAGTTCATCCTTCCACTGCGGACCGAGCAACTTTGGGCATACGATAAGAATTTTGGAGACTCGTGAGCGAGCAATCAGCTCACTGACAATTAATCCGGCGCTGATGGTTTTGCCGAGGCCGACGTCGTCCGCCAAGAGTGTAACAGGAAGGCGTCGACAGAAGGTGATGAGGTTCGTGACCTGATGATGATAGGGATCTACGCGATCACGCCATCTCTGTGTCGATTTAAAATCATCGGGGCCATCAATGACGATGGGATCCGTAAGATCCCATTCAAGACCGGCTCGATAGACACGAAACTCTTCGGCCGTCTTCTGGCGTCGAAGAATCTTTGATTGAAATTCTGACGCGACAACCATCCCTGCGTCTCAGTGTTCTGCCCCCTAGAAAATCAACCCTAGGGCTACTCGGTGTCGTCCACAAGACGTGCAACGATCTTCGATCCCGACCGCATCGGTTCCACCAACCACGGCGAGCGCCGCCACGATCTTCCCGGCGGCGCCAAGCGCATCGTGATGCCGTCGAAGGGTGTCGAATACACGGTGGTCAATGGCGCCGTGACCTGGGAACAGGGCAAGCTCACCGATGCGAAGGCCGGCAAGGTGCTGCGCGGCTGACGTCACCCTCCCTTTCACGGATTCCCGTCGCCCCCTTTTTGCCCCCGTGGCGACGTCAAACCGACACACGAGACGAGCCCTAATGTTGCTACCTTTGGTGGCATTACGCGCCACCACAGGAACAGGGGGGATGAGCGCGATGGGGAGTAAATCAAGCGTGCCTCTTAAGGTCGGCGCATTGACGGGCTGGTCTTTGCTTCTCCTGCCCGTTGCCGGACCAGCCAATGCGGATACGTGGAAGGCGGAGATGCAGCTCGACAGGACACGCTCCGCAGGTATTTGCCTGAAAGGCGCCGAAAACACTTACACGCTGGACCTGTCGGGCAGCACGCTCACTGGCAAAGCGAGCATCAACTCCTTCCGAGCCAAGGTCGCCGCCGACGGAACGGTACGCGACGATTTCCTTGCGGAGCTCGACCAGGGATTGAATTCGACCGTGACGACCAAGCTGCAGAAATTCACCATCACGGGGAACGCCCAGACACGCGACCTCGAACTGGCCTGGCCGGCGAGCGCCTGCATCTGGAAGCTGAAGCCGCGCGGCTGACTCCGCCGGGGGTGATCGCGCAGGGGACAATTGCTACGATCGTTCGTTGCGACCGGGCGCCCCGCGTCCCCTACCCCCTGACGGAGATACAGTGCAGACCACCCCGCTCTCAGACGACATCAGGCAGGCCCTGTCCAAGGTGACGACGGCCAGCATCACGACCATCCTGCTGAAAAAGGGCCTGCGCAATGTCTGGATGCGCGGCACGCGGCCGATCAAGCCCGGCCAGGGCCGGCTGGTGGGCCGTGCCTTCACCCTGCGGTTCGTGCCGGCGCGCGAAGACCTGGCGACGCCGGAGAGCTGGGGTTCGCCGATCTCGACACGCGCCGCCATCGAGGCGATGCCCGAAGGCGCCGTCGTCGTCGCCGACTCCATGGGCGTTACCGACGCCGGCATCTTCGGCGACATCCTGTGCGCGCGCATGGCCAAGAAGAAAGTCGCGGGCCTCGTTACCGACGGCGTGATGCGCGATATGGCCGGCGTGCTGGCGACCGGCCTTCCCGTCTGGTGCCAGGGCGCCGCGGCGCCGCCGTCCGTCGCCGGGCTCACCTTCGTCAACTGGCAGGAACCGATTGGCTGCGGCGGCGTGGCGGTGTTCCCCGACGACGTGGTGGTGGTCGACGACGACGGTGCCGTGCTCATTCCCAAGGCGCTGGTCGAGGCCGTCGCCAGGGAAGGCCAGGAGCAGGAGCGGCTCGAAGGCTGGATCATGTCGGAGGTCGAGCGCGGCGTGCCGCTGCCGGGCCTCTACCCGCCGAATGACGAGGCCAAGGCGCGCTACGCGAGCTTCAAAGAGAAGAAGTAAAAAACCGACGCCGGCTGCGGCCGTCCCGCGCCGCTTCCCTTGCGATCGATCTTTCGTCACCTTGAGGGCATGAAAATCGTCCGCATGCTGGCGTTCGCCGTCCTGGGCGCCCTGGTGTCGGCGGTGTCCGGCGTCATGGGCAGCGCCTGGGCCCAGGCCGGCCGCCAGCCCATCGACTGGTCCACCGTCTCCCTCGACTCGATCGGTGGCCGACCGCTGCCGGCCGGCGACTATAAGGGCCGTGTG
The DNA here is from genome assembly GCA_020160995.1 of Pseudomonadota bacterium. Lineage (GTDB taxonomy): Bacteria > Pseudomonadota > Alphaproteobacteria > Reyranellales > Reyranellaceae > Reyranella. The sequence goes on along the minus strand of JAIUOY010000045.1, from coordinate 2,167 downwards.
GTCCTGCTGGTGAACACGGCGTCGCTGTGCGGCTTCACCGGCCAGTATCGCGGCCTCGAAGAGCTGTGGCGTAAGTACAAAGACAAGGGCCTCGTCGTGCTGGGCGTGCCGTCCAACGACTTCGGCGGTCAGGAGCCCGGCAGCAACGAAGAGATCAAGCGCTTCTGCGAAGCTACCTTCGATGTCACCTTCCCGCTGGCCGACAAGCAGGCGGTCATCGGACCGGACGCCCACCCGCTCTATCGCTGGGCCGCGGTGCAGACGGGGCCGCTCGGCACGCCAAGCTGGAACTTCCACAAGATCCTGATCGGACGCGACGGCCGGGTGATCGACTGGTTCACGGCCATGAGCGGAGTCGGCCCGAAGCTCGACAGCGCCATCGAGGCCGCCCTTGCCCGCCAATGAGACCGCGATGGTGCCTCGCCGCGGTGCTGCTCGTCCTGTCTGCAGCCCCTGCGCTCGCGGAACCTGACGATCACATCTCCGCCACCGACGAACTCATCGGCTACTGCCTTGGCGCCAACACCGAACTGGTCGAACGCTTTCGCAAGATGCAGCTCTGGGGCTGTGGCAATGCGCCGGCGATGGCGTGGTGCCGCGAGGCCAAGAAGAGCGCGCCCGAAGCCATGCGCTATCGCGAGCGGTTAGTGATGCGCTTTGCCCGGGTGCTGTCGGAGAAAGGCCTGCTCGACGTCGAGCAACCTACCGCCGCGCGTAAAAAGCTGGCGCAGATCGTGGCCGACGGCACGAAGGATGCGGAACTCTGTTTCAACGAAAAAGGCGACAGGGACGAAGCCGCCTGCGACCGGCTACAACGCTGCATCGAAGCCGAGAAGTTGACGGGAATAGCGTCGGAGTGAGGACGGGAACATGAGCAAGTCGAATTGGCGGGACCGCGCGGGCACCAAGTTCACCTGCGAGAAGCAGCCCGCGCACGGCAGCAACGGCATGGTGGTCTCCAACCATCCGCTGGCCTCCGCCGCCGGCATGGAAATGCTGGCCGCGGGCGGCAACGCCGTCGATGCCGCGGTCGCCACGCAATTCGCGCTCACCGTCGTCGAGCCGATGATGGTCGGCCTGGTCGGCGGCACGACCTGCCATATCCGCCTCGCCGACGGCAGCCATCGCATCCTCGACGGCATGAGCGCCGTGCCCAAGTCCGGCCGGCCCGACATGTACCGGCCGGTGCCCGGCGCCGCGGCGGAAGTCTACGACGTCGAAGGCCAGGAGAACCTTGTCGGCCCGAAGTCGGTCGCCACCCCCGGCTCGCTGCGCACCTGGTGCCAGGCGCTGGAGCGCTTCGGCACGATGTCGCTCGCCGACGTGATGCAGCCCGCGATCCGGCATGCCGCGCGCGGCTTTGCGGTCACGCCCTATCTCTCCGACTGCATCCAGAGCGCCGCCCCCGATCTCGCCAGGGACAAGCCGGCGGCCGCCCTGCTCCTGGCCGATGGCGCACCTCTGAAGCCCGGCACACGACTCGTCCAGGCCGAGTATGCCGAGGCGCTGACGCTCGTCTCGAAGCAAGGCGAGAAGGCGCTGCACGGCGGCGCGCTCGGCGACCGGCTGGTCGAATGCATGGAGAAGACCGGCGGCTTCGTCGCCCGCGCCGACCTCACCGACTACAAGGTGACGGAGCGCGCGCCGATCCGCGGCCAGTATCGCGGCTGGGAAGTCCTTGGGCCGCCGCCGCCCGCCGCCTCCGGCGTACACATCGCGCAGATGCTGAACATCCTCGAAGGCTACGACATCGCAGGCCTTGGCTTCGGCACCGTCGACACGCTGCACCTGCTGGCCGAAGTGCTGAAGATCGCCTTCGCCGACCGCGCCGAAGCGAGCGGCGATCCGGACTTCGTGAAGGTCCCCGTCGAGCGCATCGTCGCCAAGGCCTATGCCGACGCCCGCCGCTCCGCCCTCGACCTCGCGCGCGCCACCGCCTGGACGGGCGGCCTCGCGGCGGCGGAAGGCGCCGACACCACGCACCTCACCGTCGCGGACGGCAAAGGCAACGTCGTCTGCACCACGCAGACCATCAACAGCCTGTTCGGCGCGCGCTTCATCGTGCCCGGCACCGGCATGATCCCCAACAACTACATGAACAACTTCGACCCGCGGCCGGGCAACGCACTCTCCATCGCGCCGGGCAAGCGGGTCACGACCTCGATGT
>JAIUOY010000044.1:0-11062 GCA_020160995.1 Pseudomonadota bacterium | reverse complement strand
CGCGCTACATCCACGACCGCAAGCTGCCGGACAAGGCGATCGACGTGATCGACGAGGTCGGTGCGGCGCAGATGCTGCGCACGCCGGACCTGCGCAAGACCACGATCGAAGTGCCGGACATCGAGGAGATCGTCGCCAAGATCGCGCGCATCCCGCCCAAGAGCGTGTCGAAGGACGACACCGAGATGCTGCGCAACATCGATCGCGACCTCAAGACCGTGGTGTTCGGCCAGGATCGCGCGATCGACCAGCTCTCCGCGTCGATCAAGCTGGCCCGCGCCGGTTTGCGTGCCCCGGAGAAGCCGATCGGCAGCTACCTGCTGGCTGGCCCGACCGGCGTCGGCAAGACCGAGGTGACACGCCAGCTCGCGCGCCTGCTCGGTCTCGAAGTCATCCGCTTCGATATGTCGGAGTACATGGAGCGGCACAGCGTCTCGCGCTTGATCGGCGCCCCGCCGGGCTATGTCGGCTTCGACCAGGGCGGCCTGCTCACCGACAAGGTCAACCAGCATCCGCACTGCGTCGTGCTGTTCGACGAAATCGAGAAGGCGCATCCCGACGTATTCAACGTCCTGCTGCAGGTGATGGACTACGGCAAGCTGACCGACCACAACGGCCGGACGGTCGACTTCCGCAACGTCATCCTCTGCATGACGACCAATGCCGGTGCTGCCGACATCGCCAAGCCCGCACTGGGCTTCGGCCGCGAGCAGCGGCACGACGAGGACGACGAGGCGATCAACCGGCTGTTCGCGCCGGAGTTCCGCAACCGTCTCGACGCGATCATCAAGTTCGCGAGCCTGGGGCCTGAGTCGATGGGCAAGGTCGTGGACAAGTTTGTGGCCGAACTCGAAGCCCAGCTCGCCGACCGCAAGGTGTTCATCGAGCTGAACGACAAGGCGCGCAACTGGCTGGCGGAGAAGGGCTACGACAAGCTGTTCGGCGCCCGGCCGCTCGCCCGCGTCATCCAGGAGTATGTGAAGAAGCCGCTGGCCGAAGAGGTGCTGTTCGGCAAGCTCTCGGACGGTGGCACGGTGCGGGTCGAGACCGAAGGCGAGGGCGACGCCACCAAGCTCGCCTTCACCTTCCTGCCGCCGGAGCGCGGTGCGCTGCCGCCGGCTAACCAAGAACCCGTCCTGGCCGAGTGAACGCTTTTCGGCCCCTCTGGATCGCCCTTCGCGCCGCGGTGCTTGCCACCGCGGTGTTTTGGGTCGCGTTGTTCATCGTCGACAAGATCGGCTGGCAGGCGCCGCTCGGGCTCACCGAGCAGCTCCTTTTCTTCGTGATCTTCTTCATCGGGGTGCTGATGACCAAGTAGGTCGTCAGCCTTCGTTTTCCTTCCTGAACGGCGAATACTGCATCAGGCCTTCGATCTCCTGCTCGACGGCAGGCCGCTCGCGCTTGAGATAATCGTCGATGGCGCGGCGAAAACCGGGATCGACGATCCAGTGAGCGGAGTAGGTCGGCACCGGCAAGTAGCCGCGCTGGATCTTGTGGTCGCCCTGGGCGCCGGCCTCGACGCGGGCCAGGCCATGGGCGATCGCATAGTCGATCGCCTGATAGTAGCAGGCCTCGAAATGCAGGAAGGCGTGGCTTTCCAGGCAGCCCCAGTAGCGGCCGTAGAGCGTGTCGTCGCCCTTGAGGTTGAGGGCGCCGCCGACCGGCCGGCCGTCGGCCTCGGCCATCACCAGCACGACCTTGTCGGCCATGGTGCTGCCGAGGATGTCGAAGAAGGCGCGTGTGAGATAGGGCGATCCCCATTTGCGGCCGCCGGTATCCATGTAGAAGGCGAAGAAGGCATCCCAGTGCTCGGGGCCGATCTCGTCGCCGCAGAGGGCACGCACCGTCAGTCCCTCGCGGCGCACGGACTCGCGCTCTTTCCTGATCGCCTTTCGCTTGCGCGACGCCAGTGCACCGAGGAAATCGTCGAAGGTGCGATAGCCGTTGTTGTGCCAGTGATATTGCTGGCCAAGCCTCAGCAGCCAGCCGCGCGCGCCGAAACGCTTCCAGTCGGCTTCGGTGCAGAAGGTGGCATGGACGGAGCTGATGTTGTTGTCGCCGGCGACCGTCGTCAGCATGTCGATCATCGCATCGCGCACGGCCTCGGCGTAGGGGCCGGGCCGGGCGAAGAGGCGTGGACCGGGCACCGGCGTGAAGGGCACGGCGACCTGCAGCTTTGGATAATAGCGTCCGCCGGCACGCTCGAAGGCCTGTGCCCAGCCATGGTCGAAGACATATTCGCCCTGGGAATGGCCCTTCACATAGAGCGGTGCCGCACCCTGCAAGGTCCCGTCCGCGGTCTCGGCCAGGAGATATTGCGGTTGCCAGCCGGTGCGTCGCCCGACCGACTTGGAATCCTCGAGCGCCTTCAGGAAACCGTAGCTGAGAAACGGATTGCCGGCCGAGCCGGGTGCCAAGGCACAGGCATCCCACTGGGCGGCCTCGACGGCGGCCAGCGAGTCGACGATGCGCAGGCCGACGGTCGGGGTGTCATCAGGCATGCCTACAGCATAGCGCGAATCGTGCCGGGAAAAGGGCGAAGAGGGTCCGCGGTTTTTACTCGGCTGGCTTGTGCTGGCTTGCCATCTCGTCGGCAGACCGGCTGAATCGCCGGGTTGCCCACAGGCCAAGCCGGTCGATGTAGACCAGCACCACGGGCACCACGACCAGCGTGAGCAAGGTCGAGCTGATGAGACCGCCGATCACCGCATGCGCCATCGGCGCACGCTGCGTGGCACCTTCGCCCAGGCCCAGCGCCAGCGGCATCATGCCGAACACCATGGCGAGCGTGGTCATCAGGATGGGGCGGAGCCGAATGGTGCCGGCCTCGAGCAACGCCTCGTCGACCGGCGCGCCGCGTGCCCGTGCCTGGTTGAAGAAATCGACCAGCAGGATGGCGTTCTTAGTGACGAGGCCCATCAGCATGATGAAGCCGATGGCCGAGAAGATGTTGAGCGTGGTGCCGGCGATCAACAGGCCCAGGAACACGCCGATCAGCGACATCGGCAGCGACATCATGATGGCGATGGGCTGCAGGAAGCTGCCGAACTGCGAGGCGAGGATCAGGTAGATGAGGATGACGGCGAGCAGCAGCGCCTGACCGGCATAGGCGGCACTCTCGGCCATGTCCTTGGTCGAACCACCGAAGACGAAGCGATAGCCCGGCGGCAGCGGCGTGTCGGCCAGGATCTTCTGCAGGTCGGCCGACGCCTCGCCGGTGGAGCGGCCGAACACATTGGCGGTGATCCAGACCTCGCGATTGAGGTCGCGGCGGTTGATCTGTGAGGCGCCGACGTCGTTCACGACATCGGCGATCTGGGCGATATGCACCATGCGCGGCAGTCCGTTGGGCTCGGTGCCGGCGGTGAACCAGATGCGTTGCAGGTCGGCGATGCCGGTGCGGTCGTCGAGGGGCAGGCGGACCATGACGAGATAGTTCTCGCCGTCCGGAGCACGCCACAGGCTGGTCTCGTCGCCGGCGAAGAGGGCGCGCAGCGACTGCGCGACAGCCGCCGAGCCGAGGCCGAGGTCGGAGGCGGCATCGCGGCGCAGGCGCACCGACAGGACGGGCTTGGCCGCCTTCAGGTTACGGTCGAGATCGACGACACCGGGGATCGCCGCGGCACGCTTCATGACCGCCTGCGAGAGCTGGTCCAACACGGCGGTGTCGGGGCCCTGCAGGGAGAGCTGCAGGTCCTTCTGCACGCCGCCGCCCGGACCGCCGGGAATATTGATCGAGACCAGGATCCCGGGGATCTGGGCCAGGCGTTCGCGGATCGGCTGGGCAAGCTGGCTTGGCGAGCGCTTGCGCTCCTTCAGCGGCTTCAGTTTGAGGTAGAGGCTGCCCTGGTTCTTGCCGTTGGCGTAGCCGGTATTGACGGCGCCGTAGGTGTATTCGATCTCGGGGAACTCACGTAGGGCGGCATCGACCTGGCGCAGCTTGGCCTCGGTGTATTCGAGCGACGAGCCGACCGGCGTCTCGATGCTGATCACCTGTTCGCCGAGGTCGGCCTGCGGCACGAACTCGAAGCCGATGTATTTCGGCAGGGCGAAGCTGCCGAGGAAGGTGGCCAGCGCGATCAGCAGGGTCGTCTTGGGCCAGCGCAGCGACCAGCCGAGCACGCCGCGATAGAAGCGGTTGGCATGGTCCTGGGCGCCGTTGACGATGCGGGCGAAGCGGCCGTTGCCGTGGGCCTGCGGATCGTACCAGACCGACGACAGCATCGGGTCGAGGGTGAAGGACACGAACAGCGAGATCAGCACCGCCGCCGAGACCATGACGCCGAACTGGAAGAAGAAGCGGCCGATGATGCCGCCCATGAAGGCGACGGGCAGGAACACCGCGACGATGCAGAAGGTCGTGGCCAGGACGGCGAGGCCGATCTCGTTGGTGCCGTCGATGGCGGCCTGGCGGTGCGTCTTGCCGAAGCCGATGTGGCGCATGATGTTCTCGCGCACCACGATGGCATCGTCGATCAGGATGCCGATGGCGAGGCTGAGCGCCATCAGGGTGAGGACGTTCAGGGTGAAGCCGAAGGCCGCCATCACCATGAACGAGCCGAATACCGAGATCGGCAGTGCCAGGCCGGTGATGACCGTGCTGCGCCAGGAATGCAGGAACAGGAAGACGATGGCGATGGTGAGCAGGCCGCCCTCGACCATCGTCTGCTGCACGTTGCTGACCGAATTCTGAATGCCGCGCGAGCTGTCGCGGACGATCTCCAGCTTGACGTCGGGGGGCAGCGACGATTGCAGATCGGCGATGGCGCGGCGCACGCCGCGGGCCACTTCGATCGTGTTCGAGCCCTGCGTCTTCACGATGTCGATGGCGAGCGCCCGCTCGCCGTTCAGGGTCGCGACGTTTTCCAGTTCCTGCTGCCCGTCGACGACATTGGCGACCTGCCGGAGGTAGACCGGGGCGGGGCCGCGGCGGGCCACGATCAGGTCGGCGAATTCGCCCGGCTCGGCCATGCGGCCGGTGACCTCGACGAGACGGTCGTCGTTGCCGCGCTGGACGTTGCCGGCCGGGAAGTTCTGGTTCTCGTCCTTCACCGCCCGCATGATGTCGTTCACGCCGACGCGCAGGGCATGCATGCGGCCCGGATCGAGCTCGATGTTGATCTGGCGCTTCACCCCGCCGGCGATGGTGGCGCGGCCGACGTCGCGCACGGTCTGCAAGCGCTTGATGATGAGCTGGTCGGCCAGGGTGGTGAGATCGCGCACCGAGCGGATATCGGACCGCACGGCAATCGAGACGATCGGCTGGTCGTCCGGATTGAAGCGCTGGATCAGCGGTTCCTTGATCTCCGGCCGGAAGCCCGCGCGGACCTGCTGCACCTTCTCGCGCACGTCCTGCATCGCCACGGCCGACGGCACCGAGAGTTCGAACTCGGCGATGACGAAGGACTTGCCCTCTAGCGAGCGCGAATACAGCGACTTGATGCCGGCAATAGCATTGACCGATTCCTCGATCTTGCGGCTGATCTCGGTCTCGACCGTCTCAGGCGAGGCGCCGGGATAATCGGTGGTCACGACGACGACGGGAAAGTCGACGTTGGGGAACTGGTCGATGCCGAGCTGCCGATAGGAGAACAGGCCCATGACCAGCAACGCCACCATCATCATGGTGGCGAAGACCGGGTTGTCGACGGCGATCTGGGTGAGTTTCATCGTCAGGGCCGCGGCGCGGCCTGGCGGCCCTCGACGAGCTTGACCTTCTGTCCGGCGGTCAGGCCGGGCAGGGGAGCGGAGACGATCGTCATGCCCGATTCGAGGCCCTTCACCTCGACAAGTTCGCCGCGCGACCAGGTCCGGACGGCGCCGACCGGCTTGCGCACAAGCTCGCCATTCTCGACCGCCAGCACATAGTCGCCCTGATCGTCCTTGCGCATTGCCGGCGCCGGCACGGCAAGCGCGTGGCTCTTCTCCTGGACCATTACCGAACCGGAGGCGAAAAGGCCGCCGCGCAAGGCGTCGTGGCGGTCCATGACCTCGACATAGACCGGGATCGACCGCGACCCCGCCTGAGTCGTCGGGCTGATGCGGGTGATCTTGCCGTCGAATGTCCGGTCGCCGAAGCCTTCGAGCGTTACGGTCGCGACCTGACCCACCTTCATGCGCACCACGTCGGCGGCCGGCATCTGGGCCATGATTTCGACGTGGCTGGTGTCGAGCAGAGCCACGATCCTGCCGTCGATCGGCAACGACTCGCCCTGGTTGGCGATGCGTTCACCGATCACGCCGTCGAACGGGGCGCGGACATCGGCGTCGGCCAGGTTCTTGCGGGCAACTTCGAGCTGCGCTTCGGCCACGGCGACCATCGAGGCGCGGTTCTCGGCCGTGGCGCGGGCCTGATCGGCGGCCGATTGCGAGACGATGTTGCGATTGGCGAGCGTTTCCTTGTCGTTGCGGTCGCGCGCCGTCCATCGCGCGTCGGCGCGCGCAGCCTCCAGCGCCGACTGACGCTCGTTCACCTTGGCCTGCAGCTCGATCGTCTCGAAGCGGGCGATGACCTGGCCGGCGGTCACGCGATCGCCTTCGCGCACCATGACGTCGGCAAGACGGCCGGCGACGCGGCTCTTCACGATCGTCTGGTCGATCGGCTGCGTCGTGCCCGTGAAGCGGACCACATCGACGAGGCCGCGCGGCTTGATCGTATGGACTTCGGCCGGGATGAGTTCGAGCGGCCGGTCGGCCTTCGCCGCCGCCGCGTCCTTGGCCGTGGCGGCAGGTGTCTTGCCGCTCTTCCAGGCAAGGGACGCGCCGCCCAGCAGGACGGCAGCGACGGCAATGCCGGCGAACAGCCATTTTTGTTTACTTTTCATGGCCGCAGCCCCTTGAGGACGAAGTCGAGATAGGCGTCGTAATAGTCGTCGCTTTCGACGGTGCGAGGATCGAAGGGCGCGAGCGATCGCTTCCAGACCGAGAACATGGCGAGCGGCTGCACGATGAGGACTGCCGTCATCTCCAGATCCGGAAGCGGGCGGAACTCGCCGCTCTCCACACCGCGGCGCAGGGTGCGGACGAAGAGATCGTGGCTGCGTCGGTCGAAATGGGTGCAGAAGAAGCGGGCGACGTCGGGGAAATTGCCGGCCTCGGCGAGGATCAGCTTGACGACACCGCCGGCCGGGCTCTCCTCGAAAGCACGAAAGCCGGCCACGAGTTCGCGCAGCAGCTCCTCGCTGGTGCCCTCGAAGCGGTCGATCATTTCGGTCGCCTCGGCGAGCGGCCCGCCGACAGCCTCGGTGATCACTGCCTTGAAGAGCTCTTCCTTGTTCTTGAAGTAGAGGTAGGGGAGGCCCTTGCTGACCGACGCGGCTCTGGCGACGTCGTCCAGTTTGGTGGCGGCAAAGCCGCGGGTGACGAACAGGTCGAGCGCTGCCCGGGCGATTTCGCCGGTGCGATCCTGCGGCCGCCGTGTTCGCGGTGGAAGATCGCCGCCATCGCCTGTAGTATTGACTGACTGTTCAGTACCCATATGCCGCGATGTAGAGCGGAATTGATCGGCCTTCAAGGCTGTCAGCAGGGGGCCTGAAAAGAAAAAAGTCCGGCAGACCGAAGTCGCCGGACGCTTTAGCCAGTTTTCGCCTTTCCGCCCCGGCAAGCCGGGACGTCGGATCAGCTTATTGCTCGTCTTCTAGAGGTGGCTTCCGGTGGGGCCCCTGAGGGGCGCCCACACGGAAGCCGAAAGGCGTTGGTTAGAGGGGCCAAAGTGAACTTTGGCCTACGCCCTTTCCTATTTACTGCTTCTTCTTCTTAGCAGCCTTCTTCTTAGCAGCCTTCTTCTTAGCAGCCATAACTGTCTCCTATGGTTAGCTATGAGGTCCCCAACCGCGAGGCCTCCGGGGTACGCGGGTACGCTACGCCACGCATGCTCAACTGCATCCGGTGGTGCCGCCGCAGGTCGTGCACTTGAGGCACGTCCCGTTGCGGACCATCGTGAAGTTGCCGCACTCCGGACAGGCATCCCCTTCGTACCCCTTGAGCTTCGCCTCGAAGGCGAGACTCGAGGGCGAGGAGGATGCTTCTCCGCGCGTGGCGCCGACGACGGCCGCCTTGGCGATGTGCGCCGAAGCGACGGCTGGGCCGTCCGTCAGTCCGTTGGGCACGGGGCCGGCCACGACCGCTTCACTGGCGATCGCGACATTGCCGGCCGTCCGGCCATTCAATACGTAAAGGTTGCTGCGTATGTAGCCGACGCTGGCGATGCGGCTCACCGCGGCGGCAGCCGCTTCGGCGGCATCCGTGCCGGGCGAGGGCAGTTCGCCCTGGACTTCCCCGCGGCCGAGGCCGTCCGGCCGAAGGTCGGCCTGCTCGACATGCGAGAGGTCGTTGCGCCCGAGGTAGGAGATCGCGAGCTCACGGAAGATGTAGTCGAGCACGGAGGTCGACATCTTGATGGCGTCGTTACCTTCGACGAGGCCTGACGGCTCGAAGCGCGTGAAGGTGTAGGCCTCCACGAACTCCTCGAGGGGGACGCCGTACTGCAGGCCGATTGAGATCGCGATGGCGAAGTTGTTCATCAGGCTGCGGAAAGCCGCGCCTTCCTTGTGCATGTCGACGAAGATCTCGCCGACACGGCCGTCCTCGTACTCGCCGGTGCGCAGGTAGACCTTGTGCCCGCCGACATTGGCCTTCTGTGTGTAGCCCTTGCGGCGCTGCGGCATCCGTTCGCGGCCGGCGCGGACTTCGCGCTCGACGATGCGCTCCACGATCCGCTCGGCAACGATCGGCGCCCGCGCAATCGGCGGCATGTCGGCGAGATCGTCGTTGGCGGCGACATCGTCGCCGAGAACCATGGCGGACAGCGGCTGCGAGAGCTTCGAGCCATCGCGATAGAGCGCGTTGGCCTTCAATCCGAGCTTCCACGACATCTCATAGGCCTTGCGGCAATCCTCGACCGTAGCTGCGTTTGGCATGTTGATGGTCTTGGAGATGGCGCCCGATACGAACGGCTGGGCTGCTGCCATCATGCGTATGTGACTCTCCGCAGACAAGCAGCGCTTGCCATCTCGTCCACAGGGATTCGCACAATCGAACACAGAAAGATGCTCGCGACGAAGATCGGCAGCGCCTTCGATGCTCATCGTCCCGCAGGCGTGGATGTTCGCGGCGGCGATATCGCTCTTGGAGAAGCCGAGGCTCGCGAGGATGTCGAGGCTGCTGTCGGCGAGTGCATTGTCGTCGAGACCGAGCACGTCGCGGCAGAAGGCATCGCCCAAAGTGTAGCGGTTGAAGGCGAAACGGATGTCGAAGGCCGTGGCGATCGCCTGGTCGACCCGCTTCAGCGTCGCCTCGTCGAAGCCGCGCGCGGCAAGGCTTCGAGGATTGATGGCCGGCGCCGTCTCGAGCGAGCCATGGCCCACGGCATGGGCGACGATGCGATCCACGGCCGCTTCGCCATAGCCCAGGGTGCGCAGCGCCAGCGGCACGGTCTGATTGATGATCTTGAAGAAGCCGCCGCCGGACAGCTTCTTGAATTTCACGAGTGAGAAGTCGGGTTCGATGCCGGTGGTGTCGCAATCCATCACCAGGCCGATCGTGCCGGTCGGCGCGATGACCGAGACCTGGGCATTGCGGAACCCGTGCTGCTCGCCGAGTTCGAGCGCCCGGTCCCAGGCGTGGCGGGCCGCCGTGACCAGCCGTTCGTCCGGGCAGTTGGCCGCGTCGAGGGCGATGGGCAGCGTGGACAGGGCTTCGTAGCCGCCGCGGGCGCTCTCGGCAGCCCGACGATGGTTGCGGATGACCCGCAGCATGGCGTCGCGATTGGCCGCGAAGCCGGGGAAGGGGCCCATCAGGCCGGCCATCTCGGCCGACGTCGCATAGGCGGTGCCGGTCATGATCGCCGTCAGGGCGCCGGCAATGGCGCGACCCTTGGCGCTGTCATAGCCCAGGCCCGACGCCATCAGGAGGGCACCGAGATTGGCATAGCCCAGGCCGAGCGTGCGGTATTCGTAGGAGAGTTCGGCGATCCGGCGCGACGGGTATTGCGCCATCATCACCGAGATTTCGAGCACAACTGTCCACAGGCGGCTGGCATGCTCGAAAGCGCCGACATCGACCGAGCCGTCTTCCCGGCGGAACCGCATGAGGTTCAGCGAGGCGAGATTGCACGCCGTGTCGTCGAGGAACATGTACTCCGAGCACGGGTTCGAGGCGTTGATGCGTCCCGATTCCGGGCAGGTGTGCCAATCGTTGATCGTCGTATCGTACTGCACGCCGGGGTCGGCCGAGTGCCAGGCGGCTTCGGCAACCTGATCCCAGAGAGCCCGTGCACCGACCGTCCGGCAGGTTTTTCCGGTGGTACGCTCGGTCAGCGCCCATTGCCGGTCATCCTCGACCGCGCGCAGGAAGGCGTCAGTTACGCGCACCGAGTTGTTGGCGTTCTGGCCGGAGACCGAGGCGTAGGCCTCCGACTCCCAATCCACGTCGAAGGTCGGGAACTCGATGTGCCGATAACCCTGCCGCGCGAACTGGATGACGCGCTGGATGTAGTTTTCCGGCAGCTCGGCCTGACGGGCGGCAACGACCTCGCGGCGCAGCTTCGGGTTCTGGCGCGGATCGAAAGTGCCGTCGCCGGTGACGCTGCCGTCGAGGCAGGCCTGCATGATCGCGTTGAGGTGGCGATTGGCCAGCCGGGAGCCGGCGACCAGGGCAGCCACCTTCTGCTCTTCGAGCATCTTCCAGGCGATGAAATCTTCGATATCGGGATGGTCGATATCGACCGTCACCATCTTGGCGGCGCGCCGGGTCGTGCCGCCCGACTTGATCGCACCGGCCGCGCGGTCGCCGATCTTGAGGAACGACATCAGGCCGGACGACTTGCCGCCGCCCGACAGACGCTCGCCATCGGCGCGCACCTTGGAGAAGTTGGAGCCGGTGCCGGAGCCGTACTTGAAGAGACGCGCCTCGCGGATCCAGAGGTCCATGATGCCGCCTTCGCTCACCAGATCGTCGGAGACACTCTGGATGAAGCAGGCGTGCGGCTGCGGCCGCTCGTAGGCCGAGTCGGACTGATGAGCCTGGCCATCGCGATGGTCGACGTACCAGTGACCCTGGCCGG
>JAIUOY010000043.1:0-8383 GCA_020160995.1 Pseudomonadota bacterium | reverse complement strand
CGTCGCCGGCATTTATATCGTCGTCCGGGGTGCCGGCCGACTGGAGCGAACGCAGCAGGATCTGACCGCAAGGTCGCGGCTGCTGCAGATGACGCTGGAGAGCCTGCAGGACCCGATCTTCGTGCTCGATGCGCAGGGCATGCTCGTGGCCTGGAATCGGGCTTTCACCCAGCTCGCCGCGTGGGATCCCACCAAGCAGGCGCCGCTGACGCGCGACCAGTTGCTGTCCGACCGCTCACCGGCGACACGCGCCCTGCTTCAGCCGCTCGGCTTCGGCGCGGTGTCGGCCGACGCCGCGTCCGAAGACCGCACGTCGGTGGTGCGGGTCTCGCACGACGGCAGGGACTTCGAGGTTTTCCGCGGCGAAATGGAAGGCGGTGGAGACGTCATCCGTTGCGTCGATATCACAGAGAAGCTGCGTGACGAAACCGCCCTGCGCCAGGGGCAGAAGATGGAGGCGACCGGCCAGCTCACCGGCGGCATGGCGCACGACTTCAACAACATCCTCCAGGTCATCAGAGCCAATCTCGATCTCCTGAAGGGGGAGCTTGGTGGCCACGAGGCGGGGCTTGCGCGTGTCCAGACTGCGACTGCCGCGGCCGATCGCGGGGCGCGGCTCACACAGCAATTGCTGGCGTTCGCGCGCCGCCAGCCATTGGCGCCGCAGCCCACGAACGTCGCCCGCCTGATCGGCGACCTTGCCGATTTGCTGCGCCATTCGTTGGGCGAGCGCATCGCCATCGAGTTCAAGGTGGCGGACAATCCGTGGAACGCCAGGATCGATCCAAGCCAGCTTGAGAATGCCATCCTGAACCTGTCCATCAATGCGCGAGATGCCATGCCGGAAGGCGGTACCGTCCGCGTGGAAGTCTCGAACGCCACCTTGGATCGCCGCTACGCCGCCCTGCATCCGGACGTGACACCCGGCCCCTATGTATTGGTGGACGTCAGCGACACGGGCAGCGGCATGCCACCGGAGGTCGTGGCCCAGGCCTTCGATCCATTCTTCACCACCAAGAGCGACGGCAAGGGAACGGGCCTGGGCCTCAGCATGGTGTACGGCTTCGTGCGCCAGTCGAATGGTCACATCCGGATCGACAGCGCGATCGGGCAGGGTACTAGCGTGAAGCTCTATCTGCCTCGGACCCAGGACGCCGTCGTCGAGGACGACGCGGTCGCAGCGACGATCCTGACAGGCAGCGAACGCATCCTGGTTGTCGAAGACAGCGACGACGTACGGCATGCCGTCGTCGATATGCTCACAGGATGGGGCTACCGCGTCGTTTCCGCCGAGAATCCCGACGTTGCCGCGGCACTGTTCGAGAAGGACCCGGCCTTCGACTTGTTGTTCACCGATGTCGTGATGCCCGGGACAATGACGGCAATCGAGCTTGCCGAACTGGTTCAGAAGCAGCGACCGGGAATTGCCGTGCTGTTGACCTCCGGTTTCGCCCGCGACCTCGTGCCGGATTTCAGCCGTATGGGCTATCCGCTGATCCCCAAGCCCTACAGCAGTGAGGCGCTGGCGGCGCGCGTACGTGCTGTCCTGGCCGCGCGCCGGCCGCGAGCAGCGGCCAAGCCAGAGGCTGCACCGTCTGCAGCGACCCCGAGAACGCCTGCGTTTACCGATCGTCCGAGGCACATTCTTCTCGTGGAGGACGAGATCGTCCTGCGTATGTCCACCACGGACATGCTTGAGCAGATGGGCTGCGTCGTGTCCGGCGTCGGGACCGGAGAGCAGGCGCTCGAGCTGCTGGCGAAGGACGGGAAGTACGATCTCCTTCTGACCGACCTCGGCTTGCCCAGCATGAGCGGGGAGGAATTGGCGAATCGAGTCCGCCAGCAGTACCCGACTCTGCCGGTGGTAATAGCCAGCGGTTACGGTCCGTCGGGCCCCCTAGTCGAGGGTACGCAGTTCATCTCCAAGCCCTATTCGGCCATCGATCTCCAGCAGGCACTGGACCACGCGGCGAGGAGAGCGGCCGCCTAATTTCGCGTGTCGCGTGCAACCCTGGGCTATTTTATGGCGTTTCTTCGGCAAGCGGGGAATGTCAAAGGCTGGAGGGGCAAGATGGAATCCAGGCAAGTTCCCGACGCC
Organism: Pseudomonadota bacterium; assembly: GCA_020160995.1. GTDB lineage: Bacteria > Pseudomonadota > Alphaproteobacteria > Reyranellales > Reyranellaceae > Reyranella. The sequence goes on along the minus strand of JAIUOY010000043.1, from coordinate 6,285 downwards.
ACGCACGCGTCGAACATGTCGTCGGACGAGGCGTCGCGCAACCCACTGGCGGGCGAGCTCCTGGATCTCTACGTCGCGATGATCGTCGTGATCCCTCTCGCATTCTTTCTGAAATCGCTGTGGTCATTCTGAGGCGGCAACCTCGGCTGCTGCCCCTCGTTGACAATCCGACGATTTCACAAGGAGGTTTTCGATGCGTTCGCTCGTAATTCTTGCCGCATGTGCCGGCCTTGCCATCGGCGCGCTGCCTGTCGCTGTCAATGCACAGGCGTCGGGCCAGACCACGACTCAGAACGACGTGAAGACGATCTGGGAGAAGTTCAAGGGTAGCTGGAATCAGACCAAGGGTGCGGTGAAGGAGCAGTGGGCCAAGCTCACCGACGACGACCTGCTCGCCATCGAAGGGCGGCGCGATCAGCTGGTCGGCAAGATCCAGACCCGCTACGGCATTTCGAAGGAAGAGGCCGAAGCCCAGGTGAGCACCTGGGAGCAGCGTCGCTATCGCGACATGTAAGGGCATGTGAAGTCTCGCGCTGCACCAGGCCAAGGAGAGAAAACATGAAGCGTCACATTCATCTGGCGACGCTTGTCGGCGTGATGGGATTGGTCGCGGCGACCGCTGCCGTTGCCCAGGTCCCGCAATTCCGTGACGAGAAGACCGGCAAGGTCTGGACGCCGGAAAACGTGAGCAAGGACAACCAGACCCCTCAGCAGCAGGCGGCGACGCCGGCAACGCCGGCGGACAAGGCGTTCGATCCGAACAGCCAAGCCGTGACGATGCCGCCCGTGATCCAGCGGCCACGCGGCAACTTGATGGGCACTGTGCCGATCACCGCCGGCCCGACGGTACCGATCGCCACGCTCGATGGCGCTTGGCTGCAGGCGGTGCCACAGCAGAACTGGCTATCCGCGATCTACGTGACCAACAACAGCGCAGGCGTCGTCGATGCCGTGGTGAGCTGCCTGTTCACCAATGGTGGTCGGCCCGTACAGGAAGTTCGGGTGGTGGCGCCACCGTCGGGGCCTGGCGAGCGCTGGGGCATGCCGGTCTACGGTCCGCGCGTGGACATCTTCGTCGATCGCGTGACCTGTCGATTGGTCTCGCCGCCGTAGCGATCTAGGGCCCCGTTTCACCGCAGGTCGAAACGGGGCCGAGCGTTCCACTTTCTGGCAAAGCCCGCTACCTTCGCCTCTCGGGGGAAGAAGGATAGCGCATGCGTAGCATTGGAATTGGACGGCGGACCGCACTTGCAGGCAGCGCGGCATTGGCGGGCGCCTCATTGATCAGGCCGCGCGAAGCGCGGGCGGCCAAGGCGTTGACGGTGGTTCTCGAGTCCGAGGTCACCATCCTCGATCCCCACGTCATCACCGCGACGATCACGCGGACGTTCGGGCTGCATGTCTTCGACATGCTGTTTGCCATGAACGAGAAGGGCGAGATCAAGCCGCAGATGGTCGAAAGTTACGAGGCGAGTCCCGACAAGCTCACCTGGAGCTTCGTGCTGCGCGACGGCCTGAAGTGGCACGACGGGAATCCGGTGACGGCCGAGGATTGCGTCGCATCCCTGAAGCGTTGGTCTGTCCGCGATCCGCTGGGCAAGATGCTCATGACGGATACGGAAACGCTCGAGGCCAAGGATCCGAAGACGATCAGATTGGTCCTCAAGCAGCCGTTCCCGTTGCTTCTCGACGTGCTGGGCAAGCCCAACGCGCCGTTGCCAGTGATGATGCCGGCGCGGCTTGCCGCGACGCCGGCGGACCAGCGCATCGGCGATCCGGTCGGTTCGGGCCCGTTCCGCTTCCTCAAGGATCAGTGGCGGCCGGGCAATGCCATGGTGCTGGAGCGCAACCCGGCCTATGTGCCGCGCAAGGAGGCGCCGGATTTCCTGGCCGGCGGCAAGGACGTCAAGATCGACCAGCTCGTGCTCCGCGTCATGCCCGATCAATCGACGGGCGCCAATGCATTGATCGCCGGCGAAATCGACTACATGCAGTATCTGCCCTTCGACATGCTGCCGATCCTCGAGAAGGAGAAGAGCATCAAATTGATGGGCCTGGGCGGCATCCACCAGTTCCAGGGAAATTTCCGCCTGAACCACGCCTTCCCGCCATTCGACAATCCGGCGGTGCGCAAGGTTCTGTGGAAGCTGGTCGATCAGCACGCGACGCTGACGGCAATCGGCGTGCCCGACAAATACCAGACGAAGGACTGCTCCTCCTTCTGGATGTGCGGTACGCCGCTTTCGACCGACGCAGGGGCGGGTGCGGCGAAGGTCGATCTGGCGGCGGCCAAGGCCGAGCTTGCGGCTTCCGGTTACAAGGGCGAGCCAGTCATCATTCTCGAAGTCGCAGGTTCGATCAGCCAGACCGCCTCGCGCGTGCTCGTTCAGAACATGCGTGATGTCGGCTTCACCGTCGAACAGCAGCCGCGCGATTGGCCGACCGTGCTGGCGCGCCGTGCCAAGAAGGACGGCTGGTCGATGTTCCCGGTCTACTCCAACGGCACCGACATGTACTCGCCGCTGACGCACTTCTATGTGGCGGCGACATGCAACGACTTCCCCGGATGGTCCTGCGACACGCGGATACCCGACCTGCTCAAGGCGTTTACCCGTGCCAGCACGCTGGAAGAGCGCAAGAAAATTGCCGCCGATATTCAGGTGCTTTCCTACGAGCTGGTGCCCTCGCTCATGTGGGGACAGTTCACCATCCCCGCAGGCTATCGAACCGAACTCAAGGGGCTGATCCAGTCGTCCTATCCGATGTTCTGGCAGGTCGACAGGTAGTCCTGTGCGGGAACTGACGATACCTCCTCACGTTGTCGTGCCGGGATGTGAAGTACATCCCAAGGAGGTATCGGATGCTGAAGCGGTTGGTGCCCGTGCTTGTCGCGGCCGTAGCCCTCGGCGCGTGCGCGACCGAGACGCGTGTCGTGGTGGCGCCGGATGATGCGTGCGCGACCTATGGTTTCAGAGTCGGTACGGCAGCCTACGATCAGTGTCGGGCGCGCGAATATTCGGCGCGCCAGCAGGGCAGGGTCGTTGTCGGCTATTCGGAGGCGCAGATCTACGCCGACGCTCAGGCAGCCTGCCGGGCTTACGGCCTTGTGCCTTACGACCGGACCTACGAGGTCTGCGTGCAGCGGGAGTATGCGGCCCGGCGTCCGGTCTGACGCTTCATCGACTGTGGACGGAGTATAGATGTCAGTAACGCATAACCCCGTCCGCACTCGTTACGAGATGCCGACCGAGCATGGTCTGGCGATCGCCGAGTATCGCCAGCAGGGCGACAGGCTCGTCTTCACGCACACGGAGGTGCCTCCGGAGGACGAGGGGAAGGGTTTGGCTGCAAAGCTCGTCCACGCGGCCCTCACGGACACCCATCGTCGCGGCCTGAAGATCGTGCCTGCCTGCAGCTACATCGTTGCTTATGTGCGCCGTCATCCCGAGTTCGACGACAGCGCGCGGTGATGTGCGATCTCCGCGCTAGCCGCCATAGGGAAAGAGGAAGTACCAGGCGAGCGCAAGTGCTACGACCGCGCCGATCGACGAGGCCAAGAGGATCATGAAGATGCGTCCGCTGATGAGGCCACTGCGCGCTTCGGTCGGGGAGAGTTCGCGTTTCATCGGCCCTCCTTAAGGGTTGTGAACTGCCACTTGATCAACGTCCCCGGCGCCGAAGCGGTTGCCACTTCGGCAACCACCCCGAATCGGCCCGCGTTAATTGCTCGACCTATCAAACAGGGAGCGAGCGATGTTGTATTGGGCGCTGATGTTTCTCGTAATCGCGATAGTGGCTGGCGTTTTCGGCTTCGGCGGAATTGCCTCGGCCGCGACGGGTATGGCGCAGATCCTGTTCGTCATCGCGCTGGTGCTGTTCGTCGTCAGCCTGTTCGCAGGCTTTGTTCGCCGCAACAGCCCTTAGGCTGAAGCGGTCGCGATGAAGTGGCGGCGAAGCTCGGCGCGCGCCGCGTTGCCGGCTTCGCGGTCCCAGCAATTCACGATCGCCACCCGGAAACCGCCGGGTGGCATGGCATGGCGGTGCGGCGCCAGTCCCTCGTGAAAAGTGATCTGGACGCTTGAAATGCCAGGCTGTTGCTCGATGCCGCGCACCATCTCGGCAGGTGGATGACGATACTGCAGACCATGCGGCAGGAAGAGGACCACGCTATATCCAAGTTGCCTGTGGCGATCGTCGTAGCGCCACGCCTTGTGCGTGTAGAGTTCGATCACGGCTTCGACCCAGGGATCGCCGCCGTAGAGATCGGGCCATTGGTCGGCAAAGCGCAGGTGCACTTCGATGATGCGACCACCGATTGTTTCGAGATTGACCATGCCGGTGTAGCCGGCGAGGTGCTGCCGGCACCAGTCGCCTCCCCAGGTCTCGACAGCGGGTTCCGCTGAAGAAGCGACTTCCCAGCGGTCGAACGTACCGTCGCCCGAAGCCAGTCCGCGTGCGTGGCGCCACCATTTCGGGGAACCGTCGACGAGCGCGACGTCGCTGCTGATATGGTCTCCTTCGAGAAAGGCCATCCACATATGGCCGGGCTGGTATGCGGCTTCGTAATCGGCCGCCGATCGCAAGGTTCGGCTGCCCACGCCCATCCCCTTCAGGTTGTAGAGCGGCTTGGAGAAGACGGGGTAGCGATGGGGCGCCACCCCATGCGGTGCAGCCTCCAGCCCTTGCCGAAGTGCCACTTCCAGCTTGTCGTAAACCCAGCGGTGCCGCGGATTCCAGTTCCAGGCGTCGCTGTCCTCAGTCGGTATGAGAGTGTCCGGGGGGCAGGGCACCCTCTCGAAATATTGAGTGCGCCAGGGATCGATCTCGCAAATCGGCACTTGCTTGCCTCGGGTGGACGCGTCGACGTTGCGAGCGTGACGGCGCGACTGCGCTCTTGCAACCGAACAGTGAGCTACCAAGTTAGCACCTGCGGAGGTTTCGTGTCTGATCCGACAACGCCTGCACTGCAAGCAAACGATCTCGACGGCCTCCGCCGTTTCCTGTCGATTCGTTCTCATACCGAGGCGCTTGCAGCGCCCCTGTCGGCGGAAGACCAGACGGTCCAATCGATGCCCGATGGCAGCCCCACCAAGTGGCATCTGGCGCATACGACCTGGTTCTTCGAAACCTTCTTGCTGCGGCCGCATGTCGGCGGCTACCGGATGTTTGATCCCGCTTACGAGTATCTCTTCAATTCGTATTACGAGGCTGTCGGGCCGCGGCATCCCCGTCCGCAGCGTGGCTTGATCACGCGTCCCGGCGTCGATGAGGTGATGGCCTATCGCCGCCATGTCACCGAGGCAATGGTGGCCTTTCTCGCTGCCGGCAATGCCAGCAACACAGGTGATCTCGTCGAGCTCGGCTTGCAGCACGAACAGCAGCATCAGGAATTGATCCTGATGGATATCAAGCATGCCTTGTCGCTCAATCCGCTGAAGCCTGCTTATCGCTCGTCGTCGGCGCGGACTGCCGCTGCTGTGGGATTGGGGTGGCGCGAGTTTGAATCGGGGCTGGTCGAGATCGGCCACGGCGGACAGGGATTTGCCTTCGACAACGAGGGGCCGCGCCATCGCACCTGGGTCGATGCCTTTGCGTTGGCGCTCCGGCCGGTGAACTGCGGTGAGTTCCTGGGCTTCATCGAGGATGGTGGCTATCGGCGGCCCGAGTTCTGGCTGTCGGCGGGTTGGGATTGCGTGAGGCAGCGCGACTGGCAGGCGCCGCTCTATTGGGAACAGCGCGACGGCTCCTGGATGATCTACACGCTCTCGGGGCTCGAGCGCCTCGATCTCTCAAGGCCGGTCTGTCACGTCAGCGGTTTTGAGGCGGCTGCCTTTGCGAAGTGGGCGGGCAAGCGCCTGCCGCGTGAAGCCGAATGGGAAGTGGCCGCATCCTCGCTCGACGGCATTGGCGAGGTCTGGGAATGGACCGCCAGCCCCTATGTTGCCTACCCCGGCTATAGCGAGCCGCCGGGCGCGATCGGCGAATACAACGGCAAGTTCATGGCCAACCAAATGGTGCTGCGCGGCGGTTGCGCCGCAACTCCGCAAGGCCATGCCCGAACGACTTATCGCAACTTCTTCCCGCTCGATGCGCGCTGGATGTTCGGCGGCATTCGCCTTGCAGAGGATCTTCGATGAATCTCCCTATCGCCACGCTTGAACGCCCAGATGCAACCGATCGCCAGGAGTTCCAAAACGCGGTCATCTCGGGACTCGGCTCGACACCGCGCGCTATTCCCGCGCGCTTTCTCTACGATGCTCGCGGCTCCGCTCTCTTCGACGAGAT
>JAIUOY010000042.1:0-26846 GCA_020160995.1 Pseudomonadota bacterium | reverse complement strand
TTCTCGCGACCGGCCAATCGGCTTCTTCGCGCATCAACGATGTGGCGGCGTTGCTCGACCAGCGTTCGGGCGAGTTGGCCTCGATCGCCGCCACGGCGGCGCAGAAGATGAAGGAATCGTCGGACTCGCTGCGGGCGCGCTCGGGCGAACTCGACCAATCGGCCGATCGCGCGGCTTTGCGCGTGGGTGCGATCGATGCCGGTTTGCGCGACCAGTCGCTCACCTTGCTCAAGACGATGGAAACCGCGTCGGGCCGGGCGGGCGAGCTTGGCGCGCAATTGGAAACGCAAGCCGCCGCCGTAGGCCGCGCGTCGGACGATGCGGCCGCACGCTTGCGCGCCACCGCCGATGCGTTCCGCGACCGCGCGGTCGAAATGGGCAATGTCGCCGATATCGCGACCGGCAAGGTCGGCGATACGGGCGCGGAGGCCGAGCGCCGCTTGCAGGCTTTGGCCACGCATGCGGTCGAAACCGCCGGGCGCTTGGAAGAAAGCGGCGAGACGTTCCGCCAGCGTCTGGCTGATCTCAACCGCGCGGCCGGTTCGGTCGGCACGTTGATGGCCGAAGCGAGCGAGACGTTCCGCCAGCGCACCGGCGATCTGCAGATCGCGGTCGATCAGGCGAACACGCGCGTCGCGTCGGTGGGCCAAGCCTTGCGCGAACGCACGGTCGATCTGGGCGGGGCGGCGGACGCGGCCGAAGCGCGTTTGTCGATGGTCGCGGAAATCCTGCGCGCCAACGCGTCCACGCTCGCCGACACGGCCGACCGTTCGTCGACCAAGCTCGATGCGCTGGGCGAAGCTTTGGTGCGCCGGGCCGCCGAACTCTCGGCGATGTCGGACGGCACCGCCGCGCGCATGGCGACGGTCGATTCCGAACTCGCCAAGCAGCGCGCGACCTTGGCCGACACGATCGAAAATCTCGGCAAGCGGTCGAGCGAGCTTGGCGCCATCCTGCGCGGCCAAGCCGATCACCTCAACGGCGTCGTCGCCGAAGCGGGCGAGCGTTTGTCGGAAGTCGGCGCGCAATTCGACCGGCAGGCCCGCGAAGCGGCCGACGCCGCGACGGTGGCGAGCCAGCGCATTGGCCAGACCGGTGAGTCCCTGCGCCGTCGTGCGGACGAGCTATCGGGTGCCGCGCAAGAAGGCGGGACGCGTCTCGAAGCGACCGCCGACAGCTTCCGCCGCCGGGCGGAGGAGGTTATGGCCGCCGTCGGTCAAGCCGCGGCGCGCATCGCCTCGGTCGGCGAAAGCTTCGCGCGCCAGTCGCGCGAACTGGGCCAAGCGATGGACGCCGCCGAACGGCGCATCGGCGAAGCCGAACGCCTTCTGTCGATCCAGACCGACGCGCTCGACGCCGCCGCCGACAAGGCGACGGGCGAAGCCAACGCCGCGACCGAGGCTTTCCGCCGTCAGGCGGACGACCTCGCCGCCGCCTCGGCCGCCGCGAACGAAGCGCAAGCGCGCCTCACCGCCAGCGAATTCGAAGCCAAGCGCGGCCGCTTCCTACGCGCCTCGCGTCTGGTCGTCGAAGGCCTCAACTCGCTGTCGATCGATCTGGCGCGGACCCTCGACTCCTCGGTCACCGATCGCGTGTTGAAGGAATTCCTGGGCGGCGATCGCGGCGTGTTCGTGCGCCGCTTGCTGCGCCTGGATTGGGGCCCGACGGGCAAGACCGTCCAGCGCCGCTACGCCGAGGATCCGGATTTCCGCCGCTACGTGACCGATTATCTCACGCAATACGACCGCTTGATCGCGGACGCGCGCGAGGCCGATCCCGAAAACGTGCTGGTCTCCACCTTCCTGTCGGCGGATGTCGGCAAGCTCTATATGACGCTCGCCTCGATCGTCGGTTGGAAGAAATGAGGCGCTAAACCGCGCCCTTGAGCTTGGCGAGAGCCCAGATCGCCAGCGTTTCGGCGTCGTCGACGCGGCCGTCGGTCATCATGCGCTCGAATTCCGCGAGCGGCACGCGCGCATGGACCATGTCGGACTCGGTCGAATCGCGCGAATGCACGCCTTGCGTGAGGTCCGTCGCGAGATAGACATGCATCGACTGGCGCAGGAAGCCGTTGGCGATGGCGAGCGTGCCGAGGAACTTCCAGGTTCTGGCGGTCAGGCCCGTTTCCTCGGCAAGCTCGCGCTTGGCGAGGGCTTCGGGATCGAGGTCTTCCGCTTCCCACGAGCCTTGCGGCAATTCCCAAGCGCGCTTTGAGGTCGCGTAGCGATACTGCTCGACCAGATGGATATGCCCGTCGTCGATCGCGAGGATGCCGATGCAATCCTTCTTCTCGGCCACGCCATAAATACCGAGCGACCCGTCCGGAAACCGGACTTGGTCCTCGCGTACGGTCATCCAGCGGTTCTCGTAAACGACCCGCGTATCGAGACGGCGGATCAAGCGACTACGAGCGCCCGTGGCAGTGCTTGAATTTCTTGCCCGAGCCGCAGGGGCATTCGGCGTTGCGCGGCACGTTGGCCCAGGTCGACGGGTCGTTCGCGTCCACGCCGCGCTTGCGCGCGGCTTGCGTGGGCGAACTCGCGTCGCGCATCTCCATGCCCTCGGGCAGCGGATGCTGGGCGAGCAGCTTGCCCATCTCCGGATCCTCGGGCATCAAATCCGAAGCCGGGGGCGCATCGACGCGGATCTGCACGCGGGCGAGCAACGTCGTCACGCGCTCGCGCAACTCGGCGAGCATCGCTTCGAACAACTCGAACGCTTCCTTCTTGTATTCGTTCAGCGGATCGCGCTGCGCGTAGGCGCGCAGATTGATGCCCTGGCGCAGATGATCGAGCGTGAGCAGGTGCTCCTTCCACGCATGGTCGAGTTCCTGCAACAGCAGGCTCTTCTCGACCTGGCGCATGATTTCGGGCCCCGTCTCGGCGGTCTTCGACGCCATCTTGCGTTCGATCGCGTCGGCGATGCGCTCGTGGATCTCTTCCTCCGCGATGCCTTCTTCCTTCGCCCAATCGGCGACCGGCAAATCCATGCCGTAAAGGCGCAGGATTTCCTCGTGCAGGGCCGAGGTGTCCCATTGCTCGGGATAGGCGTTGTGCGGAATGCAGCGCGCGATCAGCACATCCAGCGTTTCGCGGCGCATATCCTGAATCTGCCCGGACACGTCGTCCTGGCGCATGATGTCGCGGCGCTGCTCGTAGACGACCTTGCGCTGGTCGTTCATCACGTCGTCGTATTTCAGCAGCTGCTTGCGGATTTCGAAGTTGCGCGCTTCGACCTTCTGCTGCGCCTTTTCCAGCGCCTTGTTGATCCAGACATGGACGATCGCTTCGCCTTCCTTGAGGCCGAGCTTTTGCAGCATGCCGTCCATGCGCTGCGAACCGAAAATGCGCATCAGATCGTCGTCGAGGGACAGGAAGAACTTCGACGCACCCGGATCGCCCTGGCGGCCCGAACGGCCGCGCAGCTGGTTGTCGATGCGCCGGCTTTCGTGGCGCTCGGTGCCGACGACGTAAAGCCCGCCGGCGGCGAGCGCCGTCTTCTTCATTTCCTCGATCTCGGCGCGGATCGCCGCGGCGCGCTGGTCGAATTCCGGCCCCGGCGCCACGCCGGCCAGCTCGGCCTTCACGCGCATGTCGTAATTGCCGCCGAGCTGAATGTCGGTGCCGCGGCCGGCCATGTTGGTCGCGATGGTGACGGCGCCCGGGCGGCCTGCCTGTGCAACGATCTGGGCTTCCTGATCGTGGAAGCGGGCGTTCAGCACGTTGTGGGCGATACCGGCCTTCTTGAGGGCGGCGGAGAGTTCCTCGGACTTCTCGATCGACACCGTGCCGACAAGCATCGGCTGCTGGCGTGCGCGACACTCCTCGATCAGTTTCACGATGGCGCGCGTCTTGTCGCCCAGGGTCCGGTAGATCTCGTCGTCGGCATCCTTGCGGGCGACCGGCACGTTGGTCGGGATCTCGACCACTTCGAGCTTGTAGATCTCGGCGAATTCGGAAGCTTCCGTCAGCGCCGTGCCGGTCATGCCGGCCAGCTTGGGATACATGCGGAAGAGGTTCTGGAAGGTGATCGAAGCCAGCGTCTGGTTCTCGCGCTGGATCTCGACCTGTTCCTTGGCTTCGAGCGCCTGGTGCAGGCCCTCGGAATAGCGGCGGCCGGCCATCATGCGGCCGGTGAATTCGTCGATGATGACGACCTGGCCGTCCTTGACGATGTAGTCGACGTCCCGCGAGAACAGCTTGTGGGCACGCAGCGCCTGCGTCACGTGATGCAGCACCGAGACCATATTCGGTGCATAGAGGCTGATGCCCTCGGGCAGCAGGCCGTCGCTGCGCAGGATGTCTTCGACCGCCTCGACGCCGGCATCGGTCAGCACGACGGTGCGGTTCTTCTCGTCCTTCTCGAAATGCTCGGCCTTAAGGCGCGGGATCACTGTGTCGGCGCGGCGGTAGAGCTCCGAGGAATCCTCGGCCGGGCCGGAGATGATTAGCGGCGTGCGCGCCTCGTCGATCAGGATCGAATCGACTTCGTCGACGATGGCGAAGTTGAAGGGTCGCTGGACCATGGCGTCCTGGCGGTACTTCATGTTGTCGCGGAGATAGTCGAAGCCGATCTCGTTGTTCGTGCCGTAGGTGACGTCGCAGGCATAGGCAGCCTTGCGCTGCTCGTCGTCGAGCTCGTGCACGATCACGCCGACGGTCAGGCCGAGGAAGCGATAGACCCGGCCCATCCACTCGGAGTCGCGGCGGGCGAGGTAGTCGTTCACGGTGACGACATGCACGCCCTTGCCTTCGAGGGCGTTGAGGTAGACCGGCAGGGTTGCCACCAGCGTCTTGCCTTCGCCGGTCTTCATCTCGGCGATCTTGCCGCCGTGCAGGACCATCCCGCCCTTGAGCTGGACGTCGAAGTGGCGTTGGCCGAGCGTCCGCTTGGCCGCCTCGCGTACGGTGGCGAAGGCTTCGACGAGGATGTCGTCGAGCGTTTCGCCCTTGGCGAGGCGTTCGCGGAACTCGGCAGTCTTGGCGCGCAAGGCGTCGTCGGAAAGCTTGGAGAACTCCGGTTCAAGCGCGTTGATTTTCGCCACAGGCTTGTCGAAGCCTTTGACGATGCGGTCATTGGCTGTCCCGAAGAGGCTCCGGGCGAGCGCCCCCAGCATGAAAACCTCGATATTCTAATGACTTAGGCGGGCCCGCGGCCCGCCATCCCAACCAGAGATAGAGAGCGGCCCGGGGAGTGTCAACGTAAGGTGCCGTGACACTGGTCGCCGTAGCAAGGACTGGACCGCCATCGCCCTGCCGCCGACGCCATGCTCACGAAAAAGTGCCGCAATTCACCGCCATCAGCCATGACAACGGGGAGGCGGCGCTTGCTTGGTCCGACAGGGCCTGTGTAAACGGTTTGCGCCTTCCGCCACGAGTTGTCTTCGGAGCCTGCCATGAGCCATCGTTTGCGCCCCCTGCGCCTCTTCCTCCTGAGCGGCGCGGCCGCTGCAATCGCAGGCTCGGCTTTCGCCCAGCAGCCTGCCAAGCCGCCGGCAAAGGCGCCAGCGCAGGCCCAGCCGCTCAAGGACCCGATCGTCGCCACGGTCAACGGTCAGCCTGTTCGCCTTTCCGACCTCGAAGTCGCCCAGCAGTCGCTGCCGCAGCAGTATCGCAGCATGCCCCTGCAGGCGGTGTTCCCGGCGCTGCTGGAGCGCATCATCGACAGCAAGCTGGTCGTCCAGGAAGGCAAGAAGAGCAAGGCCAACGAGGATCCGGCGTTCAAGAAGCGCATGGCCTTCGTCGAGGAGCAGGTGCTGCAGGATTTCTGGATCCAGCGCGAGATCGCCAAGATGGTGACGGCCGAGAAGATCCAGCAGCGCTATCAGGAGCGGCTGAAGTCGCTGCCGGCCGAGGAGGAGGTGCATGCGCGCCACATCCTGGTGTCGACCGAGGACGAGGCAAAGGCGCTGATCGCCGAACTGAAGAAGGGCGCAGCCTTCGACAAGCTCGCCAAGGAGAAGTCGACCGACAAGGCCTCCGGCGCCGAAGGCGGCGATCTCGGCTGGTTCAAGAAGTCCGACATGGTGAAGGAATTCGCCGACGCGGCCTTTGGTCTCAAGAAGGGCGAGCTCAGCGAAACGCCGATCAAGACGCAGTTCGGCTACCACATCATTCAGATCGACGATCGCCGGACGGCGCCGCCTCCGGCACTCGAGGAGCTTTCCGACCAGATCCGCGAGGAGCTGGCGCGCGAGGCCGTCACGGCCCAGCTCGACAAGCTGCGGGCCGGTGCCAAGATCGAGAAATTCAACATGGACGGCAGCAAGGCGGAGGCGGCTCCAGCCGCTCCCGCCAAGCCCGCCGCGCCGGCTGCGACCCCTGCCAAGCCGGCGGCCCCGGCGGCCCCCAAGTAAACCTCACGTTTTCGGGCGTTTCTGGTGTAGGCTCCGCCGTTCGGCGGCCGCCCCTGCGGCCGTCACAAGGGGAGTTCCATGGCTGCCACGCACGCCCAATCACCGCTTGCGCCGAAGACGACGCCAACCTTGCCGCGCATTGCGGGCGTGAAGCTCGGCGCGGCGAGTTCGGGGGTGCGCTACAAGGACCGCGATGACGTCATGCTGGCGGTGGTGCCGGCGGGCGCCACGATCGCGGGCGTCCTGACCAAATCCAAGACCTGCTCGGCCCCGGTCGACTGGTGCCGCAAGAACTTGGCGCGCGGCAAGGTGCGCGCCATCGTCGTCAATGCCGGCAATGCCAACGCCTTCACCGGCAAGGCTGGCGACAAGGCCGTGGAAGAGAGCACCCGCGCCATCGCCCAGGCCCTGGGCTGTCCGCGGAACGAGGTCTTCATGGCCTCGACCGGCGTGATCGGCCAGCCGCTCGACTGGGAAAAGATTGCCGCCGTCGTGCCGGCGCTCGTCAAGTCGGGCCGCGAGGATGGCTGGGCGGCCGCCGCGGCCGCCATCATGACCACCGACACTTTCCCCAAGCTCGCGACGCGCCAGGCCAAGATCGGCGAGCGGACCGTGACCATCAACGGCTTCCTGAAGGGCTCGGGCATGATCGCGCCCGACATGGCTACGATGCTTGGTTTCGCCTTTACCGACGCCAAGATTCCCGGCCCCGTGCTGCAGAAGCTGCTGGCCGATGCGACCGACAAATCCCTAAACTGCGTGACCGTCGATGGCGACACCTCGACCAGCGATACGCTCCTGCTGGTGGCAACGGGGGCGGCCCGCCATGCGCCTATCGAGGAGGCCGACGATCCGGTCCTGGTCGATTTCAAGCGTGCGCTCGACGAGGTGATGATCGAGCTGGCGCAGCTTCTGGCGCGCGACGGCGAGGGCGCCACCAAGTTCGTGACCATCAATGTCGGCGGCGCCTCCTCGAACGGTGCCGCGCGCAAGATCGGGCTGGCCGTAGCCAACTCGCCGCTGGTCAAGACCGCGATCGCCGGCGAGGACGCCAACTGGGGCCGCATCGTCATGGCGGTCGGCAAGTCGGGCGAGCGGGCCGACCGCGACAAGCTGCGGATTTCGATCGGCGGCGTGCGCATTACCGACGGCGGTCAGGTGGTGCCGAACTACGACGAAGAGCCGGTCGTCCGGCATATCAAGGGCCAGGACGTGGTGATCGACATCGACCTCGGCATCGGCCGCGGCCGGGCCACTGTCTGGACCTGCGATCTGACGCACGGCTACATCGACATCAACGGCAGTTACCGCTCTTGAGCCAGACGTTCGACGAGGACTGCCCCGGCGGTACCCCGCCGCTGGGCGACCGGCCGCTTGTGCTGGTGGCGGCGGTTGCGCTGGTCGACGTCGACAGCCGGGTGCTGATCGCTCAGCGGCCGCCCGGCAAGTCGATGGCCGGCCTTTGGGAGTTTCCGGGCGGCAAGGTCGATCCGGGCGAGACGCCCGAGCAGGCGCTGGTGCGGGAACTGCACGAGGAACTCGGCATCGAGACCGCGACAAGCTGCCTCGCACCCATCGCCTTCGCCAGCCATGGCTATGAGAAGTTCCACCTGCTGATGCCGGTCTTTGCCTGTCGCAAATGGAGCGGCACGCCCAGGCCGCGCGAGGGCCAGGTCTTGAAATGGGTGCCGCCGGTCGAACTCGCGCGCTATCCCATGCCCCCGGCCGACCTGCCTCTGGTCGGTCTGTTGCGCGACCTTCTCTAACCGCGCTGCGAGACGGTCGACGGCAGGCTCACCCCTTCGCGCCAGCCGGTCAGGCTGCGGAAGATGATGGCCTGGGCCGTCGCCAGAACGCCGTTGCCCGCATACGAGACCAGAAGGGCAAAGGTCCAGGTGACGACATAGGAGGCGAAGTCGGCCCCCAGTACGCCGCGCATGAAGCCCAGCAGCAGGAGGACCGAGGCCGCCGTCACCATGGTGCCGGCAAAGGAAATCAGGAACAACGAACCGACGATGACCCAGCCATTGCCGCGGCTGAGCGCCCAGGAAAGAACCGGCGAACCCTGCTCGTCGACCGAGGTCGCTGCGAGACCGAAGCTGACGCGCAGGGCAATCAAGGCCGACACGATGAAGGCCGAAGCCAGCGGCGCCAGCAGCGTCTGCTTGGCCGCGGTCTCGGGATCGGGCGGCACACCGGCGGTAAAAGCCGCAGGGTCGATCTCGCCCATCGTCAGGATGAAGGCGCAGAGCAGCAGGAAGGTGACGCCGGCGATCTTGACCAGGTGAACGAGGAAGGCCATCTCGCGCGCCGACCAGCCGAGCCCCGGCAGCCGGTCCAGCCGATGCGGGCCGAGCAGCACCACTCGCTGCCAGGCGACCATGAACATGACCATCGGCGCGACATCGATCAGCTTTTCGGCCAGCACGGGGATCAGCGATTCGCGCGGCATCTGCGAGCCGATGAGACGGATCACCAGGGACAGAATCCAGGGAACCGTCACGATATGAAAGAAGAGGCGGATGTTGGCGAAGAAGAAACCGAAGCTCTCGGTGAGAACTTCGCTGAACCGCAATTTCACAGATGGCACGATCTAGCTCCGCTCCACTTTCTCGCCGGCGCTTTGTTCGGGGGTACCCAAGGCATCGGCCAGGCGCCGCGCGGCGCTTCCCGGCTTGAGCGGCTTGGGCTGGGAGGCATGCGGCGCCCAGCCATGCAGGAAGAGCACCTCGAAGCTTGCGGTGACCCGGCCCGACGGGCGGGCGAAGCGCTCGCCGTAGAGTTCGGCTGCCCGCAGAAGCGTGGCGCGCCGCGTGATCTGGCGACGGCGCTCGACCACGAGGTTGCTCTCGCCCATCGAACTGAGGTCGCGCATCAGTGCCAGCGCATTCTCGTAGTCGACATCGATCGTCTCGCTGTCGGCGACCGGCAGGGCGAAGCCTGCGCGCTGCAAAAGACCTGCCGCATCGCGCAGATCGGCGAAGGGCGAGATGCGCGGGCTGAGGCCGCCGTCGATTTCGCTCTCCGCGGCCGCGAAGGCCTGCCGCAACTGCCAGAGCGTTTCGCCGCCCAGCATGGCGCCGAGAAACAGGCCATCGGGTTTCAGGATGCGGCCGATCTGGATCAGCGTGCCGGGCAGGTCGTTCACCCAGTGCAGGCTCATCGCGCTCAAGACCAGATCGAACCGGCCGGCTGCGAAGGGAAGATGTTCCTCATCGGCGACGACGGCTGGTCCGCCCGCGCGACGAGCAAAGCGCTCGGCAAGGTCGCTGCGGATCAAATCGCCGACGCTGCGCCGGTCGCGGAGCGCGATTGCGATCTCGTCGCCATGGCTGCCGAGGTCGAGGGCGAGCGCGAAGTGGCGGCGGACATCGTCCAGCCGCTCAACCAGCCGTGCGGCAATCTCGCGCTTCAGGAAGGCGTGACTCTCCCAGCCCCGCGCGGCGCGCTCGCGCCGATGGCGCAGGGTCGTGCGGTCGAAAACCAGCAGGGGATCAGGGCTCGTCACAGTGGGTATGTAAGGCGAAAGAGCGACGGCGGGTAGGGGACGCCATCCTGTCGGCGTATTTGCACGGCCCAATCGGTGCGATGTTTCGAAGCCTGCCTCTTGGGCTCAGCCAAGCCTGCGCGCGGGCGGGGCGGACGGTACTGGATGCCGTCCTGCCGCCGCTCTGCCTCGGATGCAACGAGATCGTCGGCGAGCCTGGAGGGCTGTGCGCCGCCTGTTGGCAGGATTTCAGCTTCGTGTCGGCGCCGCATTGCGCCTGTTGCGGCACACCGTTCGAGGAGGAACTGGGGGCGGAAGCTCTCTGCGCCGGCTGCTTGGCTCGACGGCCGCACTACAATCGTGCGCGCGCTGCACTGATCTATGACGATCACAGCCGGCGCCTGATCCTGCCCTTCAAGCACGGTGACCGCACCGATATCGCGCGGGCCTGCGGCGGCTGGATGGCGCGAGCCGGCGCCGAACTTCTGGCGTCGGCTGATCTCGTCGCGCCGGTACCGCTTCATTGGCGGCGTCTCTTCATGCGCCGCTACAACCAGGCGGCCTTGCTGGCGCGCGTTCTCGTGCGGCAGCTCGATCCTTCCCACAAGGTGCGCTTGGCGCCAGATCTGCTTCGCCGTCATCGCTGGACAGGTTCGCAGACCGGCCTGCGCGCCCGGGAGCGTCGGCGCAATGTTCGCGAGGCGTTCGATGTCCATCCGCATTGGCGATCTGAAGTGACCGGCAAGCGCATTCTGCTGGTCGACGATGTGCTCACCACGGGCGCGACGGTCGAAGCTTGCAGCCGCGTATTGGAACGCGCCGGGGCGGATTGCGTCGATGTCCTGACGCTGGCGCGGGCCATCCGGCCGGCTGTATAGTTTGGGAAAGAGGTTCGTCCATCATGGCCAAGATCGAAATCTACACCACGCCGTTCTGCGGTTACTGCGCCCGGGCAAAAGGTCTGCTCGACAAGAAGGGCGCAGCCTATGAGGAAATGGACGTGATGATGGACGACAAGAAGCGCAACGAGATGCGCGAACGGTCCCGGCGCACGACGGTGCCGCAGATCTTCATCAACGGCGAACATGTCGGCGGTTCCGACGAACTTGCCGCTCTTGAGAGCGCGGGCAAGCTCGACGCGCTGCTCGCCCAGCCGGGCTGAGCCGCGGCGATGTCGTCGTTCAAGGCCGGTCTCATCCAGACCAACGTCAGCAACGAAGTGTTGGAGAACGTGGCGTTCGTGCGCGAGCAGGCAAAGCTTGCCCGCGATGCCGGTGCCGACTTCATCATGACGCCGGAGAATACCGGCTTGATCGGGGCCAACCGCACCGAGACCCTGGCCAAGGCGCAGACCGAAGAAGAGCACGCGATGCTCGCGGCCTGCCGGGCCAGCGCCCGCGACATCGGAGCATGGTTCCTGCTGGGATCCATCCACGTACGTGTTCCGGGCGAAGAACAGATCCGTAATCGCTCCTACCTGATCGATCCGACAGGCGGCATCGTCGCGAGCTACGACAAGATCCACATGTTCGACGTCCAACTCGCGGGCGGCGAGAGCTATCGCGAGTCCTCGACGTTCAGGCCGGGCGACAGGGCGGTATTGGCCGAGACGCCATGGGGCGTGCTGGGCATGACCATCTGCTACGATCTGCGCTTCCCCTACCTCTATCGCGATCTCGCCCATGCCGGGGCGACGATGCTGTCGATTCCGTCTTCGTTCACCGTGCCGACCGGACAGGCGCACTGGCATACGCTGATGCGGGCGCGGGCGATCGAGACCGGGTGCTTCGTCTTCGCGCCGGCGCAGGTCGGTACGCACAAGGGCTCGAACCGCAAGACCTACGGTCACTCGATCGTCGTGGCGCCGTGGGGCGAGGTGCTGGCCGATGCCGGCGGCGAGAAGGCAGGTTTCGTCGTGGCCGACATCGACGCGGCCAAGATCGCCGAGGCCCGCAAGATGGTGCCGTCGCTGACGCACGACCGGGAATATGCGGCGCCGGCCCTGCACAAGGCGGCAGCGGCGAAGGCCGCCGAATAGGCGGCGGGACGGGACTGTCGGCCCTAGGACGTCTTTCGGGCCGCGATCCGCTGCACCATCGCCATCCTGGGTTCGCTGATCATCCGCGCTTCGTAGGCGATCACCGAGAAACGACCACGGACCAGGTCGAGCAGTTCGCCATCCTTCAGCAGGAATTCGGGCCGGCTCGGTTTGCCGAAGCGCTCGTTGCCGGCCATGAAAGTCTCGTAAAGCAGGATACCGCCCGGCTGCAGCGCCTCGAACAGAACGGGAAACAGGGGCCGGTGCAAATAGTTGGTCACGACGACGGCGCCGAAACGGCGGTCGCCGAGCGGCCAGGGCGAACCGTCTTCGAGATCGGCCGCGATGACTTCGATGCCGTCGGCGGCGGCAAGTTCGCTCACGTCGCGGTCGATCGCCGTCACGCGATGGCCCCGGGCGGCGAAGTATCGACTATGCCGGCCCTTGCCGGCCGCGATGTCGAGGACGGTGGCGTCCGCCGGCAGCAGGCCGGCCCAGGTGACGATCCAGGGAGAGGCAGTCATTCCGTATGTGTCTTGGTGCGAAAGGGGCGAATGGGGCGCGACAATCGGGCCTTGCGTCTGGCGCGACAAGCCACCATTTTCGACGGCGTTATGATTCTATATCGCCTGCGTTGCGCCAAGGGCCACGAATTCGACAGCTGGTTCAAGGACAGCAAGACTTACGAGCGCCAGGAAAAGAAGTCGCTGATCGGCTGCGCCGTCTGCGGTTCGTCCAAGGTGGAGCGCGCCATCATGGCGCCCCGCATCGGCAAGAAGGGCAGCGACGAGGCGCCGATCGAGGTTGCCGAGGCTCCTGCGACGCCGCCAGCCGCGCCGTCGGCGGAGCAACAGCAGCAGATGGCGGCCCTTGCCAAGTATATGCCGAAGGAGCTGCGCGAGGCGCTGCTCAAGGTCCGCGCCGAAGTCGAGAAGAACTGCGAGCATGTCGGCGACAAGTTTGCCGAGGAGGCCCGCAAGATCCATTACGGCGAGAGCGACAGGCGCGGCATCTACGGCGAGACGAGCGACGAGGAAGCCGAGGCGCTTGCCGAAGAGGGTATCGAGTTCGGTCGCCTGCCCTGGATCCCGCGCGGCAACTGACGCAATCGGTATCCACCGTGTCGGCGCCGGCCGTTAGGCCGCGCGCCTGATCCCGTAGAGCATGTAGTTCACGTCCAGGTCGTTCTTGTTCAGCGACCACAGGCGGCTGAGCGGGCTGTAGACGACGCCAACGATTTCCTGTGCGTCGATGCCGCCGTCCCGCAGACCGTGCACGGCTTCCGAAGGTTTCAGAAACTTCTTCCAGTCGTGGGTGCCGCGCGGCAGCCAGCCCAGCACGTATTCGGCGCCGGCTATGGCCATCGCCCAGGCCTTGGCCGTGCGATTGAGCGTCGAGAGGAACAGCAGGCCTCCCGGCTTCACCATGTTCCCGCAGGAACGCAGGAAAAGATCGACATCCGAGACATGCTCGACGATCTCGAGCGCCATCACGATGTCGAACTGCGCACCGCTGGCGGCCAGTGCTTCGGCGGTACCCTGGCGGTAGTCGATCGAAAGACCCTGGCGCTCGGCGTGGAGGGCGGCGACCGAAATGTTGCGTGCGGAGGCATCGACGCCGGTCACCCGTGCGCCCAGCCGGGTCATCGGCTCGCTCAGCAAGCCACCGCCGCAGCCGATATCGAGCAGCGACAGGCCGTCGAGCGGTCGGCCCGTTAGGGCATCGCGCTGCCAGTGGGCAGCAGCGCGGTCGCGGATATAGCCGATCCGCACCGGATTGAGCCGGTGGAGCGGGGCAAACTTGCCCCTGGGGTCCCACCATTCGTCGGCGATACGCGAAAAGCGTTCGACGTCAGCAGGATCGACCGTTCCGGCAGCGGGGATATGCGCGCTTTCGACCATGGCTACCCTTGACCCATATGGCGCCGGCGGTGTCTATAGCCCGCTTTCCAGGCGGGGGCTTCCCCTTCGAGTAGGGCTATGGCGCGCATTGTTCTAAAATTCGGCGGTACTTCGGTCGGCGACACGGATCGTATCAAGAATGTTGCGCGTAAAGTAAAAGCCGAAGTCGCGCGGGGCAACGAGGTCGCGGTCGTGGTTTCGGCCATGTCGGGTGCCACGAACCAATTGATCAAGTGGGTCAACGAGATCACGCCCTTGCACGATCCGCGCGAGTATGACGTTGTCGTCGCGACGGGCGAGCAGGTGACGATCGGCCTCCTGGCGATGGCGCTCCAGCAGGAAGGCGTGAATTCGCGCTCCTGGGTTTCCTGGCAGCTTCCGATCAAGACCGATTCTGCCCATTCCAAGGCCCGGGTGATCGAAATCGATACGACCGAGATGGACAAGACCATGTCGGCGGGCGAGGTCCCGATCGTGCCGGGCTTTCAGGGCGTGTCGCCCGAGGGCCGCATCACGACCCTGGGCCGCGGTGGCTCGGATACGTCGGCGGTGGCGCTGGCGGCGGCCCTGAAGGCCGATCGTTGCGACATCTATACCGACGTCGATGGCGTCTACACGACCGATCCCCGGATTGTGGAAAAGGCCCAGAAGATCGACCGGGTGACCTACGAAGAAATGCTGGAAATGGCTTCGCTGGGCTCGAAGGTGCTGCAGACGCGCTCCGTCGAGCTGGCGATGAATCATCATGTGCGGGTGCAGGTGCTGTCGTCGTTCGACGAGGCGCTCGGCAGCGACCTCCCCGGAACGCTGGTTGTGGACGAGGAAGAAATCATGGCCCAGGGGCTCGAGAAGTCTGTCGTGAGCGGCATCGCCTTCGCCAGGGATGAAGCCAAGATCACGGTGACCCAAGTGTCGGACCGGCCGGGCGTGGCGGCGGCGATCTTCGGCCCTCTGGCCGAGGCAAACATCAACGTCGACATGATCGTGCAGAACGTTTCGCTCGACGGCAGCTCGACCGACATCACCTTCACGGTGCCCAAGGCCGATCTTGCTCGCGCGGTGCAGCGACTTGAGCAGGCGAAGGCCGAACTCCACTTTTCCGAGATCAAGTCGGACATCAACGTGTCCAAGGTATCGGTGATCGGCGTCGGCATGCGCAGCCATGCCGGTGTCGCGCTCAAGATGTTCGAAACCCTTGCGGCCAAGGGGATTAACATCCAGGTGATCTCCACCTCGGAGATCAAGATCAGCGTCCTCGTGGCCGCCGAGTATACGGAGCTTGCCGTCCGCGCCCTTCACACGGCCTACGAGCTGGACGCGGCCTGATCGCAAATCCCACGTTCTCTATGCGAATTAGCCGGTAGGCAGTTCGGCGCGGGTCTTGCTATAAGCGGGCTATGCGCGCCGAGCTCCCTATGGCCTGCCAAGACCTCTGTCCGACCATTCCGGCGGCCGAGGAGTGGCGAGCTTATGGGCGAGTTCGTGCCGGCATCGTCAACCGCAGCTTTGTCGTAATCCGACTCAAGCATCCTGCGGTCTGACCATGGAGAGATCCACTCCTCCGGCCGGACCGCGAATGCTCCTCAAGCGGCTCCGGGACACGATGGCGCGTGCCGACGCGGTCGAGGTCACGCTCGGGGAGGTTGCGCGCCTGGTTGCCAACGAGATGGTGGCCGAGGTCTGCTCCATCTACCTGCTGCGCGCCGGCGAGGTGCTGGAGCTGTTTGCCACCCAGGGTCTCAACCCGTCGGCCGTACATCGCACACGGCTCAGGGTCGGTGAAGGCCTGGTCGGCGACATAGCGGCTCATGGCCGCGCGCTGGCCCTTGCCGATGCTCAAGCCCATCCTCAATTCGCCTACCGGCCCGAAACCGGCGAAGAGATCTATCACTCGCTCGCCGGCGTGCCGATCCTTCGTGCCGGCCGCGTGCTGGGCGTGCTGGTCGTGCAGAACCGCACGCGCCGCCAGTACGACGAGGAAGAGATCGAGACGCTGCAGACCATCGCCATGGTGCTGGCGGAGCTGGTCTCGGCCGGCCACATCGTCAGCCCCAACGAGGTGCAGCAGGTCGACGGTATCGGTCTGCTGCCCCTGCGTGTCGACGGTGTGCAGCTCACCCCGGGCGTTACGATCGGGCGAGCCGTTCTGCACGAGCCGCGCATCGTCATTCAGCGCATCGTTGCGGAGGATGCAGCACAGGAGCAACAGCGCTTCCAGGAGGCTCTGCACGGTGTGCGCGAGGATGTCGATCGCATGCTCGAAGCGCACGACATGCAGTCGGGCGAGCAGCGGGAGATCCTGGAAACGTTCCGCATGTTCGTCGACGATCGCGGCTGGATCGAGCGCGTGCGCGAGGCCATCGACTCGGGCCTCACGGCCGAGGCAGGCGTGCAGCGCGCCTTTGACGATGTGCGGGCCCGGCTTGGACAGTCCACGGATCCCTATATCCGCGAGCGGCTGAGCGATCTGCAGGATCTCAGCAACCGCCTGCTGCTGCGCCTTACCGGCCGCGCCGCCGTCGATCCCAGCACGCTGCCCGATGACATGATCGTCATCGCGCGCGACATGGGGCCCGCCGAGCTGCTCGACTATGACCGCACGCGACTGCGCGGCGTGGTGCTCGAAGAGGGTTCGGCACTCAGCCATGTCGCCATTGTCGCGCGTGCCCTCGACATTCCCGTCGTCGGCCGGGCGCCCGATGTGCTGTCCCGCGTGGAGGCCGGCGATCCGATCGTCGTCGATGGCGACAATGCCCAGGTCCTCGTTCGGCCGGCCGAGGACATCCTCCAGGGCGTCTATGCGGCGATCGATGCACGCGCCGAACGTCGTCGCAAGTACGCGGCGCTGCGCGACCTGCCCTCGGTGACACGCAACCAGGCGCCAATCTCGTTGCACATGAATGCCGGCCTGCTGATCGACATGCAGCATCTCGACGACACGGGAGCCGATGGCGTCGGTCTGTACCGGACCGAGATTCCGTTCATGGTGCGTTCGGAGTTTCCCGATGTCGATGCACAGGCTTGGCTCTATGGCCGCGTGCTCGACCTCGCCGATGGACGCCCTGTAACGTTTCGCACCCTCGATGTCGGGGGCGACAAGGTGTTGCCGTACGTCGGTGCGTTCGGCGACGAAAACCCCGCCATGGGGTGGCGTGCGATCCGCATCGGCCTCGACCGCCCGGCGATGCTGCGCGGTCAGCTCCGCGCATTGGTTCAGGCCGCCAATGGACGGCCGTTGTCGGTGATGTTCCCCATGATCGCCGATGTCGCAGAACTTCTGAGCGCGCGTAAGTTGCTCGACCTCGAGCTCGAGCGCGCCAGGCGGCGAGGTATGGTCGAACCCGAGCGTCTGCGTGTTGGCGTTATGTTCGAGGTTCCCGCCCTGGCATGGCAGCTCGACAGCCTGCTGCCCCATGTCGATTTTATTTCCGTGGGAACGAACGATCTTATGCAGTTTCTCTTCGCTGCTGATCGCGGCAACAGCCGGCTTGCGGGTCGCTACGACAGCTTGTCCCCAGCTCTGCTTCGGTTGCTACATTTTGTGGTGGAGAAGGCGCGGCCTGCCGGTGTCGATCTTGCCGTCTGCGGCGAGATGGCAGGTCGCCCTGTCGAAGCACTCGCGTTGCTCGCCGTTGGCGTGCGTACGCTTTCGATGTCGCCAGGTGCGATTGGTCCCGTCAAAGCAATGATTCGTTCGCTCGATCTCGACGACGCGGTTGGTTTCATGACCGCTGCGCTTTCACAACCGGATCGACCGTTGCGTGAGACACTGCGCCTCTTCGCCGCCGATCACGCGATCGAAATTTAACGACGACATCTCGAATCGCTTTTGCCCTGTCATCGGGCCTCTGCTAAAAGTCGCGACGAGGGGACAAGCAGGGATATTCGATGCCGGATCAGGTTGACTGGCGGGCGATTGAACGTGAGGCCGCACCGGGCCGAGCGGTTGGTCGACTCCTTCGCGACCAGCGCGAAGCGCGTGGATTGAGTCTGCCTGAAGTCGAAAAGAGTCTGCGCATTCGTCGCAATCACATCGAAGCCATCGAAGAGGGTCGCTTCGACAAGTTGCCTGGCGCGGCTTACATCCCGGCATTCCTGCGCGCCTATGCAGCGCATGTCGACCTGGATCCCGAGAAGGTCATGACGGCCTATCATCTGTCGGGCCCCGTTCCCATCAAGCGCCCCGTGGCGCTGCCTGCCGATTTCCCGATCGTCGAGAAGCGTGCTCCGATCGGTCTCGCCGTGTTGACGGTTCTGCTCGTTGTCGGCGCCGGCTACGGCGTGTGGCACTACATGCCGCGTGAACAGGCCGTCGTTGCCGAGAAGGTTCCGCCGGTGCCGGATCGTTTGCTGGCGGCACGGCCGTCGGAAAAGGAAACGACTGCACCCGCACAAGCAGAGGCGACGCCGTCTGCGCCAGCTCGGCAGACCCGGAGTGCGTCGGGCAATCTGCCGGCCGAGATCTGGCCGGCTCACCGCCCGGAGCCTGCACCGTCGCTGGCCCCCGCTGCGCCGATGACGGCGATAGCGCCGGCCGCTCCCGCGCCGGCGGTCATGCCCGCATTGCCGCCGCCCGTCGTCGTTGCCGTTCCCGCGCCGCCGCCGCAGGTAGTGATGTCGATTCCCGCGATCGGTCAGGCTCAGGCAGCGCAGCCGCCGGCCCCGATCGAGCCGCCGCGCCTTAACCTCGCCGGACAGCCCGTGCAGGGGCAGCCGACGCAGGGTCAGCCCCCGGTCGAAGAGGCCAACGCACGTCAGCCGGCAGCAGATGTTGCCGCCGTGCCGCCGCCGATGCCTGTGAGGGTCAACACCCCGATCAGCGTCCGCCGCAACAGCTGGGTCGAGCTGCGGGCACCGAATGGCGACGTGCTGACGCAGACCTATGTGCGTGCCGGCGAGAGCTACACCGTCCCGGCCGGGATCGCCTACCGCATTACCGAAGCCCGGTAGCGTCGAAGGTCGCGGCAGTCCGCCGGCTGGATAAGCCGGCCTGCCGCCGCTACATTGCCAAGCATGAGCATCAGACCGTACCGCGACATCGCGCGCCGCAAGTCGCGGCGGGTGATGGTTGGATCCGTGGCTGTGGGGGGTGACGCTCCGATCACGGTCCAGACCATGACCAACACGCTGACGGCGGACGCCGAGGCGACGATCGCGCAGATCCGCCGCTGCGAAGAGGCCGGGGTCGACATCATTCGCGTGTCCTGCCCCGACGAAGACTCGACGGCGGCGATGTCGCGGATCGTGCGGGCCGCCAAGGTCCCGATCGTGGCGGATATCCACTTCCACTATAAGCGGGCCATCGAAGCTGCCGAGGCCGGTGCGGCCTGCCTGCGCATCAATCCCGGCAATATCGGTTCGGCCGAACGCGTTCGCGAGGTCGTGAAGGCGGCGAAGGACCATGGCTGCTCCATGCGGATCGGCGTCAATGCCGGGTCGCTGGAGAAGGATCTGCTGGATAAGTACGGCGAGCCTTGTCCTGAGGCGATGGTCGAGAGCGCTCTCGATCATGCGCGCATCCTGCAGGATCACGACTTCCACGAATTCAAGATCAGCGTGAAGGCATCCGACGTCTTCCTCGCCGTCGCGGCCTATCAACAGCTCGCCGACGCCTGTGACTATCCTCTGCATATCGGCGTTACCGAGGCCGGCGGTCTGCGCACCGGCACCGTGAAGTCATCGATCGGGCTTGGCGCGCTGCTGTGGGCGGGCATCGGCGATACCATCCGCGTCTCGCTCTCGGCCGAGCCGGAAGAAGAGGTGCGGGTCGGCTTCGAGATGTTGAAGGCGCTGAACCTGCGTCATCGCGGCGTCAACATTATCTCCTGCCCGTCCTGCGCCCGTCAGCAGTACGACGTCATTCGCACCGTCGAGGCCCTGGAAAGGCGTGTGGCCCACATCACCACACCGATGACGGTGTCGGTCATCGGCTGTGTGGTGAACGGCCCGGGCGAAGCGCGGGAGACCGATATCGGCTTCACCGGCGGCGGCAACGGCACGCACCAGGTCTACCTCGCAGGCGTTCCGCACCATCGCATGAAGGACACCGACATCGTCGAGCATCTGGCGGGCCTGATCGAGAAGAAGGCGGCCGAGATCGAGGCTGCCAAGGCCGCGGAGGCGGATCGACATCGCGCCGCCGCAGAGTAGCGGTCACAGGCTTCCTTCCTTCGACGAATTTTCAAGGCGACTTCCCGTGAGCAAAATGCAGCCCGTGCGCGGCACGCACGATCTTCTCCCCGACGAATACCGGCGCTTCGCCCATGTCGTCGACACGGCGCGCGACGTGGCGCGACTCTACGGTTACCGGGAGATGGCGACGCCCATCTTCGAGTTCACCGAGCTGTTTGCCCGCGGCATCGGCGAGACGACCGACGTCGTTTCCAAGGAGATGTACACCTTCAACGATCGCGGCAACGAATCGCTCACCTTGCGGCCGGAATATACGGCCGGTATCTGCCGGGCCTTCGTCTCCAACGGCGAACTCGTCCAGCAGCTTCCGCTGAAGGTCTTCGCGGCGGGTCCGATGTTCCGCTACGAGCGGCCGCAGAAGGGGCGCCAGCGCCAGTTCCATCAGATCGACCTCGAGGTGCTGGGGGCGCCCGAGGCGGGAGCCGATATCGAAGTGATCTCGGTCGCTGCCGATATCCTCGACCGGCTGACGATCCTCGACCGCTGCGTCCTCAAGATCAACTCGCTGGGTGACCCCGAGAGCCGGACCGGCTATCGCAAGGTGCTGGTCGACTACTATTCGGGCCATGTCGACAAGCTGTCGGAGGATTCCAGGGGCCGCCTGCAGCGCAACCCGCTGCGCATCCTCGACAGCAAGGACGAAGGCGACAAGGAGATCAACGCCAACGCACCGTCCTTCGCCGACCACCTGAACCAGGCGAGCCGGGATTTCTTCAAGACGGTGCAGGATGGCCTGGCTGCCGCCGGCATCGCCTTCGAGGTCGATCCGGGCCTGGTCCGCGGCCTCGACTACTACACCCACACGGCCTTCGAGTTCGTGACCACCCACATCGGCGCCCAGGGCACGGTGCTGGGCGGCGGTCGCTACGACGGGCTGATCGCCGAACTGGGGGGGCCGCCGACCGCGGGCATCGGCTGGGCGGGAGGCATCGAGCGTCTGATGATGCTGTGCAACGAGCCAGCGCCGCCGCCGCGGCCTGTCGTGATCGCACCGCTGGGGGCCGCTGCCGAAAGCAAGGCCCTGGGCATTGCCCGCGTCCTGCGCCGGGACGGCATCGCCGTCGAGCAGGACTATCGCGGCAACATGAAGCGGCGCATGCAGCGGGCCAACAAGGTCAACGCCCGCGCGGTGATCATCCTGGGCGACGACGAACTGACCAAGGGCGTCGCCCAGCTCAAGGATCTCGACAGTGGCACTCAACGTGAGGTGCCGCTCGACGGCCTCGCTGCAGCTTTGAAGGTCTGACGTGTCGCTTCTTCTGAAACTCGAACAGATCGTCGCGCGCTACGCCGAACTGCAAGCCCAGCTTTCGGCCGGCAATCTCGACTCGCAGAAGTTCGTGGCGGCTTCCAAGGAATATGCCGACCTTGGCCCATTGGTCGAATCCGTCAATGCCTGGCGCAAGGCCGAGCAGGAGCTGAAGGATGCGGAGGCGATGGCCTCGGATCCCGATATGAGGGCGATTGCCGAGGAAGAGGCGGCCGAGATCAAGAAGCAGCTTCCTGACCTCGAACGCAACGTGAAGCGCATGCTGCTGCCCAAGGATGCGGCCGACGAGAAGAACGCCATCCTCGAAATCCGGGCGGGAACCGGCGGCGACGAGGCGGCCCTGTTCGCCGCCGACCTGTTCCGCATGTACCAGCGCTATGCCGCCGAGCATGGCTGGAAGTTCGAGGTCATGGAGCTCTCGGACACCGGCATCGGCGGCTACAAGGAGGCAATCGCCACCGTGACCGGCCGCAACGTCTTCGCTCACCTGAAGTTCGAGTCGGGCGTGCATCGCGTGCAGCGCGTGCCGGCGACCGAGGCGTCGGGCCGCATCCACACGTCGGCCGCGACGGTGGCGGTGCTGCCGGAGGCCGAGGATGTCGACATCAAGATCGACGAGAAGGATCTTCGCATCGATGTGTTCCGCGCCTCCGGCCCGGGCGGCCAGTCGGTGAACACGACCGACTCGGCGGTGCGTATCACCCATATCCCGACGGGCGTCGTCGTCAGCCAGCAGGACGAGAAGAGCCAGCACAAGAACCGCGCCAAGGCGATGAAGATCCTGCGCGCCCGCCTTTACGATGCCGAACGTCAGCGGCTCGATGCCCAGCGTGCCGCCAACCGCAAGGGCCAGGTCGGCAGCGGCGACCGCAGCGAGCGGATTCGGACCTATAATTTTCCGCAGAGCCGCGTCACCGACCATCGCATCAACCTTACGCTCTACAAGCTCGACGAGGTGATGGAAGGGCGGGCGCTGGACGAGATCATCGACGCGCTGATCGCCGACGACGAGGCCGGCCGTCTGGCGGAGCTCGCGGCCTAGCCGGTGGTTGCAGGCCCGACCTACGACGCGCTGCTCCGCGATACCGCCGTCGCCCTCACGGCAGCCGGCATCGACAATGTCCGCTTCGAATCGCGCCTGTTGCTGGGCCGTGCCGCCGGCCTCAGCGTCGAGCAGCTCGTCGCACATGGCGGCGACCCGGCGCCGGCCGGCGTCGTGGCGGCGATGCGCGAACTTACGGGCCGGAGGGTGCGGCGCGAACCGATGGCCTACATCCTGGGAGAGCGGGAATTCTGGGGGCTGCCGTTCAAGGTGTCGCCGGCCGTGCTCGTGCCGCGTCCCGACAGCGAGACGTTGATCGAGACGGTGCTGGATCTGCTGCCGGAGCGCGAGCGCCCATTGCGCATCCTCGACCTGGGTGTCGGTTCAGGCTGTCTGCTGCTCACCTTGCTCAGGGAATATCCCAAGGCGACCGGAGTGGGCGTCGATGCCTCCTCCGAGGCGCTGGCCATCGCCGGAGAGAATGCTGGAACGCTGGGCGTTGCGCCGCGTGTGCGGCTGACGGTCGACGACTGGCGTCGGGCGGGGTGGGCCGGCCGGTTGGAAGGGCCCTTTGACCTGCTTGTCTCCAATCCGCCTTACATCGAATCGTCCACGATCATGGCGCTGATGCCGGAAGTGGCCAACCACGAGCCCCGGCTTGCCCTGGACGGCGGCCCGGACGGGCTCGAGGCCTATCGCATCATTGCCGCAGCCGCTCCGGGGCTGATTGTCCCGGGGGGCTGGGCGCTGGTCGAGGGCGGAGAGGGGCAAGCTGTTGATATATCTCGCATTTTTTCGGCGGCGGGGATGTCCCCCCAGCCTCCTCGGAAAGATCTCGCGGGTGTGGAACGAGTCGTGGCTTCTCAGCATTAAGGGTTGGCAACCTCATGAAATCGGACTAGCTTTCGCTTGCCCCTTGGAGGGGGCTTCGGTCCGACCGGTTTGTGGCGGCGGACACCGACCCTCTAAAATCAGCCGGGACGGCGCCCAGGGAAGGGCAAAGGGGCCCGAACAACAACCATCCGTCCGGCGTGTAACTGGCCTTAGGTTTAATGAGACCAAACAATCGTCAGCGGTCGCGCGGCGGTCGCAGTGGTGGCGGCGGCGGTGGCGGCGGCCATCATCACAAGCAGCATCACAATCCCAACCGCCCGCCCAATCGAAACCAGATTTTCGACAGCAGCGGCCCCGATGTGAGGGTCCGCGGCAACGCGCACCAGGTCTTCGACAAGTACCAGGCACTGGCACGCGAGGCGGCAGCCTCAGGTGACCGCATCCTGGCCGAGGCCTATTGGCAATACGCCGACCACTATTTCCGAATGATCCAGTCCATGGGCGGCTTCGTCCAGCGCAACAACCAGGGTTGGGGCGAGGGTAGCGAGGAAGGTCAGGCGGGCCAGCAGCAGCCGCAAGGTCAGCAGGCTGGCGGTCAACCGCAGGCCAATGGCAATGGCCACGGTCAAGCTTCCGGCGAGCGTCAGGGCGGCCGCGGCGAGGACCGCGACGACAGCGAGCCCGGCTTGGGCAGCGTCGCCTTTCTCCAGAACGGGCGCAATGCACCGGCCGGGGAAGACCCTGCCGCCGAAGAGCAGCCCGACGTACCGGCATTCACGCCGGCGACGGGCCGCCGCGGCGGCTGAGTCTTCAGATCTTCCGATATCTTTGGAAAACGCCCGGAGGCAGTAGCCTCCGGGCGTTTCCTATAGGTGGATAAGCGTCGGCGCCAGGAAGGCGAGGCCGGTGAAGGCCACGCCTATCGCGCCGAGGCCGAGGGACAGGAAGGTCAGCCAGATCACGCTCGTCAGCGCAGCCGCACCTGCCAGCACGATCGCGAGCTGAAAGGCCGCCGATGCATATTCGAACATGTGATAGGCGGCCAACGACGTGTTCCGTTGCTGTTCCTTCGCCTTGGCCCGCGCCATCAGCTCCCGCCGCCCTTCGTTGGTCTCGGGCTCGGTTTCGTAGCGCTGGGCCGTCTGCTTCCAGCGGTCGATCTGCGCCTTCAGTGCCGGCGGCAGGTCCTGCGGACCGTCCTTGAACGTCGCCTCCGCCTCCTCGGCGGCGGTCCTCATAATGGTCTGACGGATCGTCTTGGCCTGGAAGAATGTCCAGGTGTTCGAAGCGTCGATGTGGCTCGAGAGAGCGTTGGTCTGGGAGCTCTTGCCGCCCATCTCCGAGATGGCCAGCAAAGCGGCCAGAACGGCCACCAGCAGGGCGATTTTCTTGTTCGAACTATCGACGTGACCGTGTCCGCCGGACATGCCTTGCTCTCCGTTATTGTCTTCCGCCCCGCGAGGGCGGGCGTTCTTAGCGCAGCTCGAAGACGGCGCAAAGCCGCACATGCCCTACGGTCTTGCACGCCGTAGAACTCTCCCCATATCGCCTGCAGGATGCCTCTCCGAGGGTCCGCTCTTCCGCCCGCCACTCGACGGGGGCGTAAAAGAAAGGGTTAGGAATGAACCAGGAAAAGTACACCGATCGCATGCGCGGCTTCCTGCAGAGCGCCCAGATGCTGGCGTTGCGGGAAGGTCATCAGCGCCTCGTCCCAAATCACATATTGAAGGTGCTGCTCGATGATCCCGAGGGTCTCGCAGCCAACCTGATTACCGCCGCCGGCGGCGATTCGCGGGCCGTTCATGCCGCTGTCGAGGCCAATCTGGCCAAGCAGCCCAAGGTGGAGGGCCAGGGCGCGGGCCAGATCTACATGGCGCCGGAGACCGCGCGCCTGTTCGATCAGGCCGAAGCCATCTCCGACAAGGCGGGCGATTCCTTCGTCACGGTCGAACGCATGTTGCTGGCGCTCGCCTTGGCCAAGGGGACCGAGGCGGCCGACGCCCTCGCCAAGGGCGGGGTGAAGCCCCAGGCGCTCGAGAAGGCCGTGCAGGACCTGCGCAAGGGCCGGACCGCCGACTCTGCGTCGGCCGAGGGCAGCTACGACGCCTTGAAGAAGTATGCGCGCGATCTCACCCAGGCCGCCCGCGACGGCAAGCTCGACCCGGTGATCGGGCGTGACGAAGAAATTCGCCGCACCGTCCAGGTCTTGAGTCGCCGTACCAAGAACAATCCTGTCCTGATCGGCGAGCCCGGCGTCGGCAAGACCGCCATCGCCGAAGGGCTGGCGCTGCGCATCGTCAACGACGACGTGCCTGAGTCGCTCAAGGACAAGAAGCTGATGGCGCTCGATCTCGGCGCGATGGTCGCCGGCGCCAAGTATCGCGGTGAGTTCGAGGAGCGGTTGAAGGCCGTACTCTCGGAAATCTCTGCGGCCGAAGGCGACATCATCGTCTTCATCGACGAGCTGCACACCCTGATCGGCGCAGGCAAGGCCGATGGCGCGATGGATGCCTCCAACATGCTGAAGCCCGCGCTGGCGCGCGGCGAGCTGCATTGCGTGGGCGCCACGACGCTCGATGAATATCGCAAGCACATCGAGAAGGATGCCGCCCTGGCGCGGCGCTTCCAGCCGGTGTTCGTCGCCGAGCCGACGGTCGAGGATACGATCTCGATCCTGCGTGGCATCAAGGAGAAGTACGAGCTCCATCATGGCGTGCGCATCGCGGATGCGGCGATCGTGGCTTCCGCGACGCTGTCCAACCGCTACATCACCGACCGCTTCCTGCCGGACAAGGCGATCGACCTCATGGACGAGGCGGCGAGCCGCATTCGCATGCAGGTCGACAGCAAGCCCGAGGCGCTCGACGAACTCGACCGGCGCATCATGCAGCTCAAGATCGAGCGCGAGGCGCTGAAGAAGGAGAGCGATACGGCTTCGCAGGACCGGCTGGAGCGGCTGGAGAAGGAGCTGTCCGAGCTCGAGCAGAAGTCGGCGGGCCTGACGGCGCAATGGAAGTCGGCCAAGGACAAGCTCGCGGACTCGCAGAAGCTCAAGGAGCAGCTCGACAAGGCACGCTCGGAACTCGAGATCGCGCAACGCAAGGGCGAGCTGGCCAAGGCCGGTGAGCTGGCCTACGGCGTGATTCCCGACCTCGAGAAGAAGCTCAAGGAAGCCGAAGGCCACGAGGTTGCGGGTGGCAAGGGTGTGAAGGAAGAAGTCACGCCCGAGGACATCGCCGCGGTCGTGTCGCGTTGGACGGGCGTGCCGGTCGACAAGATGCTGGAAGGCGAGCGCGCCAAGTTGCTCCGTATGGAGGAACAGATCGGCAAGCGCGTCATCGGCCAGGACGAAGCCGTCCGTGCCGTGGCGAATGCCGTGCGGCGCGCGCGGGCAGGCCTTCAGGATCCGAACCGGCCGATCGGCTCGTTCCTGTTCCTGGGCCCGACCGGCGTCGGCAAGACCGAGCTGACCAAGGCGATCGCCGAATTCCTGTTCGACGACGATCAGGCGATGGTCCGCATCGACATGAGCGAGTTCATGGAGAAGCACGCCGTCAGCCGTCTGATCGGTGCCCCTCCGGGCTATGTCGGCTACGACGAGGGCGGGGTGCTCACCGAAGCGGTCCGCCGCCGGCCTTACCAGGTGATCCTGTTCGACGAGGTCGAGAAGGCGCACCCGGACGTGTTCAACGTGCTCCTGCAGGTGCTGGACGACGGTCGCCTGACC
>JAIUOY010000041.1:0-18230 GCA_020160995.1 Pseudomonadota bacterium | reverse complement strand
CGGCGCAGAAGGCGCGGTCGCCGGCGCCGCGCAGCACCACCGCCTTGACCTTGGGGTCCTTCTCCCAGCCCGGCAGGACCTTCTCCATCTCGAGGATCATGCCGTGGGAGATCGAGTTCATGACCTTGGGCCGGTTGAGCGTGATCACGCCCAGCCCATCCTTGATCTCGAACAGAATTTCAGGCTCGGACATCACTCGTTCATCCCATCAGCAAACGGCGCGAAATGATCACGCGCATGATCTCGTTGGTTCCCTCGAGGATCTGGTGCACGCGAAGGTCGCGCAGATAGCGCTCGATGGGGAAATCCTTCAAGTAGCCGTAGCCGCCATGCAATTGCAGCGCCTCGTTGACGACGCGGAAGCCGACGTCGGTCGCGAAGCGCTTGCCCATGGCGGCGGCCTGCGTCGCCTCCGGCGACTTGGCGTCGAGCAGGCTGGCGGCCCGCCAGATCATCAGGCGCGCCGCGTCCAGCTCGGTCGCCATGTCGGCCAGCTTGAACTGGGTCGCCTGGAAGTCGGCGATCGGCTTACCGAACTGCTTGCGCTCGATCACGTAGCGCGACGCCGTCTCGAGGCAGGCCCGCGCGCCGCCCAGCGAGCAGGCGCCGATATTGATGCGGCCGCCGTCGAGCCCGGCCATCGCGATCTTGAAGCCGTGGCCCTCCGGGCCGAGCCGGTTGGCCACCGGGACCTTGCAGTTCTCGAAGATCACCGCCGAGGTCGGCTGGCTGTTCCAGCCGAGCTTGTTCTCCTGCTTGCCGAACGACAGGCCGGGCGTGCCCTTCTCGACCACCAGGGTCGAGACGCCGCCGGCGCCCTTGCCGCCGGTGCGCAGCATGACGACGTAGAGATCGCTGCGCCCGCCGCCCGAGATGAAGGCCTTGGTGCCGTTCACGACGTAGTGGTCGCCGACCAGCTCGGCCCGCGTCGCCAGTCCCGCCGCGTCCGATCCGGCGCCCGGCTCGGTCAGGCAGTAGCTGGCGAAGTGCTCCATGCTGCAGAGCTTCGGCAGGAAATGCCGGCGCTGGTCGTCGTCGCCGAAGGCGTCGATCATCCAGGCGGCCATGTTGTGGATCGAGATGTAGGCCGCCGTGCTCGGGCAGGCCGCCGACAGCTCCTCCATGATCAGGGCGGCGTCGAAGCGCGAGAGGCCGCTGCCGCCGACGTCGTCACGGACGTAGATGCCGCCGAAGCCCAGCGCCGCCGCCTCGCGCAGCACCTCCTCCGGGAAGATCTTCTCGGCGTCCCAGCGGGCGGCCTGCGGCAGCATCCGCTCGGCGGCGAACTGGCGAGCCGTGTCGCGAAACGCCTGCTGGTCCTCGGTGAGGGTGAAATCCATGGCGGCGGATCATATCGGGGGGCCTATGGCAGTCAAACAAGCCACATTGCGGCAGTTCGCCGTTCGCGCGATAAATCCGGACCATGGCGAAGCGCTTTTCGACCCTCGGTCGCTACCCCACCACGCGGCTGCGCCGCAACCGCCGCGAGGACTGGTCCCGCCGCCTGGTCGCGGAGACCAAGCTGTCGGTCGATGACCTGATCTGGCCGGTCTTCGTCCAGGAGGGCACCAACGCGCGAACGCCGGTGGGTTCCATGCCCGGCGTCGATCGCCTGTCGGTCGACCTGTTCGTCGAGGCGGTGAAGCAGGCGCGCGACCTCGGCATCCCGGCTGTGGCGATCTTCCCGGAGACCGACCCGTCGGCCAAGACGCCGGACGCGCGCGAGGCCTACAACCCGGACAACCTCGTCTGCCGCGCGATCCGGGCGGTGAAGAAGGAAGTGAGCGACATCGGCATCGTCTGCGACGTGGCGCTCGACCCGTTCAACAGCGACGGCCACGACGGCATCGTGCGCGACGGCTACGTCCAGAACGACGAGTCGGTCGAGGCGCTGATCAAGCAGGCGATCGTGCAGACCGAGGCCGGCGCCGACATCCAGGCGCCCTCCGACATGATGGACGGCCGGATCGGCGCGATCCGCAAGGCGCTCGACGCCAAGGGCTACGTCCACGCCCAGATCATGAGCTACGCCGCCAAGTACGCCTCGGCCTTCTACAACCCGTTCCGCGACGCCATCGGCAGCTCGGGCGCGCTGAAGGGCGACAAGAAGACCTACCAGATGGACTACGCCAACACCGACGAGGCGCTGCGCGAAGTGGGCTTCGACATCGAGGAAGGCGCCGACATGGTCATGGTCAAGCCCGGCCTGCCCTATCTCGACGTGGTGCGCCGCGTGAAGGACACGTTCGGCGTGCCGACCTACGCCTACCAGGTGAGCGGCGAGTACGCGATGCTGCGCGGCGCCGCCGACCGCGGCTGGCTCGACTGGAACAAGGTGCTGATCGAGACGCTGACCGGCTTCAAGCGCGCCGGCTGCGACGGCATCCTGACCTATGGCGCCGTCGACGCAGCCCGACTGCTCAAGGGCAAGTGATCGCCGCGCATGATTGAGCGTCCGTCGGCCCGACTGATCCTGCTCGATCCGCAGGACCGGCTCTTCCTGTTCAACGTGCACGACCCCGCGGTGTTCGATCCCGCCCAGCCGTTCTTCGACCCGTTCTGGGTGATGATCGGCGGCATGGTCGATCCCGGCGAGGACTACGCCGAAGCCGCGGTGCGCGAGGCCGGCGAGGAAACCAAACTGCCGGTGATCGACGAACCGCGCTGGGTATGGACGCGCGAGCGGCGCATGAGCTGGCGCGGCAAGGACGTGATGCACAGGGAACGCTTCTTCCTGGCGCGCACCGACCGCACCGAGATCGACACGTCCGGCCTCGACGAGAAGGAACGGAGCTGGACCCGCGGCCATCGCTGGTGGACCGCCGACGAGATCGCCGCGTCCAGCGAACGCTTCGAGCCGCTCGACCTCGGCGCCCGTCTCGGGACCTTGCTGCGCGACGGCCCGTCGACGGAGCCAATCAGCCTCGGCTAGGTGATTCAGGCCAGCGCCGTGAAGGCACGGCTGAAAAAATCGACCCCGCCGAAGTTGCCCGACTTCAGGGCGACATGAATGCCGCCCTCCCCCGCGACCGGGGAATGGGCATGACACCAAGGCACGCCGGGATCGATCTGCCGGCCGATCCGCAGGCGCATGATGTTCAGGGCGCCGATGCAGGCACCGGACGTCTCGCCGCCGGCCAGAATCAGCTGGCGGGCATCCTGCCCGACCAGACGGCAGGCGATCCGGGCCAGGGCCTGCTCGATCAACCCTCCTGCCTGCTGCGCGCCCAGCCGCGATTGCACGGCCTGCACCTCGTCCGGCCACGCGGTGCTGAAGACGAGTACCGCTTGCTGCGGCGCGGCCCGCCAATGTCGTTCGGCCCATTCCGCGATCTCGTCCACCTGCGCGGCGAGCGAGTTGCCGTCGAGCCGTCGGGAATCGAGCGGCCAGGCCGCCCCGCCGCTGCCGACGAAGTGCGTCACCTGGGCATTGGTCGCTGTCGAGCAGCTGCCCGACACGATCGCCCGCCGCCCCTCGACCGGCGGCAAATGCCCCGCCGTTTCCGACGGCGTTATCCCCCAGTTGCCCGGCAGGCCGATCGCCAGCCCCGACGCCGCGCACAGCAGCGGCAGATTGCCCGCGGCAGCGCCGAGGCAGACCAGATCGTCGTCAGTGAGAGCATCGGCGATTGCCAGCGTGTAACCCTGCGCCTGCAGATCGGCCATCCGTTCCCGGATCTGCCCGGCGCCGGTAGCGACATGCCGATGACCGATCAGGCCGACCCGGCGGCGGTCGCTGTCGGGGAGCTGGCGCGTCAGCACCCGCACGAGATTGGCGTCGGTCATGGGCGTCAGCGGATGGTTGCGCATGCTGCTGTCGCTGAGCAGCGTGTCGCCGACAAACAGGTGGCCCTGGTAGACGGTTCGCCCGGTCTCCGGGAAAGCAGGCGTGACGATGCAGAAGGTGCAGGCAAGCTCGTCCATCAAGGCATCGAGCACCGGCCCGATATTTCCCTGCGGCGTAGAGTCGAAGGTCGAGCACACCTTGAAATAGATCTGCCGCGCGCCGTGCCGGCGCAGCCAGCGGCACGCCTCGACAGACTGCGCCACGGCAACGGACGTGTCCGCCGTGCGCGACTTCAGGGCGATCACGACGGCATCGACGTCCGGCTGGCTGGCATCGTCGGGCACGCCGATGGTCTGAACCACCCGCATGCCGGCGCGGGCCAGCGTATTGGCGAGATCGGTCGCGCCGGTGAAATCGTCGGCGATGCAACCAAGCAGCAACGGGGACATGGCACCTCGGCCGGCGCACCTCGGCTGGGCCGGTACGCCTGGATGTTGGTCGTTGTTCTTCGGGGGTGCGGGCGGCGGTCCCGCATCAAGCGGGGCGTCCGGGAGGAATCCCGGACGCCCCGGCAACGAAGCTCAGGCTCACGCCTTCGCGGCGATGCCGGCGATCTCCACCAGGAGACCTTCGCCGGCGAGGTCGGCCCGCACGGTGGCGCGCGCCGGGAAGTCCTTCTTGAAGAACTCGATATAGACCGCGTTCATCGCCGCGTAGTCGGCCAGATCCTGCAGATACACCGTCGTCGACACCACGTCGTCGAGGGTCATGCCGGCTTCGGCCAGGATCAGCTGCATCTTCTCGATGACGACCCGCGTCTGCGCCTTGGCGTCGCCAGGGCCGATCGCCTTGCCGTCATTGTCCTGGGAAATCTGGCCCGAGATGAAAACCATGTTCCCCACCTGCGTGCCGAGCGAATACGGACCGCGCGGAATCCACGCCTTGGGCTGCAGAACCTTCTTTGACATCTTCTACTCCTCCTGATCGATCGCCCGGCGCGCTCGGTGCGCGCCGGCGATACCTGTGAAACGGACGTTGGACGTTCGGGATCAGCCGCTCTTGTGCGCCTTCTCGACCGATGTGTTGGCCATGGTCTCCAGGACCGTGACCACGGCACTCGAGTCGATCTGGCCGTTGCCCTGCGCCTGAACGGCGCGCAGCATTTCCCGCGCAGCACTTACGGTGGGCAGCGAAACGCCGACCTTCTCCGCCAGCTTCATCGCGCCGGTCAGATCCTTGTGCATGTTGTTGGTCGAGAAATGCGCCGGGAAGAAGTTGTGCTGGATCATCCGCGGGCCACGCGTGGCCATGGCGCCCGTCTGCGGCCCCGTCCCCGGCAGCGAGGTGATGTCGACCACCAGCTGCGGATCGATGCCGGCCTTCGCGGCCAGCACGAGGGACTCGGCCACGGCCTGGATCGACACGCCCATGACGAGATTGGCGATCAGCTTGAGCGTCGTTCCCTGTCCGTTGCCGCCGACATGCAGGACCATGCTGCCCAGCAGCTTGAGGATGGGCTCGCAGGTCCGGAAGGCTTCCGTCGGCCCTCCGACCATGATGCCGAGCCGGCCGTCGGCAGCGACCTTGGGGCCGCCCGACACCGGCGCGTCCAGCATCGAGACGCCCTTCGCCCGCGCCCGCTCGGCGATCGCGAGCGATGCCTCGGGCTCGATGCTGGCCGAATCGATCACGATCAGGCCCGGGCGGGCGCCGGAAAGCACGCCGTCGGCGCCGCATATCACGCTCTCCGATGCCGCCGCGTCGGTAACCATCGTGAAAACGATGTCCGAGGCGCGCGCCACCTCACCCGGCGACTTGCCCCATTTGGCGCCTGCCTTCAGCAGGTCGTCGGCCTTGTCGCGGCTGCGGTTCCACACCGTCAGGCCATATCCCGCCGCGAGCAGGCGCTGCGACATGACCTGCCCCATGGTTCCTAGGCCGACGAATCCCAATTTCTCCTTCATGATTTCTCCTCACGATTGACTGCTGACATCCCCGATTGCCGGACTGGCGCGTTCACAGGGTTGGGGACGCATACCTGTGTGCATCGACGAGCACTGCCCGCCGCCGGCGGCGGCTGTACGCGCGTTGACGGGATCAATCTTCGGCAGCGGCGGCGTCTCACGAGCCACTTCCCTGGGCGTGGACGCCCATCAGCTGCCGCTGCAGCTCCTGATCGGAGGCCAGGGTGGCGGCCGGCATCGTGCGCACGACACAGCCGTTCACCATGACGGCAACCGTGTCGGCGACATCGACCGCAAAACGAAGGTTCTGCTCGACGAGCAGTATCGCCATCTCGGTTCTGGCCGCGAGCGATCGCAAGGTCTCGGCGAGTTGCTCGACGATGATCGGGGCCAGGCCCTCGGTCGGCTCGTCCATGACCAGCAGGCTGGGATCGAGCAGCAGCGCCCGGCCGATGGCGAGCATCTGCTGCTCGCCTCCCGAAAGCTGCATCCCCCCATTGTGCCGCCGTTGCTTCAGACGGGGGAACAACTCGTAGATTCCCTCGGGCGTCCATTCGCCCCGCTTGGACCGATGCGCCAGGCGCAGATGCTCATCCACCGTCAGCGAGCGCCAGACGCGGCGTCCCTGAGGGACGTAAGCGATGCCTCTGCGGGTAATCCGGTGCGGCGGCAGCCCGCCGATCTCCTCGCCGAACAGGCGGATGCTTCCGGTCGACGGCACCATGCCGGTAACGGCGTTGCAGAGCGACGTCTTGCCCATCCCGTTGCGGCCTACGATCGCCAGCGTGCCGCGCTCCAGCGCCAGCGACGCCTGCTGCACGGCCTGGGCGCGTCCGTAGCGGACATCGAGCCGGTCGATGGCGAGCGCGGGCTGCGCCGCGGCGGCCTTGCTAGTGGGCACGGTCGGCCTCCTTCGACGCACTGCCGAGATAGATGGCCTGCACCTCGGCATCGCTCATGATCTCGTCGGGCGTGCCCTGCTTCATGACCCGGCCGCCGTGCATCACGCTCACCCGGTCGGCGACGTGCAAGGCGATCTCCAGGTCGTGCTCGATGATCAGGAACGCCGTGCTTCGCGGAAGCGACGTCAGCAGCTCGGTCAGGTCGCGCCGCTCGACCGCCGACAAACCGGCAGCCGGCTCGTCGAGCAGGATCAGGCGCGGGGTGCCGGCGAGCGCCATGCCGATCTCAAGCTGGCGTTGCTGGCCGTGCGACAGGGTCGACACCGCCTGCATCGTGACATCCGCCAGCCGGACATTCTGCAGAAGCGCTTCGGCCGCCCGTGCGTCCGCATCTCCCGGCCGGATCCGGCCGAGGCCGAAACGTCCCGGTCGTACGCCGCGAACGGCGATCAGGAGATTCTCCAGAACCGACAGCTCGGGAAAGAGCATGGACGACTGATAGGTCCGCCGCATGCCCAGGCGCACCCGCGCATGCGGCGGCAGCTCCGTAACGTCCATGTCGAAGAACAGGATGCGACCGCCGCCCGGCGTGAGATCGCCGCCGATCAGGTTGAACAACGTCGTCTTGCCGGCGCCGTTCGGCCCGAACACGGCATGCCGTTCGGTCGGGCTGATCGTCATCGACACGTCGCTCAGCACCTGAATCCCGCCAAAGCCCACCGACAAGGCCTCGAGAACCAGGGCAGGCGACGTCGCCGCCTCTCCCGCTCCGCGGCCTGGCGCGTCCGCGGACGCGCCAGGCCGCAACTCGGATCGGCCAGCAATGGCGAGGCTGCTCACGGGCAAGCCGGCACGTCGCGCGAGCCGAGACCCATCTTGTCGAACTCGGCCTTCGACAAGTTGAGGTGCTGGTCGATCTTCGGCACGGTCTTGACCACGCTCGACACCAGCTTGCCGTCCGGCCGCTGAACGATCTTGGTCACGAACGCCGGACCGATCGCCTGACGATTGCTATCGAGCGTGATGAGGCCGACCGGCGACTCCAGGTGTGTGGCTGCCAGGGCCTTGCGGAACTTCTCCTGGCCATCGGACAGGTCGCCGCCGACCTTGTCGAGCGCATTCAGCGTCGCCTTGACGGCATTGTAGTAGGCGAAGGCGAAGTAGGACGGCGCCGGGAACGCATCCTTGGAGCTTGCCCGGTAAGCGGCGACGAACTTCTCCCAGGCCGGCGTCTCCAGCGCATCGGCGGTCCATCCGGACGACAGGGTCCCGACCAGGTTGCCGCGGAGCCGTCCCCGGTAGCTCAGCACCGTCTGGTCGACCATGACGGAGCCGCCGATGATCTTCTTGTCGCCGCCGGCCTGCTCGTACTGCCTGATGAAGTTCACGGCGTCGGCGCCCGCGAGGACCACCAGCAGTGAATCGACGTCCTTCGGAATCGATGAGATCACCGACGAGAAGTCCTTGGTGCCGATGGGAACCCACGCCTTGCGCGGCACCTTGCCGCCGGCCTTGCAGAAGCCCGACATGAAGCCCTGCACCTGCGAGTACGGGAACGCATAGTCCTCGGCGATCACCATCACGCGCTTGTAGCCCTGCTCGAACGCGTACGACCCCAGCGGCGCCATGACCTGCGCGCCGTCGAGGTTGAAGCGGAAGAAGTTCGGCGACGGATTGACCAGCGTGGTCTGCTGGCCGCCCGAGCTGCCGTCGATGAAGGTGACCCCCGGCTGCGTTTTGGCATAGTCCTTGACGGCCACGCCTTCGGAACCCGACAGCGGCCCGATCATCAGCGAAACCTTGTCCTGCTCGACAAGCTTGCGCGTGGCATTGACGGCCGATGCCGGCGATGCGTCCGAAGATCCCCGGACGAATACGATCTTCTTGCCGCCGGCTACGCCGTTGTGCTCCTTGAGCGCCAGCTCCGCGCCGCGTACGCCGTCCTGTCCGAGGACCGCAAAGGCCCCTTCCAGGCTTGCGACCAGCCCGATCTTGAGTTCCTGCTGTGCGCTTGCCGCAGTCGTGCAGCCCAGCAGAATTGCCGCTCCCAACAGTGAGCGTCGAAGTATCTTGGTTGTACTGTCCATCTCGTCGTCCCTCAGGGCGTCATTGTTGCGTTGCCACGCCTGCGCCGGCGCCCTTCACCGGCCAGGAGTTTCGCTGTCGCTGTTCAGGAATGCCGCCGGTCGGTCGCCATCCCCCACCATCGGCGGCAGTGCGCCCACAGGCCCAGCAGGCCATCCTGGGAAAACAGCACCGTCGAAAGGAAGATCAGCCCGATCAGAAGGCGGAAGCGCTGGCTGCCGATCAGGTCGATCGCAAAGCTCTGCAGCAGCACGAACACGGCCGCGCCCAGGAACGCCCCCAGCGGACTTCTGATGCCGCCGATGACGGCGACCAGCAGCACGTTGATCATGGCATCGACGCCGACCGTGGCCGGCGACACGAAGGTGTTGTACCAGGCCAGCAGAACACCGCCGACGCCGGCAATGGCGCCTGCCATCGCATGCGCGGCAATCCGGTGGCGGATGACGTCGTAGCCGAGCGCGCTCATGCGCCGCGGATTGTCCCGGATGCCCTGCAGCGCGAGCCCGAACGTCGTGCGGCGCAGGCGCGACACGAAGTAGTAGCCGGCCGCCGCGCAGGCCAGCGTCAGGTAGTAGAAGGTAGACGGCGCGCGCCAATCGACCCCGAACACCATCGGCGGCCGGACATGGGAGAGGCCCTGAAAGCCGTTGAAGATCGTGCGGTTCTGCAGCACGAGGTAGAAGACCGCGACACCGACGGCCAGCGTGATCATGATGGTGTAGATGCCCTCGGTGTTCGCCGACAGGGCGCCGATGAACGCCGCGACGATCACGGCGACCAGGATCGCCGCCGGTATCGCCAGCCACCAGGGCCAGCCGAGGCTTACGCCGCCGTGGCTGTCGCCTAGCAGCGCGACCAGGTAGGCCGAGACGCCGGCGACCGTCATCTGCGACAGGGTCACCATCCCGCCGTAACCCGCGAGCAGCATCAGCGACAGGGCGATCAGACCGATGATCAGCGTCTGTCCGCCGATCTGCAGAATGAAGAAGTCGTTGGCGAACATCGGGTAGATCGCGAGCGCCGCGAGCATGAGTCCCGGAGCCAGCGCGGTCTGCGGCCGGCTCGCTGCAAAGGTCGGTCGGAGGGTGTCCATCTCAGCGACCGCCGAAAATGCCCTGGGGACGATAGAACAGCGTCGCCACCATGATCACGAAGGTGAACAGAACGCCGTAGGTCGGGGCGTAGGCCAGGCCGTACTGCTCCGAGAGACCGATCAGCAAGGCGCCGACGGCCGTGCCCGCCACGCTGCCCAGGCCGCCGACCACGACCACGATCAACGACGCCAGCAGGTAGCGCGTATCCTCGCCCGGCGAGATCGACAGCGCCGAACCGCCGATGACGCCGGCGAAGCCGGCAAGTCCGGCGCCGATGGCAAAGGTCACGGCGAACACGACCTGTATGTTCACGCCGGTCGCCGCCAGCATCATGCGGTCGTCGACGCCGGCGCGGATCATCGTGCCGATTCGCGTACGGTTCAGCAGGAGCCACAGGCCACCGCCCACGACGACGGCAAGCGCCAGCAGGATCAATCGGTAGGTCGGATAGTGCTGCACGATCGGCAGGACCGACGCGCCGAACATCCAGTCGGGCGGATCCAGCTGATAGATGTCGGCGCCCCAGACCCACATCATCAGGTCGGCCAGAACCACCGAGATCGCGACCGTCACCAGCGCCTGGCGCAGTTCCTGCCCCGGCATGAACCGGAACACGGCGACCTGCAGCACGATGCCCAGCACCGCCGCGCCGAGCGCGCCGGCCGCAACGCCCAGGTACCACGAGCCCGTCAGATCGCCGACGGTGTATCCGAGATAAGCACCCAGCAGATAGAGCGAGCCATGCGCCAGGTTCACGTTGCGCATCAGCCCGAAGATCAGCGCAAAGCCGCTGGCGACGAGAAAGTACAATGCCGCCAGCGTCACCCCGTTCAGGGTGGCAGCGACGAACAGCCGGGCGTCCTTGTAGCAGGCCCAGGCAGCGACACCCGCGAGCAGCGTCGCCACGAGCAGGGCTCGAGGATGACGGCGCACCCACATCATGGGCTTGCCCTCCCTGTGCTGTCCGTGAGCCGATCGCACATGATGAGACTCCCCCGCCCCTTCACCCGAAGTCGTGCGCAGCGAAATAGAAGTCGAGCAGCGCGCGATTGACCTCGTTCGGCTTTTCGACCGGCGTCCAATGGCCGGTCGCCGCAAGGATCACGGCGCGGGCCCCGGCGATGGCGCGGGACAGTTGAGCCGTCGCGCGGGGCGGCCCGACTCCGTCCTCGTCTCCAGTGATCAGCACGGTCGGGCAGCGGATCGCCTCGGGCCGGGCGGCCGTCGCCGCAGCCAGGGCCTCGCAGGTTCTGGCGTAGCCTTCCGCCGGCTGGCGCATCAGGATCTCGCGCACGAAGGCGGCCACCGTCGGATTAGCCGTCCGGCTTGCGACGGACAGCGACGCTTCGACGAGCGCATCGGCAATCGGCACCATGCCTTCGGTACGCGCCAGCTGAGCGCGCGTGCTCAGCGCCGCCCGGGCGGGCGGCGGCGGTTCCGCCAGCGGCCCGATCAGCGCCAGACTCTTGATCCGCGAGGCGTGCGCGGCGGCCAGGTGCTGGCAGACGATCGTCCCCATCGAATGGCCCACCGCGTGAGCGGCTTCGATCCCCAGGGCGTCCAGCACGCCCAGCATGTCGGCCACGAAGCCGGCGATCGACAGGGTGCCGTCGAGCGGCGAGCGCCCGGATCCTTCGAGATCGGGGCAGATGACCTGGAAGTTCCGCGCCAGCATGGTGCGCTGCGCATGCC
The DNA here is from genome assembly GCA_020160995.1 of Pseudomonadota bacterium. GTDB lineage: Bacteria > Pseudomonadota > Alphaproteobacteria > Reyranellales > Reyranellaceae > Reyranella. The sequence continues at coordinate 6,703 of JAIUOY010000041.1, read as the reverse complement.
AGGTGTTGGACGTGCCGCCCAGGCCGTGAACCATCAGCACAGCGTCGCCCTTGCCGTGAACCTCGACAGCCAATGTCTTGCCGTTGACTCGCACGTCCCCCTCCGCCGATCCGGATCATTTGCATCCCCAGGAGACTCAATCAGGTGAGCCCGGGATGAAGTCGCTGTGGTTTGCCCTGGTCCGCTGCCCGACGCGTCGCGCCGGGCAGCCAAGGTCGCTAGGGTCGACTAGGCATCCGCCATCTCGCGCGTGCGCGCCGACCCTTTGCCCGTCTTCCGCCGTGGCCGCGGCGCCTTGAAGTACGCGCCGTCCTTCATGATCATCAGCAGGTTGTCGCGATCCTGAAGGATCTTGATGTCGGCCGTCGGATCGCCGTCGACGAGCAGCAGATCCGCAAGGAAGCCTTCCTTGACGAGGCCGAGATCGGGCATGTCCATGATCTGGCCACCCAGCATGGTCGCCGCGCTCAAGGTCTCGGCCGGCGTATAGCCGAACAGATTGACGAAATACTCGAAGTCCCGCGCGTTGGTGCCGATCGGGTTCCAGATGAACCCGTAGTCGCCGCCGGGCATGACACGGACGCCGCGCTTGCGCAGCTTGTTGTAGACCTGGGCCGTCTGCTCGATGGTCTTGAACACGCCCATGCGCTCCGCCACGTCGTGCGTGATGCCCCACTCCTGGGCATGGTGGGCCAGCCGGTAGTTCGCGCCGATGGCAGGCGCCAGGAAGATGCGGTCCTTGGCGGCCTCGATGAGGTCGAGCGTCTCATCTGTCGAATGTTCGCAGTGGTAAAGCACGCGGAAGCCGAACTTCAGGGCCATCCGCACCGACTTGTCGGCACGGCTATGGCACGACAGCGCGACCCCGCGCTCGTTCGCCTCGTCGGCGGCGGCCTTGACCTCTTCTTCGGTATAGGTGCAGGCGCCGTCCTGGCCCAGGCGGACGAAGTTGTCGCCCGAGATGTTGATCTTGATCTGATCGACGCCTTCGCGGATGCACATGCGCACCGTCCGCCTGATCTCGTCGACGCCGTCGGCGATGATCTCGATGCCCTGGTGGTACATGTGCAGCTGCCGCTCGTCGCCCAACCCGCCGGTCGAGACGATTTCCGGCGACGCCGCACGAAAGCGCGGCCCCTGAATGCGGCCGGCATTGATCTCGTTGCGCACGACGACCTCGGTCCTCGGCTTCGACGATGCCGCCGAATAGAGGCTGGTGAAGCCGGCCTCGAGCATCTTCCGCGCGTTGTGCATGGTGACGAACACGTGCTCTTCGGGCGGCGTTTCGCCGAGTTCGCGCAGCTTCAGCATGTCGGGATAGGTGATGTGTGCGTGCGGCTCGCACAGGCCCGGCATCAGCGTGGCGCCCTGCCCGTCGATGACCTCGGCTCCTTCCTGCGAAATTTTCTGGCTGCCCTTCGCGACCGCGGTAATCCGGTTGCCCTCTACACGCACCTCGCCGGGAAACGGCGAACTGCCTGTGCCGTCGAAGATCACCACGTTCTCGAAAACTTTTGCCATCGAACTCCTCCAGTAACCACAAGTCGATCGGTCCGAGGAGCGTCGCCGTGGTTGCGTTTTCTTTCTTGCGGAGAAGATATCGGCAGTGATTCGCAGTGATAATACATATAAAGGTAATTTTATTCGATATTGAGAGTATCAAGTTAAAGTGGATCGGTTAGTTCAGATCGAGGCGTTCGTTGCCGCGGTCGACCACGGCAGTCTCACCAAAGCGGCGCGTGATCAAAACGTAACGCCGGCAATGATTGGCCGGCGCATCGACGCGCTGGAGAAACGTCTCGGCGTCAAGCTCTTGCATCGATCGACTCGCCAACTCGCCTTGACCGAAGAAGGCGCGAACTACGCCGTGGAGTGCCGTCGGATACTGTCGGATCTCGACGAGACCGAGGAGGCGCTGTCGCAGAATCGGCACGACGTCACCGGCCGCCTGGTGGTATCTGCGCCCGCCTCCTTCGGACGCAAGCACGTCGCCGCCCATGCGCCGGCGTTCCTGCAGAAATATCCGCAGGTCGAAGTCTCCTTCAATCTGTCCGATCAGATCGTCGACGTGGTGCGAAATCGCTGCGACCTGGCGATCCGCATGGGCGGCGTGATCGATCCCAATGTCGTCGCCATACGCCTCGCAACCAATCGACGCGTGGTCTGCGGCTCGCCGGACTACTTCGCCCGCCACGGCGTTCCGCGGACACTGGAGGAGATGGCGCGGCACAACTGCCTGGCGTTCAACGCCAGCGGCACCGAACGCCGCCCGTGGCAGTTCTCGCGCAACGGCCGGATCGTCAGCGTGCAGGTCAGCGGCGCGCTCGACTGCAACGACGGCGACCTGCTCCACGCCTGGACCTTGCAAGGGCTCGGCCTGCAATGGCGATCGCTGTGGGAAATCACCGATCAACTCAACAAGGGAGAACTCGTCACCGTCCTCGACGACTTCGCGTTGCCGGACTACGACGTCATGGCCGTCTACCCGCGCAATCGCTATGTGCCGGAGCGCGTCCGCCACTTCATCAGCCACCTCAAGACCATCTACAGCAGCAAAAGTTACTGGAAGCCGGTCTGACGGACCGCCACGCCGCGGGCGTGAGCCAATCCTGAAGTTGCCGGATGTCGGCCGCAGCGCTAGTCGAAGCGACATACCAAGGAGGGTATGCAGCGATGACGATGGCTTCGGCGGACTACCTGGCGCTGGCTCATGCAATCGATTGCACGACCTATCATGTCGACCGCTGCATCGCGGTGGCCGGCGGAGAGCGATGCGGCCTGTTCCTGCACAAGCTCCTGCGGTGGCACAGATACACCAAGGTTTCGCGCAACGGATACAAGTGGGTGACGCTGACGCGCGCGGGGTGGCAGGCGGAGTTGCATTGCACGCCCAAACAGATTCGTCTCGTTCTCGAAAAGATGACCGCACGCCGCTTCATCGTGCGCGAGCAGCACTTCTTCCGCGGTAACAAACCATCGCTGTTCGTACGGCCGACGGAAGCACTCCTTCTTGTGCTGATCGGCGAAGGGCCCACCCGGGCGGGCCCTCCGGGGCCCAGCCAGGATGGCCCTTTCGGGCCATCCCTATATATAAACCTTCATAGTAAACTTTGATTAGAAACTAAGATTGCGATCGGCTTCGCCGACGCGGCCTTCCGCTGCAATCGATTGCACAGACACAGTGGAGGCCCAGGTCAGCCGTGATCCTGCTCCCTCTCGCGCTTCTCGCGGTTGCGTTCTTCCAGCTCGGCCGACGCGCCTCGATAGGCGCGCCACGCCAAGACAAGAGCCACCAAGGAGCAGGCAACGCCGACGATCAGAGCCATGGGTTCCATGTTGGTCATAGGGGGCGGTCGAAAAACCTCGCAACGGCCGCGTCGCTCCAGGGTTGCCGGCTGCCGGCGCCGTGGAAGCCGACATGTCCGCCGTGCCGGGGCAGCTGCGGCACGAGCGACGGATTGCTTCGCCAATCGTAGCCGCTGTAGAGCACACCGGGAATCCAGGGATCGTCGAGGGCGGCGATCACCAGGGTGGGAATGCGGATGCCGCCCATGAAGCGCAGCGGCTTGCAGCGGTCGTAGTAATCCTCGGCGCCGGCGAAACCGTGGCGTGGGGCGATGAAGTCCTGATCGTAGTCCCATACCGAACGCGAGCCGAGGATCGCCGCACGCTCCGCCGCCGTCACCTCGGCACCTGCAGCCGTCGCCTCGACCTTCATCTGGCCGAGAATGTGACGGTGATAGAGCGTATTGCGCGGCCGCATCATGTTGCGGCACGTCACCGAAAGGTCGATGGGCGCGGAGATGCTGGCCGCCGCCGCCAGCGGACAGCCACTTCCCTCCTCGCCCAGATATTTCAGGAGCATCGCGCCGCCCAGCGAGTAGCCCGCGGCCACCAGGCCGTCGCCCGTCAAGCCGGCGGGCAGCTTCGCCAGCAGCGCGCGAAAGTCCTGGCTGCGGCCGGCATAGTATTGGCCCCTGCAGCTCGCGCGCGACGGGCCGGCGCCGCGCAGATTGACCCGCAGCACCCGGTGCCCGCGATCCAGCATCGTGCGGGCCATGCTGTAGATGTAATGGCTCTCCTGCGAGCCGGTCAGCCCGTGGATCAGGATGACGAGCGGCGTCCCCTCCCGCGGCGTCTGCGGCCGGTCGAGCGTGCAGACCAGCGCGTCGCCGGTGCCGTCGTCCAGGTCGAGGGGCAGTCGCTCGCTCGCATGGGGTGCCAGATCGCACCTCGGCGGCACGAGCACGTTGGCGACGGTCTGCAGGTCGCCGCCCCACCAGGGAAAGCGCGGCCGAAAGGACGGTGGATCGAGGCTCACGCCCCGATACTAGCAAGAGGCGGGAGCAAGCCGGTCGAAAAATTTCTCCATCGCGATATCGCACCACGGCTGGGTGCTGTCGTGCGCATGGAAACCGATATGGCCCCCCGCCGGCGGCAGCACCGGCAACAGCGCCGGATTGTCGGACCACTTGAAATCGCGATAGCACTCCACGGGAATCCACGGATCGTCGCACGCCGCCAGGACCATGGTCGGCACGCGGATCTCGGGCATGAAGGCATGCGGCGTGCAGAGGGCGTAGTAGTCCTCGACGTCGCGGAAGCCGTAGCGCGGTGCGATGAACCTGTCGTTGAAGTCCCAGACGCTGCGGGCGGCCCTGATCGTCTCGCATTCCTCTGGCGTGTTCGACGCGCCTTCGGCCAGCGCCTCCGTCTTCATGTCGTTCAGCAGGTAGGCGTGATAGAGCCAGTTCCGTGGACGCATCATGTGCTTGCAGTTGGCGGCCAGATCGATCGGCGCACAGATCGTCGCCGCGCCGCGCAAGGGTGAAAACGAACCCTCCTCGCCGAGATACTTGAGCAGCATCGCGCCGCCCAGCGAATAGCCGACGGCCACGATGCCGTTGTCGGTGAGGTCTTCGGGGATCTGCCACAGCACGCGCCGGAAGTCGGCGGTGCGGCCGAGATGATAGTGCTCGCGGCAATAGGGTCGCGAGGGACCGCAGCCGCGCAGGTTCAGCCGCAGCACGCGATAGCCGCGATCGAGCAGATGCCGGGCGGCGTTGAGCATGTAGGCGCTGTCTTCGCTGCCCGTACAGCCATGCACCAGCAGCGCCAGCGGCCGGCCCTTCACCGCTTCCACGGGACGGTCGAGCATGCCGAGCAGAATGTCGCCGGTGCGGTCGGCCATCGGAAAGGCCAGCCGCTCGCTGGTGTGCGGTGCAAGGTCGAGCACGCGCGACGACGTCAGCCGTATGGCGATCGTCTGAAGATCTGCTCCCCACCAGGGAAAGCGCGGCCGAAACGGCGGCAGGTCGAGAGAATCAATGGACGGGGGCACGTCGGAAACCGTATTCAACCATTCTTCGAGATGAAAACGTCGAATACCCTGCCGAGTTCCGCGCTGCTCGGCGCCCTCTACGCCGTCACTGCCGCCATCGCCTTCAGCACAGCCGGCGTCATCGTGCGGCGCATCGACCTTCCCGCATGGGATGTATCGTTCTGGCGCAGTGCATTATTGGTTGTCACGATGTTGCCATTAATGATCTGGCAACGGCGCGCCATCCTGGTCGATTCGCGCAATGCCGGCCTGGCGCTGGTGATGAGCGCGGTCCTGCTGGCCGGCAGCTTCGTCAGCTTCATTCTCGCGCTCGGTCTCGCCCCCGTGGCCAACGTGCTGATCATGTTTGGCGCCACGCCCTTCATCACCGCCATCGCCGCACGGATTTTCCTCGGCGAGCCCCTGCATGGTCATACGATTCTGGCCATGGGTGTCGCCGTCGTCGGACTCGCCCTCAGCGTCGCAGGGTCGCTGCAGGCCGGCGCGCTCGCCGGCATGGCCGTGGCGTTCATCGTCGTGCTCTGCATGAGCGGCAACTACGTGGTCGTGCGCCACCGCCGCGACGTCGGCATGGCGCCGGCAATCTGGCTGGCCGGCGTGATCTCGGGTCTCGTGGCCCTGCCCTTTGCGCATCCCGAGAATGTCACCTGGGCACAGCTGCCCTGGCTGTTCGCGCTCAGTCCCGGACAGCTCGCGGTCGGGCTACTGCTCTACATGGCAAGCCTGAAGCGTATTCCGGCGGGCCGTGCAGCTTTGCTCGGCCTGCTCGAACTGGTCCTCGGTCCCATCTGGGTGTGGCTGTTCGATGGCGAAAAGCCGGGCGACCTTACCTTGATCGGTGGCGCCATCGTGATCGGCGCCGCTGCGGCCAACGTGTGGCTGGATTCGCGCCGACCCTCTGGCTAAGAACTTCGTATGACCCAGAATACGAAAGGCCCGCTGTCGGGCATCACCGTCGTCGATCTCTCCCGCATCCTGGCGGGCCCCTACTGCACCCTGCTGATGGCCGAGATGGGCGCGCGGGTGATCAAGGTCGAACCGCCCAAGGACGGCGACGATGCGCGCGCCTATGGTCCCTTCGTCAACGGCAAGTCGACCTATTTCGCCTCGGTCAATCGCGGCAAGGAGAGCATCGCGCTCGACCTCAAGGCCGACGCCGACCGCAAGATCTTCGAGAAGCTGCTCGAGAAGGCGGATGTCGTGGTCGAGAACTTCCGGCCCGGCACGATGGAGAAGCTGGGCTACGGCTGGGACACGCTGCACGCCAAGTACCCACAGCTCATCTACGCCTCGGCCTCGGGCTTCGGCCATACCGGCCCGAACTCCAAGGACCCGGCCTACGACATGGTCATGCAGGGCATG
>JAIUOY010000040.1:0-14614 GCA_020160995.1 Pseudomonadota bacterium | reverse complement strand
GACTGTGGCTTCGACGAGCTTGGTCCGGTCGTAGATCGCGCGCGAGACCACGCCGTCCGGCAGCGAACGCGCAATTTCGTCCAGCCTCGCGCTCACGCGCTGTGCGGCTGTCCGGCTGTTCTCACCGATCAGCAACATCGTCGTCCCGATTACGGTCTCCTTGCCATCGAGCGTCGCAGCACCAGTCCGCAGGTCAGTCCCTTCCTTGACCTCCGCCACGTCCGAAATCCGGATCGGCACCCCACCGCGCGTCCCGATGACGATATCGCGGATCTCCGGCAACGTGTTCACCTGGCCCGGTGTGCGAACCAGATACTGCTCACCGTTGCGTTCGATGTAGCCGGCACCGACATTGGCATTGTGTGTGGCCAGCGCCTGCATCACGTCGCGGAACGCGAGGCGATAAGCCATAAGTTTCGCCGGATCGGGCAGGACGTGAAATTGCTTCTCGTATCCGCCGATCGTATTGACTTCGACGATGCCCGGCACGGTGCGGAGCTGCGGCTTGATAATCCAGTCTTGGATCGTCCGCAGGTCGGTCGCTGAATATGGTTCGCCGTCGGGCCGCTTAGCTCCTGGCTTGGCCTCGACCGCATACATGTAAATCTCACCGAGACCGGTAGATACGGGTCCCATCGCGGTCTCCGTGCCGGGCGGAAGCTGCTCCTTCGCCTGCTGAATGCGCTCGTTCACGAGCTGGCGGGCAAAGTAGATGTCCGTTCCGTCCTTGAACACGACAGTGACTTGGCTCAGGCCGTAACGCGACAGCGAGCGCGTGTATTCGAGCTTCGGCAGGCCACCCATTGCGGTTTCCAATGGGAAAGTAATGCGCTGCTCGACCTCCAACGGAGAGTAACCCGGCGCAACGGTGTTGACCTGCACCTGAACGTTGGTGATGTCGGGCACCGCATCGATCGGCAGGCGCGTGAAGTTCCACGCACCCAACGCGCCAACTGCGATGGCCGCCATAATGACGAACCATCGGTTCTGGATGGAGAATTCCAGGATCTTGTTGATCATGTCTGATCCCGCGTCAGTGCTCGTGAGCGGCGCCGGCCTTGCCGATCTCCGCCTTAATCACGAAGCTGTTCTTTGCTGCATAGATGTCGCCTGAGACGAGGCCGAACATGACTTCGGCCCAGTCGGCATCCCGATTGCCCAATTCGATCTCTCTCACCTCGAACATGTCGCCGTTGCGCACGAAGACAACGTTCTTGCCCTCAAGTGTTTGAAGGGCGTTTGTACTGACGGCTACATCGACTGGCCGTGCTGACAAGATGACCTTTCCGTCCACGAACAAGCCCGGGCGCAACCGTCCGCTGTTCGGAACGATTGCGCGTGCGATGGCCGACTGGGTATCGCTGGCGCCGATCGGAGAGAGATAGTCGATCTTGGCTTCGATGGGTGCACCGCCGTCGCCAACATCGATGGAAACGGCGTCCCCGATCCGGACCTTCGAGAAGTCCTTCCGGAAAACAGCGAAGTCGACCCACATTGTCGACAAATCGGCGATTGTAAAAATCGGCCGCGCTTCGGACGCGAACTCGCCTAGCGTGCCATCACGATCGATCACGGTACCGTTGATCGTTGCCCTGAGTTCATAAACGGTCAGGCTCTGGTTGCTCTCGACGGTCGCGAGAACATCGTCTTTCTTGACCATGTCGCCCAGCCGTTTGCGCATGCTTCGGATCACGCCGGGGAAGCGCGGGGTCACTTTCACCAGCGTTTCCTGATTGGGCTGCACCGTGCCGTTCAGTTGCAGAATATCGCGGAGTTCTAGGGGCCCCGCCTTGAGCAGCTCTATGCCTGCGGCAGTCACCTGGGCGTCTGTCAATTTCACGCCCTCGTCATGATTGTCGCCCTCCTTCTCCGCATGCCCACCTTTGGCGCCAGCAGCCTTTGACTGGTTGGTAAATCGCGCATCGAAGACGTAGTAGCCGGCAGCGGCCAGGATGCCCGCGCAAACGATTGCCACCGTCAGATAGCCCAGTGCCTTTTTTATAAAGTTCATCATCGTGCCCTCGTAACGTTCACGGGACTCGCGGTGAGACCCTCGATTGTGGCAACGGCTGAATGGAAGCTCGTCAGCGCTTCGTGTTCCTTTAGTTCCGCATCAGCGACGGTCTGATAGGCGTCCAAAATCTCCAGAACCGTGAAGCGCCCCTGTCCGTACCCCGCTTCGATGGTAGCGTAGGTCTGCCGCGCCGCCGGCAGGATCGTCTTGCGGATGAGGTCGAGCTGGATAAGCTGGTTGCTCGCGGTATCGTGCGCTTTTGCTACGACGGTGATCAGAGCCAGCCGGTTCGAGGCCCTTTCGGAGTGGGCCTTGCGAGAATTTTCCTGCGCTTCCTGGATACCGCCGCGGTTCCTGTCCAGCACCGGAAACGGCATCGAAACGCCCAGTCGGACGGCACTCTGCTGGGTGTCGGAGTAGTAGCGCCAGCCCACGCTGGCCGTGATGTCTGGGATGGGCTTCAGTCGGGCGACCAGCAGCTCTCCGTCTCGTTGAGCGCGTATAGCCGTCCAGCGCATGAGCTGCGGATTGTCGTCGATCGCCTTGATCAGTGCTTCGAGCGGTGCCGGCCGGACCAGGCGGGTGAAGTCTCCGGAAACGGACGTAAAGTCGGGCAGATCGCGGCCCATCAACCCGGTGAGATCCCTCCGAGCTACGGCAAAGGCCAATCGCGCGCGATCACGTTCTAGGCGCGTCACACCAACCGCTGTCTGGGTTCGCGTGACTTCCGACGGCGAGGATGCGCCGGCTTCGACGCGGCGTTGCATCAATGGCACGAGCTTTTCCAGGGTCGCAGCTTGCCGTTCCAGAATCTGGATGCGCCGCTGCACCGATAGGGCTTCCACGAAGGCGAGTGTCGTCTCCGAAAGGAGTTCGAGACGGGTTGCGTCCTTCTCCCATCGCATGGCATCGGCGTCGCCGAGAGCCGCCGACACACGCGCGTCGCGCTTGCCGCCAAGCTCAATAAGCTGGCTGAGCATTAGTGTTGTCTCCGCGCCGCCAACATTCTCAGAATTGCCGGGGGCAAAATTGTCGATCTCGAAGCCGATCGTTGGATTGGGCATCGCGCCGGCCTGACGGCGGCGACCATCGGCCATGCCAAGGTTGCGATCAGCTATGTCGATGCGCGGGCTGGCGTTCACCGCCTGCTGCAAAGCCTGTCGAAGAGTAAGCACCCCGTTCGGCATGCGCTGCGCAGCCGCAGGCGTCGCCTGCGACAAAGCTCCGTTTGCATGCGTGACAACGAGCAGCGCTGCGCACACCGCTCCCACTACGCGGATTGACATGATTTGATCCCAGAAAAGCGTTCATCGGCACCCCGCGCCGGAAAAGCCGGCACGACGAACGAAACACGATGGGATCAGTTCTTGGGGGGTGGCCCTGCTATGCGTCGCGAGAAGTCGGACACTTGGATCAGCCGGCCTTCAGGTACGGCTGAAGAAACCGACGCAACGAACACCAAAATTGCGGCACTAAAATGGGAAGCTACAGAGCAAATGTGGCAAGCCTCGGCGGCCTTACCACCATCATCACCAACGTCATTCGGTGCGGCGGAAGCCACCCTCTGTCCCAAGTCGAAACTATTTACTCGAAAGTCGTTCGCAATATGGAGCACGCTGGCAACCGCAAGCGACAGGACACAGAGCATCCGAACGAAGCGAGCGCTCCGCCGAAATATGAGTGCCAGCCAAGTGGGTGCCAAGGTAGCCACGCGCCATATATGTAGGAATGTACTGTGTTATACAATCACGCAGTCAATCGTGCGGCGTTGCGCCTCGGACCGTTCATGTAATCGGCGTCTGTCGCCGGCTGATGACACCATCCTCTGTTGGCGCTGCTGAATAAAGTCGATGCAGTTATCGTCGAGATTGCCCCCGCAGACTTGCAGTGCCCAGTGCCTCGATGATGCGGCAGTCGGCGATGGTGCCGCGGCGGCACTGGCCGATTATGTCCTGCAGCTCCGACTGCAGCTTCTTGAGATCGGCGATCTTGTCCTCGACCTCCTTCAGGTGCGTGTTGGCGATCCGGTCGACCTCGCCGCACGAGCAGGCTCGATCGTCGGAGAGGCGCAGCAACGCGCGCACCTGGTCGAGCGAGAAGCCCAGCGCGCGCGAGCGGCGGATGAAGCGCAACCGCGCCAGATGCGAGGGGAAGTAAGCGCGGTAATTGCCCCCTGTCCGCTCCGGAGGTGCCAACAGGCCGATGCGCTCGTAGTAGCGGATCGTCTCGGCCTTGGTCTCGGTGGCGGCTGCGAGCTTGCCGATCGTGAAACTGTCCATCCCGGCTCGACCCTCTAGTAACTACAATCTCTACGTTGGGCCGGTCGCAAACGTCGTCAAGGTGCGTCATGGCCTGCTGTCAGTCGGCGGAATGCCCCAGTTCGCAAAGCCTCAACAGCCCGCGCTGGCGGCGCGCGCTGTGGATCGCGCTCGCGATCAATGCCTCGTTTTTCGTGATCGAGATCGTCGCCGGCGCGGCTGCAGGCTCGGTGTCGTTGCAGGCCGACGCGCTCGACTTCCTGGGCGATGCCGCCAATTACGGTGTTAGCCTAGGCGTGGCGGGGATGGCGCTCGCCTGGCGGGCGCGCGCCTCGCTGCTGAAGGGCGCGACGCTCGGCGTCTTCGGCGTGTGGATCCTGGGCGTCACGCTCTACAACGTCTGCAGCGGTACCGGCTGGCCCGATCTCGCGGTCGGCTCGATCAAGGCGCTGCTCTCCCTTTCGGGTGCGTGGCAGATCTGCCGGCACGCTTTGTCGGAACTGCGCAAACCGTTGCTTCGGGAACCCGCGGCGCGGCCTGCCGTCCCGGCCGAATGACCCCCGACGGAGCTGACAGGTCCGGCCCGATCGCCTATCGTCGGAGCGTGAGCGCCTTCTTCTCCCGCATCGTTTCGGCTTTCGTCCTTTTCGCGGCGTTGGCCTGGATCGTCCTGCCGGCGGCGGTCTTCGCGTCGCCGCGAGCCGCGCATGTCGAGGGCGAAGCGTGTCCCTGCTGCGACGGTCCCGCCACGGTCGGACCGATCGTGGCGTGTCCCGGGTGTCAGGCCGCCACCCCGGTCGATGGCGGCTTGCCGATTTCCTGCAGGACTTTCACAGCGGCCTGGATCGAGACAAGCGATGTCTACGTCACCGGTCTCGATCCCGCGCCCGCCGAGCCACCGCCGCGATAAGCGATCTCCGTAACGCGTCTCTTTTCAATCAACGGAGAAACAACATGTTACGTACGATTCTTTCCACGCTCGTCCTGCTGTTCGCCTTCGGAGCGGCGGCGCATGCGGCACAGCCCTGCTGTGACGAAGGCAGCCCCTGCTGCGAGGAGGCGAGCCCCTGCTGCGACGAATAGCAGTCTGACGGCTACGACCTGAGAGGCGCCCGCCCCTTTATCGGGGCGGGCGTTTCTAGTTTTCCGACTGCTCGCGAGATTGGGGCGGCGGCTGCCCTGTCAGGACGCAGATCCGCGGGGCGCAAAGAGGATCACCGCGACCGCGAGGAGGCTGAGCCCTCCGCCTGTCAGGTCCCATCGGTCGGGCCGGTGTCCCTCGGCCAGCCACAGCCAGAGCAACGACGCGACGATGTAAATGCCGCCATAAGCGGCATAGGCGCGGCCGGCATGTTCGGCAGGCGCCAAGGTCAGCAGGTAGCCGAACGCGATTAGCGAGACAATGCCGGGCCCGATCCACCATACGGACTTGTCCATGCGGAGCCACGCCCAGAAGGCGAAGCAGCCGGCGATCTCAGCGAGCGCGGCGGACGTGTAGACTAGGGTGGCGGTGAGATAGGGGGACATGGGACTCTCTTTTGTTCGGGAGTGGCGTCCCCGAGAGGATTCGAACTCTTAATCGTGAATGGTCCTTCAGAGGTTTCGTCAGGGATCAGGTACGGGGACGCTTGGGGCTATCACCACAACGACAATCCAGCACGGCCGCGCGCTTTCCAAGTTATCCCCAATTCCAGGCAAGGGAACGCGCCCCGCGCAGTCACTACAGGCCGCGACTGACCGCAGCAACTCGGCGTTCCCACCTCAATCGTCGTGCGTTTGAGAATCATGCCATTGCTCGCGGCACGCCAAAGACGCCATGGAATGCTCCGAGTTGGCACTTGAGAAGGGCGCGCCCGCAAGCGTGTGTAGTGGCACTGGCATGGTGCCGGCGACCAACACGGAGCAAATCATGGGCTCGAAGAAGACGGCGATGATGAAGAATACGAAGCTGAAGCCGCTGACGCAGGCCTCCGCTTCAGGAACAAGCGAAGGCGGCACGGCGCTGAACGACGGGATCACCAGGTCCAAACCTGCAAACCGCGACGCAGAGAGAATCAAGTCCGCCCCAGTTGTAACGGGCTCGGGCCGGGCAGCGAGCAAACTCTCGAGGTTGGAAGCGCTGCTGCGTCGCCCGAAGGGAGCAACGGTGGCGCAGCTTGGCGAGGCGCTGGGATGGCAAAAGCATAGTGTGCGAGGCGCGATGTCAGGGACGCTGAAGAAGCGCGGCTTCGCTATCGTCAGCGAGAAGACAAAGGGCGAGCGCTACTACCGGATCGCCAGCTGAGCCCCCCGTGCAATTCGACACAACAGCCGGGATCGCCGATCTGGGCGACTTCGGGCTGGAGGATCTGCGGCAGGTCTGGCGCGAGCGGCTGGGCGGAACCCCGCCCGTAGTTAGTAGTGCAGAATTAATGCGGCGCTGGCTCGGCTGGGAGCTCCAAGCTCGTACGCATGCTGGCTTCGATACAGCGACCCGCCGCCGTCTGCGGGAACTGAGCCGTCCCTTCGACAAAGCATCGACGCGGCTGAGCACCAGGCCTCCGGACATTGCGCCCGCGGGTCGCAGCTTGCCGCCGGGCGCGGTGCTGCAGCGGGAGCATGCGGGCAAGACCCATCGGGTGATGGTGCTGGAGAAGGGCTTCGCTTGGAATGGCCAAACCTTCTCCTCGCTGTCGGACGTGGCGTTCCGCATTACCGGCACGCGCTGGTCGGGCCCGCGCTTCTTCGGCCTGAAGCAGAAGCGCGTACTGTGACCCCTCCCCGCCCTTCAGTGCGCTGCGCCATCTATACCCGCAAATCGACCGAGGAAGGGCTGGACCAAGCGTTCAACACTTTGCATGCCCAGCGTGAAGCCTGCGAGGCCTACATCAGAAGCCAGGCCCATGCCGGCTGGAAGCTGGTCAAAGCCGAATACGACGATGGCGGCTTTTCGGGCGGAACAATGGAGCGCCCTGCCCTTAAGCGCTTGCTCGCCGAGGTGGCGGCAGGCCGCATCCAGACCATCGTGGTTTACAAAATTGACCGGCTGACGCGTTCGCTGGCCGACTTCGCCCGCATCGTCGAAATACTGGACGGCCATGGCGCCTCGTTCGTGTCGGTAACACAGCAGTTCAACACCACCACCTCAATGGGGCGGCTGACACTGAACGTGCTGTTGTCGTTCGCCCAGTTCGAGCGGGAAGTAGCGGGGGAGCGCATCCGCGACAAGATCGCGGCCTCGAAGGCGCGAGGCTTGTGGATGGGTGGCACGGTACCGCTGGGCTACGACGTGAAGGATCGGGCGCTTTGGGTGAACGAGGCCGAGGCGACAACAGTACGAAGCATTTACGAGACCTATGGGGCACTCGGGACCGTCGAGGCCCTCCAGGCAGATCTCAAGCGACGGGGGGTCGTCAGCAAGCGCTGGACCTCCGTCACCGGCCGAACCTGGGGTGGCGTTCCCTTCAGCCGGGGGGCGCTATACTGGCTGCTTCGCAATCCGGTCTACATCGGCCAGGTACGGCACAAGGGTAAGATCTATGCCGGTCAACACGCGGCGATCGTGAGCGAGGCGCTGTGGCAGAGAACGCAGGCGTTGTTGTCGGCTCATCGAGATCGACATACTGCGGCCAATCGCGCCTCCGGCCGGCCCCTGCTGGGACTGCTGTTCGATGCTGCTGGCAATGCCATGAGCCCAAGCTGGACGACCAAGAGGAATGGTCGCCGCTATGCCTACTATGTCAGCCAAGCCCTGCTGCAAAGCCGCAAGAGCCAGGCCGGTGCGGTGCCGCGTGTCCCGGCGGAAACGATCGAGCGGCTGGTGGCGCGGGCCCTGTCGCCGGCGGAGACGCTGGACGCAGAGTTTGCAGCTAAGATCGAACGTGTGGTGCTGCGCGAGGATCGCGTCGAGATCTTCAAGGCGCCAGGCCAAGGTGACGAGGAAGCACTTTCGCCCAATCGCATGATCACGGTGCCGGTGTCGCTCGCGCGACGGGCAAGGGCGAAGATCCTGGATGACGGCAAGTCTGCCCCCGACCCTGTCCTTCTGCAGGCGCTGGCGCGCGCCCATCTCTGGCGTCGCTGGCTCGAACGCGGCGACGTCACATCGTATGAAGCCATCGCGCAAAGAGCCGGAATGACGCAGGCTTACGTCCGCAAGCTACTGCCGCTAGCCTTCCTGGCACCAGATCTCACTCGGCAACTCCTCGATGGCCGGCGCCGATTGAAGGGCACGCTTAAAATGCTGTTGAGCAAGCCCTTGCCGTTCGAGTGGGAAGCCCAGCTCACCTTCATCTGAAGGCTGGCCGGCCGGCGTAATTGCGGCCGCTCCGGGCATCGAACAAGCGAGTTATCCCCTGCCGGAACGGAACACGACCCTAACCCCGCGCATCGGCTGCCAGAGACACCCGCCCGAAAGCGCGACGACTTCAACCAGAGACCGGCCCAGCTAAAATGCGACCATGAAAAAACCCGCGACACGCGGGCTTTTTCCAGCAGTCTCAGAAGAGCGGCAAAGACCGCCAATCAGCTGGCTGGGGCGCCAGGATTCGAACCTGGGAATGTCGGTACCAAAAACCGATGCCTTACCGCTTGGCGACGCCCCAACGGAGCCGGAACATAAGGGCTCGCGGCGACCGCGCAAAGCGCCAATCGGTCACCCCCTCGGGCGCCCGCTAGGCCGCCTGCAGCGCCTTCTTGAGCAGTTCGCCGTGCACGAAGCTGCCGTCGGCGTAGAGCAGGGCGTGGGCCTGCGGCTCGAGCGCGATGTCGACGATCTCGCCGATGTAGATCGTGTGGGTGCCGGCGGCGACGCGGGTGACCAGCCGGCAGTCGAACGACACCGGGCAGCCCTTGAGCACCGGCGCGCCGGTCGACAGGTTCGACCACTCGCCCAGCCCGACGAACCGCTCGTCACCCTCGACCCCGTCCATGCCGGCGAAGCGCTCGGCGATCTTGCGATGCTCGGGCGACAGGATGTTGACGCAGAACAGGCCGGCCTCGCCGATCGAATCGTGGGCGCTGGCCGACTTGTTGACGCAGATCAGGAGCTGCGGCGGGTCGGCCGAGACCGAGCAGACCGCGGTCGCCGTCAGCCCGCCGCGGCGGTCGCGGTGGCGGGTGGTGATCAGCGTGACGCTGGCGGCGAGGTGGCGCATGCCTTTCTTGAAGGCCGCCGGATCGATACTCATGGTGCGACCATATGGCAGCCGGGTCCCCGCCCGCCACCGGAAACGGCGGTGCCGCTCCGGCCGCTAACCTACGGGCCGGCCAGCGAAATCGCCGCCGGCCCCGCGGTGGCGGCGGAACGCCCGTCATAAAAGCTTCACCAGCCTGACCCGCTTTGCGGTTGCCCCTCCGGCCTCGCCCGCTACGGTCGCAGGCGCATGGCGCCCCTCGATACCGGACTGGCCCCCTCCACCTCGCCCGCGCTGGCCCTGCGGCGCATCCTCGCGACCTGCCAGGCCGACCTGCGCAAGAACCGCGCCCGGATGCTGCGCAGCAAGCACCCGGTCGGCGTCCACCAGACCCGCGTGGCGCTGCGCAAGATGCGGGCGGCGCTCGGCCTGTTCCGGGCCGCCGTCGACGGCCCGCTGGTGCGGTCGCTGAACGCCGAGGCGCGCTGGCTGGCGGGCGAATGCGGCCCGGCCCGCGACCTCCACGTCTTCCTGACCGAGACGGTCGAGGAGGTGCCGCCGGAGATCAAGCGCATCGCCGGCCGGCTTGAGGCGACCTACCTGCAGCGCGCCCGCGCCGCCCTGGGCAGCGCCCGGTTCGACGCCTTCGACCACAAGCTCGAGCGGTTCATGGAACTCGCCCCGGCGCCGGACGAGGACGACCGGCTGGACCGCTTCGCCCGCGCCGCGCTGGCCGGCCGGCACGCCAAGGCGCTGCGCCGCGGCCGCCGCATCGAGAAGCTCGACATCGAGGGGCTGCACGAGCTGCGCATCGCGCTGAAGAAGCTGCGCTACGCCGCCGAGTTCCTGCGGCCGGCCTTTGCCTCGGCCGCGGTCAAGCCCTATATCGAGGCGACGGTGCGCCTGCAGGGCGCGCTCGGCGCCCTGAACGACCGCGCGGTCGCCCGCCACGTGCTGGCCGACCTCGCCACGGCGGCCCGTCCCACCGAGGACGTGAAGAAGCCGCTGAAGCGCCTGTCGAAGCAGGCGGAGGCCGGCGACAAGCGCCGCCGCCGCCAGATCGAGCAGGCCTGGCAGTCGTTCCGGAAAGCCGAAACATTCTGGTGACGCCGGTCCCGTCGACCGGGGTTCGAAGGTCGAAGGGGTCGAGGGTTCCATGAGCGACACGCAGACGGCTGCCGAGCAGCGCATCCCGGTCACCGTGCTGACCGGCTTCCTGGGCAGCGGCAAGACCACGCTGCTCAACAAGATGCTGCGCCGGCCGGAACTGGCCGACACCGCGGTGATCATCAACGAGTTCGGCGAGATCGGGCTGGACCACCTGCTGGTCGAGAAGTCGGACGACGAAGGCATGGTCACGCTGAACTCGGGCTGCCTGTGCTGCACGGTGCGCGGCGACCTGGTGCGCACCATGAGCGAGCTGTTCCTCAAGCGCTCGCGTGGCGAGGTCTCGCCGTTCAAGCGCATGGTGGTCGAGACCACCGGCCTGGCCGACCCGGCGCCGATCCTGCACACGCTGATGACCGACCCGCTGCTGGCCTCGCGCTACCGGCTCGACGGCGTGGTGACCACGGTCGACGGCGTCAACGGCGCCAGCACGCTCGACAACCACGAGGAGGCGGTGAAGCAGGCGGCGGTGGCCGACCGGCTGCTGCTGACCAAGAGCGACATCGCCGACGCGCCGAAGCTCGAGACGCTGAAGGGCCGCCTGCACCAGCTCAATCCCGGCGCGCCGTTCCACGCCATCTCGTCGGGCGAGATCGATCCCAACGAGATCCTCAATGCCGGCCTCTACAACCCCGACACCAAGAGCGCCGACGTCAAGCGCTGGCTGCGCGAGGAAGCGTTCGACCACGGTCACGGCGGCCACCACCACCATCACCACGGCCACGACCATGGTCACGGCGAGCACGGGCATGACCACGGCCACGATCACGAGCATGGCCACGGCGAGCAGGACCCGCACAACGTCAACCGCCACGACGACCGCATCCGCGCCTTCTGCCTGACCTTCGACGAGCCGATGAGCTGGGCGACGGTGGCGGCGGCGTTCGACGCGCTGGTCACCTACCGCGGCCCCGACCTGTTGCGCATGAAGGGCATCCTGAACGTCAAGGACACCGACAAGCCGGTGGTGATCCACGGCGTGCAGCACGTCTTCCACCCGCCGGCGACCCTGGAAGCCTGGCCGGAGGGCGACGATCGCAAGAGTCGCGTCGTGTTCATCACCCGCGACATCGGCGAGAGCACGATCCGCAAGGTCTTCGCCTCGTTCTTCGACGCCGAGAAGAAGGGCTGGAGCGGCGGCGACGCGAAAGGTCCGGCGCAGGAACAGCAGCAGCAGTAGCGCGCGGAAGGACCGCATGGCATGACGGCTGTAGCCCCGCGGCACGACGGGGCGCAGGGAGGATCGTCATGACTGGCTTCGTCCGTCGCCGGATGCTCGCCGCATCGCTGGCTGTCGCAGCCGCGCCCGCATTGCCTTTCCCAGCCCGTTCCCAGGCCTGGCCGACCAAGCCGGTGCGGCTGGTCGTGCCGTTCGGCCCGGGCGGGCCGGCCGACGTGTTCGCCCGGCAGATCGGGCAGGAACTGGCCGAGAGCCTCAAGCAACAATTCGTGATCGACAACCGGCCGGGCGCCGGCGCGGTGGTCGGCACCGACATCGTCGCGAAGGCCGCGCCCGACGGCTACACGCTGCTGATGATGTCGAACGCCCACACCACCAACGAGACGCTGCTGGCGAACCGGCCCTACGTGCTGATGCGCGACCTCGCGCCCGTCGCGCCGGTCAACTCGTCGGACCTCGTGATCGTGGTCGACCCGAAGCTGAAGGCCGCGACGCTGCAGGAGTTCATCGCGCTGGCCAAGGCCGAGCCCGGCAAGCTCGCCTATGCCTCGTCCGGACCGGGCACGCCGTACCACATGGCCGGCGAGCTGTTCAAAGCGATGAGCGGCACCGACATCCTGCACGTGCCGCACAAGAACAGCGCCGACGCGCGCAATGCCGTGATCGGCGGCCACGTGCAGATGATGATCGACGCGGTCACCGCCATGAAGGGCCACGTCGATGCCGGCCAGGTGCGGGCGCTGGCGACCACCGGGCTGGCCCGGTCGGCCGTGCTGCCCGGCGTGCCGACCGCCAACGAGGCCGGCGTGCCGGGCTACGAGGCGACGATCTGGCTGGGCGTGATGGCGCCGGCCGGCACGCCCGCCGACATCGTCGAGAAGCTGAACGCGGAGATCGGCCGCATCATCGCGCGGCCGGCGCTGCGCGAGGCGTGGGCGAAGCAGGGCGCGGTGCCGATGACCATGACGCCGGCCCAGTTCGCGACCTACATGAAGGGCGACATCGACAAGTGGGCCAAGGTCATCCAGCAGGCGGGCATCAAGGCCCAATGACAACGCTGCACATCCTGAGCGGCGGCGCGGCGCAGGGCTTGGTCGAGAGCCAGCGCGCCGCCTTCGAGGCGGCCGCCGGCTGCACCATCGCCGGCACCTTCGGCGCGGTCGGGGCGATGAAGCAGCGCCTGCTCGACGGCGCGCCGGCCGACCTGCTGATCCTGAGCCGCGCCCTGGTCGAGGAGCTGGCCGGGGCCGGTCACGTCGTGGCGGCCTCGATGCGCGACATCGGCGCGGTGCCGACCTCGGTGGCGGTGCGCGCCGGCGATCCCGCGCCGGCGCTCGCCACGGCGCAGGACCTCGCGGCCGCGCTGGCCGCCGCCGACGAGGTCCACGTGCCCGACCCGGTGCTGTCGACCGCCGGCATCCATTTCGCCCGCGTGGCCCGCGACCTCGGCCTGTGGGACGCGCTGACGCCCCGGCTCAAGGCGGCGCCCAACGGCAACACCGCGATGCGCGCGCTGGCCGCCTCGACCGCGCAGCGGCCGATCGGCTGCACACAGGCGACCGAGATCCTGTCGACGCCGGGCATCACGCTGGTCGCCGACCTGCCGCCCGGCTGCGCGCTCGCCACCACCTACACCTGCGGCATCGCCCGCCGCGCCGCCAACCCGGCGGCAGCCGAGGCGCTGGTCGCGCGGCTGACCGACGCGACGGGGCGCGAGGCCCGGCGGAAGCTCGGCTTCGCCTGACGCTTGCGGCGGGCCGCCGCGCGGCGGCACACTTGCCGCCTCGCTCACGAACACGCAGGGACAGGAAATGGCCGTCGTCGAGACCGAACGCCACGGGCAGGTGCTGGTGGTGCGCATGAACCGGCCCGAGCGGCTGAACGCGCTCAACACCGAGATGCGCACCGAGCTGGCGCGCATCTGGACCGACTTCCGCCATGACAAGGCGCTGGAGGTCGCGATCTTCACCGGCACCGGCCGCGGCTTCTGCGCCGGCGAGGACATGAAGGAGACGCTGCAGCACGGCACGCCGGGCGGCAAGCGGCCGGCCCAGGAAGACCCGTTCATGACCGGCGCGCTGGAGAAGCCGGTGATCGCCGCGGTCAACGGCTTCGCGATGGGCGGCGGCTTCATGCTGGTCGAGCGCACCGACCTGCGGCTCGCCGTGCGCGAGGCGGTGTTCGAGGTGTCGGAGGCCAAGCGCTGGCTGCTGGGCGGCTACAACCATGGCCACATCGCCAACCTGCCCTACCCGATCGCCATGGAGATGGCGCTGGGCTTCCGCTTCACCGCCCAGCGCTTCCACGAGGTCGGCTTCCTCAACCGGCTGGTCGACGCCGCCGACCTGATGCCCGAGGCGCTGCGCATGGCCGAGCACCTGCTGACCCTGCCGCCGGCGGCGCGGGTCAACACGGTCCACATGATGCGCCAGATGCGCCCGGCCCCGGCGCCCGACCTGCAGAAGCTTGCCGCCGCCCTGCACGATCACGGCGCCAAGAGCGACCTGATGGAATCGCGCGCCGCCTTCGCCGAGAAGCGCAAGCCCGTCTTCAAGGGCTGGAACGACCCCGAGGACCGCTATCGCCTGCCGACCCTGGAGTCGGTGAAGAAGTAGGCCTCGAAAGGTCCCTCGCTGCGCTCGGGATGACAGGCATTTTCCCTGTCATCCCGAGGGCGCAGCCCGAGGGACCTTTCAGCCGCCCGGCCCCGCGTGGTACGCCTTGGGGATGGCGAAAGCGAAGGCGAAGGCCGAGGCCGCGACGGCCGGCGGCGACGACAAGCCGATCAAGCACCTCTACCTGGTCGACGGCTCGGGCTACCTGTTCCGCGCCTACCACGCGCTGCCGCCGATGACCCGGCCGGACGGCACGCCGATCAACG